>JBHJJE010000074.1:0-43954 GCA_050042865.1 Mastigocoleus sp.
AGAGAAGTTGCGTGCGGAGGTTCCCTCCGTTGAGCAAACTTCGGGGGGAAACCCCCTTGGCGCTACCCTTTGGGAGAAGACCACAATGAAAGCGCTTTTTCAAAGCGCTAGGGAATGCGCACCAAGAGAGAGGGAGAAAAATCTGATAGTTGTATTAGATGCGGAAATTGAGTAATTTAATTTTTGGATGTCCCTAAGTTGGATGGAGTAAGCCATGTTTTGAGTAAAGTGCTATATCAGCTTATGTGCTGCTTTGTCATCATAGGAATTACTGGGGAGCATCCCTATTTTGCAAATTGACCAAAATATTGGTTGTCATTGCGAATGTAGCGCAGCAGAATGAAGCAATCGCAAAGTCTAGCTGCTGCGATTGCTTCTCCTGTCGGAGACGTTACACGAACGCTTCATTACATTACGCTCGCAATGACAAAACATGTTTTTACACATTTGGGATGCTCCCGAATTACTGTTGGAGAATTTTTCGCTCAAGTATTTTTAATTGTTTTGTTAAAAGTGAAAGATAAAATTATTTAAAATTTTAATAATCATTAAATAAACCTTAAATTTTTAAATCAAGTTTTGCTATCTGAAAAGTTAATATTTATACAATTATTAGCAATCTGAATCTTAGAGTATGTAGTAAATAGTATCTAAATCATGCTCAGATTTTTTGAATTTAATATCAAATATGATTATTCACAAATATGAGAAACTATTAATAAATTTCAAACATAACTATGACTCCAGCCATAGCTTTTTTAGATAATATTCAAACACGTAAATAGTCATATTGGGGAACCTGTGGATAATTTACAGGCTATCATCAGCGTGTTAACCTTAGTCTGCATTATTATTTTAGCGATCGCAGAATGGCTAAATATTACAATCGCTGCTTTTTTAGGTGCTTTATTTATTATATTTACGAATATTTTGACGTTTCCAGAGTCAATAAATTATATAGCAAGAAGTGAAAGTGCTTTGGGTTTATTTTTTGGGTTTATGGTGTTAACTCGAATTTTAGAACCTACAAAAATATTTGAATTTATAGCTACTAAAATAGTTTTTAATTCTCGAGGCAAGGGTAAAATATTACTTTTAGTTATTGTTAGTATTACAACTATAATCTCAGCATTATTACCAAATACTGTGGCTGTTATTTTAGTTGCTCCTGTAATACCTTACATTGCTAAAAGAGCAGAGGTAGATTTTGTACAGCTGATGATATTAGTTGTTCTAGTTGCTAATAGTGCAGGTTTGATTACACTGATTGGAGACCCGACAACCTTAATTATTAGTGATGCAATTAATATTAATTTTGGAGAGTATTTGTTACAGTTAAGCTTAGGAGGAATAACAGCAGTTTTAACTATAGTTGGAATATTACCATTTTTATATCACAGTATATGGAATAAAAGCATCGATAACTTAGATATTCAGTCTTTACCAAGTCTTCGCTATCAAAATGTCTTAAAAGTTTGTGGAACAATTTTAGGTGGGACAATAATATTTGTTATTCTAGGAACGGTTATTGATTTATATGTTTCTGCTGCCGCTTTTGCACTATTGGGAGCAGCTATAGCTTCACTAGTAGCTTATAAAGAGAAAGTAGATCCTATTGATTATATTCTGCAAGATATTGATTGGAGTATATTATTATTTTTTGTAAGTATTATTGTAGTAGCGGGAGCTTTAGACCAAACTGGTGTCGTTAGCGGTCTGTCTGGATTGATTGACAGAATGTTGCAAGCAAATATAGCATTTGGTCTACTCCTGCTAATGTTCTGTGTTGCAATTATATCTAGCTTTATAGGTAACATTCCTCTAGCTATTATTGCTATTCCATTGTTGCAAAGATATATAGTAAATTTCGATTTTACAACACCTCCAATTTTTACCTCTAATCTATTACTTCAGATACCACCAGAAACATTATTTATTTTTTATGCAACTTTATTCGGCATTACAATTGGTAGTAATGGTACATTATTAGGGGCTACAAGTAATATTTTTTCTGCTAATTTTTCAGATTTAAAAAGGAAAAACTTAAACTTTAAGAAATTTATTCATTATGGAATCCCCGTAATGCTTTTACAGTTAGCAAATATTTCAATTTATCTCCTTTTACGTTTTAGCTTATAAAAAAGAAAATAAAATCATGAAACTTTTTCTATAATAAATAATGTTCCCAGGGATACATACTTTAAAGTAAATAAACTGAAATATGATTAAAAGTATAATTTGAACTTGTATTTCATAGATATTTTAAAGAAAATTAACTTCTAATTAAGCACAGGTAATTTTTAAATTGATTCATCAACGAAAATATTTTTACCTGTCAATATATAAATTTATATTTACAGATGATGAAATGCGATCTAAGTCCAAGTATTGCTAGTTATCATACTGAGGAAGTTAATGACTTTGTTTATCATTTCAAATATGGTGTTTGGCTAATATGCAGCCTATTTTGGATAGCTGGAATTTGCGATCGCTTTATAGCAACTTTGACTGATAGTTTTTTATCTTATGGAGAACTATCCCAGTTATTTATTGTTATATCTTTATTTTTCGGTTGGTTGTGCTTAAAACCAGAGTTAATAGCTCTTCATTCTAAAGAAAATCACAACTATCGTCAATTTACTGGTATTGATTTCATAAATATTCGTAAACACCAAGAATATATATCTACGATGCTACCTGAAGGTAGTATTTATCCAATAGTTCCCCAAGAGCATCTATTAAGTAAAGCGTATGTTTTACCTGGTTCTTACTGGGTAAATATGTTTCATACTCTGAATCCAATGCATCTAAATCATGTGCATAAAATCACTCAAAATGGTTTGATAATTACAGAGGTTTTACAGTTTTTAGAAACCCATCAAGGAGGTGTATTAACTTTTACTTCTGTAATGAAAAAGGGTTCTATGATGGCTGAAAATATTCAAGAATTAGCTAAATATATTCCAATATTCAATTTATTTAAAAAGTATATTGATACTTGGAGGCAAAATGAATTTACATATCAATTGATTTTACATAATCGATATACGACAGAAGTACATATTCCTAGTGGAAAGCATTACACTTCATTTATATTTAATGTTTATCCTCTAGAAAATAATCAATGTAAGTTGTTTGTCGATTTTTATTCAAGTTTACCAATACCTAAAATATTTCAGTGGATTGCACTTCAAGTAGTTATTCCTATTGTTGTTTGGGAAGATAAAAGTTACTTATTAAGGTTGTCTAAGAAAGACCCAGAATTTTTCAGAATTATTAGAAAAAAAGTTAAGGATACTCATTTTCTACGTTTGAGTCAGAGATTTTTAGAACTGTATGGATAAGATGAGTAAAAGTATTCAGGAGCATTCTAAGGCGGTATTTTTTTCCAAAATTTAGGTTTTGCTCCTTATTTTACTTAGATATACAATAGGTTTTAGAGTTTTGAGGAGAATGGGGTAAATTCAATTAATAATTGTTAAAAGTACTTTATAAGCAAACATTACGCCAATAAAAACTAGTATTGATTTTAATCCTAATATAGGTAATAAAAATAAGAACCAAAAGCATGCAATCAGAGTCAGTAATATTTTATCTGTTTTATATGCTCGTGTATTTTTTATATAGAATCTATAGTTGAATTTACGCGCTGTTTTATATCTAGAGTCTTTATTCATATTCACATTATTTTTATAAAAATTTTCTAAAATTAACAATACAAAATATCAACATTATTTTCAGATATCTCTCTCTAAAGATTCCTATTGATAATCAGATAACTGTCATATATTTATAGTTTAAATGATGTCATGAAAATACTTAAAGTCAAAATAATTCAAATCTAAGCTACTTTTGATTAACATTAAAAAATGATATGTAGATTAATAAATTAAAATTATTTTTTATCAGGATTTACCTATAGAGTAATTATTTACGCCCAGGGGGAACTTAGAAAAATATAAATCATTCAACTATAAATCAAAATACTGTATATAATCATAAAAATGCGCAGTGTATGCACTTAAATATAATAAGCCCTATGATGATTTTATATTCATCAGAAAAAATATCAGAAAATAATTTTTTAGGTACCCCTATCATCTAATCGTCCTTGTTTTGTGGCGATTTAGTATTCTTAGGACTTAGCAAAAAGGCATATTTTACTCATAGGGGCACGTGACCTCACTTTGCTTGACTTCTAACGCAATATACCGGTTTTTGTGTCACGCATCAATCAAGGTCTTGTGACAATTACGTAAGTCCTGATTCTTTAACTATGTCTGATATAAATATAGTTATTTACTCTAGTATTTATAATTCATAGATGTAACTTAAATTACTAGTATTCTTTTACCCCTTCCTTATTCCAATCTTTAATATTCTTTCCGGTTATTTTAAAAAGTTATTCAAAAAATATTAAATTACAGGAAATTATAGTATTTGCTGGAGAATACCAGCATTCGGGCGTTATTAACTCTGCTTGACGTCGCTTAGCTTCCCAGGACGAAGTACACCTTATATGCTTAATTAAATACAGAAGTAAATAAATAATATTTTCCGGTATTTATGTTGGAATTTCAAATTACCCAAAGACATAAGTGTTATGAGTTCTATACAATGCATTGAATTCAAACTTTTATTAGTTTACGAGCGTATTCTATAGCCTGTGAGGCTGTAGACACCCTACCTTCCACTTGAGCGATCGCTATTTCTGTAAGGATTTTACCAATTTGTGGCGAAGAAGGTATATTTAGAGATATGATAATATCCTTACCACTTACCAAAGGAGTGGTATGCGCAACCAGATCGTCAGGGTTAAGGTAGCTCGCGATCGCACCCTCGATCGCATCTACCTTATTATCATGTGCTAAGGATAAAATTGCTGTAGTTGGGAATACATCTCCTACAGCTTTGAAAAAAAAGTATTGTTCCCGTAATGAGATTTGTGGTTTATGTAGCTCAGAGAAATTTTTTAAAGCGGTGGTGACGGAATTGATTTCTGCTTTAGAGTAGGTTATTTCTTGTAATTGGGCTTCTGCTATTTCCGGATTCTGACTAACCAAACAAGCTATTTTAGCAATTCCTAACCATGTGGTTTTTATGGTATTGCGAATTGGTTGATGAAGTTTTATATATAACTGTTGCCATTTTTGTTTAATTATGGATACAGCACTATCTACTTTTGCTAATCTTGATATGCCCTCTGGTGTTGCATTGTGAAAGAAGAAAGCAAGCAGACCACTAGTACAAGCTTTTTGTAACCAAACTGTACCATTGACTGAATTTAGCATATAGCTTACTTCTACTCGGACTCTTTCTAAGGCTACTTGTTGAATTAGGAATGAGAGGGAACTAATTGTTTCCTGGGTATGATCATCTATTTCAAAATTCAGTTGGGAAGCTTGACGATACCCCCTGAGTAAGCGTAAAGGATCGTCTTGCAAATTTTTTCGGGAGATCATTTTAATTAGACCTCGTTCTAAATCCTGACAACCTTGTAATGGATCGATGATATTCTTAGTACGAGGATTGTAAGCGATCGCATTGATGGTAAAGTCTCTTCTACCCAGGTCGGTTTCTAGGTTCTCTCCTTCCTGTTGAGCAATATCAACTGTTGCGTGAGGAAATACGACTCTGGCAATTTGTCTTTCTGAGTCTAGCAGTACAAAACCAGCCTGATAGTGCTTTGCTATTTTATGAGCGGTTTCTACCGCATTCTCCCCTACTACAAAGTCTAAATCCAGATACTCTCGCTCTCTACCCAAAAGTGCATCTCGAACAGCACCACCTACAACAAAACTTGAACTAGGCAAAAAATCTAGGTCAAAAGGATAATTTTCTGGAAGTATATTTGTGAGAATAGGTTTTCGCATCTTCATAAAAATAGTACTAGAAAATAGTAATAGAAATAAATAATATAAATCACCAGTAAGATTAATTTAATTTAAGTTCATCAAGCGATCGCTAGCACTAATGACTTCTCTTAAGCTAAATTAACAATAAAGGTATTGGAGTTGATTGCCCTTATGTGTATTTGTGTCAACTGCCACTATGTGGATCGCTGTATTACATATCATGCCGTAGAACACCAGCATCAACAACCTCATTTAGCGGAAGAGCCGACGTTTGAACCGAATGAACCGTCCATCAATGTTAATATTCGTTCCAACGATGACATTATTGAAATGGAATGGGATGTTGTAGGATGTCTCAGTTTTCAGGAAGAGGCTGGAAAGTGGTCTAGATTACGTCCTGGAGAAATGGTTCCAACTTAATTTTCAGTTGTCAGTTAATACGATTAGTCTTGGAAATGCAAATAAATATAAAACCTGTTCTTCTCCTATCCGGAGAGGGACAGGTTTTATATTTTACTAACCATTATTCGGGATAAGCTCAAACCTTTATTATGTCGTCCCTTGAGTTATCTGGATGAATTACACATAAATTACACACAAATAACACTAAAATTCAAGTGAAACTACAGAGCATAAATATTGTATTTAAATTATGGATTGGAAACAGCTCCTAACTCCCAAAAGACTTGGTCGAAGCGAAACAGAAGATATTCAATGGAATCGTACCTGTTTTCAAAAAGATTACGATAGATTAGTTTTTTCTTCCCATTTTCGTCGTTTAAAGGATAAGACACAGGTTTTTTCACTTTCTAATAATGACTATATCCGTACTCGTCTCATTCACAGTTTAGAGGTTTCCTGCGTCGGACGTTCTTTAGGTAGAATTGTCGGTGAAGAAATAGTCAAAAGACATAAACTTCATAATTATGGATTTAGTGCTTCTGATTTTGGAGATATCGTCGCAGCAGCTTGTCTAGCTCATGATATTGGTAATCCACCCTTTGGTCATGCAGGAGAAGATGCAATTCGGATTAAATTTGACTCCTGGTATGGTCAATACGAAAATACAGTAGAGGAGTTACTTAATAAGTCTCAAAAAAATGACTTTGATTTATATGAAGGCAATGCTCAAGGTTTTCGCATTCTGACTAAGTTGGAAATGCCTTATAGAAAAGGAGGAATGCAGTTAACTTGTCCGACTTTAGCAACTTTTACTAAATATCCCAGAGAATCTCATATATCTGAGGATATATTCGAGAATAATCCAGATTATAACTCTGGTTGCAGTATTAAAAAATACGGTTTTTTCCAAGCAGAAAAAGAACTCTTTGCAGAAGTTGCAGAAACTGTAGGTCTTGTTCGTCGTCACAGTGACGTAAGTTGGTGGTGCAGACATCCTTTGGCTTTTCTCATGGAAGCAGCAGATGATATTTGTTACCTAATAGTGGATATTGAAGATGCTTATCGTATGGGTTATATCATGTTC
This sequence comes from Mastigocoleus sp., assembly GCA_050042865.1. Classification (GTDB taxonomy): domain Bacteria; phylum Cyanobacteriota; class Cyanobacteriia; order Cyanobacteriales; family Nostocaceae; genus JBCCDM01. The sequence goes on from JBHJJE010000074.1 coordinate 7,342, forward strand.
GATAAAGCCGAATATCTCCTGCAAAGTATTGCTGAAACTGAAATTACACAATTAAATCAACCCGAAGCTATTAAACGTTTGCGAGCTAAATCAATCGACAAACTAGTTAGGGAAACCGCAGAAATTTTCTTAGACCACGAGGAAGAAATACTTAGTGGTAAATTTGATCGAGATTTGTTATCTCTAAGTCATGATGCACAACATTTAGAAACAACTGTTCACGCAATTGCTTCTCATGTTTTTCAGCATAGAGATGTTTTGAGTATCAGGATTGCAGGATATGAAGTTTTAGGTAAATTATTTGTGGAGTTTGCTGATGCTGTTATTAATAGTAGTCCAAAAGGTAACTTAGTTCGTCAGTTACTACCAGAAACATATCGTCCCCGAGCAGAGGAAAGCACTTATTACAAACTTTTAAGAATCACAGATTATATATCAGGTATGACAGATTCTTATGCTACAAGTCTATTTCAGAAATTGAGCGGTATCTCTCTGGACTAGGAACATAAATCTTTACGAATATTAATATGAACTTACTTACTTGTAATTTTTCTTTATAATAGCCATTTGTAAATTTGTTATTTTATCTATCAAATATCTATCAAATGATTTTGTGTCAGAATTTTCGATAACTGGTGCGCTAGGAAAAAATCTTAACGCACCCCGATAATGAAAGTTAATTTAGCCTTATTATCAAGAGAGCTTTAACCTTTGCTTTTAACTTATAGCTTCTTATTCTCAGACTTTTAACTAATCTACTTATCCATAATAACTTGGAGTAGGTTTTCAGTCCCGAATTACAACAAATCAAAGTACAACCACTATTCTGAATTTTTTCTAGTCTCTAGAATGGTATCCATAACAAGAGGCTTTACTTTTTCGAGAATTAACAGAACAATTAGCGAGATTAAGCAATAAGAAGGGACTTTTTTATCCTATTGAACTTTACTCTTCCTCTAATTTTTTTGCTAACAGTTAATAGCTAATGGCTAAACGCTTCTGAATCTAAATTGATTAAAACTGACCGCTAAAGACAGGCTGTACTTTGCGGTCAATCGATTCCCCCAAGTCATCAGCAACTGTCAATTTATTTGGTTTACAACGTTTGACTTCTACAAGTATGCCTTGTGCCCCTTCCCCTTCTAAATCTTCTACATATCCTTTCATGGCAGCTTCTGCATTTGTAGCGCTAAGAAACGGACCAAAATAGTAAGTACATCTAGGACTTTGGGTTTTGACTTCTACCCACCAAGCCAAACCTAAATTTTGCAGAGCGTTAGTCGATATTTCTTTAATGTTGAGCCAGTTCATAATTGCGATTTTGAGTAATTTCTAGGATTCAGTATGGATTTGTTAAAGTTTTGTTGCCTTCACATTTCTTTATACTCTTTTATACTACTTTTTTCAAAGTAGTTTATAGTTAATCATTTAAGTGTATTGTAGTTAACCAACGCTGACGATAAATTTCATACAGCGCCATTCCTGTTGCTACGGAGGCATTCAAACTTGGGGTTTTGCCAACCAGAGGAATAGAGACTAAAACATCACAAGAACGTTGAGTTAGCATACTCAAGCCTTCTCCTTCAGAACCCACTACTACTACTATTGCACCACTAAACTTCACAGTATGTAATGGTTTGCTAGCAGAGTCATCTGTACCATATATCCAAAACCCGGCTTTCTTCAATTCTTCTAGAGAGCGATGCAGATTAACAACTCTTGCGACAGGAAAATTTTCTAAAGCACCTGTAGAAACTTTCATGACAGTGGAGGTGATTCCTGATGCTCTTCTTTGGGGAATTACTAAACCTTGAGCACCAATTGCTTCAGCGGTACGGATGATTGCTCCCAGGTTGTGGGGATCGGTAATTCCATCTGCTGCAATAATAACTGGGTCTTGACTTGCTGCTAATGCTTTTTCGATTAGTTCATGTAAATCAAGATAATCGTAGGGAGCTATTTGAGCTGCTACACCTTGATGATTTCCTTGAGTTATCCTGTCTAGACGCTTGGGTTCAACTTCATCAATAATGCTACCGTTTTCTTTGGCTGTAATCAGTAGAGAGTGAAAGCGGGGGTCGTAACGCAAACGGGGAGTAATCCAGATGCGATTCAGACGACGTTGGCTCTCTAAAGCGCTTAATACGGAATGTTTTCCATAAATAAGGTCTGGATTCTCTTGATGATTCTCGTCTCCGGAATTAGAGGAGAAGTTACGATTGTTGGGTCTAAACCTATCGTCTCTATAATTACCTCTTTTAGAGCTATCTTGATGATTTTTACCACGAGGGCGATCGCGGAAATTGTCCTCTTGGGAGTAGTTATCTTGGAGTTGAATTTTACGTTTTGGGGATCTATCAGAACGATGGACTTTAGGTAGTGGCTTTGTTGGTTTATTAGTCATATGAGTAACTGGTTAAGTTATTGATACATAGCACTTCTATAAATGAGTCCATAGAAAACATTTATTCAATTAACTGACGATGGTCATTAATAGTTTTTCTAGCTCTCACGACCTTTTGAGTTCGAGTTTTCCTAGAAGTTCCTTTAAGCGTTCCATATCGGAAAGGTACAAGTATCCAATTAAGGTTTCAAAACTGGTTGCTTGCTGATAGATATGGGGATCGACTCTTCTAGAACGTTTCTTCGCTGCATTTCTGCCCTTACGAACAATATCTGACTCAGTACTATTTAAATAGGGACTCAGCGATCGCAAAAGTTGCGCTTGGGTTTCTGCTCGGACTTTTGCTACGACTAAGCGATGATAGCTTTCTGGTCGCTGGGATGGCAGTAAATACAAACTTCTGACATAAAGTTCATAAACTGCATCTCCTAGGTATGCTAATGCAGTAGGAGAAATCTGTAATAGCTGGCTATGAGTAAGATGTTGAGAAAATTGTTCCGCCACATTTTGGAGAGTTTCATGCCGATATAAACTTGGATCATCAGATTTACTTTCTTGCTGTTGTAGTGACTCTTCCCGATTCGATCTCACAAGTAAATTTTCCTGGCGACTAAAAAATTAAAAGCAAATATTGGAGTCATCCAACTTGCCAGTCAACCTCACTGCAATATTACTCAGCATAATGTTTTGAATTAGATTGAATTAAATTGAATTAGGAAAACTATCTCAAAGTATTCTACCTTCAGAAGCTGAATTTAACATTAACTAATACTTAATAATTTTGACTTTTCTATCAATTTTGTTATTCTCAGTAATTAATTTACTGTATGGTTGAATTATTATTTAATTAATTTTGGGCAGAAAATTTTGGTAAACGGAGGGCAAAAGTTAAGCTATCCGCATGAAAACATCGGATAGCTTATTAAGTTACGAATTGGTAAGCAATTAGGATTGCTTAATATTTTCTAAAGCCGTATCGACGGAAGTTTGCAAAGCGAGAAATTTCTCTAAGCGAACTAATTTAACCGTCTGAGTTACACGAGCATTAGTAACAATTTGAAAGGTTCCACCGTTGGTTTGTGCCTGCTTAGCTAGCTGTACTAAAGCACCTAAGCCAGAACTGTCAACAAAATCAATTTGCGAAAGGTCTAAAATTATATTTTTAGGACTTTCGTTAAGCTTGTTGCTAAGAACCTTACGAAATGTTGGTTCAGAAAAGGCATCTAATAAACCTGTGAGGCGGAATAGCTGACAGTTATCTTTAACTTCACGAGTACCTCTCAGGCTGACAGTGAGATTTAGTGACTCAGCAATAATTCCCTCCTCATTTTATTGCGAACGCTCCAGTATAGATGTTTTTTGTCAATATTGTCCATAACCCTTAGTAAAGTTTGGACGTGATTACACAAGAATCAATTATCTTGCCTATCATGAATTAGTTATTCTTGCAAATATTCATGACTATTTTAGCTTTACACTAATCGTGTTGGTGATCCCGAATTTTGACTGTTTGCTATTTAATTTTTCGATGAAGCTACACTGTTTCTAAGTTTGATGTCTATGACTATTTGGAATAGTTCTTTATATATATTTGATATATATTTGATTGTACTTCTTTTAATTATTTTGCTTCCTATGACGCATTGCTTGGACGAACTTGGCAAATAAATAGTCTGCATCATGGGGACCAGGACTTGCTTCTGGGTGATACTGTACGGAAAAGATAGGTAAAGAATTGTGTTCTATGCCTGCAACGGTTGTATCATTCAAGTTCAAATGACTAATTTTTACATCAGTTTGGGTTAGAGAGTCCTCTGTAATGGCAAAACTATGATTTTGACTAGTTATTTCAATTTTCTGTTGCAATCCAGCAGGTTGATTTAAACCACGATGCCCAAATTTCAGTTTAAAAGTTTCTGCCCCTAAGGCATGACCCAATATTTGATGTCCCATACAGATACCAAATATAGGTTTATCAGACTCCAGTAAAGCTTTTGCTGTCTTAATCCCTTCACTAACAGCAGATGGGTCTCCAGGACCATTGGAAAGGAATATTCCATCTGGATTGTGTTTAAGTATCTCCTCCACGGGGGTATCTAGTGGAACGACTACTACGCGACAACCATGACTAGCTAAACGATGGAGTATATTGCGTTTAACTCCAAAATCTATTGCGACTACAGTTAATTTCTCATCATGATTGGCTATTGAATCTACGTTGAATTCCCAATTTTGTAAAGTTGGTTGAGTCCATTCGTAAACCGAAGTTGTTGTGACTTCTTTGGCTAAATTTAACCCATTCATCAAAGGTGCAGCCTTTACTTTTTGTAAAAGTTCTAACTCATCAAGAATTTCTGTCGAAATCCCACCATTCATTGCTCCTACCCTACGAATTTTACGAGTCAGAGCGCGAGTATCAATTCCATAGATACCTGGTATACGATGCTGTTTAAGATAGTCAGGTAAAGATTGTGTAGAACGCCAATTACTAGGTTGATGACAAATATTACGAGCGATCGCACCCTTTACGTGAGGTTTTTCTGACTCTTCATCTTCTGAATTGACACCAGTGTTTCCCAATTCCGGATAAGTAAAGATGACAATTTGTCCGCAGTAACTAGGATCGGTTAAGACTTCCTGATATCCAGTGATGCCAGTATTGAAGACAACTTCCCCAATAGTGGTACCGGTAGCACCGAAAGACCAGCCGTGAAAAGCAGTTCCATCTGCTAGAACAAGCAAAGCTGGTGTTGTGTCAAACAGAGACATAGGATAATTACGATAAATGCTAAAACAAACAGTATTAATTCTGCTGGCGATTATTATCTCATCTTTTCTTACTTTTATTGATGAGTTTTGAGTGACGATTTGTGAGTTTTGAGATGGAAAAGAGTTAATTCTTTCTACAGGAATTTGCCCCCAAGGGATTAACTAGTGCCTATTACCTATTACCAAAAATTCCATGATATGGGTAAAATTACAAATAATTATGCTTCAATTTCTAAATACATTGGCATTTATTTGTATATGCGGCTCTCTGACAGTATTTGCGGTTGCTTGTCAGGAAAGTGAAGACAAATCAGCCAATACCCAAGTGCAGCAACTCTCTTCTAATTCGCCTAATGCGAAAGAAGGTTCTAACTCTATAGATAAATCTTTTTTGGATCGATCTATAGTTAGTTTAGAAGGTACAACTAAACCGCATTCAATTTTAGATTCAGCAAAAAATCCCAATTCAGAAAAAGAGCTGTCGCTTTTTGAGATGGGATTAGATAAAGCTAAGGGGGCTTTCAGTATTAGTCAATCGGCTAATTCTGTTGAAGATTGGAATTTGGTTGCTTCTCTGTATCGAGACGCGATCGCTTTGATGAAGGAAGTGAAGCGCGATAGTTCGGAGTATGATATTGCTCAAAGTAAAATTAGGCAATATCAGCGACAAATTAAGTACGCTCGGAGCAGAACTATTCCTCGTAGTGCAAAAGGGGTAAGAAAAGAACCAAGGAATGTAGTCAGGAATATTAAGAGAAAGGTCTCATCTTCACCTTCGTACTCAAACACAAGGTTGCAAATTCCTGCTATAGCTTCGCAAAGGTTAAAATCTTTTCCTGTTGATGCTTCGACAAAATTAGCGACACCAGAGGGTAAACCAGAAACTCAGAAGAACAGTAAGAGCAAAATCAAAAATCAAATCAAAAGTAAGACTACTATTCAATCTGAATTAGAAAATAAGCAAACAAGTAAAATTGAATCCGAAATCACATCTAAGTCTCCGGAAAAGAATACATTAAAAGCTACACCGCAATCTAAAACTGTTAATACACCTGAAAGTTCATTGACTGAGGAAGCGTATCTTGCTCCTATTAGACAAAACTCCAGAACTAAGGTTTTTGCTGTTCCGATAAAGAGACGAATTGGTGGAACCCCAATTATTGAAGTAATCTTTAACGGGGAAAGAACATTTGAGATGATTGTCGATACTGGAGCAAGTGGAACTGTCATTACTCAGCAGATGGCAAAATCTTTAGGTGTTGTAACAGTAGGTAAAGCTCAAGCAAATACAGCTAGTGCTAAATCTGTAGAATTTCCTATCGGCTATGTTAAGTCTATAGAAGTATTAGGAGCTAGAGCTAATAAGGTTGCTGTTGCGATCGCTGGTTCTGGTTTAGAGGTGGGTTTGTTAGGACATGACTTTTTTGGAGATTATGACCTGACTATCAAACGGGATATGGTAGAGTTTCGTACTCAGGTAGAAATAAATCCCTCTAATAAGCAATCAGAATTAGCTGGGGAGAAGGAGGAAGTAAGGAAGTGAAGTGATTAGTGGTGAATGGTGAAGTGATTGAAGGAAATGATGGTTGATGTACCATTCACCTCCACGGTCATAAAAACTTGACTAATTCTTGCAATTTTTGCCAAGCTGCTCCAGATTGTAATATTTCTTTAGCAAGTTTTACTCCTTGAGAATAATCTTTCATTGGTACAACATTGGCTACTTGTAATGCTAGTGCTGCATTTAAGGCTACTACATCTTGTTGAGCTGGAGTGCCTTTTCCCTGTAGTACTGAAGCAAGTATGTCGCTGTTTTCCTGGACATCTCCTCCTTTGATTGCTGAGGTGGGAGCTGATGTTAAACCCAACTCTTGGGGGTTAATACTGGCTGTTTCTACTTGATTGTCATCTAAAATTGCTAAGTCCGTTAGATCCGCTAAACCTGCTTCATCTAATTTTTCTCTTCCGTGTAATACAATTGCTTTTTTTATACCCAACTGCTGTAAAGCTTGTGCCATCACTTCGATTAGATCTGGGTTAAATACTCCAATTACTTGTCCGGTTGGATAGAGTGGATTTACTAAGGGACCAAGTAAATTAAATACGGTTCTAACTTTCAAAGTCTTACGTAATTGGGCAACAGCTTTCAGAGCAGGATGCCATCCGGGAGCAAATAGAAAGGTAATCCCTACTTCCTTGAGGGCTGCCTGCACTTTTTCCCTAGGAGCGCTTAAATTGATTCCTAAGGCTTCTAATACATCAGCACTACCTACACGACTAGATACGGAACGATTGCCGTGTTTGGCAACAGGAACTCCAGATGCAGCAGTAACAAATGCCACAGCTGTGGAAATATTAAAGGTGGATGCACCATCTCCTCCTGTACCACAGGTATCAACGATTGTCGGAAGCTGCATGTCTTTACTTGGGGTAGACTGACTTTGTAAAACTTCAGCCATACCAGCTAGTTCTGAGGCGGAAATACCTTTACAATTCAGTCCAGCTAAAATTGCTCCTGATAGTACAGGGGGTATTTCTTCGGACAACCATCCCTGCATCAGTTCAGCAGCTTGGGAGCGGGATAAGGATTGTTTATCTAAAATTTGTTGTAGTAATTTAGACCAGGTTTCGGTAGATATGGATGTGGAGTTTACAGAGTTGCTCATCAGAAATGTCAGAAATATTGCGATTGGGCAATCTTAATTAGACAATTTTTTATGCACTTCCTCAAGGGGTGGGGAATCTTTCAGATGGTAAGACAGTTTAATGACGAAACAAGATAGAAGTAAACTCTTGTAAATATCTTCGCCAAACCAACCATTCATGTCCACCTTTGGTTGGGAACCAAATATGTCTGACTCCAACTTTTTCTAGTTTTTTATGGATTTCTTGATGGGTAGAGTAAAAATTATCCTGAGTACCACAACCCAGCCAAAATAATTTTAATTTTAAATTAGCTAAAGCAGGATCTCGAAAAACTCCATTGTAAGATGTATCAAGATTAAAATCTTTTAATAAAGAGCTAAAACCACCAACCCAGGAAAACTTATCTAAATTATTCAAACCAACTTCTAATGCTTGTCCTCCTCCCATAGAAAGACCAGCAATTGCTCTGGAGTTTCTATGAGCAATGGTTCGATATTGACTGTCAATCAAGGGAATTAAATCTTTCATAACGACTTCAGGGAAAGCTTCATTACCCCAAGAATCTGGTGGAAGTTTAACCCCTGGTTTGCGTGCATAACCGTTGTCCATAACTATAATCATTGGCACGGCTTTACCTGTGTTTATGAGATTATCAAGAATAAAATTAGCTTTACCTTGTTGAGTCCACGCTTGTTCGCTTTCACCAGCACCATGCTGTAGATAAAGTACAGGATACTTGCGTTTAATATTAGCATTGTAATCAGGTGGAGTATAAACAAAAACTCGACGCAATTTTCCGGTAACTTGTGAATGATACCAACGTTGGCGTACTTCGCCATGGGGTAATACTTTAGGATTATAAAAATCAACTTTGGGATCAGGAACTTCCAATCCGCTTGTAGCTTTTCCCCAACCAGAATAAGTTTTACTTGCTGGGTCGTTGACTGGGGTACCATCAATGATTAACTGGTAGTAGTGGAATCCAGAATTTATGGGAATTGTCACCATCCATAACCCATCTTCACTACGAGTTAAATTAGTTGGTTTTTCCCCGAATGGGTTTTTAGGGTCAAGTCCAACAACTTGCACGTTTTTAGCTAATGGTGCTTTAACGCGGAATGTTACCTTTCCATCAGAATGGATATATGGATATTCTCTATTTGGGACATTAGAAGGTGCAGGAAAGCCATTTTTAAGTTGTGCGTAAACGGGTTGGGAACAAATTAGAGAAATTATAAAAGCAATATAAAAGGATGTGATGCAGGTCCATTTACTTGAATTTGTCACGAATGCACTTATCTTGCCTGTTAAATAAAGTTTTCGGTCTGCTTTAATTTCTTCTAAAAAAAACAAGCCTTGAAAATCAAGACTTATTTTAAAGCTTTATTTGAAATTTTTATCTCAAAGTTTTATTTCAAAACTTTAATTTTTATTACTCAAAACTTAATTTCACAAAACTTAATATCCACCTTCCTCTTCATATTCTGGCTGCTTCTCTTTAACCTTCTTGGGGATATTAATAGGTTTGGGAGACTCATTATTGTCCCAAATATCGGTATCTAAGTCGTCTTCATCATAACTTTCGTATGATTTGGGAGGATTTGAGAGGGGTTGGGGTGTGATTGGTTTTTGATAAGAGTTATCTGTAGCTTCGCTCCAGTTATCTTCTTCCTCTTCTTCTTCGTACTTGAGTGTTTGGGGTGGTTCTGGTTCGTATGCTTGAGCTTCCATTACCCGACGACGGGGTTCTTCAATTACATCTTCGTCCCATTCTTCCCTAGCTATGGGTTCGGGACGACGTATTTTCTGCCTGGGTGCTTCTAATGGAACGCCGCTAGGTAGCTGATTAGGGGGTGCAATTGTACGGGGGGTGTAACCATAGTCGTCTTCGTTTGCCCAGGGTGCAGAGCCGATACCAAGACGCTCTAAAAGCCCAACAGATAGTTGGGTGGTACGTTCTTCGGCTCCCTCTAGGACAATTAATCTACTAGGACCAACGCTCATAACTTCTTCTATGGAGAGTTCATAGGTACTCAATACCTGTTCAGGTATTTGTGGTAATCCTAAAGAAGCAATGACTATAGAGTAAATTTCACCAGTATTGGCGTTAAATTTAAAACCCCTCACTCTACCTAGAGTTTCTCCTGTTTCGGTGATCACCTCCCAGTTCATGAGGTTGCTATACATGTCAACGTCAATGTCTTCTATAACATCTTCGTCGTCAACTAAAACTACATCACCGATTTGGTTGACCCGCTCTAGGTACATATAGCGGGGTATTCCAGAAACGGAGATCAGGCTATCTCGTAAGCCGAACGCCACGACTTCACGTTGATCTACATCAATCCAAACTTGATTTACAATACCCAGTCGCTTGCCGTTGTTACGGGTGATTACCTGGGTATTTAAAATATCAGATCGTCTTATAATTTGTTCTGAGGTCATTCTATACGGAGTCCCGATCTCGAATCCGGTTTATCTATACAATATTATTAACAAAAATTCAAGCAGATGTTTGGTCGGTTTGTAACTTAATGCCCAAAACTTGGGTATAAGCTCCCCTAGCTTGAGTAACGCCGATTGTGCGTTCGGCTGATTCTATCATCGGGCGACGCAAACTTACAACTATAAATTGTGCTTGTTTTGCTTGTTGTTTCACCATTTTAGCTAATCGTTCTACGTTTGCCCCGTCTAAGAACATGTCTACTTCATCGAATGCATAAAAGGGTGAGGGACGATATTTTTGTAAAGCGAAGATAAAGCTCAAAGCTGTTAATGATTTTTCTCCTCCGGACATGGATGCAAGGCGCTGTACTGGTTTGCCTTTGGGATGTGCGACTAAGTTTAAACCACTGTTGAAGGGGTCTTCTGGGTTGTCTAGTTGTAAGTAACCGTCACCATCGGAAAGTTCGGCAAAAATTACTTGAAAGTTCTCATTAACTGCGTCAAAGGCTTCTTTAAAAGCGCTTTGTCTTAAGGTTGTAAAGTTTTCAATTCTTAGTAATAATTCTGTTCTCTCTGCTTCTAGGGTTTCTAATTTTTCTGATAATTCTTGTAGACGGTTTTGGGTACGTTCATATTCTTCTAGAGCCAGCATATTTACTGGTTCCATATTTTGCATCCGTCGGGATAAGGATTTGAGTTCTTTTTGTAGTTCTTCTAAATCGACTTGTTCGGGTACTTCTGGTATGGGATTTGGCAATTCTGGGGTAATTATCTGTAATTGTGCTTCAATTTCGGTAAGTGCTTCTCGTCGCGAGTGTTGAGATTCCTGGAGTTTTTGTAGTTCCCACTCTACTTGTTGCTGACGTAACAATAAGGAGCGTAATTCCTGTTCTGCGCGATCGCGTTTTTGTTTTTCTTCTCCTAGGTTTTTTTCTAATTCGTTTAAGATATGGCGAGTTTCACCTATTTTACTGGTTAGTTCTGTGTCTTGTTTTTTTAATTCTTCTAGGCGTTCTTGCTGAGTCGTTTGGGTTTTAGTGTATTCGGCAATACGTTGTTGATTTTCTTGAATTTTTTCTTGGAAACGCTGCTGTTGGTTTTCGAGATTTTTTAATTGGTTTTGGGCTTCTCTGAGGGTAGATTCTTTTTGTTGTACTAGTTTTTCTTGAGTTTTAATGACAGTTTGAATTTGTTGCCATTCGTTGGGGGTTTGGGATGATTCTAGTTCGGCTAAGTATGAGCGTAGTTGTTGTAATTCTTGTTCTTTGGCTGGTAATTCTTTTTCTAGGGTCTGTAGTTTGGTATTGGATGTGTTGACCCGTTCGGTATTTTGGGTAAGTTGAGTGCGAGCGGTTTCTAAGCGGGAATTTAAACTTTGGACATCTTTACGTAACTGTTCTAAATGAAATTGTTGTTCTCTTTTACCTTGACGAACTTCTGTAAGTTGCTCTGATAATTCCTTAATTTTTTCTGATAATTGGGCGATCGCTTGGTTACATCTGATTAAAACTTGATCAATTTCTTCTAAGCGTCTTTTTAAAGCTCTGGTTTCATCTGATTCTATACTGGTATCTACGGTACCAAAACGTAGGGCTGAGCGTTGAGTATTACTACCACCGGTCATGGCTCCACTACTTTCTAGTAATTCTCCTTCTAAGGTGACGATACGAAATTGTCCTAAATAGTTACGGGCTTGATTTAAAGTCGAAAATACTACAGTGCTGCCGAATACATAAGCAAACACGTCATCATAACGGCGATCGCAATCGATGAGGTTAACTGCTAGGTCAATAAAGCCGTTTGCATAGCGTAGTTTATCGGCGGACTGGATTCTAGGTGCTCTAATTTTATTTAATGGTAAAAATGTTGCTCTACCGGCACGTCTTTCCTTGAGTAACCTGATACCTGCTGCACCAACGGCATCATCATCTACTACGATATGTCCTAGTCTTCCCCCGGCAGCAATTTCTAAGGCTATCTGATACTCTGGTTCTACTCTTCCTAATTGGGCTACTAAGCCGCACACACCGCTTAAACCGGACTTAAGGATAATTTTACTAGCATGGGTTCCTTGTGCCTCCTGCTGTGCCTGTGCCTGTGCTTCTAGCTTATCTAATAAACGCTGTTTATCTCGCTGTTCTTGCAATAAACGTTTTTGAGTCTGCTGTTGAATTTCTAATTCTTGCTCTGTTGCGGATAAAGTCTGAGCAATATCTTGGATGGGTTCTACTGAGGAGCTAGCATCTGCTTCGAGTTCAGTTAACTGAGTCTGCTTGACGATTAATTGGGGTTCTAGGGATTCTACTAATTCAGTTTGTTCTTGAATCTGCTGCTGTAACTGATTATTTCTTTCCCTTAACTGCGCTTGTTCTGTACGTTGGGGTTCAATGCTTTGCAGTAAAGTCTCAATTTGACGATTGTAATTAGTTTGCTGCTGTACCCAAGCTTCCGAGGCTGAAGCGATATCAGCAGCAGCTTCCCGAGATTTTTCTAGCTCAATGCGAGCAGCATCTCTTTCCTGTTCCAAAGAAATAATAGATTGCGATCGCGTTAGATGTTGCTGTGCTAATTCTGTTAAGGAATGCTGCTGTTGGGAGATTTCCTGTTGAGTTTCTCCAATCCGTTTTCTGGTTTCTTCTAATGCAGTTTGTAATTCATTTTGCTGACGTTGAACTTGTTTATGCTCTGCTTCTTGGTTTGCCAGATTAGACTGGGTTTGGAGTAGCTGTTCTCCTCCCAATGCATTCAGATGGGCTGTTAATTGCTCTAATTCCTGATTTTTATCAGCAATTTCTTGATTTACGCTATTAACCTGGGCACTAAGCTCGATATTTCTCTTCTCTCCTTCCTGAATTTTCTGGCTTAATCCTTCCTGCTGTCTTTGTAGAGAACGCCAAGATAGCACGGATTCCCATTTTTGTTTTTCTAGGAATTCTGCTCGTAACTTTTGATATTTTTCTGCTTTAGCTTTATCTTGAGCTAACCTTTCGCACTGAGCAGTTAATTCGGTTTCAATAATCCGACAGCTATCTTCCTTTTCCCGGACTTCCTCTAAGGTATCTTTTGCCTTATTTATCTTGCGGTCAAAAGCCGCGACACCAGCTAATTCATCAATAATTTCCCGTCTTTCCCGCGCCTTCATGGAAATAATACTGGTAACATCACCCTGTAGGACAACGTTATATCCTTCTGGATTCACCCGCAGACGTTCCAGTTCTCCGTGTAGCTCGGTTTGATTAGAGGAAATACCATTTATCCAATAACTTGAAGAATAAGTACCCTGAGCAGTCACCCGCAAACGTCGAGTCACACTCCAATCTTCACCTGGTTTGGGAGTAATTTTCTGTTTACGAGTTTTTTCTTCTTCGGTTTCTTTCTTTTCTTCTGCTTCCTCTGCTTCCTCTGCGTCCTCTACTTCCTCCCCGGAGATATCTTCAACCTCTACATTTGACTTTATAGCTATCTCATCCTCATCTTGTTCATAATCTGACAAATCAAAGGTGACTGTCACACTAGCTTCAATGGTGGAACGCGAGTTTTTCTTGGTTTGAGCATTATTCACCAAATCAGGAAGTCTATCAGCTCGCATTCCCTTAGAACTAGACAAACCCAAGCAAAATAGTAAAGAATCCAGAATATTTGACTTTCCCGAACCATTAGGTCCGGAAACAACCGTAAAACCTCCCAGTAACGGTACTGAAGTAGTACCGCCGAAAGATTTAAAATTTGTCAATTCTACGCGTTTCACATGAACCATAAGAAATGGTTGTTTTAATTACTAGATTGTTGAGTAAACAGTTATTAAAAAAGCTTGTAGCTTTTACAAAAAGGGTATACCAGCTGTAATTTAGTTTGATTTGATTAACATTTATCAGTAGAACAATGCCGGTTTAGATATTTTTTTACAAATAGTCTACAAATAATCTACAAATAATAATTATATTTAGATATTTGGGGCAATGAAGTAAAAGTGTACCAATTAAATCGCAATTATCAACACAATAAAATTACTTTTAGAGAAAATTGATATTAATTGCCCCTTATCTTAATCAGGTTGAGATAAAAATTTGAAATATTAAACTTATTCAAGGTAATGTAAAAAATCTTTACTTTCTTTTTAGTTGTACATTTTGTAACTTTTACATACCAAGGGTTTGATGATTTATCGAAAAATGTACATATTCAGAGATATTCCTAGACCTATGACTACTCCCGTTCCACTCTAAGATTACCTATCAAAATTTTTCACTCTCTTTCTCCCTCAATTATTTAGGTAATCTTTCACCAGGAAAGGAGTATCTACATTTATTCAGAGATGGGATTTAACAAATTTTGAATTCTCACCTTTTGGTTCCCTCAAGGTCTAATCATCAGTACTAATTAAGAGTAAGGGCAAAACATATGAACATCTGAGTAAAGATTCAGCCACAGTTGGATCAATCTCCAACGGTTGCAAACAAGTTATTTGATTTAAGACATTCAGCATGCTGTATGATTGCAGTTTAAATCCTTCCTCAGCAGCAAACTTCCTAACCTGAACCAAGTTATCGAAATATCCATCATTGATAGATGTTTCGGTCATGTGATTTACTGTCTGCTCAAATTTCAGCCAAACTGGGCTAATTTCCCATCTCTTGCTCAAATCTTCCTTCGTAGTCAAATCAGGTGTTACCCATACACCACCATAAATCTGAAATTATCAAACTCATCAAAATCATCATAAAATTAATGGTTTTGAATAACACTGAATTCGCTAATTGTGGATACCAGTTAAGCTTTATGCTGAGAAGTCTATATCAATCTATAAGGGACTTTCAATTAAAAAAATAATCGTTTTGGTGAGCAGAGGGAGAAAAATCTGATAGTTGTATTAGATACGGAAATTGAGTAATTTAAATTTTTGATGTCCCTAAGTTAAAGGTAAGAGGCAAAAGTAATGGGAAAGAAAATCTAATTTTACCTCTTACCCGGCATTGGATATGGGTAATGAATAATACCATAGTCTTATGAAAAGCATCAACCGTCGAAAGTTTATTTATACTCTGGGATTAACCACAATCTCAACTCAAATTCCCAATTCTCTGACTCATGCAAAATTATTACCTGTATCTCCACCAGCTATCATCAAACCTCCACGATTAAAGCTAGGAGACACTGTTGGTTTAATTAGTCCTGCAGGTATTGTTGACTCCGAAAATGTCGAATCAGCGAAAGCCACTTTAGAACAACTTGATTTAAAAGTAAAACTGGGAAAACATATTTTAGACCGCTACGGATACTTGGCAGGTAAAGATAAAGACCGAGCAGCAGATGTTAATACTATGTTTGCTGATAAATCAATCAAAGCCATTATTGCCATGCGTGGAGGCTGGGGTTGTAATCGAATTTTACAGTTACTCAATTATCCCCTTATCCGCTCTAATCCAAAAATTATTATGGGTTATAGCGATATCACTTCTTTACTCTTAGCAATCAATGCTCGCAGTCATTTAGTTACCTTTCACGGTCCTGTCGGTATTTCTAACTGGAACGAATATACTTTAAATTATCTTAAACCCTTACTTTTTGAGGGTAAAGCTGTAACTATGGAAAATATTTCTGGTGAAGAGGGAAAAATTGCAACAATTACACCAGGGAAAATACGAGGAAAGCTCCTTGGTGGGAATCTTTCGGTAATATGTGCGATGGTTGGTTCCCCCTACCTCCCCTCTTGGAACCGTCGTATCTTGTTTGTAGAAGATATTGGTGAAGATATTTACCGGGTAGACAGGATGTTGACACAATTAAAAAACGCGGGGATTCTCTATCAACTTGCTGGTTTTATCTTCGCACAATGTACCAATTGCTCCACCGGAGACGACCCCTCATTAACTTTAAAACAAGTCTTGGACAATCATATAAAACCATTAGGTATTCCTGCTTGGTACGGTTCAATGATTGGTCATATTAAAAATAAATTTACAGTCCCTATTGGTATTGATGTAGAAATTGATGCAGACAATGGAACTATTACAATGCTTGATATTGCAGTCAATAGTTAATTTAAATTTTTATTTGATTTAGTGCGATGTTTCCACTCACCGTTACATAAAACTTATCCAAAGGGGTATCGCTCTATTTTCTAATAAATTTATGATTACTTGTATTTACATACACTCATTATTTTTATCTAAGTAGGTCAGAGAAAATAAATAAAACTATGTAACAGAATGTAAATTAAATCAAAAAGACTGATTTAGCTTGAATTAGAGCGTGTTTACAAAAATAAATATAGTTATGTTTTTAAAAACCGACTTACTTAAACTAATATAAACAAAATATTATTATGATTTACTTATAAATACTTATGATAAAGCTATCCTCAAAGCTAATACTTAGGATAATTTCCATCAGCATTTTTACCCTGCTGGGAATGGAAATTGATAAAATAGCCGCCCAAACTCATTTATCACAAGTTCCTAATATAGATAAATCAACAGCAGTTTCATTAGATGAAAATGTATCTGCTATATCTCGTGCTGTAGCTATCAGCCCCGATGGTAAATTAATAGTCAGTGGTGATGATTTAGGAAAAATCAAGCTTTGGTCAGTACAGACAAAAAAGTTACTTCAGACCATAAACGGACATTCCAACTGGGTACATTCAGTAACTATTAGTCCCGATAGTAAAATGATTGCAAGCGGTAGCATTGATGGCACAATCAAACTGTGGGAAGCAAAGGGAAATTTACTATCAACCATCAGAAACACTAAACCAGTTTATTCAATCACCTTTAGTCCTAATGGAAAACTAATTTTAACTGGAGACAGGAGCGGAAAAGTTAAAATTTGGTCACTAAATGGTAAACAACTCCGCTCCATTGATGCACATTTAGGTAACGTTGTCTCCATTGCGGTAAATGGGAATCGCAAAATCATTGCAAGCAGAAGTTTTGGAGATAAACAAATAAAATTATGGAATCTTAATACTGGAAAATTAATTATTAGTTTAAATGCTGGTGCTGTAGGTGGAGTCAACTCCTTAGCTATCAGTCCTGATGGTAAATTACTTGCCGGTTATTTTATTCCTGATAGTAATGGTAACGTTTATTCCGAAGGTAAAGTGAGAATTTGGCGTTTAGATACCGGAAAAATCGTCAATGACTTGGATGTAAACATGACTAGACCCCATGCAGTTTCTTTTAGTCCTGACAGCAAAACTCTTGCTATAGGTGGTTTCTCTGATAACATTCAAATCTGGGATATTCCTACAGCTAAAAAAATTAATAGTCTACCTTCTCCCCATCACACCTATTCTCTTACCTTTAGTCCCGACGGTAAAAATCTTGTCAGTGCAGGTAGTCCCAATGGTAGCTCTATTATTATCCTACCCACTGCCCCTAACTCACAACGCTAAAAGTCAGAATCACAAATAAGCGATGGTACATAGTACCCGTATTCGGCGAATCGCACTCTTTTTTGTTTCGATAAAGGTTTACGGATATATATCAAAGCGAAGGAAGGAAGGAAAAAGAAAGAGGATTTTCGCTCCAATAATTCGGTCAAATAAAATAATATTAAAGCTACTTTTTAAAAACCATATTCTGAAAAAGCAATAGATATACATTTTATAATAAATTACTCTTTCCTACTGAAAATAGATTAATTATTCAAAATTTATTCCAAGAGTCAGCTACATAAGCAGAATCAACAACGGTTCCCATCAAATTAACTGGTGTATTTGCAGAAGCATAATATCTAACGTTCTCCGATAGTTGGTCGATAGCATTTATTCGTTGCTTTCCAGGTCTAATATAAACTATTAAAACAGCCTTATTCGGAAGTAGCTTAACTATTTTATTAATTTTATCTGCGACTCTATCTTCTATCAATTTATCAATATCAGCTTCTTCTTTAATACTTCCTCTTTCTGCATCGCTAACTAATTGATAGTTCACTAAATCTAAAACCACAACATTACCAGAAATTCTAATTCGCTTAGAAGCATCTTGAATTCGTGTATTTTTAAAACCTCGTTCAGCTAACAACAGATACTCTTCTGGATAATCATCAACAGTTAGTACTTGGTTTTGAGGAATAACATAATCAACAGATATATTCCCCAGTACTTCTTCCCTATCCAAAATTTGTTTGAGCTTATCAACTTGCTGTCCAACAACTTCACTAACTGATGCTTGTAATCTTCTTTCAACTTCACTTCGTACCATTTGACGTGCTTCTTTTAAACTTTGATTAAAAAAGTAAACGCTTACAGTTCCTACTAATCCAAAAATTATTGTGAATACTACAAATGATAGATTTATTGCATTAACAAAACTACCAAAACTATTATTCAAGCGCGTATTAGCATCTTGTAAAAACTGGATTTGACTTTTCAGTAATTCCACATCAGCACTAGGTGTCGGAGTCGGGGATGGTTTCGGTGTTATTTTAGGAGTTGGAGTTGCTTGAGCAATAAGGAGGTAAATTTCCAGCAGCCAAGTTTGAGGTAATTTAAATAAATAGGGTAGATGCATATTAATTATTAGTACTAGAGTAAGGAAAAATTTTATGTTTAATAACGAGTATTTAAAAAGAATTATTCATAAATATACTGTAGATTCGAGTGGGGCGGAAAATGCTATTGAATCTATTCGCCAACTAATTTATAAATAAAAAATAAAATTTTTGTAGGGTACGCTAGACCCACGAAAATGTCGAATTTTGACCATAATATTTAATATGGCAAGACCCCACCATCCTTACTTGATTCATTATGGAAAATCCTTTTATAGCTATGACACATCTTACTTTAGAAGTATTTTCTAAACACTCTCTAAGTCTTTTTCCATGTTCTTATATTCTGAACTATCAAGCTAACAGCTACCCTAAAAAATCAATCATTGTCTGCCGATAAATATCAGGCATTCCCGTATCAAAAGTTTTCCCATCAACCACATAACCAATCATTCCTTCATCTGCTCGCAGTTTATCTAAACAAGAGGTTAACTGAAACTCCCCATTCTCTTGGAAATTATTATTAATATTCTCTTCTAAATATTCAAATATCTTTGGTGTCAATGCATATAAACCAAAGATACATAAAAATTCATCTTCTGCCATACCTTCGACTCTCAAATGTTGTCGTGCATATTCCAGAGTTGGTTTTTCATAAATCTGAGTAATATTTAAAATAGAATTGAGTTCTTGCCATTTACCAGTAATACAACCTGCTTTTTTGATGATATTTCCTGGTAATGTATTCAAACCGATAACACTATTCTCTACCTGATCAAATAACTCTAAAACCTGTTTTGCACAAGACTTATCTATTGTAGATGAATATATATGGTCTCCTAACATTAACAAAAACGCCTGATTACCTACCCATTCTTGAGCACAGAATACCCCATGACCATAACCTAACTGTTCTTCTTGAGTAAGAAAAGTAATCTTTTCACCCAAACTTAAAAGATAATCGCTATATTCTCTTTTATCTTGAGAAAGTTTTTTATAAAGTCCTGAACTAGGTGGTTTTTGAAATAACTCAATAAAAATATCCTGACTATCTGGCTGAGTGACTATCCCTATCTCCTCAATTCCCCCACTAACAGCTTCCTCTACTATCAACTGAATTACTGGTTTTACCCTACCATCCTTATCTAAAATTGGAAAAAGCTCTTTTTTGACAACCTTGGTAGTAGGAAATAAACGAGTTCCGAAACCAGCTGCCGGAATTACAGCTTTTTTTATCCTAGGTTTTTCTATACTTTGCGATCGCATAAATCATTAACTTCAATTTTCAACTTTAAACATTGCATTTGAGGGAATTCCCGTTCAATTATTTCTATAACTTTTTGTTGAGATATTTCATCTTTTGCTATGAATTGTGCTGTTCCATCTCCCTGAGAACCAACTCCTTTTCCTCCCCAAATATAAGCCTTAATTGGTTCGTAGTTAAGCAAGTGATGTAAAACTGGTGCGGTTAACTCTTGGGGACAAGCAGGTATTAAATATTTGTCGAACTCCAGTTGAGACTCCTGCATCAGTCTACCAATTTCTTCTGCATCGCCCTTCTGTAAAGCCACAACCGCTCTATTCGTAATTTGGTGACTAATTTCTCCTAAAAATTTTTGCACACCCTCTTGGACTTTATTCTCAGGGATAGGGTAACATTCATTCAGCTTTGCCAAAATCTCTTGAGTATTTTTACTTGCACCCAAATCTACAATTACCAAAAATAAATTTTGGGATACCTTCAACTCCATCACATCAATAAAACTCCCATCAAAACTCATCGCAATAGGTACATTACCGTAAGCACAAGCTTGATCCATGCGTCCACACTTTGAAGGTGTAGTAACTTCCCCCAAATAAGCAAACTCCATCTCCCCCCGGGTTGTTAACTTCAAATCATATACCCGGTTAAACGCTCTAGCCACTAACACGCAGATAGCTGCACTAGAAGAAAGTCCCTTCTGAATGGGTAAATCTGTGTAGTAATTGTTAATTTCTAGCCCATCGACTTGAAAGTGTGTCAAAATTTGGTGTGCAACACCGGCAGCGTAACTAAATAAACTGCCACTTTGAGCTAAGGTAAGCAACATATCCCGGTTCATAGGCATTTCCAAGATTTGCTGCTCTCTACCATCGATACAAGTACGCAAAATTAATTGTTTGGAATAGGGTTTCACATCAGCGTAAAGCCCCTGATTAGTTCCTGTAAGTAGCGTAAATCCTTGACATAAACTTTTATTTCGGCTGCGATAACTACCAGCCCAGTCACTGTGTTCGCCAAATAAACATAAACGTCCAGGAACAAAAAGTTTCATTTTTTCAGAATCAACAACTCAAAGTATAGGTTTAAAGTTAAATGCTCAAAACCAAAAAGTGAAACCCAAGACTAAGTTTAGTTGATTTATCCATGCAAGTTACATATGCAGGTATTTCTAAATAATTTCCTAAATCACTTAGGAATAAATTACTCTAAATTACTTAGGAATAAATTACTAAACAATCATTGCATGGACTTATACCACATACTTTGTATCTTGAATTGATTTATGCCCATAAATCAACACTCCTACTAGATAATTTCTCACAATTTTCACTAGTGTCAGTTGACAAACTGTCACTCACCCGATTCCCCGTTTTATCCCATAAAAGATATCCTAGATTTGTGCAAGGAGTGATACCAATTCACAATGTGCTTGCTACAGATAAAGTTCGCAATGCCTCTTGTTAAGAGGAATGTTGTGATATTCATATGTTGCATCAGATAAGTGATTTGGTATTCTTTTATACGGGGGAGCGCTTGGGTGAGAAAAATTCTCAAGCGCTTTTTTGTGCGCATTTGATGTGCGTAATGAGTCATTAGCCATCATTTTGAAGCAGTACTTAGATGGCTAATGAATTGATGTAGTGTATTTTCTACAGTGAAAGTATTGAGTAAAGCTTATCCAATTACAAAGTTAACTAGTTTGCCAGGTACAACTATTACCTTTTTAATTTGTTTACCCTCTGTGTGTCGCTGTGCTGTTTCAGATTCGCGAGCATACTTTTCTAAACCTGCTTTATCAAGTTGGGCAGGTACTTGCAAATCTCCGCGTTTCTTACCATTAATTTGAATTACTAAGGTAATTTCATCAGCAACTAAGGCTTCTGGATCGAAGGGTAACCATTTTTGAGTGTGAATAGAATCAGTATTCCCCATGTGATACCATAGCTCTTCAGTAATGTGAGGAGCAAAGGGGGCTAGGAGTTTGACTAAAGTCTGAATACCTTCAGCATAAATAGGCGAATCGGTACATTTAGCATCATTTAAAGCATTGCTTAACTTCATCATTTCCGACACAGCTGTATTAAATTGATAATCTCCTTCCAAGTCTTCTGTAACTTCTTTAATTGCGGTATGAATCGCTCTTCTTAAATCTTTCTCAGATTTGCTTAATTCACTCACTTTTTTCGAGAAAGCAACTGGAGAAGTACTTTGAGAACTAAACTCCATCACTAAACGCCATACCCGATTTAAAAAGCGGAATTGTCCTTCTACATCCGCATCTTCCCATTCCAAGTCTTTTTCTGGTGGTGCTTTGAACAAAGTAAACATTCGTGCAGTATCAGCACCATACTTACCAATCACGTCCTCTGGTGCAACACCGTTATATTTCGACTTAGACATTTTTTCATAGAAGGGTTTCAGAGTTTCTCCTGTCTCCGGGTCTTTGGGGTCATTGGAGTCAATCTCTGAAGGCGGTATATACTTATTCGTAGCTGGGTTTTTGTAAGTTAAACCCTGTACCATTCCTTGAGTCAGTAAACGTTGGAATGGTTCATCAAAATTGATTAAACCTCTATCCCGCAATACCTTAGTAAAGAAACGCGAATATAGCAAGTGTAAGATAGCATGTTCGATACCACCTACATACTGATCTACAGGCATCCAATCATTAGTTTTAGCAGACTCAAACACCTGATTTTCGTTCCGAGCATCGGGATACCGTAAGAAATACCAAGAAGAATCAATAAAGGTATCCATAGTATCCGTCTCTCGTTTAGCTGGAGTACCACAACTAGGACAAGGTACATTCACCCAACTTTCTAAATTCCCTAAGGGGGAACCACCACGTCCGCTAAATTCCACCTCTTCGGGTAACTGTACTGGTAAATCCTGATCTGGTACAGGTACAGCACCGCAATCAGGACAGTGAATAATTGGAATTGGTGCTCCCCAGTATCTTTGACGGGAAATCAACCAGTCCCGTAGACGATACTGTACCCGTGCTTTACCAAAACCTTTCTTCTGAGCATATTCAACGATAGCTGTTTTTGCTTTCTCAGAAGCCATACCTGTAAATTGACCGGAATTAATCAATATTCCCGCTTCAGTATAAGCTTCGGAACTGTTGACCTGAATTACTTGGTTTATCTCTCCATCATCATTCGGTGGAGTAATATCTTCTCCATCTACTGCTTTGGGATCGGCTATGACAAACTCAATATGTAAATCATACTTGGTAGCAAACTTGAAATCCCTGACATCATGAGCAGGGACACCCATTACAGCACCAGTACCATATTCATAAAGGACGTAATCAGCAATCCAAATCGGTACCTCATCACCGGTAAATGGATTAACAACCTTACCACCCGTGGGAACCCCCCGCTTGGGTTTGTCTTCCGCTGTCCGTTCTAATTCGCTTTGACTTGCAACTTCCTCAATAAAAGCCTTAACAGTAGCTTGTTGCTCTTTTGTAGTCACCTGCTCAGTCAAAGGATGCTCTGGTGCGAGTACTACATAGCTCACGCCATACACCGTATCTGGTCGAGTTGTGTATACAGCAACTTTTTCAGAGCTTCCCACAATAGTAAACTCTAAATATGCTCCGGTGGACTTACCAATCCAGTTTGCCTGCATTAACTTTACACGCTCAGGCCAGCCATTTAACTTATCCAAGTCTTGTAATAGCTCCTCAGCGTAGTCAGTAATCTTCAAAAACCACTGACGCAATAATTTACGCTCCACTACAGCTCCACTCCGCCAAGAACGTCCCTCATTGTCAACCTGTTCATTAGCTAATACCGTTTGGTCAATAGGGTCCCAGTTTACCGCTGCTTCCTTTTGATAAGCCAAACCTGATTGAAAGAACTGTAAGAAAATCCACTGAGTCCACTTGTAATAATCCCCAGAACAAGTAGCTAACTCACAATCCCAATTTACAGATAAACCCAAACGCTGTAACTGCGATCGCATTTGTTCAATGTTTTGGTAAGTCCATTTTGCAGGAGGAACACCGCGATTAATGGCAGCATTCTCTGCTGGTAGACCAAATGCATCCCAACCCATCGGATGGAGCACCCGATAACCCTGCATACACTTGAGACGGGCTATAACATCTGTAATGGTGTAGTTACGGACGTGACCCATATGTAAGTTACCCGATGGATAGGGAAACATAGAAAGTGCATAAAATTTCGGCTTATCATCAATAACAGGCATATTATGTAAGCCATTCTCTGCCCATGTTTTCTGCCATTTTTCCTCAATTTCTGCGGGTTTGTATCGGGAATCCACTAAGAATACTCCTAATTTTGATATACGATTTATCGAGAGCTGTTAGCTTTTAGCTTCTGATTATGCCTCAATATTTTAGATGGTTGACAGAAAATTAATTTGCTTAACTCAGTTATCAGTTGGGAACGGGGAATTGTATGACATCGAAGCAATGCGGGTTAGAACCTTGTTAAACCCTCAAATCGGTTATCTAAGTAAACTTGTTACTAATTACACACTTGCCAACTAGTCAAACGAATCGCCAAACTTTTCGGTTCCCTACTTACTTATTACTAATGGTCTGCCCCATTAATTATGTTGAAAGTTTTTGTATATGGAACTCTTAAACCAGGTAAGTCAAATTACCAGCGATATTGTGTAGATAAAACTATCTCAATATCTGTAGGGGTGAATGATACCACTCCTGTACCTGCTTATACTATTGGTAAATTATTTGCGCTACCAATGGGTTATCCAGCAATGATAGAGGGTCAAGGCAAAGTTTATGGATACTTACTTGCTTTTGCTAATAGTGAAATTCTTCTTTCTTTAGATGACTTGGAAGGATATGACCCTTATGCAAGTGTTACTTCTAATCTTTATAATCGCTACTTAGTAGAAATATTTAATTGCCAACATCACTCACTTGGCAATGCTTGGACATATTTTATGTCCATCGATAAAGTCAAGAGTTTTCAGGGTATATATCTAGAAAGTGGATGTTGGAACGATTAGATAATCTATCTAATTTGGCACAAATATACAAGCATTACCTCTCTAGGAAAATCCTAAAGAGGTAAGCCATAAAGTTAATAAATATTAAGAATTAAGATATTAATAGTTAAGAATTAAGAATACTTAAGTTATTTCTTATTATCTTAAATATAAAACTGCCGATTTATTTAATTAAATTCGCTATCAATATCCCAATCCTGAGATTCTAGACCTGGGCTAGATTCTTCACTAAGATTATTCGCAGCTTTAGGTATTGGGAATACAGGTACATTTATAGCAACCTGCAAGGAATTTTCAGATGGTGAGACAGCAACTTCAGATATAGTTTGAGTGGAGTCCCCTTCAGCCATTTGAGTAATTCTGGAGCCACTTATGAATAAACCAGAAATAGTGCCTACTACACAAGCAGCGATCGCAGTTCCACCAAAAACCATAGCCCTTCTATAAGGACGATTCACGCGCTTGAGAACCTGTTTCACCGTATCCTCCACAGGCTGTTCTTGGGGGATAGGTAGTGTCCGTAGACCACTCCGGAGGCTGAATAAACGCTGATAAAGCTTTCTAGTTGCGATGTCCTCTGCTAAGAGTTCCTCTACTTGCTTGCGTTCGGCTGCTGTTACTTCACCATCTATGTAAGCACTTAGCAACTCAAAATGGTCGTTATGCTTAACTTTTGGAGAAATATTCCTGTTCACAGATACACTACTTTCATTGCCTTTAAGGCAGTTTTGCTCATCGCGTTTTGACATATTCATCATGCCCGTTAATATTTCGGTATGCTCATCCATCCCTAAAGACAATTCATCAGATTGTGATGATTGGGAACGATCTTCAAACTGGTATTCAGTAGCCATATTAAAAAATTTACCAATTCATATACGGGGAAGCAGATCCAAAAACATCAAAATTGAATCAATCTTGCCTAACGGGATGACAAGTGCTGTATTCTACCGGAGAATATTTTCATTTATTATAGGAATATATTTCCCACTATTGCTAAATATTCTACTAAATTGTCTAACCAATCTAAGTATCTAAGTACTTTTGTAATTGTGTTTGCAGCCTGGATCTAGCTCTGGCAATCCGAGACTTGACTGTACCTAAAGATACGCCTGTAATCTCAGCAATTTCCTCATAAGCTAAACCTTCAATTTCCCGCAACACTATTGTAGTACGGAATACCTCTGGTAGATCGGCGATCGCCTCGCGCAGTTGGTCATAAAATTCTCTAGTTGTTAGCTCTTCTTCTGGTCCTGGGGTATCTCCAGCAATTTCCCAGTCCATTTCACCGTCTTCTACGGTACGACGAGCATCTAAAGATAACGGACTTACAACTCGCTTGCGCTTGCGTAGCTCGTCATAAAATAAATTAGTTGCGATTCGACTCAGCCAACCCCGGAATTTGGCAGGCTCTTGTAAGCGACTGATATTGCGATAAACTCTAATCCAGACTTCTTGAGCTAAATCAGCTCTGTCTGTCCAATCTGGCGCTAAATGATAGAGAACTCTATCTACTTGAGATTGGAAGCGGCGCAATAGTTCGGCAAAAGCTACACGATCGGGGCGCAGTCCTACTTGACAACGCAGTATCAGGTCGTGGTTAGATAGTTGGTCAACTTGCACCGATGCTTCTTTTATTTTTGCATCAACAGTTGACCAGGATACAGTAATCGATTGACTCATAGATCGTACTGGCTTGTTTTACGTCCCTATCTATTAGACCTTCTAATCGATGGGATGTTCCTGGTGAAAGTGACGGATTTTTTTCTGGAACACTCTGGTATAAAAAATCATCTCAATATAATGATTATTCTCTCAGACTATGATGCCATTAACCCTCTTACTGTATGCTTTTGATGAATTATTGCTTGAGGATTGCCAAACAACAGTTTTTAAGTGATGATACCTTTTAATAGTGCACTTCTAATAACTACATAAGGGCTATTGACTTTTATGGATTAAGGAAGTATTAGTTTGATCTTGGTAAAATTTTTACTAAAATCTGCTCCGGTGTAAATATTCTCTGTTCCTTACCTGTATCAATATTGTTTTCGCTAAATGTAGAAATTTGTAAAAATAAATTTAGTGAAAATGTAATGATAATAGATAGCCATAATTTTTCTAACATGATTTGTCCCTCACACACACAATAATATTGATGGCATTTATCAAAACATGTTTCCGGGCTGTAAAATACCTTTAATAGACCTATGTAGAAGACAAGGACAGAGTTAGTCTGCCCATATTTATCCAAAAAATTATCAAGAGATGGATAAATTTTGATGATTTTTCAATATAGAAACCATTTGTAAATCTAATGCAAAAGATTAGGTATTAACTGTGCTTAATCAGGGTTGAAGTGTTGTAATTCTATTAGATTAACCATAGACAAATTTAAGAAAAACACTTTTAGTCAGAATTATTTTTTTGATAGCTGGGGAGACATAATAGCGGTAATGACAATTCTTAGAAACGAGTTGCTAGTGCGGATAATCATGTTTTCTTGCTTTGGTACCGGGATAGTTGCCCTTTTACTAAATTGGCGTCATAGTAATCCTAGCAATTCTCAAACTAGTATCAAATATGCTTCCGAGATAAGCCAAACTCAAAGCTCTGAAAGTTCTACCCCACCAAAGAAGAGGGTAGTTGTTTCGGAAACTAATAATGCACTTGAAAATATTAATTTCAAAAATCCTTTAAGCTTAATTCCTAGCAAAATACTTCCACAGGAAAAAAGTGTTAAAAACTCAGCTACAAATAACTTGAAGGTGATTGTAGATTTGAGCGATCGCAGGGTATATGTCCGCAATAAAAATCAGGTTATCGCTAGTTATCCTGCGGGAATAGGTAAGAAAGGTTGGGAAACTCCAATTGGTTCTTTCAAAGTTATTCAGAAAATACCCAATCCTTCCTGGAAACACCCGATTACTGGTAAAGTTTTTCCAGCAGGAAAAGATAGTCCATTAGGTAAAAGATGGGTTGGATTTTGGTCAGATGGACGCAATTATATTGGTTTCCACGGTACTCCGGATAATGACAAGGTTGGTACGGCTGTTTCTCACGGCTGCCTAAGAATGCGTAATGATGATGTCGTGATGCTATATCAGCAAGTAAGTATGGGAACTCCTGTTGAAGTGCAGCAATGAGTTATTACTTACTTATTTATTAATTTCAGTTGAGGAGATAAATTGTCAACAGAATGTTTTATTAATCCTGTTTTCTATGTCCATATTTATAGATTAGATGGATGAGGAATAATAAGGGGCTAGCTGAAAATCAAATGGTAATTCAATTACTATTTATTTAGAGTAAATTTTCTTTTATTCTCTTTGCTAAATGCTTAAATATTGTTACTTAACAAATATCTAAAAAGTATCTGGAAATTACAGGCATCGAGTTCTCTTAACTACTTATAGAAATATTAAGAAAGCTCATCAAGAGAACTCACAAGTAAGCTAATCTTTCCTGAATAATTTTCTCCAATGATTACTAATTACTTTTGCTCAAAGTGTGGTGCATAAGCTTGTAATAATGTACTAACCTGACGTAGAACTTCATTCCCGCTACTTTTAGTTGCTACAGGTGTCCGGTCATCATTGGGTCTATCAAGATTTCGATCTAAGGCTTCATTTATCTGTTGTTCAATT
The DNA here is from genome assembly GCA_050042865.1 of Mastigocoleus sp. GTDB lineage: Bacteria > Cyanobacteriota > Cyanobacteriia > Cyanobacteriales > Nostocaceae > JBCCDM01. The sequence continues at coordinate 36,020 of JBHJJE010000074.1, forward strand.
AAAACTTGCAGTTCAGCCTTAGCACGCTGACGCTGATAATTAGCACCTTCTTCGGTTGTTGCATACAAAGGAGGTAGACGGTTGAGTGCATAAGCTGCAATATCTCCTACGTCTAAACTTCGTTCGCTAGTAGCTTCAATTTCTGCCACTCTAGCGATCGCTTCTGTTAGTACCAGTTCTTCCATAACATTGATGAACTGCTTGCGTGGTACCGCCACTACCTCACCAGTTAATAGGGCTCCCATGAGTCTATCTAAAGCCATATATTCTTCTATGGAGAGTTCTGAAGCATGGTCGCAAATACGTCCAACTTCGGCTTCCATGGCTGGTGTTAGATAACCATCCTGGAGTGCTTGTTCTACAATTTTTTCAATACTCATAATGCTCATAATTTTTTCAGTCACCCAAGCAAGGTAATGACGGTATCAATTTTCTATATTTGAATATACAGTCTCCAAAAGGAGACTGTAACATAATTAGAGATAAATTGATAACATATATATTATTTAATTGCACTATATCGCCAGGATACAGGGTCAACTGCCTGTCCATTTACATATAAACCCCAGTGTAAATGAGGACCAGTAGAAGCTCCTGTTGAACCTATACCACCAATTAGTTGTCCAGGTTTTACCATTTGACCTTCTTTAACATTAATGCGATTCAAGTGCATAAAAATACTGGCAACACCATGACCGTGGTCGATACCGACTACATTACCATGAACTTTAAAGCCCGCAGACTCTCTACCTACTAAAACAACACGACCAGCAGCAGGAGCAATTACTGGAGAACCATATCCACCTGCATAGTCTACTCCCCGATGATAATAATTGCTGGCAAATTTACCGTTATAGTAGCGACGAACACCATAAATTGTGGAAATACGAGAACCGTTTGGTCTGCGGAAGGTACCACTCCAAAATTTTGTTGGAGTGCGTAATGCTTTGAATTCTTTAACTCTATTGAGTTCAAGTTGGGTTGCTCTCGTGCCTGCTTTACCTTTAGGTAACCAGATACGTTGAGTGGGAAATTTCCGATAGCGTACCCATACTGCTAGGTTACGGGTGGTACCATCCCCGTGAACCCGAATTACTTTTCTTCCTGACTTCTGTAGTGGTGTGGTTGGTATGAAAGCTCGATATTTATTACCACCTATAGGAAATACTGGATAAGTTGTATTTCCACTCACAACTTTTAAGTTATTAGCGTTTGCAGGGTTGTCAGGAGTTACTTCTACCGATATGGTCTGACCTAATTTAGGTGATGAGGGGGTGATTTTTACCTGTGCTGCTTCTGCTGGAGATGCTAAAGCTATAGGTAATGTGACACATGCTCCGATTAATGCACTGGTAGCAAATTTCTGATTTTTTAGGGATTGATGTAATGAAAATGACAATTTTGTCCCTAAATTGCCTATGTTACTTATAGCTGCTTTGATAGTCATATCTATTCTTTTTTCTACTATGTATCTCTATGTTTCTTTCATGGCTGGATTACCTAGTCCGAAGACTTTTAATAATTTAAAAATGTTTCAATCACTAACTGTTATTTTGAAATAAAAATATACTTTTGGGGCTTTTTCAGTATTTTCTGAAGGCTGGATATTATTTAATTTATCTTACTGGATAAATGTAGTATAAAATACAAATTAAACAATATTTTTTATCTGACCAACAGGGAAAATAATAGATATAAAAAGATATATTTTCATATGGTTAAACGAATAATTCATTCACCGCAACTTTGAATCCCCTGAGTACTCTTTGAGTGTAAGCAATATCACCTTCAGAAAATACTACTTTTTGCGATGGTGTCATTACTATAATCCAGCGATTTTCTGGAAAAACTAACCATACTTCTTCGCTACCTGAGTATAAATAGTTTTGAGCTTTGACAATCACTTCTTCAGCTAGGTCTGTAAGAGAGACTATTTCCGCAACTAAAGGAAAGCTTCTAGGGAAAACATCAGGTTCGCCAAAGTGGTCTATTAATTCTGGGGTAAGATAGGCAACATCAGGATAGCATTCTTGGATATGGGTTACGCAAGGAACGTTGGTATATACTTGTCCTCCCTGACGGCTGGATTCTTGATAATTTCTCCACTTAAAGTAAAGATTACCTTGAATGCGTCTAGATTTGAGGGTAACTGTTTTAGAGTCGAATAGTTCTTCTTGCTCGGAAAAATCTGTTTCTTCTGTTTCTTCTGTTTCTACTTCTTCTAATTCTTGAATTCCTTCTAATTTATTAAATGCTTGAATTTGATGAAAACTTTCTTCTATCTGATTAATATCTTCTAAGGGAGTATTCATCCATTCTTCTAGGGAGAATTCAGGGGAGGCTATGGTAGAGTCATTCATTATTTTTTCTCCTAATAATTTCAATTATGATATAAGTTATGATGATTAGATTTTGCAGCTATTTTATTGAACTATAATTGTTTAAATTGATTCTTGAAATAGATTGTTTAAATTATCTTCAATATATTCAAAATATATTGCAAAAAAGGTCATCATTATTGATTTTTAAACTTTAATTTCTAAGCTTTAATTTCTAAGATTTACTTTTACTCTGAATATAGTTTTTTTATGGCACTTTTGACTTTGTCAACTTGTCGGGGTGCTTGGATATCATTAAATAAAGAAATTGCTTTATTAAAACTTTCTCTACTTTTATGAAACTGCTCAATTTCTTGATACGTTAATGCCTGTTGATAATAAGCTTCAGCAAGGTCATACTTAGCACTAATTTCATCAAAAACTTTTATACATTGTTCGTGTAAAGTTAGTGCCTTGGAATAATCTTTCTGTTCTCTATATAGTTGAGCTAATCCACATATGGCTTTACTTTTTGCCTGTGTATAAAGACTATTATCTGCATAAGAAATTATTTTGTGAAAAAGGCTTGATGCTTTTTCCATATTTCCTAAAACCTGATATGTCAAAGCTAAATAAAATAGCCGACATTCTGTAACCCAAGAAGGCATTTCTGTCTGAGATAATCTTTTATAAAGTTCATTTGCAATTTTATTAGCTTCAGATTTATCCCCTTGATAAGCATATAAATATGCGAGATAAAATAATGCTGATGGAGCATATTTATGGAAGTCAATTTCAGATGCAATTTCTTTGACTTTAGTTAAAGTTTTTTGTGCACCTACAAGCTCCCATAAACCAATCTGACAAATACCAATAGTAAGTAATGAATTAAGTTTTACTAAATTAAGTTTAGTTATATTTTGATTATCTACAAGTCTTACAGATGACAAACAGCTTTGTGCAGTTTGTTTGGATACTTCACAATACTCAATAGATTGGTGCAGTTTTCCGGACAAAAAACATATTGCACCCAGGGTATGATTTAATTTAGCGCTAGAGTAACCCGGATTTAAGTGATGTATCACACGGTTAATCGCTCTAGTGATATGTTCTAGTAAACCGCGTTTATAAAAAGACCTTCCTAATGATTCCCTAGTTCCCCATTTATTATCCCTAGGGTTGATGATAACTTGGGCAGCCTGTTGATAATCCTCGATTGCTAAATAATGATAACAGGCTTCTAAGGCTTGGACTGCATCAGAGGTGTGTATGACTCTCTGAATGCTATTTGTCCAATAATTTGCTGCTTGACGATTAGTTGTTTCCCAATCTGGACTCTTTTTCAAGCGCGTCAAAGCTTCTGTTAAAATAACCGGATGCAGCCAATATTTATCTCTACGACATTCTACCAAGGAGCGATCGCATAGGCGATGAATTACTCTTCTACGTTCTTGCTGGGGAATGTCCCATAATAGGCTGAGTAATCCGTCTATATTGACGAAACTAACATCTTGATAGCGGTAGCATCCTAAACGACATAAGAGCTTGTATGCTTGGGGGTCTATTTCTTGTAAGCGATTAAGTTGACTGGTAACTAAGTTTCCTAGTTCCCTTTCTATTAATAAATCTTCTTTGGTTGCTCTCCAGTATGCTTCGATGTTACCTTCAAAATCAGCTAGAATGGCACCGCTAATAATTTTCATGGCTTTTGCATTACCGCCATAAGCTGAGTGCATTTCTGATAAGGTCGGAGAAGTATGGCTAATTTTACGATTGTCAAAGAATTTTTGCCAAGCTGTTAATTCCAAACCTCTGAGGATATAAACTGCGTTATCAATACTGGTTTCACATAGACGGTCTCTACTGGTAATCAGGGTGAGAGATGTAACTTCTGGGTCTGCTAAAACTTTGAGTAAATATACATAAGGACGATAAGTTTCAATAATTCTACCATGCATATCTAAGGCGGATTCCAGATTATCGATGAGAATTCCAATTTTTTGATTGCTAGAAAGTAGCTTTCGTTTTAATCTTTGTAAGTTTATCCACAGTTCTCTTCCTGGTTCTTCATGAAAGTCTCGTCTTAACCACTCTTCAACTAAACTTTCTACAGTTACAATATTTTGAGATTCTGTGGGCATCCATAGTTCTAGAAATTTCAAGCCCTGGGCTTTAAAATATTTACGGGCTAGTCGAGTCTTTCCTACACCACCAACACCCTGAATCACAATTATTTTTGAACCCCGACTGACTAAGTTATTAATTTGAGAAATAGCTGTTTCTCTACCAATAAAATCAGGGTCTAAACTGATGGGTGATTCATATTTTTGAGCAATTTCTTCCCAGTTAGTTAATCCTACAGCGTGACAAATTTTTATAAAGCTTTCTTTCTGTATTGACTTTTGCGCCCAAAACCTTTTTAATGTTGCTTCTGAGGTTAATGCTTTTTCATACCAAAGTTTGGCAAATTTATTCCAACCTCTTTTGCGTCTTGCGAAGTCAACAGTTTCTAAGCCTTGGATAGATGCTCTAACAGAATCTGCCATTTTGAATTTGTCTAAGGACTCACTTTATATGTTACATTTTCATTGCTCTTAATGGTTATAAAGAGAACATTTATTAGAGAAAAAGGCGTGATAATTCGTGATAATTAATTGAAATTGGCTTGCCCGAAGTTGTTAATTGTGAAATTACAACGATAGTCAAATAAATCCTCTGAAGCCTGATAATATAAGCTTTTTGGAGTGGAGATAAATTTATAAAAATTGAATATTTCGCCCTTAATTCCATTAAAAGCGGTAAATTATCCATAATGAGCTAAAAAACTGAGCTAAAAAATGAACTATTAAAATAATTTATCTTTGTCATCATAAAAGTGTGAATGGTTTCATTCCCAACACATACATTTCAAAGGAGGCTGGGACTATGAATTCGCCATTATGCGATGGTGCGGTAGCACCCGCCCGAAGCGATCGCAAGTGTGAGAGTATTGCTATAGACAAGTATGCGTTAAGTGCGGACGGGATGATTCTTTGTGCAGATGTGTTTGGAATCGGATTTTGGCTTTACTGGGATTTTTTTATATTCAACCAGAGAATCTAATAATTTTAGAAAACCTATTCCTTCTGAGGGTATTGAGGAAACACAAACTGATAATCAGAGAAATCCCTGGGAGGAAGGGAGCAGAGTATCTCTATTTACCTGTGGAATGATTTCAATGTGAAGGGTGAACGGAAGCGATATAAGTTGCACAGAAATAGAACAATTAAAATTTATTTTCTAGGGGTTATAAAGCCATGAAAATCAGTAATGATGGATGTAGCATTTTGTTAAAATGGGCTTATCGATGTTGCAAGTATTTCTTCTTTGGAACTATAGGTTTTTTACTGTTTCTTGTTGTTTCTGGAAGTATTGTTAAGTTGACAATTCCTATGAGTGTTGTGCTTTTTATGGCAAATATTTTCTTGCGTTTAGGTATGGTTTGTTTCAGTTTATTAGGAATGGCTATTTTCTGGGAATCTTGGAAATAAGTAAGTAAATAAAAATATTTACCGTTTTTAAAAACTAAATGAATGAACCTAAAACCTTTGCTTTAGCTAGTGCTATGCTACGCAAACCCGTAGCGTGCTCTTAGAGCTTATCCTACATTAGGTGAAACTTCATAGGCTGCGGACATTATGTAATTTATGAAAGTTGAAGTACTCGTGTTGGGTCTCTTAAGTATATATCTCAAATAGATATCTCAAAGATACATATCTCAAAAAAGTTTAGCACTGTGGTTGATGGGGTCAAATTCAAAACGCTTTTGATAGTCGGTGACTCCGTAAAGATTAAAGGTAATAACTGGTTCATTTCCTAAAGGTTGAACAGAGTGAATTGCGTCGGGTGTAAAACCAATAATGTCTCCGGGAACTAATATTGTCTCACCAACACACTCGATGCGTTCTTGATTTTCCGGTTCGAGCGATCGCTTCCAAAATAGATTTTTCTCTTGTCCGTCAACAATGGCTACAATTCCCCATGTAGCGTGGTTATGGATGGGGGAAGTGTTACCAGGAAGCCAAGCTACCATTTGAATGGTTAAGGGAAATTCATACTCATCATAGAGGAATTTTACCGACCAACCGGGGTCAACGGGTGGGTCTATGAATTCCATTTGCAACCAATAGGAACTGAGTAATAATTTACGAACTAGGGGGATAATTGCACAAATGCGATGGTGCGGTAGCACCCGCCCGAAGCGATCGCAATCGTCTGATGTTTTATCTAAAATGTCTTCGAGTTCTGTGAGAAATCGATACAGACGATAGGGTTTTTCTGGTATTTCTAGTTCTTCTAAGTCGAGAGCTAGACATTCACCACTATCAGTTAATAGTAAGTTTGGAGATTCGGTATCTAATGGAGTATGAAGGTTATTTGGTGCAATCATATTTCATTACTATGAATTATTTTGATTAGTTTGGTTTGAATTATTAGTTTGGTTTAAACCAGTCAACATTAAAATCCTAAGTCTGCTTTGGCTAATTCCGCAGCAGTAAAGACTTCCTCATCTGATTTTTCTTCCCAAGCTATATCACCAATTTCTTGATAGAATTTTTCATCGTAGGGACGGGTTTTGACGACTACTGGCATGGGAACAGCATGACCTAAAATTAATGCTTGTTGTTTGGAATCTAATTTTGCTAGAACCGATTTTACGCCTCCAGCACCGGAAACCCCTGTAAATATTGCATCTATATCTTTTTCGTCGTTGAGTAAAGCTGTAATCCGAGTTCCCACTTGGGACATGACTTCATTATCTATTCCTGAAGGTCTTTGGTCTACCACTAATAAAGTTACGAAATATTTCCGCATTTCGCGAGCGATTGTGCCAAAAATTGTACTTTGTACTATCGCTGAATCCAGAAAACGGTGTGCTTCTTCGATAGTAATCATTAGCTGTAATGGTTTATCGAGGGGATTCTTAGTTTGGAGAAACTTTTCTGCTTTACGAACGTACTGCTGGTGAATACGACGAGTAATCATGTTCGTTACCAACATATAAGAAAGCATGTCCGATTGAGAACCAAATTCCACTACAACATTTTTTCCAGCTTCCAGGGAACGCATGATTTGATTAATATAGTTGTGCGGACAAGCAGCACGCATATACTTCATGTTGTCCATTCGCAACAGTTTACGCTGTAATGCGGTAATTGAACCTTGGTGTCCCCGCTTTTCTTCGCAAAACATTTTGATTTCTTCGTTGGTCATGTTCAGCAGTTGAACAATCCAAGATTTACCTAATTCAGCATGTAGAATATTGGCATTATCAATACTCGCATCGGAAAGTCCTAGTTCGCGAGAACATAACTTAATATCTTCTACTTCAATTTGGTCGTAACTTAAATAAAGGTCTTGAGCGTGAGGTACACCACGACGTTTTGTTGATTCCGGGTCAAGAGTATACACTTCTAACTTACTGGGAAATAGCTGCTTTAAACCTTTAACGGTACTTAAATTTTTACCTTCAGAAACTGCTTCCCAACCGTATTCCGAATGCATATCAAAAATTAAATTTACCGCTGCATTCTTGCGAATAGTCCCAGCTAAAAGTAAGCGAGTCAAAAAAGATTTA
>JBHJJE010000075.1:0-9659 GCA_050042865.1 Mastigocoleus sp.
TCCTACAATGGAGTGACTCCCCATGAGGAACTGCTGAACCCGGTGGGTGTAGATTATCTCTGGATTTAAGGCGTAAGGTTGATGGGGATTTCCCAGAAGGCACCATATTCCTTGGTGTTTTAGACCGATTCAATATCATCGTAAAAATCTGATTTTATATTAGGGTCTAACACACGTTAGAAGAATTTTATTTTTTATTTACAAACACGTTTTTAGGCTTTATTTCGTAAAAATAAAAACAAGTATGATAACAAGTAGGAAAATAAATATTTTAGCTGCTGTTTTATTCCTGAAAAAATATCATATTTTTATAAAAATTTTATTTATCAAGGGTATTTTAAACAATACATAAATATTTTATGATTGTAATTAATATGTCATAGTTAATATTAAAATGATATATAAAACTGTATAAATAAGGACAAAAAAACAAGTGTCATACTTATCTTGAAAAGCCAAGTAATTAAAGATAATTATATGAATATAATCTATTCAGGGTGTACCTTATGTCATTGAAATCTGAACCTCCAATTCACATTGGGGTGAAGCTTCCGGGTAATCATCCACAGCTATTAACGGGTTTAGATACCTGGCTGCAATTAGGATTAATATCTGACGGGCAGGTGAGACAAATATGTCAGGAATATTTATCCTGTAGATTGGTTCAAATACCAAAATATATAGAAGAAAATAAACCTCATAAATTACAATCTAAACTAGTATCAGTTGATTCATTTACTGATAGCAAAAAAAATAGAAAAACATCAGTAGCACCAAGTTTTGTTAGTTCAGTTTTGCAATCATTACTAGCAGAATTAAGCGTTAGATGGCTGTTATTTTTAGGGATGTTTTTAGTTGTACTATCCTCTGGAGTACTAGCTGCCAGTCAATGGGAAAGGTTTCCAGCTTCCGGACAGTATAGTATTTTATGGGGTTATAGTTTAACTTTCTGGATTGTTAGTTTTTGGGCTGGAAAACAGAAAAATCTGAAATTAACTGCGGGTACCTTATTAGTCGTAACGCTACTTTTGATTCCGGTTAATTTTTGGGCAATAGACAGTTTTAAATTATGGCATCATCCATTTGACTGGGGTGTTGTTGCATTTGCATCTATTAGTTTGACTTTTATTACTAATTCTCTATGTAATAATTCTTTATTCATTAAATTTTTTCCAATTGGGAAACTATATTTCTTAAATCTTATTGGTCTAAGCTACTTACATTGGGGTTGGAGGATTCCCGGTGTACCCATATTAGTAGTTTATATTGCCACAATCGGAACTGCTGCTGCAACTGTTTTACAAATTACTCAAAAACAGAATATTCAGAAACAAACTGCTCAAAAACCGACTGCTCAAAAATCAACTACTCATCAGCAACAGCTAATCAGAAAAAGTGAGGGGAAAATAGTATCTAATGCTAATAAGTCTGTTAATGAAAATATTAACGAGCCTGTTAGTCAAAGAGAAGCAAATATTACAAATATAAATGATATAAATATAAATACAAATTCAAAAAATAACTTAGATATAGGTTTACCCGCAGCAGTCATTGTATACAGTCTTGTGGTACTATTAGTGCGGGCAATTTTTGTTGTTAGCGTAGATATTACTCAGTTGGGTTTAGCTGTAGGTATCTGTGGTTGGTTAATAGCTTGGTTGGGTCTAAATTCTCAAGGTATTCAAAAAGAAGACCAGCAAGAAACTAAAAAACCAGAGACTAATCAGCAAAAAAATAAGATTCCGAAAAAAACAAAAACAGGTGAATCAGTACCATCTCTTACCCTTCCTTGGCAGTTCATTGGTGGTATCTTAATATGTTTTGGTTGGTTTATTAGTTTTGATAACCATCCTGTACAAGCTTTTGCAGTTAGTGGTTTAGCTGTTTGGTTTTTCCATACTCGCTTACAGAAATATAGTCTCAGAGCAGATTTAGCTGCTATATTTTTTACCGGGTTGCAATCACTTTGGTTGGGTTGGCGTTTAGTACCAGTGGACTTGCGATCGCTTATAGTTAAGGTTGCAGCAGATATTACTAACACTCAGCCAGATTATTGGTTGTTGTTGAGTTTGGCAATATTTCCTTACATTATTGCGATCGCAGTATTTTCGGATAGGTTACATCTGGAAGGAAGAACTAAGTTAGCGCAGTTTAGTGAACTATTAAATTTCTCTCTGGGTTTATTATTAACTTTTATTTCTCTACTTAACCCTACACTACGTTCTCTGAATTTACTTTTATCCACCACTACTTTAATTATTGTCAGCAGTCGATATACTTTCAGTTACGATAAACGATTATGTAAGTTACCACGAATACTTCCATATTTAACCCATATTGCAACTATATTGGCAATCTGTTCTTGGGTAGATTTATTTTTACCGAAACTTGCATCACACCATTGGGCAGTGATTTTATTAGTTTTAATGGTTGCAGAATGGTTATTTAGTGTTGGTAATGGTGTTTGGAGAAGGAGCGGGTGGTATATCGGTTTTGGGCTAGCATTATTAAGCTTTACTCTTTTGTATAATTATTTGCATAGACCTATAGGTTATGAGAGTTGGGGACTTACCTGGTTGGTCACACCTATTACTCTGACAGCTATTTCTACTAGAGGTGAAAATTTATTCCGTAAGGTTAATCTCCAGTCTAGCGTTACAGCTTTATGTATTGCACAGCTATTAACTTTTCCGGTTCAGGGGATTAGATTAATCGGTTTGGGTATAGCTACGATTTTGATGTATGTAAATACCGGATATTTGAAAGTTAAGTTAAATGCTGTCATTACCGTTGGTTTTAGTATTGCCTTTCTGGCAACTTTTCTATGGGATAATATTTTAGGCATATCCTTTGAAAATTGGCTGTTAATTAACTCAGTTACAATTCTCAGTTTGTGGGGATTACACAAAGCTCTCTTGAGATGGAATAGAACGGGAGATAATCAACCACAAAATCATCAATTACTTCATCTATATACAAGTGCAATCAATTATTGGGCTATATTTCTATGTGGATTAGAAATATTTTTACTATCTTGTTTTACAGCTTTAAGTTACACAAGCTTTAATTATACAGGTTTAAGTTCCACAGGTTTAACTTTCGTCCCATCAAGTTTAACCTCCTTAATTTCCGCCTCTATAACTTTACTAGCTATATTTATAAACAGTTGGAACTCACCAAGTAACTGGAATTTTTATGGTATTGCTTGGTGTTTAGAACTAATTGTGGCTCAGGGACTGACATTTGGCAAAACTTCATTTGTCAGAATAGCAATTGCAAATATTTTATTAGGTTTAATAGTTCAACTTTTCGGTGAATGGTGGAAACGCAAACATAGTTTAAATCATCTTCCCCCACGTTGGAATATATTACCTTTAGCCTATGGTTTATTCGGAATTATTCTCCGCTTCGGTACCTTTGAAAATTGGACTGGTTTATCTTCTTTACTAGTATCTTTGATTATCATTGGTATTGGAAGACGCGATCGCAAATTAAAGCCTTTGCTTTACTTGGGTCTGTTTGGTGTATCCATATCAGTCTACGAACTCCTTTTATACCAGATATCCCAAGCTTCGGGAGATACCTTTGGTGATGCTTTTATAATTATGGCAGCTTTGGGTGCAAGTATTATGAGTACCTATCGAATTTTATCACCGTGGCTGCGCAGTTCTTTGGGTCTGAGTTCCTTGGAGATAAAAACAATATCTCACATTCATTGGGGTTGGAGCAGTGCTTTACTTATAGGTGCAATTCCTACTCCGGTTGCACAGAATCCTTTAGCATTTGGTATAGGTTTAGTATTAGTACGTTATGCCATATTTCAAGGGAAAGTTTCTATTAATTTAAATTCTGTTAATTCAAATTCTGTTAATTCAAATTTTGTTAATTCAGACTCAGAATCTACACAACCAGACCCTATAAAAAAACTTAAAAACCCCAAAACTAAAAACTTTAAACTTGAAGACCTTAAAATCAATGAAATCTGGATTTATATTGGTTTAATAGAAGCATATTTAATTAGTAACTACTTTTTAAAAACACCAATCGGTCAATTATTTACAGATATATTACCTCCTTTACAAGCCGGAATTATTTGTGTAATTTCTTACTTTCTCTATATTTTACCTTGGCAGAAGTGGAGTTGGTCAAAACAACCTTGGCAAAATACTTCATACGTTTTACCACTAGTATTTATCTATTTAACCAGGTTAGAAATTTATCCAATTACCTTACTTATAGTTGCGGTATTTTACGTATTTTTAGCTGTGATTGCCAAAAAATTCCGCACCACCTATATTAGTTTACTCTTATTAAACTGGGCACTATGGAAACTTTTGATAAACCTACAATTTACAGATACTCAATGGTACGCTACTTCCATAGGATTATCTTTACTCTATATTGCCCAATTTGACAGCCATTTAAAATTACCAGAACAGAAAGAAACCAGACACCTGATACGCTTGCTAGGAACCGGAATAATTTGCATTTGGGCAACATTATTCCATCAAGATAACCCCCTTATACCCGGAACATTAAATATTATTGCTATATTTGCCGGTTTAGGACTACGAATAAGAGCATTTCTTTACATAGGGACAGCTGGATTCTTAGCCACAAGTTTTTATCAACTGGTCCTATATATAGGACGCTATCCCTTTATCAAATGGATTGTAGGCTTGATTATCGGAATTATATTTATTGCGATCGCGGCAAATTTTGAAAATCGTCGCACTCAAGTTAACTCTTTGCTACGCAATACTAATAATCAACTTAGCAGATGGGAATAGTAAAATTTATCAGATCTAATTTATGAGACCTAATTTATGACACCCAATTTATAACAACTGATTTCTACTTGTATAAACCTTTTACCCACTCCCATTCTTTCATTAACCCCGCCTTTAAAGAAACCTGGGGCTGATAACCTAATATCTTATTAGCCTTGGATACATCAGCAGCCGTATGACGAGCATCTCCTTTAGCTTTCTCAATGTACTCCCTTTTAATAGATTTACCGACAATTTCCTCAATGGTGTCTAATATCTCAGTTAATACTACTCTACTACCACCACCAATATTAAATACTTCCCCTACAGCAGATTTTACCCCAGCAGCAGCAATATTAGCCGCGATCGCATCGGTAACAAAGGTAAAATCCCGGGTTTGTTGTCCATCTCCATAAATAGGTATAGCTTTATCCTCTAAAATTGCCTTGAAAAACTTATGAAATGCCATATCTGGTCGCTGTCTGGGTCCATAAACTGTAAAATAACGTAAAGCTACAAATGGGACGCCAAAGTTTTTATGATAGAGTCCACACAACTGCTCTGCTGCAAGTTTAGTAATACCGTAGGGTGACACCGGATGAGGACAAATACCCTCATGGGTCGGTAGAGTCGCAGCATCACCGTAAACGCTAGAGGAAGAAGCGTAAATAAGTCTTTTCAAACTAGTTGTACTTTTGGCAGCTTCTAAGATAACTTGAGTAGAATCAAGATTTCTTTTCGTATAAGAACCAAAACCCTCACCCCAACTTGCCCTTACCCCCGCCTGGGCTGCTTGATGATAAACTAAATCCACATCTTGCAGTAGAGATTTCCAATCTAAAAGTTGAATATCTTTCTCAATAAGCTGAAAATTATTCTTCCCTGCGGCTGTAGCGATATTTTTCCGCTTTAAAATAGGGTCATAATAATCATTTAATTCATCAATACCTATTACTTCTTTCCCTTCCTCCAATAACTTATCTACCAGAGTAGAACCAATAAAACCCGCAGCCCCAGTAACTATAACTTTTGTCATAATTTTTTTGACGATAATATCCAATTGTTATTTTTCTTATTTATCGTACATTTACTATTTAACCTTGTTTTGCATTAGGCAAGTCATTGTGCAATTTTAAAGGTCAAACTATCCAAAATGATTCAAGTTAAGGTATTTGTGAATTTACCCGTAACTTTGTCGTCAATAACACCATAACCCTGTGCCGTAAAGCAACTTTATTAAAAGTTGATTTATAGCAGATAATTTTTGAATACTTTTTAAGGCATTATTCCACGGTAAAAACATCCTAAAAATTCTGTCTAATGTCCTGATTAGATAGTTATCCAGAAATTTTCGGTAATTATATGGAGCTAAGCGGACTCGAACCGCTGACTTTCTCAATGCCATTGAGACACTCTACCAACTGAGTTATAGCCCCGGATTTTATAGCTTTAATGAAGGGTAAAGTTATAGGAACTTTATATTCTCTTAATCAATCTACTCTTGTCAACCCCTCGATTTCTCATCTTCCATTGCTTGGATTGACGACTTAGGATTTCCTGCTCTAGTTTCTGAGACTTAAAAATTTCATATTCTGGGAAAATAGATAATTAGTGAATCAGTTAGATAATCATCAAACCAACATTACCTTAATCTCAATAGATGCATAAAATCAAATCAATTAGAATCAAATAATTAAATAATAATTAAATAATAAATTAATGTTTGAAATTTCATTATGAGATATTAAGTAGGTATCCCATACAGTCACCCATCAAGAAGTAAACCACCATCATTGCAGCAGCAGCAGAGGCAACAAGTAATCCTGCCAACATTAAGGAAAACTCCTTACATTCCACAGCCCTTTCCATTAAATGTAGCGACCAAGCTACCAGCGCTACATCAAAAACCAAAATTGGTATCAACATACTTTACGACCTAAAATATTAACTATTGTTAATTTATATTAACATTCTCTCAAAGATTGTGTTACGCAAACAATCGGTAGTAAATCAATTTTTTACTATTTAATATTTGCTTAAGAAGTGTAAATTTTGAAAACCTTTATAGGCTGTCTCTAACTATTACTTGATGCTGTTGTAAGTAACCTTTTATTTGCGCCACACTGAGTTGTCCGTAATGTAACAAAGACGCAAGTAATGCAGCTTCAGCCTGACCTTCAGTTAATGCGGCATGTATATGCTGACAATTACCAGCACCACCGGAAGCAATCACAGGAATTTGAACTGCCCCCGCGATCGCGCTTGTTAATTCCAGGTCATAACCAGCTTGGGTTCCGTCAGCGTCCATACTTGTAACTAGCAGTTCTCCAGCACCACGTTTTTCTACTTCCTGTGCCCATTCCAGAGCATCTATACCGGTGTTTTCTCTCCCACCTTTTACATATACATCCCAGCCAGGATTATTTACATCCTGCCTGCGTCTAGCATCAATAGCAATCACTATGCATTGATTTCCAAAGCGATCGCTGGCTCGATCAATTAAATCGGGATTACGTACCGCCGCAGAATTAATACTAACCTTATCTGCCCCGGAACGTAACAGATTTTTAACATTTTCTAATGTTTGTACTCCGCCACCCACAGTTAATGGGATAAAGACCTGCTCTGCGGTTCGGTAAACAACGTCAAGAATTGTATCTCGGTCTTCATGAGAAGCTGTAATATCTAGAAACACTAACTCGTCAGCACCAGCTTCATTGTAAACCTTTGCTAATTCTACTGGGTCTCCTGCATCTTTGAGGTCAACAAAGTTAATTCCTTTCACAACTCTTCCCGCCTTGACATCTAAGCACGGTAAAATTCTCTTAGCTAACATATGAAATTTTGAAACTCCTGAGTAATAACCCGGATTTTAAATTTTAAAGCCGACTGCCTATTTTAGAGCAAAAAAATAGGCATCCGTATTTTTACTCGATTAAATAGCATACACGATAAAAGCTACAAATGAAAAAATAGATATGGCAAAGAGATAGAAAAATACAAAGCATAAATAGACCAACTCAATATCTAGCAACTCACCACCGAAGTTATGAGGAGTATTACTTAATTTCTATTGATAGGAATTTATTTATAGGACTTTTGCTATTGGAAAAGAAAGGACTTGCAGTCCTGAGTTGATTCGATGCGAACCTTGCAAAATTCATATGAGAAAGTAATAAAAATAAATTTTAATTTTCATCAGTTTATTAAATACTTAAATAAGTAAATAATATATACATAACCATAAAATGAATAATAATCCTGGGTAATTAGCAATAAATATAAATTAAATTTCCATCTGTATATCTTAATCTGGCGTTGATGATGCCGCTCTTTTAATTCTGAGAACACAAGCAGTAATAGAACCGCAAAGTTATGGCGATTATCTCCTCGAAGAAACAACCCTCTGAACCGAACAAAGAGCCTAATGGTTCTTCAAAGAAGAGAAAACAAAGGGTAGTAGCAAAAGTTGAGAATAAAGAAGTTGAGAATCAAGAAAATCTTTTGCAACCTGAAGCTGCCAATGAAGAAGAAGTCAAACCAGAAGAGAGTATTCGTCCTCAACGCTTTGCTGATTATATCGGACAAAAGGACTTAAAGGATGTCCTTGATATCGCAATTAAAGCAGCCAAATCCAGAAGCGAAGTTCTAGACCACCTGCTATTGTATGGTCCCCCCGGACTCGGTAAAACCACAATGGCGATGATTTTAGCATCCGAGATGGGAGTTGATTGTAAAATAACCAGTGCCCCAGCTTTGGAGCGTCCCAGAGATATCATGGGACTACTAGTAAACCTTAAACCCGGAGATATCATCTTCATTGATGAAATCCATCGTCTTTCCCGGATGACAGAAGAGATACTGTATCCAGCAATGGAGGATTATCGCTTAGATATTACCGTCGGTAAAGGTGCTGGTACCAAAACTCGTAGCATTAACCTATCTAAATTTACCTTAGTCGGCGCAACCACAAGAGCCGGTGCTCTGACATCA
The DNA here is from genome assembly GCA_050042865.1 of Mastigocoleus sp. GTDB lineage: Bacteria > Cyanobacteriota > Cyanobacteriia > Cyanobacteriales > Nostocaceae > JBCCDM01. The sequence continues at coordinate 8,763 of JBHJJE010000075.1, forward strand.
CCACTACGCGATCGCTTTGGTTTAATTCAAAAGTTACGGTTTTATGAGGTTCCCGAACTGACTCAAATTATTCTCAGAACTTCCGAGTTGTTAGATACAAATGTTACCGAAGATGGAGCTGAAGAAATTGCTCGGCGATCGCGGGGGACTCCCCGGATAGCAAACAGACTGCTCAAGCGAGTCCGGGATTATGCCCAAGTTAAATCATTCAGTGAAATCAAGCAGAGTGTGGCATCAGAAGCATTGCAATTATACCAAGTAGACCCCTGTGGTTTGGACTGGACGGATAGAAAGATGTTAAGTGTGATGATAGAACAATTTAACGGCGGTCCGGTAGGATTAGAAACCATCGCAGCAGCAACTGGGGAAGACGCTCAAACCATTGAGGAGGTTTACGAACCTTACCTAATGCAAATCGGTTACCTACAGCGCACCTCTAGAGGAAGAACTGCAACTCCCACAGCTTATAAACATTTAGGTTTTACACCACCCACTCAACAAATGTCGTTGTTAGGAGATAACGGGTAATAGATGAGGATTGAGGATTGAGGGTTGATAGATGATGGATTTTATTAAAAAACACCAACTAACAATCAATAATTAACTAAGGGATTTCCAGAAAATAAAATAAATACCCATCGTACTAGCTCCCAGAACTTCCGGAGCAGTTAGCGGGACGGGGATCTATAGGGTTCGGTTAAACATTAGTCACGGAGTAAAGGAGCGAGGGAACTGTTAGTTGATGGTTGTTAGTTGAACTATCTTTTTCTACTCATTCGTAATTACTTACGATCTCTCAAAAATCTTTCTCACTTAACTGCTATTACATTCTGGAGGGGGTTTGGGGGACGCAGTCGTCCTCCCAATCGGGGGTTTGGGGGATTCTCCCCCAATTCT
>JBHJJE010000076.1:0-15036 GCA_050042865.1 Mastigocoleus sp.
AAACCCATTGCACCAGAAAAAAAACTTAATGCTATAGGTCGTTTATCTTTACTATTTATATGGTAATACTTATGATTTTCTGCTACTTTGAGATTTGATAAAAGACCATATTTATTAAGACTATCTCGGTCAATTATCCAATTATTCCCGATTTTTTCAGCATTCACTTTTCCTTGTCTACAAAGAGTTCTAACCTGCTGTTCGCTGATTGCAAGTTGTAAAGAAGCATCTTTAATACTGATATTGTTACCCACTCTCAGTTTCCTGTCCGAAACTTTTCATTAGTAGCATTTTAAATATATTTGTACTAACTGCAAGGTTCTAAAATATATAGGTTATAGGTTGTTCAGTTTAGTACAATACACTCAAAGTCTAAACCCGTTCTGACATAGACAGGACTTACGCAAAACCCACGTAATTCCGTCCGAGACCGTTTGCGTAGCATGTCCGTTAGGACTTTCCGTTTGCGACGTATAAGCTCTATCGAGCAGACTTCGTCAACGCCGAAATCTTGAGATTGCTTCCCTACACTAGGTTACGGTCGCTTCGGACAAATCTTTGTTGCGTAAGTCCTAATAGAAAACTGAATTGTTCTTTGTTTCAACTCTCTTGTAGGAAACAAAAACCTGTTGAACGAGATAGCTAAATTTCTCTCCTTCTTCTTCTAGCTTCACTGCTGTTTCTAATTTCTCTACGTACCTTATCTAACGACCAACCATTTCCCAGACGCTTTCTGTAGGTTCTTAACCCATTAGAATCTGCATCACGTCCAAGGACTTCTCTGTAAATCTGATTTATCTTTTCTCTTGCTTCTGAAGAACGAGCTATATCTTTGCGGACTCTAGAAAGACTCCATCTTCCTGATAAGACACGGTTAGTATAGGTTCTGATACCTTCGCGATCGCCTCGACGACCCAGCACATCTCGATAAATTCTGCTAACTCTTCTTCTAACTTCTCCTCTGCTACGATATCTATCCTGTCTAGAGTCGGGGTAACGATTGCGGTAACGTCTGTCGTACTGTTGATATTCGTATCTGTTTGCTTCTCGACCGCAGACTACACTTCTATCAATTTCGCTGACAACACAGAAACGTCGATTTGCTTGTGCTGGTTCTGACAAAGTGGTTGTTACTAGAAATCCTAATCCTGCGATTACTGTAATTATCTTTTTCATAAGAAAATTTAGATTTTATTTTATTGTTTAATCAGAAAAATAAGTTGTGCAGACTTTATCTGAAAACCCTTGTAGATCTACCTTCTATCTAAAAATAATCGAATTTTTTTGACAGGAATTTGTAAGGGTTATAAATACATATTTCCCTTGTACATAGACTTATGCAAATACACTTATGTAGATACAAATATTTAGTTGTCTGATAGATAAATATAGAACTTATATATTGACAGAAAATACTGGTTACAGGTTCCGCAAAAAACACTTTTTCCTACGAATTTGGTGATGCGCTTTACCCATACGATATAGATTTGATGATATTACAACGCTTTACGAAAAATAATCTTATCATCACCCGGTTTGTAGTAATCCCGGATTTTCGCTTCCTCTTCATATCCCTGTTTGTAGTAGAATTTCCGGGTTTTCTGGAAGTTTGGTAAACCAGAAGTTTCTACCAATAACAAACGTTCCCCAAGACTTATTAAGGTTTGTTCTACATGATTGAGGATTGCAGAACCATAACCTTTTCCCTGATGCTTGGGGTGAACTGCAATAAAGTACAAATTATAAACGCCGTAAGCATACTGTTCTGGGGCAAAATACGCAACTCCCACAACTCCATCATCCTCACAGACAATCCAGGAATGTCCTTCCCCAAGACTACCATCAAAATAACCAGCTAGCATACCACTGAGTTCTTCAAGTTCGTCCCCTTCAAACAAACCAATTGCATCAGCCAAATTTATTATGACATCCACATCATCGGGTTTTGCAGGACGAATTGTTAGAGTAGAATTCATATTGTAAGTTTTTGTTAGATTTAAATCATACTACACAATACTACACGAAATTTTTAATCCTTCTGATAAGTCTTAATATTAAAATTTTCTTCTGGTGTCGGAGGTTGAAAGTATTTTGTAATGGCTGCAAATTCTGCTTCTGTAGTAAATGCTGAACCTTCAGGTTTATCTTTACTTCTTATTTTTAATTGCTCCTTGCAAAGGTCATCGGATGCAATTATGTAATGAAGTACATGATTTGCTTTTACCGACTCGAATATTGAACGAAACCAGTTACGTTGCGATCGCGTATTTCCAGGAAAATCAAGAACTACTGATGTACCGATGCTAAGAATATCTTGGATATGTTGAGACAAAATTGATTTTAATCGGCGAGAATATGTAATGTAGTCATTGAAATCATTAATTTCTTCTGGATAAAGCTGGGACAACCAAATATCTTCAGCCATTAAAATTGTATGTTTTTCTTTTGCTAATGATTTTGCTAAAGTTGATTTTCCACTAGCCATTTTCCCACAGAAGAAGTGTAAAGTTGGTTTTTGATTCATAGTTTAAATAATATGAAAATCAGAAAGATAAATTTAACTGATAGAGATGAGTGGGCTAGAATGAGAAACTCACTTTGGTCTGATTCTCTAGAAGAACATCTAAAATATATCGACAAATACTTTTCCCAACAAGAAGTGGATATCCTTGAAGTATTTGTTTTAGAAAGAAGTAATGGTAAATTAGGTGGCTTTATCGAACTAAATATACGAAACTATGCAGAAGGTACTGAATCCAGAAAAGTTCCTTATGTAGAAGGATGGTATATTGATTCAGATATGAGAGGCAAGGGATACGGCAAAAAATTAATTGATCATGCCCAAATTTGGGCAATAGAGAACGGATTTGATGAATTAGCAAGCGATGCTGAAACAGAAAACTTAATCAGCATTGCTGCTCACAAAGCCCTAGGATTTGAAGAAGTTGATAGAATTGTCTGTTTTATCAAAAAATTGCAATAGAAAAGAAGCATAAAATTACTAACTACTCGGACATTGTCAACTTTAACTGTTGCTCTAAATTTAATAAATTGACTCCCAGTTTCTCTTTAAGAATATAAGTTGCAACTCCTCCTCCTCTTTTAGCTTCTTCTAATATACCTAATAACAAATGTCTCGAATTAATCCGCTCTTTTCCCGATTTTGTTGCTGATTCACGAGCAAGTTCACAAACTCTTTTCATTCTGGGAGCAAAAGGAATTTTTTCGGGAAGAGGTAGTTCCCCAGGAGTACGTTTACCCAGCAATTTTACGATTAGATTCCGTACAGTTTCAAAATCCACCCCCGCAGCTTTGAGTACCTGAGTTGCAATACCAGTATCTTCTGCTAAAAATCCCAAGAGCATTCCTTCGGTACCGTAAAAATCATAATTTAACTCTCTAACAGCATTAAATCCTAAATTAATTACTCGGAGTGCATCTGAGGTAAAATTTTCATCCGATATAACTATATTTACCTCTTCAGCAATTGAAAGAAAAGAAACTGCTTTCAGTATGTATTCAAATGTCGCAGTATCCATTGCACCCCAACTTGCAGCCTCTCCTCCCTGTTGTTGGTAAGTTTTTACAAGAGACTCATAAATATTGCGATCGCCGCGAATCAGAGATTTCATACTCCACTGCCAAATCCTTGCCAGTTCTTGCACAGAAGGACTATTTAAATCTGTACACTTGCTCATTTCAAGCCGCGCTTTGGTGATCAATTCTTGCCATTCCGGCTCCACATCCCGAAATCTTGCTTCAATAACTTCTTGCTGTTCCGGTGTAAAATATTGCTCGGACATAGTAATCGTCTCCATAACTTGAATCAGGTTTTCAACTGCAACCTCAGAAGTTGTTTCCAGTTCTCTAGCTACTCCATTCAAGCGTTCGAGTAAAGTATGAGATAAAGCGATTTGTTCTCGAATTCTGTCTCGATGTAAATTAATGACTTGAGAAAGCGAAAAATCAGGATTTTCCAGACATTCGCGAATCTCTTTCAAAGCAAAACCCAACTGTCTGAGGGACAGAATTTGCTGCAAACGGATAATATCGCGATCGCTATATAATCGATGTCCAATTTCATTTCTATCAGAAGGACAAAGCAACCCAATTTCGTCGTAATAATGCAAAGTTCTAATTGACAGTCCCGTTTGCTTTGCTAATTCACCAATTTTCATAGCTTTAGACATCATCACCTCGCTTCCTTTTATCAGAGAAATGCAGTTGATGAATTCATCCTAGAACCTGACGTTACGTTATGAGCAAGGGGTCATTTTATCAAGATTTAAGCGAGGATATGTACTACTTAATGATGTAACCGTGTTTTAAAAGAAGAAATTATCCATCCCGATAGACAACGTGATAATTTTTTTAAATCTTTGTATTAATTGTGGGTATTTTTCAAATTATTTTCAGCATTTTATTTTATCTCATTTACTTATTCAGAAATATCTGAAAAAATAAGAATAATGCACCCTTAAATTAATTTATAAACAGAGATATTGATTAAAAAACTGCAGAGACGCAGATGACACAGAGGAAGAAAAAAGAGGAGAGTCCAATTGATAACTGCTCGCTGATTACTGTAATTTAACTAATTCCCGAATATTCCCCTGCAATTCTCCAACACCTTTACGAAAATCTCTATCCTGTTGATTAACTAACATTGGTAATCCACCTTTTGGTGCTAATACAATTAAAGCTTTATAAGTAATTTTTTGCTCTGGTAAACATTGAAAGCGGAATTTTTGCAATAACATCGCTAATACAATTTTGATTTCCATCATCGCAAATCCTGATCCGATACATTTCCGAGAACCAGCGCTGAAGGGATTATATTGAAAATTATCTACCTCTAATGTTTCCCAACGTCGGGGATTAAATTTCAAAGGTTCTGGATAAATATCAGGGTTTCTATGAGTATGAAAAATGCTCACCCAAACTTCGGTTCCTGTTGGTAATTCATAACCTCCCAAGGTGGTTGATTGAGATGTAGCACGAGCATTCCAAGGTACTGGGGTTAATATTCTCATACTTTCTTTAATAACCCGCTCTAATAAGGGTAATTGCTGTAATTATTCAATGGTTGGTGCTTTCCCCTGCAATACCGTATCGAGTTCGTCTAATAAATCGGCTGCAATTTCTGGGTGTTGAGAAAGTAAAAATAATGTCCAAGTCAAAGCATTAGCGCTGGTTTCGTGCCCAGCAGCAAATATTACACTGACGTGTCCGAGTAATTCATCTTCGGTCAATGTCATCCCGGTTTCAGCGTCACGTGCTTTAATTAACATTGAAAGCACATCTCCTGTATCAATTTCTGTGGCTTTCTGAGAGCGAATTATCTCCCGCATTTCTTCGTCTAACTCAGCCATTAAATTAATCATCCGGTAGAAAGGAAACCCTGGTAAATCAAAAGGTAAAACCATTGTTATTGGATTACTTAACAGAATTCCAATTTTTTGTAAAAGTGCAGCGCTTTTACTACCTTTTTCCTCTATATCGGCACCGAATAAAGTCTTGGTAGCGACTCGTAAAGTCAACAATCGCATTAATTTAGCTACATCTATAACTTGATTAACTTCTATTTGTTCGCTGATTGATTCAGTAATTTCAATGAAAGTATTGCAGTAAGATTCAATACGTTTTTGATGAAAAGCTGGCATTAATAACTGACGATGACGACGATGATCATCGCTATTTACTCCAAATAAACCTACACCAAAGTGTTTTAAAGGCTCCGTTCGAGGAGATTCATCTTTTCTGCGGTATAATCCACCAGTTAAGGGATATTTGTAATAAATTTCATGTTGACTCGTAACAGCTTGAACATTTTCAGCTCCATAAGTAAAAACAGTACCGGAACAATTTGGTAAAGGTAAATAAATATTAGTTCCACCACCACGAGCAAGGGAAACTAGACTACCATATTCTTGAAATAACTGAGTGGTAAAACCTAAAGAATCTCGAACAAATTTTGATAATAATATTTTGCGTCCAATCAATGGTAAAGGTTGAGGACCGGGGATTGTTAATTTAGTCATTGTGAAAATATTGGCTGTAATTATGAGGAATGCTAATACCAAAGTTTTATTTTGAATGTTTATATTTGACTTTTACAAAATATTGTGTATACATAGCAATCATCAATACTTGTACCTGTGTTAATTAAATATTTCGTCTGAGTGGTAGATGGGAAATAGTAAATAAGGAAAGGTTATATAAATCACGCTAACGCACTGGAAAAGATAATTTTTTCAAAAATAATTAGAAATCATCAAGTAGTTAAAATTAAGAAGAATCTTGATTTAATATTTTCCAAGTATATGAATTTCACCACACCCTTGTACAATCTCAACCCCTTAACTCGCTTCTCAGATAAAGCAGAAAACTATACAAAATACCGTCCGACTTATCCAGATGAAGTAATTGATAAAATTCTCGAAGGTTTCACCCTACCAATAACAGCAGCAGATATTGGTGCTGGTACAGGAATTTCATCGCGTTTATTAGCACAAAAGGGTGTAAATATAATTGCAATTGAACCAAATGCAGGGATGAGGGAATTTGCTGAAAAACACCCGAATGTAGAATGGAAAGAAGGAACAGCAGAGGCTACTAATTTACCAGATGTATCAGTTGATTTAATAACTTGTTTTCAGGCTTTTCATTGGTTTAAACCACAACCAACTTTGAAAGAGTTTCAGCGTATTTTAAAACCGAAAGGTAGATTAGCAATAGTTTTTCAAGAATTAAATCGAGATGATGAATTTACTCAAACTTATGGGGAATTAATTAGTAAAGCTGCCAATAATCGTCCACCAACAGATTTTAGTTCTAAAATTGAACCCGTCAAAAAAAGTTCGGATTTTCAATATATTGATTGTTATAAGTTTCCTTACAAACAAAAATTAAATTTATCAAGCTTAATTGGTCTTGCTAAAAGCGTCTCGTTTATTTCTTCCAACACAACAGTACAAAATCAACTCGTCGATGGTTTAGCAAATTTATATCAGCGCTTTTGTAATCAAGATGATTTTGTTTATATTACCTACTGTAATAGCCTACATTTAGGAAATTTCTATTAATCTCAATTATTTTTTAGATTTAATAAATTTATTTTGATTAATTTTCAATTAAATAGTACTAACCAATATCAACAGGTTATTGAAAAGGTTCATTATTTAACCGAAGTAGGAATCAATGCTATAGAATTGATCCCTATAAAAGAATATCCAGGAGATTACAGTTAGGGATATAACCCCCGTCATTTCTTCGCAACTGAAACTCTAGTTACGGTAAAACAAAACTGATCATTCATGATGTGAGCAGGTAATTGATAAACGATTATTATTCAAATACATATAAATTGTATGAATAAAAAACCGTCAAATCTTATTAAATTCAACCAGCAATTCTCATTATGGAAAATTTACCCAAATTATCGCTGTAAAATCAAAATGAAAATGCTTGAAAAAGCGATGATGCGGAAGCATCCACCTTAGGCGATCGCTCAGTTGTAAATTTCCTAGATTGAATAAATATACTAGCCAAAATGAGAATTACTGAAATTCAACAACCTGAACTCCACGTCAATTCAATAGGTTAGTTCGAGTACCCTACCCCATACCCCATTATTTCTCCCTCCATATTTGCAAGTCAATTCTCCTATGGGGATTAATTGGAATGACTATACCTTTTAAACAGTTACTTTTTCCTGTTTGTGCTTAGTTAATAATGCAGCATATAATCTATTAAGCGCATTTAGATATGCTTGAGCAGAAGCAACTATAATATCTGTATTTGCTGAAGAACCAGCAAATATTCTTTCTTCATACTGTAACCTAATTGTTACTTCTCCAATCGCATCAATACCTGCTGTTACTGATTGAACAGAAAACTCGATCAACTTATTAGGAACATTAACAACTCTGTTAATTGCTTTATATACAGCATCAACAGGACCAGTACCAATAGCTGCGTCAGTCAACTCTTCACCATCTGGGGTACGTAAAGTAACTGTAGCTGTAGGACATGAATTATCTCCACAGGAAACCTGTACCAGTTCTAACTTAAACAAATCTGGTGCTTGTCTAATTTCGTCGTTAACTAACGCTTCCAAATCCCAATCGGAAATTTCTTTCTTTTTGTCAGCAACTTCCTTGAATCTTACGAAAGCTTTATTTAATTCATTATCTGACAATTCAAAACCCAATTCTTGAAGACGAGTTCTAAAAGCGTTTCTACCCGAATGCTTTCCTAACACAATTTGATTGTCAGTTAAACCAATCAATTGAGCGTCCATTATTTCATAGGTAAGCTTATTTTTCAGCACCCCATCTTGATGGATTCCAGATTCATGTGCAAATGCATTTGCTCCCACAATAGCTTTATTCGGCTGTACCAACATTCCAGTTAAGCTAGAAACTAAACGGGAAGTCTTATAAATATTTTTAGTATCGATATTTGTGAGTGGTTCTTCTGAATCTGCTGCACGTCCTAAAAAGGGATTAAAATATCCTCTTCTGACGTACAAAGCCATAATCAACTCTTCTAAAGCCGCATTTCCTGCTCGTTCGCCGATACCATTGATTGTACACTCTAACTGACGTGCACCATTTTTTACAGCTTCTAAAAAATTAGCAACAGCTAAACCTAAATCATTATGTCCATGAACAGAAATGATTGCTTGGTCAATATTAGGAACATTGTCTTTAATACCTTTAATTAATGCTCCAAATTCGCTGGGTGTAGTGTAACCAACTGTGTCAGGAATATTTACTGTAGTTGCACCTGCTGAAATTGCTTTTTCCAATACCTGATATAAGAACTCTGGGTCGGAGCGTACTGCATCTTCAGGAGAAAATTCTACATCATTAGTAAAACTTTTTGCATATGCAACCATTTCCTCTGCGATAGACAGCACTTCTTGTCTGGTTCTTTTCAACTTATATTGCAGATGAATATCAGAAGTTGCTATAAAGGTGTGAATTCTACCTTTTGCAGCTGGTTTGATAGCTTCTGCTGCTGAAGATATATCATCCTTCCTGGCTCTTGCCAAACTACAAATGACTGGTCCTTCTTCATTCCCTACAGTTTCAGCTATTTTACTAATAGCTTCAAAGTCACCAGGACTTGCGAAAGCAAAACCAGCTTCAATAATATCTACACCCAAACGTGCTAGCTGTTTAGCTATAGTTAACTTTTCATCAATATTTAAAGTTGCTCCTGGACACTGTTCCCCATCCCTGAGTGTAGTATCAAAAATAATTATTCGCTCTGAATTACTATTCATTGGCTTTTAGTGAAATATTGGTTTATTCTTTAGGTGTTTGCGGTTTTTTTGCCTAATTTCTTAGTTACTTAATTTATTGTCTGTTTTACAATTATTTAAAATACTAGCTATTTTAAATTTTTTATTTGACTTATACTTTACTTATAAATTAATTAATATTTATTCAAATGATTTTATTGTCCTTCAGACTTTTCTATCACTTCCCTAATACTATTTAAATCTATATATCTATCTGTAGCATTACGTAATTCTCTAGCAATCATTCCTTCTGTCGATACAACAGTAATATGAGTATTTTTTGAACGCAATAATTCAATAGCACGCTCAAAATCTCCATCACCACTAAAGAGAACTACTTTATCATACTGGTCTACCGTATTAAACATATCTACAACAATTTCAATATCTAAATTAGCTTTTTGGGAATAGCGTCCTGACGAATCATCGTAATATTCTTTGAGTATCTTCGTTCGCACTGTGTACCCCAAGCTGATAAGAGCATCTCTAAAACCTCTTTGATCCTGGGGATCCTTTAATCCTGTATACCAAAATGCATTCACTAAATTTGTACCGGGAAGCTCATGGGCAAAATAATCTAATACTCTTCGCGGGTCAAAGAACCAACCATTTTTCTGTTGAGCATAGAACATATTATTTCCGTCTACAAAAATAGACAGACGATTTAATGAAGTAACCATAGAAATTTACACCTAAAAAATAGATTATGAAATTTGATTGAACAGATTATTATATCAATAACAAAATTAACATTTTACTAATATTTATAAAATACATATTCACATATAATCTTCATTTAACTCCTAATAAAGTAGAAAATCAACTTCTAGCATTAGCGCTCATACTGTTCCTATCAAGACTATTGACAAGTGATACTAAGAATTCATAACTCCATAAATAAATCGATAGCTCAGTTGGGCTAATAACAACCTCGTACCGCCATATATCAATACAGTTTACTGCTAAAGCGGCATTTCATTAGCTATGGATAGACTTAACTATGATTTTTATTATGTAAATAGAAATATTACTATCAGAGCATTATGATGCTGTATATATCTTTTTCCTTTACAGTGTCTCTATCACTCTCATAGTAAAATAGAATACTTGTACATTTAATATAAAAAATTAAATAATGTAAGTAATTATTCTTAGAGATTTTAGTAAAATTTATTTAAATCTGATAAAGTAGTTAATACTAGATGTAAAAACTTATATTTATATCTGCACAGCAGTTAGAGATGTTTACCCTTAAGACTAATAATTTGTATAATATTTCATCAGTAAATTAATTTTGTGTTGGTAAATAAGACTTAAACGATGTTGATAAATTAACATAGTATTTTTGATAAATAGATAAGTAAGTTACTTCTATGATATGTGCTGGGTGTTTTTACTCGAAAAATTTATAAATAAATTTGTTGTAAATAAAACGACAGGAAAGTCTATATGGCAGAAGAACATACATATACCTTAACTAAAAAATATGACTCTACTGCCAATCACAAGTTAAGGAAGTTAACAAAAGCCAATCTGACAACATTTGTAAGTCAATCAAAGTTAATAACTCCTTTAGGACATATACTTGCTGTTTTTTGTAGTTTAGGAGCAGCAATAATAACTGCTTCTGGGTCTAGTTTACCCAGATGGATGGAAAGTCAAACTTATAGTGTTTTTAATTATTTAAAGAGAGAAGACACCTTACCCCAAGAAATAATAATTTTGGCAATAGACGACCAGTCAATTTCTTTGCCAAGACAATATTATAAGAGTGATTCCCAAAAATATTCGCAGTTGGAACCTTTAACTTCATATCCCTTCAAACGTGAAGCATATGCTCAAGCGATAGATAAACTTGTTGATGCTGGAGTACGTCATATAGGGTTAGATGTGGTTTTTGACCAACCTAGCAGTTATGGGAAGGAAGATGATTTGCGTTTGCTTTCAACATTAAAGCGTTATGGTGAGAAAGTTACTTTAGCTGCACTCTATCAAAATTCCCAAACTCCCCAAGGACCAATACTGCAACTAACCCAGCCACAGCAAATGTTTATTACAGGTTCGGTTTCAGTTGGTACAGTTAACTTTCCTTTGGAAATAGATGGAAAAATTCATAGATTGGCAAGCTCATTCAACAAACAGTTATCAGAGAATGACTTAGCCATTGAAGTAATACCTGCATTTGATGAAGCTGTTTTGAATGCATCTGATATTAATCATACTCGAAACCGAGATAAATATTGGTTGAATCCCTCAAAAAAATATCAATCTTCTTTTAGACGTAGAGGAGATCGCATAAATTTTTATGGTCCTGCTCAGACATTTGAGACAATTCCTTTTTGGTACTTATTTGATTCCCAAAATTGGAATAGCTATTTACAGAAAGGAAAAGTTTTTCAAGACAAGATTGTTTTAATTGGAGCAACAGCTAAATTAGCTAATGACTATCACCCAGTAGCAATTTCCTCTAGTTTACTCTTTCCAGAAAAAATGGCTGGTGTAGAAATTCATGCTAATGCGATCGCTACTTTACTTGAGGGAAAAACTATTGGTTCGGCTTTTTCTAGTTCTTTAGCAAATGGTGCTTTAGTTCTTTTTGTTGTGGGTGGTGTAATTTTGATAATTACTAGAAGTAAGCGGGGTATTAATAGATTTTTCTATAGTATTATTCTCGCTACCGCTTGGGGAGGATTTTGCTTCACTTTCCTAATTACCACTAAGCTAATATTACCCACTGCTGTCCCTACTTTAGCGATCGCGACTATAGGATTTTTCTACTTAGGAACAGATTTTGCTAAGGAATTATTCAGAAAAAGTCAATTGGTAGATATTTTTCGCAAATATTCTAATAACCATGTTGTACGTGAAATTCTGAGTCAGCAACAAGACCTCAAGGATCTAATTGAGCAGAGACAGATCGAAATATCAGGGAAAATACTTGACTTTAGGTATAAAATAGTTCAAGTCTTAGGTGCGGGTGGTTTCAGCGAAACCTATATTGCTGAAGATACTAAGCGTCCTGGAAATCCTTTGTGCGTTGTTAAGCAGCTTAAACCGGCAAGTTATAGATTCCAACAACTAAAAGTCGCTAGACGTTTATTTAGTGCTGAAGCAAAAACTTTAGAAAAGCTAGGATATCACAACCAAATACCTCAGTTGCTAGCATATTTCGAGGAAGAAGAAGAGTTTTATTTGGTTCAAGAATATATAGTTGGTCATCCTTTAAGTCACGAAATGACATCAGGTAGAAAGATGGATGAAGTTTCAGTAATTCATATTTTGCGAGATTTGCTTAAAACTTTAGCGTTTGTACACGCAAATGAGGTTATTCACCGGGATATAAAACCGAATAACATAATTCGGCGAAATTCTGATGGGAAACTAGTTCTAATTGATTTTGGTGCAGTCAAAGAAGTTTCTGCTCAGCAGTTAGAGAGTCAGGAGCAGACTTCTTTTACTATTGGTATCGGTACTAAAGGTTACGCACCTAATGAACAGTGTTTCGGAAATCCTCATTTCAGCAGTGATATTTACGCTGTGGGTATGATATCTGTAAAAGCATTTACAGGAATATCACCCCACGAGGTTAAAAAAGGTGATAATGGTGAATTCAACTGGAATAATGATATCTCTATTAATCCTAAGCTAGCCAAAATCATCAACAAGATGATACTTAATAACTACCAAGAACGTTATCAATCTGCATCTGAGGCTTTGATTGATTTGGAAGAATTAGTTAGTCTTTTGGATATTGATACTCAAGAACATTTAAACTCAGAGTTACCAGATACTTTTACACTAGATAAGCATAATGATATAACCACACCTTGGTTAGAGACTTCTGAAGAAAACTTAGATTATGATTCTCCTACTTCTATTTTACCTGAGGATGAATCAATTGAGGATTGATATTTAGGATTTAGACTTGAAATAATTAGGGTTTGCTGAAAAAGTAATAAAATTCAAGGGTGGAGACTTACAGGTTACTCCAAGAAAAGCAAAGCATAAGTTTTTGTTGCCTAGATGTAAGCAAACAATAAGTTAGGCTAATTATATACTGCAAAAAAGGCATATTTTTGAAAATATAGACACAAAAATCCCTAATTAAACGTGAGATATAGGTGGAAAGATTGATTACTAAAAAAGAAATTGCAATTGCTGTTTCAGAGGTATAAGAAAGTTTTGTCATTATTTGATTCAGAGTAAATCTTCTTTTCCCTTGTCCAAACTTTCCTTCAATATAATTACGAATTCCCTCATCAAATTTAGCTTGCGCCTTCTTTTCCTTACTAATACTAGCAGGTGGTCTGCCTAAAGGGACTCCACTAATTCTAATACCTCGTTCTTTACACCAAGATCTATTCTCTCTTGTGCGATAGATTTTATCAACATGAAGAGATTCTGGATAATCACCAGTATATTTTTTAAATGTTTCTACTTGTGATTTGAGGTCTGTTGATTCATTAAATTTATCCCAACTAATATGGTCTAAGAATATATAACCATCAAAGCAACTGGCAGATAAAAAAGCCCCGAATTCAACGTTCTTGCCTGCTTTACCTCGCACCATAGGTCGAATATGAGGTTGACTTAAACTAACAATACGGTCATCAATACTCTTCTTTTTATTTATATGCAACCATAGTTGTTGACGATATACTTCTGTTAAGACTATCAACATCTTATATTGTCTATTCGTTAGAATAGAAAGATTAGCTCCTGCTGTAATTAGCTGCTCAATATGATGTAAGTTTCTCTTAATATATTGAAGTTGTTTTTTTATCGCTTTTATTCTTTCTTTTTGTGATACACGTCGTTTTTTGGCTACTTTTAGATAATCTTTTCTAGCTATTTCTCGATATGTTCTTGGTTTTTTATCTAATCTAATTTTTACTCCTTCATAAAGAGAATCTATTACTTTCTCTGTATGCTTTCTCGCTTGATTCAATATTCCTAAATCTGTAGGATAACTAATATCACCTGGCACACAAGTCGCATCTAATATCAGTCTTCCGTAATTTCTTAACTCACTTACTTCTTTTTTTTTACTCCAAAAGCCGCCGAAGACTCTTTTTCTAAAATCTTCTTCACGACTTCTCGGTTTATCTTATTTACTAATTCGATGCCTATTCTTTCACGAAAGTGGACTAACATTGAGGCATCAAATGGTGTCTCATTACTGTAGGATAAAATCCCTATAAAATATTGTAGATAAGGGTTTTCCTTGATTTGTTCTACAGTTTCTCTATCACTTATTCCCAATTTCTCTTTAATAATTAATGCTCCTAACGCCATTCTAAAAGACTTCGCTGGTGACCCCATCCCCTCTGAAAACAATGAAGCATATTCTGCTTCAAACTCCTCCCAAGGAATTAAGTCTGACATAATTACCCAACGGTTATCTTTCGACAACTTTCCCTGAAACGGAAGTTCAAATTTTTCTGCTGTAATTTGGGGCTGTTCTTCTTTTCGATACATATATACTAGCAGTAAGCTTTGCTGCTATTTACCGTAATGCAAGGGTTTTGAGGTATTTTAGAGTCTTTTCTTGCATATGAATATATTCCTTTGGTTTGAAATGTATGCTGCATAACGTTTTTGTATTTATTCAGCAAACCCTAATTATCAATTATTAATCAATTATTAACGGTAATTACCCACAGAATAGTTGTTTAGCGTCGGGAACGACCGTAGGTTTTCCTGAAGGGGTTGTCAAAGACTAGTTA
>JBHJJE010000077.1:0-51101 GCA_050042865.1 Mastigocoleus sp.
TGTAGGGAAGCAATCTCAAGAACTATGCGTTAACTACGTTATGCTATGCAAACGCGTTAGCGTGCTCGATAGAGCTTATACGTCGCAAACGGAAAGTCCTAACGGACATGCTACGCAAACGTCTCGGACGGAATTACGTTGATTTTGCGTAAGTCCGATTAGTAAAAAAAAGTAAATATCAAATGGTGAAGAAGTAAGTAAGAATTAAATTATCTTGATTTTTATAGATATTTAGATGAGCAATAGCTGTACACACAAAAATCTAGACCTCGCAACTTGTCCTTATTTTCCTGTTATGGCTGTAGACGTATAGCTTAGGATATTAAATTTGCATGAAAAGGGAATAGGACAAAGAAAAACGCCCTAAATAAAATCAAGGCTGCTTATACCATTCACCCTCTAAGGCTTTTAATTCGCGCATTGTATAACCCCCATTAGTAACAAGCTTTTAAGCAACAATGAAACATCTGCTAGTTTAACTAGTTGCTAGGGGCAATTGATTTAAAATTCCCATGGAATAATCATTTACAGCCTTAGAGTAAACCTCTTTTTCCATTAGGACGAATAGTCATCCAGTTTGTCTTAGCTACAACTAATTGTTCTTCGGTAATTTTAGCCCCAGATAGATTAGCACCACATAAATTAGCCCCCCTAAGATTTGCATGACTCATGTAAGCATTACTTAAATCAGCACCCCGCAAATCGGCACCTTCTAAATCAGCATGACTCAAATAAGCTTTGCTTAAGTTTGCATCTCTAAGATTAGCCCGATTTAAACTGGCTCTACCAAAGTCACTGTCGCAAAGATTTGCATTTTGCAGATTGACTTTCCCTAACTTTGAAGAATGAAAATTAGTTCCTGATAAATCTGCTCCTTGTAAATTGAGCGAGGCTAAGTTATGCAGTGCAAAATCCCGTCTTCCTTTTAGGTGTGCATTCAATAATGCATCAGAAGTTAATTTTCTCTCAGAGCGAGATCGTCTTCCAGTAGAGAGGTTGTTGGTTGCATGAGTATTACCGTTGGACTTAGAACCTAAGATTTTTTGACGATTTTTACTATTTAGACTGCTAACTTCAGTATTTTTAGCTCTTCTTGCACGAATAGCTGCTGCAACTTGTGCAACACCAGCACTAGAAAAACTTGCAGCAGAATGATCGTCGTTACCATTGGAATCGTCAAAACCATGATAGCTACGTTTATCCTTATAATTACCGTTAGGCTGAGAAACCAAACCATCAGCCAAACTATCTAAGTATGGCTCCATCTCTAGCACCATTAGTACTTCTTCTGCTGAATGATAACGATTACGTACTGAGACCTCTAGCATTTTATGCAACACATCTTTAAAATGTTGGCTTAGTGTAACCAATTTTTCCCACATCATTTCACCAGTTGTGGGATTATACTCCAAATCTTTGGGAGTTTTTCCAGTCAGCAAGTAAATGCAAGTTACACCTAAAGCATAAATATCGCTAGCGTATACAGGTCGCATAGCCATTTGTTCAGGAGGAGCAAAACCAGGAGTTCCAATAGCATAGGACGTAAGAGCAGTCTGTCCTGTTTGTAATGCTGCTGTTTGAGTAACTTGATTTTTTACAGCACCAAAATCTATCAGTACCAACCGATTATCCTGAGCACGACGAATTAAGTTAGCTGGTTTTATATCACGATGTATTACTTGGCGTTCATGTAAATATTGTATTAGGGGTAATATTTCTACTAAAAACTGTTTGACTCGATGTTCGCCAAAAATTCCATTACGTTTTACCTCTTGTTGTATCGTATCTCCGCCTATATATTCCTGAACTAAATAAAATTGCTCTTGATGCTCAAAGTAATCAAGTAGTCTCGGTAGTTGGGGGTGATTTCCTATTTTTCCTAGAGTCACTGCTTCTCTTTCAAAAAGCTCTCTTGCCATTTGTAAGACATGTGGAGCATTTGCAGAAGGACGTAACTGTTTAATCACGCAACTAGGTTCTCCAGGTAGCACTTTATCTTGTGCAAAAAATGTTGCTCCGAAACCACCTTGACCCAATGCTTTTAGCACCCGATAGCGATCGCGCAACAATAGTCGCGAACCACAAGATTGACACCGTTGGTCGCAATTTTTGTTTTCAGGATTTGAACAATTAGGATTTAAGCAGTAGCTCATGCACTATAAACTCGCATTCGCGTTAGTCATTAATTAGGCCATTCCACCCTAATGTCAATTATCTAAAAACATATCCTGGTATCGGTAGGTCAATTCTGCTGGAACATTTTTTAAGAATTGCTAAAGATATTTAAGTCATATATAAAGTAAATGTAAAGAATGGTCATTTTTACTAATATACTGGTGAATCACCCACCAAGGGTTATTGGTTATTCCCATTCCAATACGGTTTACTACTAAGACTGTGGAGGATAAAGCAAAATTTTGTAAGTTTCTTCTGTAGGAGATATAGCTTGTTCTACAGCCGTTGATAACTTTTGTAAGGGATAGCGATCGCTAATAAGTTTTTCGACATCAATTCGACGGTTAAATACAATATCGGCGGCTAAGTTTTGTAGACGGTAAGAGGAACTGTAACTTCCAATTAAATCAATCTCTCTACGATAAAGAATATTGGGATTAATTGGTATTTCTATTTCTGAGGGAAATTCTGCAAAGAAAAGAATCTTTCCCCCTTTACGGGTGCAATCGAGGGCTTGAAAAAATGCTTTTTGGCTGGGAACCGCAAGTAAGGTAACGTCTACACCATTACCGTTAGTGAGTGACTCAATCTTTGTTTGTAAATCCCGGTCCCGTGCATCAAATGCTGCTTCTGCTCCTAATTGTAATGCTTTATCAATCCGGGATGGTAATAAATCAGTTGCGATCGCTGTTGCTCCGAAATATTTCACCAACATCACAAACATTAGCCCAATTGGACCTGCACCGGTAATCAGAACTGTTTGTCCTGGAGCAATTTGAGCTTTTTTCACAGCTTTCAGACAGCAGTTAGTCGGTTCAACAAAGCTGGCTTCTTCAAAGCTAATATCATCTGGGATCGGAATCAGTCCCCCATTCTCAACTATATGTCCGGGAACCTTTACGTACTCAGCAAAACCTCCACCGCTAGGAGCGAATCCTGCTGTTGTACAAATATTTTTATAGGTACTGCACATAGAAAAATTATCATTCATGCAATAGGTACACCGCATACAGGGGATGTGATGCATTAGTGCGACCCGCTGTCCAATCTGCCAATTTTTTACATCTGAACCGACTTGAGAAATAATTCCGGCTGTTTCATGACCAAATATACGCGGTGGTTCATAAAGAGGATAGCGAATCTTTTTAATATCAGACTGACATAATCCCACAACCCTCACATTTATTAAGACTTCATCTTTTTGCAGTTCGGGAATGGGAATATCTTCATATGAAAGTTGATTTACTCCCCGGAATACTTGCGCTTTCATATTTCACCTTTCTTAATTAACCACTTATCAATAAATACTACAAAAGTTAAAAGTTTGGACTGATAGTACCGCAAAACTCAAACTGGTGAAATTCTACTGCGGAAAAAACGATTCATTCATTACTTAACAAATTTTTGTAAATAAGTTTATATGCACTATATATTAAATTCAGCAGTATTACTAAGACTGTAATACCTTATATATACTGAATTTTAATCATTTAAAAACTAATTTTAGCCTCCAAAATCCGCGAGACTACATACCGAGTCTTTTCAAATATTTTGCCTGGATTGAAGTTAATAGTTTTGAGACTGAAGTTACTGTAACTCTTGCATAATCATGGATTCATGATTTCTTAAACTTGAACTATTAACCGATATTTAAAAATATTAGACAAATACACTCGAATACTAAGTAGTAAGATATATCAAAAAAATTAAATGATTATAGCAGTTAAAAAAAATACTTTCTCGGTATTATCCGGATACGGGGAAGAAAACTAAGTATCAGTGATTTAGAGAGTTTCAAAGTAAAAAAACGTCATGCGTACTGCTATTTCACTGATAGTTACCGGTTTAGTGTTTGCTTCTTTAAATGTAAATTCAAGCACCGCAACATCTAAGTCTAATTCACAGTTCTCATCTTTTCCAGAGCAACTACACAGTAGAGCTGGTAGCCCCAGAAAGCCTAGAAAAAGAACTCCTTACAGAGGTAGCGGACGTCGAGAAGTGATAAAAAGTGGAGTTTATAAGCATTATGTGTTGTAACGAATATATCACGATGACCGATAATTGGTATCATGCAATAGTACGATAGTTTATTAAAGTCGAGTGTATTTATTGACTCTTCCTTTAACTGACTAAAGCCAGAATTGTATTGTATCCAATTGACCGAAATGCTTACTTAAGCTAAATTGTATAATTCTTATATATGCAGCAAAGATTTCAGGATTACCTAAATTATTTTTCCTAAATCATCAACTGTAAATATATGCATAATTACCGAAAAAAGTTTTCATTCATACTTTTAGTTATTAATCAGGTAATCTGAGTTAGATACTCAGTCCTAATTAGATTAGATCGAAATATCCTTGTTAAGGAGGATCTATACTCACAGCAGAGTCAGTTCCTTAAAAAAATCATTGATTAGACCTTGAATTATTACACTGCTGTTCTATAAGTTTCCTATTTCTCTTTCATTTGATCGAAAGGAAATTATCTCCGAATACAGTTCAGTTAAGGCTCACTATTGATAATAGTATCAATAAGTGAGGGTAGAAATAGACCTTTGAGCATTTCACAAATCAATGTGTTTTGTTAACTGAATCCTATTGAATTATATCCTTGGTATCTTAAAGCAAGATAGTTATATTTTGGCTCCTATTAATATGCGCTATTGCAAGTACTGTGGTTAATTTACAGTGCTTGCAATAATTGAGCGCTTACTCTTAACTTCTCTGTGCCAATATTCTTATATTTTCTATAACGCATTTTTATATGAAATTTTTTACTGACTTTCTACATAAGCATGTAGAAAGTCAGTTTTTTTATTTATTAAAACCTATTAAAAATATTAACTATTTAAGTGGGAAAAATAAAGTACCCCTGTGTGTACTAATAAGTTTCCGTATTCTCACTATTTATCAGTGAATCTTTACTTAGCGAGAAAATAAAACTATTAAGGAGTACATTAATGAAAAATCAAAATAACTTCTAAACTCTCTAACCCCTACTAAGAGTCATAAGCAAGACTTGTAGACAACAAATTTATTTACTTTTGTTGATTATCCGAACTATATTGCAATACTACCAATTGATTATCAAATTATCTCTAAAGGTGCAAATTAATGTTAAGCAAAGTATCAGAAAGCAAGATGCATATAGTGAGATGGATACTTGCAATTGGTTGGTTAATTTTAATTATTTCTTTGTTTTACGACCCTCTAACTCATTATTTGACTGACCCTAATAATTTATTCTCTCCCCTACGAGACCATCACGGATGCATCCCTATTCAAAATCAATGTATTTCTGAAAAGCCTTATCCAATAGCGACGAGAGTTTTTTGGGGAATGATAGTTCCTAGTGCTATTTTCATTATTTTTGTATTTGGTCATGAAAGTTGGCGACGTATTTGTCCTCTTTATTTTTTTTCCCAAGTTACTCGTTCCCTTGGTTTGAAACCACGACGCAATATTGAAAATAATCAATGGTTAGTTCATAACCATTTTTATTTACAGTTTTTTCTCCTATTTTTAGGCTTAAATGCCAGGATACTACTAATTAATTCCTACAGGTTAGTTCTAGGTTTCTTTCTGATTGCAACTATCTTTTGTGCGATCGCTGTAGTTTTCATTTACGGAGGTCGTAGTTGGTGTCACTATGTCTGTCCTTTTGGTGCTGTACAGACAGTTTTTACCGGACCAAAAGGATTGTTGGGAAGCAGCGCTCATCAAGCACCCACAAAAACTATTACTCAGTCAATGTGTAGAACTGTAGATCCTACAACTGGTGAAGAAAAAAGCGCTTGTATTGGTTGCAAATCCTCTTGTATGGACATTGATGCTGAACAGTCTTATTGGAGTCAATTGCAAAAACCAGGACGAAAGTTTCTGCAGTACGGTTACATTGGATTGGCAATTGGCTACTTTATTTACTATGGATTATATTCTGGGGGTTTCGATTATTATTTTTCGGGTGTTTGGACTCATGATAGCGATTCATTCTCGAGTCTTTTAGAACCGGGTTTCTATATTGCTAATCAATCAATTCCTATTCCCAAGATTATGGCAGTTCCCTTAACTCTAGGATTAAGCATTGTCATATCCTACATAACTTGCGACAAATTAGAAAAAATCTATCGTGGTTATCTCAAACAAAGATACCCTGATATTACTTCCCAACAGGTATTGCACCGTGTCTTTTCAATTATCACTTTTTTGGCTTTGAATGCTTTCTTTGTTTACGGAGGAAGACCGGAAATTATCCGCTTACCAATGCTGGTACAACTATTATTCAACGGATTGATAGTTTTAGTTAGTACTATTTGGTTGGTTCGTAACTGGAAACGTAGTTCCCAAAAGTACCGCATAGAAAGTTTAGCTCACAGTTTCCGTCGTCAATTACAAAAATTACCAATTGATATCGAGCAATTTTTAAACGGACGTTCTCTGGATAAATTAAAAGCAGATGAACTGTTTGTATTAGCTGAAGTATTACCAAAGTCTTCCCAACAAGATCGACGTTATATCTACAAATCGATGTTGGAAGAAGCTTTAGCAGAAAAATTGACCACCTCTGAGCAAAGCACAGAATATTTAGCACCAATACGTCAAAAATTTGGACTTAAAGAAAAAGAGCACTATCAAATTTTATCTGCGATTAGTCACGCTCGTCCAGAACTTCTCTATCCTCAACAGCTAAAAAAGACCTATACAACCCAACCATCACTGACACAACTTAAACATCCCCAAGATTCTCCAGCTAATGGTCATGCAAAAACACAAATCCGACCGAAAAAACGTCGATAGGATATCTATCAATACGGTTCGGATAAGCAACAGTTTACTTGTAGTTAAGATTTACCCACGGATTACGCGTTTACTTCCGGAACGACCGTAGGGTTGTGGTAAGACTAGTAATCTCAAAGCCTTATTTCTCGTTACAAGTGCGTAAGTTCTAGTAGTTAAAGAATTGAAGAATTGGGGGATTCTCCCCCAAACCCCCGATTGGGAGGACGACTGCGTCCCCCAAACCCCCTCCAGAATGTAATAGTCATGAGTAGTGAGGAATATGATTCCTATGAAAATTAAAGTAATCAATTATCACATTAGCTCCTGTGAAGAAAAAATTTTTAACTCAGATACAACAGTCGTCAATAAATACCTGATTGGTAGACATCCAAGTTGCGATTTGGTTCTGAATACCCCCGAAGTAAGTCGCATCCACGGAATAATTTATATTTGCGATCGCCAATATTATTTTATTGATTTAGCTAGTAGTGATGGTTCACGGGTCAACAACCAACCAGTTGAAGTAAATCAAAGCTATCCCTTAGAACCAGATGATGTTATCCATATCGGTGATTTTTTACTACTGATTGAAGATATTGATTTTATTGAAGACCAACCCCAATCCTCTGACAATTTCCAACTGAAAAAAAGAGAAAAAACTGGGGAATCAGCAGAACTTATTACCCGATGTACCCGAGTCATTGAGGAAACATCAGATGTCAAAACTTTTACTTTTGTCGCAGAACCAGTTGTCGAATTTTCCTACCAACCAGGACAATTTGTGACGTTAGAATTAGAAATTGATGGTAAAGTTATCAAACGTCCTTACTCTATTTCTTCAACTCCTTCTCGACCCCATAGTTTAGACATTACTATTAAGCGAGCTGTCCCTCCCAATGATGCACCTGATGCACCACCTGGCTTAGTTTCTAACTGGCTACATGATAACTTACAACCAGGTAGTCAGATAAAAATTAGTAAACCGTTGGGGGATTTTAGTTGCGTTAATCATCCATCATCTAAACTACTGTTTATCTCTGCTGGTAGCGGAATCACACCGATGATGTCGATGTCGCGATGGTTATTAGACAGTAATGTTGGTACTGATATAGTATTCTTCCATAGTGCCCGTACTACTAGTGATATCATTTTTCGCCAAGAGTTAGAATTAATGGCATCTAGATATGCTAATTTTAAACTCACAGTTGCTTTGACACGCCAACATTTTAACTCCAGTCCCTGGGGTAAAATCGGTAGATTTAGTAACTCAATGCTGCAAGCGATCGCTCCCGATTTTAAAGAACGTAATGTATATGTTTGCGGTTCTCAAAGTTTTACTCAAGAGGTAAAAGTAATACTGACGGACTTGAATTTCCCGATGCAAAATTATTATCAGGAAAGTTTTGGTAAACCTCATAGCAAGAAAAAAGATTATCCCACTCAGATAAAAGCTACTCAGAATACAGTTTCTAGGAACGAGCAAACATCTACTGTTTCTCCAGAATTTTCTACCAATTCTACGCCGACATCTGCGACTTTAGTGTTTGCAAACTCAGGTGTAGAGGTAGTTTACGACGATACGGATACTATTTTAGAAGCTGCCGAAAAAGAAGGTATTGAACTACCTTATATGTGTAAAATGGGAGCCTGTCAGAAGTGTAAATTACGTCTTCTAGAAGGAGAGGTTAACTACGAAGAAGACCCAGAATGTCAAGCAGGACATGTTTTAACCTGTATTGCTCAACCTAAAGGTAGGGTAGTCATTGAGGCTTAGAATTAATGTCATCATTCGTCTCAAAAAATAATTAAACTTGTTTTGCTAGTTTCTGATAAGAGTTTTATACATTGTAGGGGTGCAAAGTTTGCACTCCTACAATGTATATAAATGAAACATTAGATACAAAACAATTTATAGTTCAAATGTACTGTAAAGTCAAAGAAAACTGCGATGACCCCAAGGGGTCGCGCGAAGCGATGGCAATTGCAAGTTTAGAATTGATATATGGGACATAGAGCAAATTTCATCATCCTCCAGAATCAAGGAATTGATATATATTATTCTCACTGGGGTGCTATTTCCATTCCTAGAGATATCTTTTACAGTCCAGAGATTACTATTAATTATATAAAATCCTTAAAGCCAGTAGAAACACTCTTAGATGATATATGGTGTGAAGGTGCCGTTCTTGTAGATATTGACCAAAAGCAACTCCTATTTTGGGGTGGTGATGGTTACGAATATCCAGCTTTACGAAAATATTTGATTGGGTTAGTGCAAATTAATTGGGAAGGTTGGGGTGTAAGATGGGCAGAGCAAGGTATAGTTGATATTGCCAGCTATTTGCAAATAGATTTATCTACCGTACAGACTGAACTGGATTCTTATCACTGGACTAGTTACACAGGTTATTTTAAAAAGAACTTGGAACAACATATCGAGACTATTGTTACGGTCAAATATAATGAACATTTGACCCTTGATTACGGATTTGATAATTATTTGACAGAGCTTTTCTCCCTGGGTTTCGATCTATTCGAGCATCTTGAAGAATGGCACTCAATTGCTTTACCCCCGGAAGATAAAGTGTGTAGCGGTGCATATTTTAATTTACCTTCACAGGAAATATGGGTTTGGTGGGGGAGAAACGCAGACTATCGAGTAATTGATAAAATTGCAGAATATTGGCAAAATTGGAAAATCAAACGACATACAGAAGGTTTACTTTTTCAGGTAGAACTATCTGGACGTAATGAGGATAAAATTAGAATAGATGAGAAAAAAGCTATTAAACAATTAATTGATTATGTTTCTAGGGAGAATCATTTCCATCTCCAACAAATGATTGACTCTGTTTTATCTAACTATTCTAATCAAGGAAATATTGGTGTTTGGATTAATCCCGATGCATTAGAACATAAAAGACCTAGAATCACTTCTTCCGAAAAGCAACGTATATTAAAAAAAGTCCTAGATAAGGTTGGTAGATAACCGTTCCCTGTTCGCTATTGACTACTCACAACTCGTAAAAAATATTTAACTAATCCAGGCACAAGCAATTAATCATTCTATTTCATAGTTTTTACAATATTACTTTAAGTGACTCAGGACTTACTCCAGAGTTTTTTGTGTGATCTAACATTGCTCTAGCAGATTTTTAAGTAATTAATCATGATTTCCTTAACATCTTGAAATAAATTACCGTGGTAATTACTATGCAATTAGTATAAAATTATCTTTGGTAATTAGCTTTTTATATTTTTATCCTTCTGGGATACTCAATTTCATTTCTTAGTATATGAGGAAATTTATACCGGTATACAAAGTCCCTAAAAATAGCTACTTAAATAAGTATTTTCATAAATTTGTATTTGTATTTTTAACTATAATTTTCAGCTTTCTGACTACTATTAACTTGCATACAGATTTTAGTATTTTAGGTATAGTTAATATCTCTGAGGCTGCAACCATAATTCCTCAAAGAGTTGAGAATAAAAACTATATTGTTGATGGAAAGAAATTTTTTCAGTCCGGACATTTTGCAGAAGCTGTCCTGGTATGGGAAAATAATGCTCTTGTAATGCAAAGGGAAAAAAATATTCCCTACCACAGTCTAATATTAAGCTATCTATCTTTAGCGTATCAAGAATTGGGAGATATAAATCAGGCAACAAAGGCAATAAATCAAGCTTTAGCTCTACTGAAAAAAGTTAGTAACAAATTTATTCAAGCACAGGTGCTGAACAATCAAGGTCAGTTGCTGTTGAATCAAGGTAAACTGGAAAACGCTTTAGAAACTTGGAAAAAAGCAGAAAAAATATACCGAGAATTAGGAGATAAAACAGGAGAGATAGGTACGCAAGTTAATCAGAGTTTAGCTTTGCAGGGACTAGGAATGTATCGACGAGCACATACTATTCTACTGTCATTAGTTACATCTTTAGAAAAACAGTCTGATTCCCAGTTGCAGATAGTCCAGTTAATCAACTTGGGAAACGTATTCCGGTTGACAGGAGATTTTACCAATGCAGAAAAAACTTTAACCAGTGCTTTGCACCTAGGACAGAAATTACATTTAGATAAATATATACAGCAAGCTTTACTTAATCTGGGAAATCTTGCTTTCTCACAGCAAAAATTTTCTCAAGCGCTGAGTTATTATCAACAAGCAACATTTATTGATAATAATGTTAAATTATCCGCTCAAGTACAACAGCTAGAAATATTAATTGAACTTGAGCAAGAAAATCAAGCAAAAAAGATACTTTCACAAATTCAAAATCAGTTAGAAGTGCAACCTTTAAGTCAAACTAAAGTTTACGCTGAAATTGAGATAGCTAAATCTTCAGCCAAAATAGGAAATATTAGAGAATCAGCCAAAATACTGGCGATCGCAGCCAAACAAGCCGAAAAATTAGGTAATCCTCGTGCAGAATCCTACGCTTTAGGGTATTTGGGAAATCTTTACGAAAAAAATCAGAGATGGGAAGATGCAAAATACCTAACCCTCAAAGCAATCAAACTGAGTAATGCGATCGCTGCTCCTGAGGTTACCTATCAATGGGAATGGCAAATGGGTAGATTATTAAGAGACACAGGAGATATAACAAATGCCATAAACCATTATTCTCATGCATTGAATATATTGCAATATTCCTTACGTCAAGATTTAGCTGTAGTCAGTAAAGACCTACAGTTTTCTTTTCGTAATAATGTTGAACCTATATATCGTCAGTTTGTAGATTTGCTATTAACTAAGAGTCAGGATATATCCCCTGAAATTAAACAAACAATTAAACCAGGAATTAAACAAACAATTAAACCAGAAATTAACCAAGAAAATATCTTAAAAGCACGAGAAACTATCGAAAGCTTACGGGTCGCTGAGATTGCTAACTTTTTTCGTCAAGCTTGTTTAGATAACTTACAGCGCAACATCGAAACAATTGATACTAATGCAGCAGTCATTTATCCAATTATTTTAAAAGACTTATCTCCCAATAAAAGCAACCGTATTGAAGTAATTCTCTCACTACCTGGACAACCTTTAGAACATTACACCACATATTTAGGCAAGCAGGACATAGAAACCGCTCTTTCCCAGATGCTTCAATCCTTGCGTCGTACCTCCTTTAAAAAAGAAAGATTAGCGATCGCTCAAAAAATTTATAGTTGGTTATTAGAACCTGCAATCCCTCAACTAAACCGTTATAAAATTAAAACCTTAGTATTTGTGTTGAATGGTTCATTAAGTAATATTCCCATTGCAGCCTTACATGATGGAAATCAATATTTAATCGAAAACTATCAAATAGCAATTTCTCCCTCACTACAGCTATTTAACCCCCTCCCACTCAAACGCAAAGGTTTGAGTCTTTTATTAGCAGGATTAACTCAAGAGAACGAAAAATTTTCAGCCTTACCCGGAGTTAAACAAGAAATATATCAGATAGATAAGTTAGTAAATCAGCTATATCCTGGGCGATCGCAAACTTTTCTCGACCAAAAATTCACCACTAAAACTTTAAAAAATCGAGTCCTCAGACAGCCATTTTCCATAATTCATTTAGCTACTCATGGAAGATTTAGTTCTGACCCAGAGAATAATTTTATACTGACAGCAGATGGTAAACTGAACATCAATATCTTAGACAAACTACTTATACAGCGTCAGTTGACAGATTCACCACCAATTGAATTATTAGTCTTGAGCGCCTGTCAAACAGCCAAAGGGGATGATAGAGCAACCTTGGGACTGGCTGGAGTTGCGGTTCGTTCTGGTGCTCGCACTACCTTAGCTTCCCTGTGGACTGTTAATGATCAATCAACTGCTGTGTTTATGATAAAGTTCTATCAAGAATTACTGAATTCAGAAGTAACAAAAGCAGAAGCTTTACGCCAAGCTCAGTTATATTTACTTAAGCAATCAAAGTATGAACATCCCTATTTTTGGGCACCATTTATTCTTGTCGGTAGTTGGCTTTAGGGAGATAATTTGGAGAATATTGATTCAATATTAACTCAACGTGGATTTCAAATTTGCAATTCCTCAGAGATTTTTTCTCTAATTAGAGTTAACAGATTCAGAGTATGTACTAAGTGTTTATTGCCTGCATTAATTAAAAATTTCCTATAGGTTTTGAATGGTCAATAGTGAGTAGCTAAAAATTATATAACCACAAAAGTAAATATATAAATAATTTAGGCTTGACTACTTAGTATTGCTACGGGTAATTCTTGCATATCTTGCGGTAATGTTTTCAAAAAACAAAACTCAAAATTCTGAGAGAATGAGTATTTTATCGATTTTACATGGTTGCTTCATTCACGTCTGAGGCAACTCTGGGAATTCCAGAAAATAAAATCACTATCTGACAAGAATTCTCTTACGGCACAGATGATTCATCTTTCAATTGGATGCAATAACAATCTTACCTCACCCATCACCACTCACCAACTTACTATCTATGTTTTCACGGTTTGCATTAACATCTATATCTATATCTACTTCTATTTCTATTTCTATTTCTATATTTAGTTTCCAGAATGTGATTCATGCTCAAATCATTCCTGATAATACTCTCAACTCAGAAAGCTCTAATGTTACATCCTCTGGTGACAGAGATATTGTCTCTGGTGGTGCGATTCGTGGTTCCAATCTTCTTCATAGCTTCGGGGAATTTAACGTTGAAAGTTTAAGGGAAGCTTATTTTGCTAATCCTGTGGGAATTAACAATATTATTACCAGAGTTACTGGAAAAAGTAGAAGCCAAATTTTAGGTACATTAGGAGTATTAGGAAATGCTAATTTATTTTTAATTAACCCAAATGGAATTGTCTTTGGTAAAAATGCACGTTTAAATGTACAAGGTAGCTTTTTTGCAACTACAGCTGATAGTTTAATTTTTGATGATGGTAGTGTATTCAGCGCAACGAACCCCCAAGCAGCACCATTGTTAACAATAACGGTTCCTATCGGTTTACAAATGGGAAGAAACCCCGGAAGAATTATTAATCAATCTCAAGTAGCAAATCCTTTAACTTTACCACCGAATACACCAGAACTTTCTATACCTGTTTCTTTTCTGACAAATACGGGTTTACAAGTTTTACCAGGTCAAAATTTAGGATTAATCGGCGGTGATATTCTGATTGATGGTGGTATTTTAAGTGCCAGTAGCGGGAAAATATTTCTTGGTAGTACAGCAAGTCCAGGCATAGTTTATTTTACTACAACCCCCCAAGGATTAAAGTTTAACTATGATAATATTCAAAATTTTGGCGATATTTCTATATTGAATAATTCACTCATAAATACAAGTGGAATCAGTGGTGGTTCTGCTGATATTAAAGCTGGGAATATTACCTTTGATAACTCTCGTATTTACTCCCTTACCCTAGGAGAATTTGATGGTGGAATTATCGATATTCAAGGGGAAAATTTTCACTTAAAAAATGGTTCACAAATTATTAGTATCACCCAGGGAAAAGGTAAAGGGAGTGATATTAATATCAATATTAACGATAATGTACAAATGATTGGACTTGGTTCTGAAGGATATCAACAATCTGTATTTAACTACAGTACCTCCGGAACATTAAATCCATTTGACCCACAAATTACTTTTGCAACAGCTAGTTCTGGTAGTGGAAAAGCTGGAAATATTTCCATTGATACAGATAATTTGATACTACAAAATGGAGTATTGAGTGGAAGTGCAACCCTCGGTGATGGGAATAGTGGAAATATAAATATTCGTACAAACAATTTTCAGATGACTGGTTCTGCGATCGCTAATGCTAAAACTCCCCAGACGAGCGGAGAAGGAGGAGACATAAACATTAAGACAGGAAATTTGATTCTAGAAGATGAAGCTGTTCTGAGTACTCTAAATTTTGGTAAAGGGAAGGGAGGAAATATTGATATTACAGCTAGTGAAGATGTAAAAATATTAAATACCCCTACTGGAGCTTTGTTAGCCACTAGCATTACAACAACAACCTTGGGTGTCGATGCTGTTGCAGGAGATATAAAGATTGACGCTAAGAGGTTGATTGTTTCCGATGGAGGAGGTATTAACTCTTCCAATGGTGCAGTTTTTGGTAATAATATGTTTTCTAGCACCGATAGTAGCGGTGGAAATTTAGAAATTAGAGCGACTGAGTCCGTTCAGGTATCTGGTGCATCCGGTATTTTAAGAAATGGTGGTTTTATACCCAGTTCTATTGCAGCTCAAACCACCACAGATAATCCTGGAGGAGATATTTATATAAATACTCCAGTACTATCTGTCAAATATGGAGGGATTATTTCCGCAGCTTCTTTAAGTACAGGAAAAGCCGGAAATATTACAATTGACGCTAACAACATTGAAGTTATCGGGAATGCAAACAATGGTAGATTTATTAGTCAAATAGACGTTTCTGCCTTTGATTCCTTAGAAACTTTTACAGAAACTTCTATAGGTTTTCCTATTTCCCACAATGAAGATATTAGTTCACTAAATTTGAATACCCAAAAATTATCTATCCGTGATGGAGGAAAAGTTACAGTCCAAGCTTTGGGAAATGCTAATGCAGGTAACATTAATATTCAAGCAGAAGAAATTAGTCTAAGTAACCAAGCAATTCTAGATGCTAGAACAGGTTCAGGTCAAGGAGGAAATATTAATCTGACAACCCAAGATATGTTTTTACGTGATGGTAGCAATATTAGCACTGATTCACTTAGCGCTGATGGTGGAAATATTAATATTAACTCTAGATTCATTCTAGCCATCCCTAAAGAGAACAGTGACATTACTGCAAATGCTATAGAAGGCAATGGTGGCAGAATAGATATTAGAACTCAAGGTATCTTTGGATTGCAAGTTAATCAAAATAATACTAGCAACAGTGATATTACAGCTAGCTCTCAACTAGGTGTTGATGGTGTAATTAGCGTTAATTCTTTAAATAGTGAACCTAGAGTCATTGAAGAGCTACCTAGCGATTTAGTTCGCACAGATAATCGCATTGCTCAGACCTGTTCGAGTCGAGCTAGAAAAAATAGCTTTACTACTACTGGTAAAGGAGGAGTATCACCTGCACCTAAAGAAGCATTAAATAATACACCTGTTTGGGTAGATTGGCGATTATCCCCATATTCTCAGACTTCTAGAGAAACTTATTCCCCAGTTAAAAAAAGTTCATTAATTGAAGCTAATGAATTAGTGATTGATCATAAAGGTAATATAGAACTTGTTGCTAATTTTACTAACAACCATGAATATCTTACAGTCAAATATAGTGGTTGTAATAAATAAAAGTACTAGGTCAAGTCGCTTCGCTCCAATTCAAAATTCCGGCATTCAAATCAGTGGGGGCTTGAACCCACCACTGATTAAATACCACTGAATCTTATTCAGTGGGGGCTTGTACCCGAAATTAATTAATTCAAAATGGTCAATAGAACTAATCTTAATTTAAATTAACAATTTGTTTATAATCCTTCAGTAGTTTGGATATCTATCCTTAACTAATTCTTTTGCGAACTTTTGCCAAAATAGATGTTTCAGATTATCTTGGAAATCTAAAGACACTGAGGATATATTTGATATATTTTAGATTGTCAAACTAAATTTTCAAACTAGATTTTCTGTATACCTTCTCCATATATATGGGTAGCAAAAAATACGATATTTATAGAATTAAAAATTAACTACTATGTTTATGAATAAGCTTAATCTTGGAATAGTATTTTTTTGGTGTATTATATCGTGTTTTATACCTTTAGACAATGCAAAGCTCTGGGCAGTAGAAAGAGTAGCAGTTAACTTTCAACCACCAGAAGACCGAGATAAACCCGAAAAGGGAACAATATCTGGAGGTAGTAGACCCGTTGAAAACTCTTGTGCTCCCTACTCTGAGAATTCTAAAGATACATTAACAGCACTCAGTCCCGGTCAGAACTTGGGTCTAACCATGCTCAAGTACCCAAACTTGATAGTCTACATACCATCAGTAAAAGCTCAAAATGCTGAATTAAGTATATTTAATGCTCAAATGGAGGGAGTATATCAAACCAACTTATCAATTTCTAAATATCAGGGATTTGTGACTTTACCTTTACTTAATAGAATCAATAGGACTAGCAATACAACTTCCCTTCAAACTGAGACAAGAACGATTGTCTTAGAAAAAAACAAACCATACTATTGGACATTAGCCTTAATATGTAACGAAAGCGATCGCACGGAAGATGTGGTAGTGGGTGGTTGGATTGAATACGCAAAACCCAGCCAAGATTTACAACAACAGCTAAATATGGTAAACGGTATAAGGAAAGTATCTTTGTTAGCTAAAAATGGTTATTGGTATGATGCTCTCTCAGAATTACTAGAAATGAGACGCAAAAATCCCAACGACCAGAATTTAGCCCAAATCTGGCAGCAGTTATTTAAGTCCGTAGGACTTGAGAAAATTTCTAAAAAACCTATTAATGAGCCAAGGCTAGTTACCACAAATAAATACGTCGAAAAATAATAGAAAATATACTGTTTGATGTGGAAACAGCTTAGAAAGAGCAAAACAGCAATTTGGCATATGCGGAGTATGATACTCACTAGTCTTGGTACTACTTCCGTAGTTTTAGTCTTTCAATATTTAGGATTCTTGCAACTCTTAGAATGTGCAATTTTAGACCAATGGTTTCGTCTGCGTCCCTTAGAAAGTGGAGAAATCCGTGTTATTATTGTCACAATTAGTGAACAGGATATTTCTCAATTGCAGCAGTGGCCAATCTCAGATGCCTTATTAGCTAATGCTTTGCAGCAAATCAAAAAGCAAGAACCACGAGTAATCGGTTTAGATTTATATCGCAATTTTCCTACTCAACCAGGATGTAAAGATTTAATCAAAGTCTACGAATCAACACCTAACTTAATTGGTATCGAAAAAGTATTAAGCAATACTGAAGACCTAATAGTCAAGCCACCTCCCTTACTCGATAAACTTAACCAAATTGCAGCAAGTGATCTAGTACTTGATCGTGATGGGAACGTGCGTCGTATTCTACTATCACTAAGAAAAACCTCTCCAGGAAAAGCTATTCCTCCTAAGCTTAAGTTAAATTCATCACCCAGTTATGATTATAAAGAAGGATGGTGTGAAAGCAATCAGTATAAAAAATCGTCGCTACAAGATAAACTTTGGTATACTTCAGAAAAAGACTCAAAAACAGTCCCAAAGAAAGCTTCAGAAAAGACAATCCTAACATTAGGAACAAAGCTAGCTCTGACATATTTAGAGAAAGATAATATTAAACTGCCAAACAATACAAAAGGCACAAAATTAAAGTTAGGAAAAGCCGAATTCTCTCCAATTGAGCCTAATGTCGGTGGATATGTAAATGCAGACACTGGCGGGTATCAGATATTAGCAAATTTTCATCGCCTCAAGCAAGATTTCCATCGAATTTCAATTAGTGAGGTTTTAGAAAACCGCATTCCTCCCGATCTGATGAAAGGGAAAGTAGTGATAATTGGTTCTACAGCGGAGAGCGTCAGTAATAAATTTTACACCCCTTATACAAAGAGCGTAAACACAGCTTGGAGCGGTGTTGAACTCCACGCTAATATCGCTAGTCAAATCATAGCTGCTGCACTTGACGGTAGAGTACTCCTACAAGGAACACCAGAAGTAATTGAATGTATTTGGGTGTTGATGTGGTCTAGTCTTGGTACTTTAGTAGTGTGGAAATTCAAGGACATCCATCGCGATCGCAATAATTCTAGGGACTCTAAACATACCTCTGGGAATCATCAGCAATGTCTTAGAAAGACTCCAAGGGGTTTATCGCATTGGTTTCATCGATTTAAAAAAAGTAATAACGTTAAAGTATGTGCTTTTAAGAATAATCAAAACAAACTCTTTCAAGTATCAATCAAAGCTTGGCAAAAAAAATCCTATCTAAGAATAATTTTTGATATTCATATAATTATTCTTAGTCTAATAGGTAGTACCTATTTATTATTTTTGAGTGGATATTGGATAACAATAGCTGCTCCATTTTTAGCTTGTATTAGCTCTATGGTTATTTTTCGTAGTTATTCTCTGTGGAGAAGTCTGCAAATATCACATCGACAGCTAGCTAGTTATACTCGAAATCTGGAATTAAAAGTTCAAAAGCGTACTAGGGAGTTACAAGAAAAAAATAAAGTAATAGAAAAAGCTAAACAAGAGGCTGAATCTGCAAATCTTGCAAAAAGTACTTTTTTAGCTAATATGAGTCACGAGTTAAGAACTCCTTTAAACGTTATTTTAGGTTTTACTCAGGTCATGGGTAAAGATTATTATGTGACTATAAATCAATCAGAAAATTTGGAAATTATTAATCGTTCTGGTGAGCATTTATTATCTTTAATTAATGAAATTTTAGAAATTTCTAAAATAGAAGCAGGACGCATGTTTATTAATTCTAAAACTTTTGATTTCTTGGGCTTACTTGAAACATTGAAAAAAATGTTTGATTTAAAAGCTGTATCAAAGGGGTTGGATTTGATTTTTGAAATACCCTATAATTTACCTCAATATATACAGGCAGATGAAGGAAAATTACGTCAAGTTTTAATTAATATTTTGGGAAATGCAATCAAGTTTACTGAGCAAGGAAGTATTACCCTAAAAGTAAATATTGAAAGTAATGATATTGATATTAAGGATAATAGTATAGATAAAGAATATAGACTTTTCTTAGAAGTTGAAGATACAGGTAGCGGAATTAATCCCGAAAATATCCATCGTATTTTCCATGCATTTGAGCAAATACAAAGTGGACGCAAATATATGGAAGGAAATGGATTAGGACTAGTTATCAGTAAGAAATTTATTCAAATGATGGGAGGAGATATTAAGGTTGATAGTCAACCAAATAGGGGGAGTAGATTTTCATTTTCAATTCCTGTAATATTATCACAAATGTCAGTTGATAATGAGAAAAATTCATATAAATTACATAATTCAATTATCGGTTTAGAATCTAGTGAATCTGAATATAAAATTTTGGTGGTAGATGACCATTATGAAAGTAGAAAACTATTAGTAAAATTATTGACCTCAATTGGATTTCAAGTGGAAGAAGCAGAAAACGGCAAAGAAGCTGTTGAAATTTATAATTTATGTAAACCAGACCTGATCTGCATGGATATTCACATGCCTGTAATGAATGGTTATGAAGCTATAAAACAAATAAAATCTTGTCCTCAAGGTCAATTAATTCCAATTTTTGCCCTAAGCGCTTATGCTTTTGAAGAAGATAAGAATACTGCTTTGTCGAAAGGATTTGACGATTTTATTAGCAAACCATTTAAATTAGATATTTTATTAGAAAAAATTAGACAGTATCTCAAATTAAATTACATCTATGATGATGTCCATAACAAAAGTAAAGATAAAAATTCAAGTTCAAATTCAATAGCTTATAAAAGTAATAACTTGACTAACATAGAAGCAGAATTAATAGAAACAGAACTGCGACATCATTTGTCTCAAATGCCTGATGATTGGTTAAAAAAATTACATACAGCTTCTTGTATCTGCGATGATAATCTAATCTTTAAATTAATTGAAGACATTCCTTCCGAGAATACTTCCATGATAGAGATAATAAAAGATTTAACCAGTGAATTTCGCTTTGATAAAATTGTTCAGATAACTGAAGAAATATTAAATCCACCTTCTTACTAAAAGGTTAATATTTATTAAATTTAAATAAATATTAAATAAATATTAAATAAATATTAAAATCACAGAAGGGGGATATACTGTACGCGTTTACAATCTGATTTTTTGAAAGCATCAGGTAAAATTATTTGATGCACTTAAAGCAATGTAAAAGCGCAATCTCTAAGTGTGCAAAGTATAACGTAGTGAACGCAAAGATTCTGCGTTAGCGTAGCATCCGATAGGACTTATACTTCCCTACACTACGTTTCGATCGCAATGACAAATCTTCAATCTTCGTTGTTTAATTCTTGAGATATTGAAATTTATTAATACCTTAGAATTAGGAATTTAGCATTCACTGCTAAACCCTTAATAATAATTAAACTTACCCTTTGACGCACATAACTTGCTTGAGAGTAGCGACAACTTCAACAAGATCGGATTGATTTTTCATTACTTGTTCAATAGGTTTATAAGCACTAGGAATTTCATCTAAAACCCCTTCATCTTTGCGACACTCTACACCCTTTGTTTGTTCAACTAAATCATCGAGTGTATAGGTCTTTTTGGCTTTATTTCGAGATAGTAATCGACCTGCACCATGAGAACAGGAGCAAAAACTTTCGACGTTACCTTTACCTTTAACAATATAAGACTTTGCCCCCATTGAACCGGGAATTATCCCATAGTCTTCTTTTTGTGCTCGAACTGCACCTTTACGGGTCACATAGACATCTTCACCAAAATGCATTTCTTTCTCAGCGTAATTATGGTGACAATTAACTTCTAGCAGAGGTTTCATTGCTTTACCACCTGCTAGGTGTTTTTCGATAATACTCTTAAATCTCGCCATCATCACATCACGGTTATGACGAGCATATTCTTGTGCCCATTGTAAATCATGCCAGTAAGCCTGAAATTCTGGAGTCTTGGTAACAAAATGTGATAAGTCTGGGTCGGGTAGTTGATTATCTGCTATTTTGGATAGTTCCTTAGCAGTATTAATATGACACTGGGCTAATTTATTACCAATATTACGAGAACCAGAATGCAGCATTAACCAAACTTGATTATTTTCATCCAGACACACTTCAATAAAGTGATTTCCACCACCCAAGGAACCTAATTGTTTTTGAGATTTAGTTTCCAAGTCTTGTACGCCACGATGTAGGTTTTTAAAATCCCTCCATTGTTGCCAATTTGTAGCACTTTTTGCAACTTCTTTATTTTCATTGAAACCAGTAGGGATTGCTGCTTCAATATCTTGACGAATTTTCTTTAGTTTTCCTTCTAATTGTTCGCCTCGAAATGGTGTTTTCATTGCAGCCATTCCACACCCTATATCAACACCAACGGCAGCTGGAATTATTGCTTCTTTAGTGGCGATTACGGAACCAACTAAAGCACCTTTTCCTAAATGAACATCTGGCATTAACGCTACATGTTTAAATACAAAAGGTAAGGAGGCGACATTTTTAGCCATTTTGGCTTCTTTTTCACCTAATTCATGGTTTGCCCAGGATAATATAGGAGATTCGCTATCTAAGTTTAATTTTTCGTATGACATTTTTATTAGTTAGTAGTGATTAGTTATTAGTTATGTTATTAATATCTTTAAAATCGCCGGGGTCACACCACTATCCTTCATTAATCAATTAAAAATTATTTATTTTCTCTTTAATTTTGAATTGTCTTGGTGCGCGTTCCCTAGGTGATTAAAAATCACCGGGGTCGCACCGCTTTTGCATTTTTAATTTTGAATTGTTTCGGTCACCTAAGTCCTAACTTGTCAAAATGAGAATTGCTGCTAAATTACTATTTACCGCGAGCATCCCAGACTTGATTATAGTAAAGCAGTAAATATACTGGAACAGAATAACTATTAATTTCTTAATCTCTACATTTTTAAGAGCTAATACCATTTTTTATTGATACTACAATTATACTACACAAGATATTCTCTGTCAATTTATGAAAGTAGAATTAAGACAAAGAATTGCCGACTATATTACAATTTATAAAACTGATGATTAATCGTTCAAGATAATTTAATTAGCATGGCTGTAAAAGAAAAGACTATCTGGGAAAGGTTTCTAGCTCCAGTATTTAGTTTGTTGATTGATGAAAAAGAATTGCAACGTTATTCCCAAAGTGTAGATTGGGAAGCCGAATCACAGAAATTTCGTCGGGGTGATGTAGAGATTCCCGCATACTACAGCACTCAGAATTTTCATGGTGTGGAAAGAGGATATTTGAACTCGGGGTCTGCTGTTTCCTATGATGCAATTACACAGTATGTAACACCTCCAAATGAAACTTGGGTACGTCAAGAATTGATTGATGAAATTAAGATTGCTCAACCCCGACGGATACTGGATTTAGGTTGCGGTACCGGTTCAACGACTTTGATGCTTAAACAAGCTTTCCCCCAAGCTGAGGTAATTGGCTTGGATTTATCACCTTATATGTTAGTTAGAGCATCCCATAAAGCTGCTGAATCTAATACTGATATTGCTTGGAGACATGGAAATGCTGAAAAAACCGGCTTTCAGGAAGCATCTTTTGATGTGGTAACTGCAACTCTACTATTTCATGAAACACCTGTGGAGGTATCTGAATCGGTTTTAAAGGAAGCTTTTCGTTTACTAGTTCCTGGAGGACAAGTTCTGATATTGGATGGAAATCAAAAAAGATTGAGAGAACAAACATGGTTATCCGATATTTTTGAGGAACCTTATATCAGAGAGTATGGTAAAGGTAGTGTAGACGCAGTTATGGGTGTTGCTGGTTTTAAAGAAGTTAGAACAGAAGATATTTGGTTCGTGCATCAGTTAACGAATGGTGTAAAACCTCTACCGGTAAACGATACAGCCACACTTAACAACCTAGCTACACAAAACTCTGTTTTCACAACTCCCACAGTAGACGATAATGGTATCCAGGGATATTCGTCGCCAACTGTATAATCAGGAGCGTCAATACTTATTTTTAGTGCTTATTATAGTAAGTCTAGATTAAGTTGATCCCTAATGTGATATCGGGGTGAGGAATCAGGCATGAGTTTAAAAGCAGTTATCTTCGATTTTAACGGTATTATTATCGATGATGAATCGATTCACCGGCAATTAACAGAAGAAATGTTGCTCGGAGAAAACCTAAATATGCAAGCAGGTGAATTTGAAAAAGTCTGTTTGGGAAGAAGCGATCGCAGCTGTTTTCGAGAGTTACTTGCAAATCATGGACGGGTTGTTGATGAAAACTATCTGGAGAGGTTACTGCAAAATAAAACTAGAGCTTATGCGAAAAAATTAGAGGAAATAGAAAAACTTCCCCTCTACCCTGGTGTGGAAGATATCATATATAAAGCGCGATCGCGTGGGTTGAAGATTGGTTTGGTGAGCGGTGCGTTGCGTAGCGACATTGAGTTTATTATTAATCGTGGAAATTTAGGACAGTATTTTGAAGTGGTGATTTCCACCGATGATGTTACCACCAGTAAACCCGAACCAGAAGGTTATTTGCTATCTGTTAAACTTCTTAATGATTTATATCCAGATTTGAATTTAAAACCCCAGGAATGTCTCGCAATTGAAGATACACCAGCAGGTATTCAAGCAGCGAAAAATGCTGGAATGCAGGTAGTTGCTGTAGCTAATACTTATCCATTCCATATGTTACAACGTCAGGCTAACTGGACGGTTGATTATTTAACAGATTTAGAGTTAGAAAGAATTCAAGAAACTTTTTTACAGGAAGAATTGGAAACAGCTACGGAGGAATCTTAGGGATTTAACTTTTATTATTGTTAAAGTCTAAATTTAAACTAAATTTAAACTAAATCTACATCTAAATCTTCAGGAGTATTGCAGTTATGTAACATTATTTTAACTTCTGGAGTTATAAATAGAGGTTGAACCTTAATCTGAGAAAACCACTTTTGAAATGAACGTCCTCCGGATTGCAAAAAACTTTTTAACTGTGTAATTGCGCGATCGCGGTAGAAACCACACATCGGTTCCCAATTAGAAGAACAGTTAGGGGAATGTTTGGGTACAACAGCTAAAGTCTCTTCCGGAACTTGCTTGAGATGATCTATCCATGTTTGGATAATTTTTGTATTTAGTAAAGGTAAATCGCAAGCAAGTAATAATATCCACTCACTAGAAATTTGCTCTAAACCTTCACTTAAACCATACAAAGCACCTCTATAAGGTTGAGATTCGGTGAGATAATTACACTCAGCGGGTAAAATTTGCTTGTAGCGTTCGCTTTGCGCGACCCTTTTAGAGTCATCACTTTGTTGGGTATGTAGTGGAGTAAGAAGATAAACTCTATCTGTAACAGCTTTGGCAGCTTCATAAACCCTTCGCAACATCGGTTTACCCTGATAGTATACAAGAGCTTTATCTGTACCCATACGAGAGCTTTTACCACCAGCTAAAATTAGTGTAGATATATAGGAACTATCAGGTTGGTTCGGATATTTTTCTATTTCTGGTTTCCCCTTTGTTTTTGAAGGATACGTTAAGTAGTAAGTGAGAAGTTATGAATTATGAATTATGAATTATGAGTAATGAGTAATATAGGATTCCTAATTGATTTTTGTTGGTAACCTGGACTTACTCATAAAAATCTAGCTACGCTCGTTAATCCTTTTTTCCTGTTCTCTATTTCTTGTTTCCTTTTTTAAGAATTATAATCCTTTGTGCGAATTGGTATCAAACTCTTCTAGACTATACCAAATTCTTTTAATGCGGGATAGAAATTTTTGTTTTCATGACTGGGACGACTTAGTTTAATTAAAGCGAAGCGTTGTAATGGAGTTAGATTTTTCCATTGTTGTAGTTTAATATTTACTCCGCATTCTGTGGCTTTATTTTCTGTTACTTCTGGAATAGTGGATGCATTCATCCAAGCTGGATTCTCTTCTATTGTTAGTTCTTTTGCTGGTTGTCCAGTTTTATTTATAATTAAGGTTTGTAAATATTCTTTGTATTTTTTCGCAGATTCGGAGCTATTGCAAGGTGTCTCTACTAAATTCTGTCGTTCTGCGGTTGTGAATTGGTTCCAGTGAGCTAATTTTAATTTTACACCGCAAGTATCTAAATTCAATCTTACCTGCATTGGAATACACCGCAGGTTATCTATAAAGTCTTTCTCGAATTCAAAAAATGTAGACATTATGAAGAATTTAGAATTTAGAATTTAGAATTTAGAATAAATAAGTCCTCATGAAACAATTGTTTCACCATCAATTATCCCGGGTATAATTGTTTTTCACACTGCCGATTACCGACTTAGAAGTCAGAAGGAAGAGCCGAAGTTGGAAGAAGTAATAAAATAATATGATGTTTTTTTAAATAATCTTCCTAGGGTTCCCTAGGAAAGTTATCGTTTTCGTATTGATATTCCTTTGTTTTAATCCATCATCCATAATTTTAATTTGATTTAATTTGATTTAATTTGAAATCGACACCAAGTCAGAATATATAGGTTCCCCCTCAGAAAACTCTATAGTCTGTTCTGGGAGAGGACTAATAGGTATTATTTTAACTGCACAGGCTTTTAGTTCTGGTTGAATAGAAATAGGGCAACTGTGAGAATGAGTCATATTATTAGCTTCAGCCTCCTTTGCCCATAGACTACCCCAATGCATTGGTACAAAAACAGTTTTGGGAGCGATCGCTTTAGTAATTTTGGCTGGAAATTTGGCTTTTCCTCTTACAGATTGGACTTCTACCCAGTCCCCTTCTTCAATTCCTAATTCTGAGGAATCCCGGGGATGAATTTCAATGAAAGGATTTGGGTGCATTTTAGCAGTTTTTTCTATTCTACCAGTGCGGGTTTGAGTATGCCAATGACCGTATAATCTACCAGTTGTAAGAACAAATGGATACTCCTTATTAAGTGGTTCTGCAAGTCCATGAGAATGGAAAGCAGCAAATCTTGCTCTACCATCAGGAGTCGGAAAGCGTAAGTCTGTGTAAAGACGTTTACTGATGGGTTTTTGATTTTTATATTTGAAGATATGGGAGAAGAAACCGCGATTTTTATCCTCCGGTGTTTCTACTGGTGGAGAACCCCATTGTATAGGATGTTGTGCTAATTTTTCATGACTTATTTGGGTTAAACAACATAAGCGATCGCTTGTTAAGCGGACAAATTCGTCGTAGATCTGGGCAGAGTTGAGATAATCAAATTTATCTGCAAAACCCAGACGACGTCCAACTTCGGCAAATATTTCCCAGTCTGCTTTTGCTTCACCTCCGGGTTCTTTAAATTTGGGACAGAGGGTGACTACTCTTTCTGAGTTGGTCATTGTACCGGTTTTCTCCCCCCATTGGGCTGCTGGTAAAATAAGATGGGCGTAAGCTGCTGTTTCTGTGGGGTAATATGCGTCTTGGTAAACTGTAAAGGGAGATTTAAGTAAGGCGGCTTTGGTTCTAACTAAGTCTGGCATACTGACGGCTGGGTTGGTTGCCCCAATCCATAGTAAACCAACATCTTGGGTCTCTAAACCTCTAATCATGCTCCAAGCATCTCTACCAGGATTTGCAGAAATTTGTCCCGGATTTAACCCCCAAAATTTTTCTACTTCTGCTCTATGTTGAGGATTTTTTACGGAACGGTAACCGGGGAGAATATGAGCAAGTCCCCCTGCTTCCCTTCCTCCCATCGCGTTTGGTTGACCCGTCAGTGAAAAAGGTCCTGCACCTGGTTTACCAATATTCCCGGTCATCAAGTGTAGGTTAATTAAAGTCCGTACTTTTGCCGTACCTTCAGATGATTGATTTATACCCATTGACCACAAAGATAAAACTCGCTCTGAATCTGCCCAGTAACGCGCTGCTTGTTCTAGATGGTCAATACGTATATTACATTTACGGGCAACTAATTCGGGAGTGTAATTACGAATTATTTCTGTATAAGACGGAAATCCTTGAGTACACTCATCTATAAATACAGCATCAATGGTTCTCCAGCGTAATAGTAAGTGAGCGATACCGTTGAATAAATCTATATCCGTACCAGGACTAATTGCTAAGTGTAAATCTGCGACTTCTGCGGTTTTGGTTCTACGTGGGTCTACTACAATCATTTTCACATTGCGATTGCGTTTGTGATGTTTGCGCAAGCGATTGAAAACAATTGGATGACATTCAGCAGTATTCGTACCAACCAAGAAGGCACAATCAGTAAAATCTAAATCTTCATAACAACAGGGAGGACCATCAGAGCCAAAACTTTGTGTATAACCTGCGACTGCTGAAGACATACACAGACGAGAATTTGCATCAAAATTATTAGTTCCTAAACAGCCTTTAATTAATTTCTGAGCAATGTAATAATCTTCTGTTTGAAACTGACCGGAACCGTACATACAAATAGCATCTGCACCCTGATTTTTGACCGTATGTTGAATCTGATTAACAATTCTATCAAAAGCTTCATCCCAA
Source organism: Mastigocoleus sp. (assembly GCA_050042865.1). Classification (GTDB taxonomy): domain Bacteria; phylum Cyanobacteriota; class Cyanobacteriia; order Cyanobacteriales; family Nostocaceae; genus JBCCDM01. Next base: position 28,116 of record JBHJJE010000077.1, read on the forward strand.
CTTACCCGTCGAAACTTGTCTGATAGGGAATCTCTGAACATCGGGTATTTGAGACGACCTTTATTGAGAGATTCAGTAACCGTCGCACCCTTGACACATATCATTCCCTGGGAGGAAGGATGACTTTTGTCACCTACTACTTTCCAAATAGGATTTCCCTGGGAATCCCGATGAGTTGCACGACCACTACCAGCAGGAGGAGATACTTCTAGACCACAACCAACACCGCAATAAGGACAAAGAGTTTTTACTGATTCTGTCATAATTTTAAATGAGGTAATAAGTCTGGGTAGCTAAAAGTTTTGCTATTCAAGGGTTATAAAATGTGCAACTTAGAAGTAATGAATAGGGAATGTTTATATCGCTCAGCAGTAAATACAGCCAATTTCATCTGATTGAGGTACAGTTCATATCGTTATAAGGCAGGGAGCAGGGAGCAGGGAGAATGTACCTCATGTAACTGCAAAGTGCTGTATATAAATGATTTTGCTTGACTACTTATTTTAAGGATTAAAAATTAAACCACGTCTACTTTGAGAACCGTAGTTTTTATCAAGACTAAGAGATTGCTTCCTTGCGTCGCAATGACGTATCGGGAGAATTAGGAACTCCAGGTTTAAACATGGACGGGGTTTAAGTATTAAAGATTAAATAAATTATAAAACCTCATCCCCATTTTTACATAGTAAAAAATTTCTTCTCCTTACTTGACATACATAGAAACTTCTCTTTACCCAGGAGAGGTACATCTGTTCAAGATAGGGTGAGGTTTTTCAATAATTGTATATTATTGCACTCTTAGTCCTAAGCATATTATTCGACTTTGGGAAAAGCCTAAAGAGTGATCAGGAGAGAAAGACAGGACTTACGCAAAACCTACCTAATTTCGTCATTACGAGCGATAGCAACATAATCGCCAAAATCTTGAGATTGCTTCCCTACACTAAGTTTCGGTCGCAATGACAAATCGACCTTGCGTAAGTCCTAAAAGAGTAGGAAATCCGGGTTTCCTACTCTTTCTCCTTTCATCTATCTATTTATTTCCCCCGGTCCATAAGGATAAGTAGGTTCCAACTGTTTTTCAGTCTGAGTTTCTTCACCTTCATGGTGTTCTGCAAAAGAACCCTTGGGTTCCTTGAGGAAGAACAAACATAAAAATGCAACTATCAAAGCTGCAATTCCCATAAGTTGGAAGAATATAGTATTCGCTTGAGCAATAGTTGCTGCAGTAGGTTCAGCTTCACCACTTAACCATTCCGGTAGGAGACTGAAGATAGTTAAATAAGCAACAGCACCGACATTTCCATAAGCTCCTACATTACCAGCAACCTGTCCGGTTATTCGTCGCTTAATTAAAGGAACAATCGCAAATGTTGAACCTTCCCCTGCTTGTACGAAGAAAGAACAAGTCATAGTTAATAATATTGCTAATGGTAGCCACCAACCACCACCAACACTTCCCATTATTAGATAGCCTATACCCATACCAGCAGTTAAGACTGCCATAGTCATTTTACGACTGCCTAATCTATCGGAAATTAAACCACCACCAGGACGTGACATTAAATTCATAAATGCATAACTTGCAGCAATCATTCCTGCATGAGTTTTACTCAGAGTAAAAGTACCCTCAAAGAAGGCTGGAAGCATGGAAACGACTGCTAGTTCCGAACCGAAGTTAACTATATAGGTCAATTCTAGAATTGCAACTTGAGAAAAACTGTAACGGTCTTTAGCTGGATATATCTTTCTTCCTGCCAGTAAGTCTTTATTTGCCATCAAGCAGTTATAGGCTTGGAAAAGATATAAACCAATTAAACAAGCCCAAACAATATACATAGTATTGACGTCATATAGCTTCACCTTATGTAAACGCCAAGCTAAGACCATCAGAATACCAGATAAAGGCAGATTCATTAACATCAAGAACCAGAAATCCCTCTTGCTGGTGACTTCTATTCCCCTAGCACTTTTAGGCTTTTGATAAACTTTACCGGGGGGATGATCCTCAACATTAAAGTAGTATATAATTCCGTAGATGGCGGCAATAACCCCAGTTCCTCCAATACCCAAACGCCAATTTAGTAAAGCTTCTCCAGTTTGGGGATTAGCTGCACCAAAAGATAACCAAGCAGCGATCGCGGGTAAGGTGAATGCAGCAGCTGCAGAACCAAAGTTACCCCAACCTCCATAAATTCCTTCTGCTAAGCCGATTTCTTTGGGTGGAAACCATTCTGCGACCATCCGAATACCAATCACAAAACCTGCACCTACCACACCTAGTGCTAAACGAGCAGCTACTAATTGACTAAAGTCTTGAGCAGAGGCAAATATCAAACAAGGAATTGCAGCGTAAACTAACAGTAAAGAATAAGTAATTCTTGGTCCATACTTATCTAGGAGCATTCCAATAATAACCCTAGCTGGTACAGTCAAAGCAACGTTACAAATTGCTAGAGTTCTAATTTGAGCTACTGTTAAACCAAAGTCCGCTTTTACTTGAGTTGCTAAAGGTGCCAAATTAAACCAAACAACAAAAGATAAAAAGAAAGCGAACCAGGTCATATGAAGAATTTTATACCTGCCACTAAGTGACAAAATTCCCTTGAACATATTTTTATTTACCTAATTTTTTAGAAATAAACGATTAGAGGGAGTGGTGAGGGAGTAATTAGTGAGATAGTAATATCAAATCCGGTTATACCGGAATGATAAAAAAATAGCAGAGACACAGAGAACACAAAAAGAGAGAAAATTTAAATAATTCCGATACAAACGGAAAGAATATGAGTAGTGAGGGAGTAAGTATTCAGATAGTAAGTAGTAAGGAAGTGAATAGCAAACCTATGACTAATTCACCATTCATCATTAGGATTCCCTCATCACCTATCTCACCTCTGCCCCAAAGTCCTCTATAAGAATCTTACGCAACACTGGCAGCAAATCTTCACAGGGAACACCTTTTTTGATACAAGTACCTAGCTGAGCATCTTTCCCAACCTTACCCCCCATATACAAATCTACCCCTTCTACAGTTTTCCCATCTTTACGCACTTTTGTCCCCATTAAACCAATATCGGCGACTTGGGGCTGACCGCAAGAGTTAGGACAGCCTGTCCAATGTATTCTGACAGGATGTGATATTTGTAACTCTGCCTCCAACTTTTTAGTTAGAGCTAAGGCTTGATTTTTGGTTTCCACTAGTGCAAAGTTGCAAAACTGTGCTCCGGTACAAGATACTAAAGCTCTTTCCAATGGTTTGGGAGTGACTGTAAACTTTTGTAGGAGGGGTTCAGATAAGAAAAGTTCTAGATTCTCCTCTGAGATATTGGGGATAATAGCATTTTGTTCTAATGTTAGTCTGATTTCACCGCTACCATACACCTCTGATAAACGTGATAAATCAAACATATCCTCAGATTTTAATCTACCTACAGGAATATGTAAACCTACGTAGTTTAATCCAGGCTGTTGCTGTTTATAAATCCCTATGCGATCGCTTCTAACGGGTGCTGCTTCACCATCGCTTCTGTCCTTATGGATTTCATCTTGTTCTGCTGCTGTTGATAGGGTAGTTCCAAATTCTTGTTCTACGAACTGACGAAAATTGTCTATACCCAGTTCGTCAATTAACCACATTAATCTCGATTTTTGACGGTTCGCTCTTAAACCTTTGTCACGATATACCGTTAAAATTGCTTTGGATAAATTAACTACATCTTCATTGGGAGGAACCCAAACATTGAGAGGAATTGCTGCTTCACAACGTTTTGCAGAGAAGAATCCCCCGACTAAGACGTTAAACCCTAACTGCTTGTCTTTGTAAGCGGGGACAAAGGCTATATCGTTAATCTCAGCATGAACGGAGTTTTCCCGACCCCCTTCAATGGCAATATTAAATTTACGAGGTAAGTTAGTAAATTCATAATTACCTTCACCTTTATTTGTAATCATATCCTGGACTTGTTGTACCAGCCCCCGGGTATCAATCAATTCATCCCCGTCAATTCCTGCAACGGGGGAACCGGTTATGTTACGAACGTTATCCATGCCAGACTGCATAGAAGTCATGTTTGCCAAGTGCAGACGATGGAAAATATCTGGTATGTCTTCCAGACGAACTCCCCGCAATTGAATATTTTGTCTGGTTGTAATGTCTGCACTGCCGTCTGTTCCGTAACGCTGGACAATTTCAGCTAATACTCGCAATTGCTGAGCTGTAATAATACCGTTAGGAGTCCGCATCCGCAACATAAATTTACCGGGTGTGACAGGACGATAAAAGATACCCAACCATTTGAGACGTTGTTCTAAATCGGTCTTATCTACTGCTTCCCAACCAATCTGAGCAAAGTGTTCTAGTTCGCTCTTTACGTCGAGTCCGTCTTTTTCAGCTTTGAATTTCTCGAATTTATTTAAGGCTTTTGCCTTTCCTGATTCTACGGATGGCATGGTAAATTCCTATTTTTAAAGATTTTAAAGACAAAAATTAAGATTGAAAGGTTAAAAAGGTATCAATTAAATATTTTATTCAGTAATTTTACGGATAAAAGGCAAAACTATTCACTATTTGCAAGATTTGATTTGAAGTACTCTACCTTGGAGGCAGAACAAGATAATCAAATTATTTTTTTCAAATTCCTGATTCAAACCCCTAAGTCAAAGCCTTTAAGCTTAAGTAGATTAAATAATGTGCGCTTTTAGTCCCCTGTTTAATTTCAGAAAAGTACGTACAAATGTATAGGCAATTATTACACGTCAATTAATTGATGATATTGATCTATGATTTATTGACCTATAATTATTGAATGTTTCAATATTTACGACATCTACATATTTAATAGATAATGACTCAAATATTTTGTATATTTTGTTACTGTTTTTTCGGGTTTTAGATTAAGAAGAGTTTTAGAAATGGGTAATAAATAGTTAAAAAGCTTTCACTGACTCGATTGTAAGATATATAGAGAAAGTTAGATGTTTATCTATGATAATATTTATATTTATAGAGAGAGTATATAGTAAATAGGTAACTCTACATTTTGGGAATTCCAAGATTCCGGAATATCAAATTCAAAATATAAACACTATAATTTTGTTCCTCGTAAGATTTATCCTAGGATATTGATAATTTTGTAGACCTTAGGTTTCTTAATCTTTGTCAGAGGTTATTGGAGTACAGCGATTGATTTTGAGGGTAATGAAGAGATTTTTTAACTTTATTCTTTTAACTTATCTTTAATAATTATTCTGGGTTAAATCAAAAATGCAAGGGAATATAGAGAAATTAGTTACCCTAGCTCAAGAAGGTAACTGGTATTTAGTCAATCAATGCTTACAACAGATAAGTTGGAATAAGCCAGTAGAATTAGAGAAAGTATTACACTCAAGCTTACAAGTTCTGCGCTTCGGTGATTTTAGAGAGCGTTGGGAAGTTGCTAAAATAATACCCAAGCTCGGGAAAGTAGTTATCCAACCCTTGTTACTGATTGTGGAAGATGAAGAAGCGGATGTGGAAGTTCGTTGGTTTGCAGTGCGTATTTTAGGAGAATTCAACGAACCACAGATTATCATATCTTTAGCTGATTTGATGCAGAAAACAGCAGAAGAAGATTTGATTGCGATCGCTGGATCGACTTTATCAAATATTGGTGATTCTGCTATTGTAGCTTTGGGTAAATTACTTGCAGATGAGAAGTTAAGATTTTTAGCGGTAAAATCATTATCTCAAATTCGCCGCTCCTCGATTATTAAACCATTAATTGGCGTAGTTGATGATATGAATCCAAAAGTTCGTGCGATCGCAATCGAAACTTTAGGAAGTTTTCAGCATGAAGAACTGATCCCGATTTTTATTAAAGCATTGAAAGATACATCTTCTTCTGTACGTAAAGAAGCAGTTATTGCTTTGGGAATGAGAGGAAAATTCAAAGTGCAATTTGATTTAGTCGAAAGATTGAAACCACTATTATATGACTTGAATTTAGAAGTCTCTAGACAAAGTGCGATCGCACTGGGAAGGATGAAGGATGAGGAAGGGATTGAAGGGTTATTTCAGGTTTTAAAAGCTGAGAATACACCTATTTTATTGAAAAAAGAAGTTATTAGGGTTTTAGGTTGGGATGGTTCCCGACAAGCTTTAATATATTTAGAAAAAATTCTTTACCCTCAGAAAAGCCAATTAGAACAAGAAGAATTATCTCAGGAAATAGTTAAGGTTCTGGGTAATCAGGAATTACCCCAGCTGAAATTTCAATCTGCACAGATTCTGATTAATTTTCTCCATTCGGAGCAAAAAACTGCATCGATATCTAGAATTAAACAAGCAGTAGCTATATCTTTAGGAGTACTACAAGATGCATCCGCAATACCTAGTTTAGAACAACTCGCCTCGGACTCAGAAAAAATAGTTAGATTACACGCGATCGCGGGATTGAAAAAGTTGAATTGATTTTATTGGAGTACTTAATTGGTAACCCAATATTAGTTATAGCTGCTACAGAATAGGTGCGGGCATTTATGTACCAATATTAGTATGAGCCTTGTTTAAGGGGTTTCTACAATTAGTTCATATCTTGCATTTGCATGAAATTCAAAAATAGAAGGGGTTTTTTCACCTTACTTATCTGGGTCTCTATCTCATTTTTTGCGGTAATTGGTTGTAATCAACTCTCATCAACTAGTTCAGGGAATGATTCTGGAAGTAATTCCCGAAGAACCTCTGGGAATCCAAATGTAGAGTTAACTGTATCGGTTGCTGCAAGCATGCAAGATGCTATCAAGGAGGTGGGAAAAGCTTATGAACAAAAGAATATAAAGGTAAAAATTACCAATAATTTCGCTAGTTCAGGTACTTTAACACAACAGATAAAGCAGGGAGCACCTGTTGATATTTTTATATCAGCAAATAAAAATTTTATGGATGAACTAGATAAGAAATCTTTCTTACTTCCAGGAACTCGTGAAAATTTATTAAAAAATAAAATCGTTTTAATTATACCTAGTGAAAGTAATATTGCAAATATTTCTTTTCAGGATTTAAGGAATTCTAATATCCAAAGATTTTCTATTGGAGAACCCCAAAGTGTTCCTGCGGGAAAATATGCAAAACAAGTTTTGACTTCTTTGAAAATATATGACCAGATTAAACCCAAAATAGTCTTTGCCAAAGATGTCCGTCAAGTACTATCTTATGTAGAATTAGGTAATATTGATGCTGGAATGGTTTACGTAACGGATGCAAAGGTTTCTCAACAGGTAAAAGTAGTAGATACAGCATCAGAAAATACTCACGAACCAATTGTTTATCCAGTAGCGGTGATTAAAAGCACTCAAAATCCAGAAACTGCCAAAGAATTCATTCAGTTTTTAAAAAGTAATGATGCCAAAGATATATTTATAAAATATGGTTTTCCAGTAATTAAATAACTTCTATTCATCACTTTTATGAGAGAATAATAGAAGGTTTCAATATAATCTTAATATTATCAGCTGGTAGTTTATCAACCATAAGTTTGATGAGTTATAAGAGCCGTATATCCTTAAACTTAATCTTCACGTAAAGCTTTCAATTAGTATCTAGTACAGTGGGAAGTAACTAAAACAATCATTATAAATCTGTAACAAGCTTGAAAATTAAGCCTTTGATTCTTTCTTTTGCTTTCTCCTATCAAAGACGCGGAAGGGTTTACGGAGTTAGCTCCCGCTAAGTTTCCTCTGAATTATGCCTTTTGGTATTTATAGTTGTTTTAAATAGAAACCGTAACTCATATAGTTTGATAAAGCCTTATTTTGAAAGTATTTCCAGATATTTGAGTAATGCGTAAATTAATTGGAATGACTATAACTTTACAGTCTAAATTTTAGAACTTTAAATCTTTTAAATCTAAATTATCAACTTGATTAAATAAATCAACAATCAAAAAATACTAATTAAATAACTCCTATGAAAAACTAGGACTACATCCACATTTTTTCACAAAATGTTTTCACAAAGTAGTTAACTAACCTAAATTTATAGTCTAAATTCAGTTGGGCATGACCAAAAAATAAAATGGATACAAACCTCCTAATACCCCTACAGGGGAAAGTAAATTACATTCGTGGGAGAAAGAAAAAAAGATAAGATATTTTACTTACCTAAACCCCTCAATACCCCTGTATGGGAAACAAGCTACATCGATGGGGTAATAATGCCGGTATTTTGAATTTTGTATTTTGAATTTTGAATTCCTCCTTCGGAGGCTGACCCCTATGGAACTTGACCTATCTCCCCTGTGGATATCTCTGAAAACAGCCACTGTCGCCACATTCTTCGCTTTCTTCGCAGGAATAGCAGCAGCAGCTTGGATGAAAAATTATCAAGGTAAAGCCAGAGGAATGATTGATGGTATTTTAACACTTCCTCTGGTTTTACCCCCCACCGTAGTAGGCTTTTTGTTACTACTACTATTTGGAATCAACAGTCCCCTAGGACAACTATTGAAACATTTAGGAATTACCATCATTTTCTCCTGGTCAGCAACAGCGATCGCATCCACAGTTGTTGCTTTCCCTCTGATGTATAAAACTGTATTAAGCTCCTTTGAACATATTGATAATGACCTCATAAACTGTGCTCGAACCCTGGGAGTTTCCGAGTGGAAGATTTTTTGGTTGATTATTCTACCCCTAGCTTGGTCGGGAATTGTTGCAGGAACGATTTTAGCTTTTGCTAGAGCCTTGGGAGAATTTGGTGCTACCTTAATGTTAGCTGGTAGTATCCCAGGCAAAACTCAAACAATGCCCATTGCCATCTTCTTTGCGGCTGAAGCTGGAGATTTGCATCGAGCTTTGACTTGGGTATTAATAATGGTGGCAATTTCTTTAGCTGTAATTACCATTATTCACATCTGGGACGAATCCCAAGGTATTTCTAAAAATAAAGATATCAAAGGAAAACACCTGATTAGAAGTTTAATTAACTTTGCTATCTTTTCTCAATTTGAAGATATTAAACTTCAAGATATTAAACTTTCAGAACAGGCAAATTTATCTCAGGAAAAGTTTTTAAAAACCGGATATATACTTAGAAACCTCCCTCCTCAAATTTCTCTCAAAAGAAGAGAAGCCTTAAATATTATAAATTATTTTTTTAGGAAACAGAATATTATCCCCGTAAGTTCAACCTCTCCCTCCTTACCAGGAAAAGCAATCAGGGAGTTCAATCAGCCAGATTCTTACGTGAATTATAGAACCCTTACAAAACTTTCTCCACCGAAAAGTAAATTACTAGAAAATCAAAGAAGCAATTATCCCAAAAAAGATAGTCCCAAAAAAGAACTAATAGTAAATATTCAAAAAAACCTCAAAACCTTTGAGCTAAAAGTTGACTTCACCGCAGATAATCACACATTAGGACTATTAGGAGCATCCGGTTCTGGAAAAAGTATGACCCTACGCTGCATTGCTGGATTAGCAAAACCCCAAACCGGATGTATAATCCTTAATGGAAAAACTCTCTTTGATGCAAAGCGAAAAATCAACCTTCCTAGTCGTAAACGCCGCATAGGTTTCGTATTTCAAAACTACGCTCTTTTCCCCCACATGAGTGTAGCCCAAAACATCGGCTTTGGTCTGCAAAATTTACCCAAACAAGAACGCATATTCAAAGTGCAGCAATATATTGATATGATGCACTTACAAAACTTAGAAAACCATTACCCCCATCAACTATCCGGCGGACAACAACAAAGAGTAGCCTTAGCCAGGGCATTAGTAATTGAACCAGAAGCAATACTATTAGACGAACCACTCTCAGCACTCGACACTTATCTACGAAACCGGATTGAAAAACTGCTCAGAAAAGTTCTCTCCTCCTATCAGGGTACCACCTTATTCATTACCCACAAACTAGAAGAAGCATACCGAGTCAGCAATCATATCCTAGTCATGTCACAAGGGAAAGTCATTGCAGATGATACCAAAGAAAATATTTTTGAGCGATCGCCTAATTTAGCAGTTGCACAAGTAACGGAATGTAAAAACATTTCTCGCGCTCAAATCATTAATTCCCATCAAGTTAAAGCTATAGATTGGGAATGTAATCTTCAGGTAATAGAACCCATCCCTACCTACTTACAGTACCTGGGAATACGTGCCCATCACCTTACCTTTTCTTTTGACCCAAACCAGGAAAATACCTTTCCTTGCTATGTTGCTGATATTAGTGAAACCCAACACCGAGTCACTGTATATTTGAAGCTAAATCATCCTGGAGGGGAAATTCAAGTAGAAGATTATGATTTGCAAGTAGAAGTATATAAGGAGAAATGGGAAAATATCAAAGACCGTCCTTTCCCTTGGTACGTACATTTAAACCCATCAAGATTGATGTTGATGGAGAGTTAGTTGAAATGTGATATTTAGTTTTTAAAAAGCGATCGCTTTATTTAATCCAATTTTAGACAAGCGATGGTTTGGTAGTATCCACCCCAAAAGCAATCGCTTTATCCATCATTTAGATATTCCCATAGTACAAGTTATATCAAGTCCACTTGAGCTTGTTACTATATAACCCCATTGAAATGGCTGGTGATTATTACTTACTACTCATAACTCATTACTCATAACTCATTACTCATTACTTAACCCCCACAGATAGTTCAGAAAAATTAATCAGGTGACTTTAAAGCTTTATCTAAAATCTCACGGGCTTTTTGAGCTTTCTGCTTAGCTTGCTGATAACGCATATTGTTTTGAGCAAAACTCTTAAGTACTTTAAAGCCTTCTTTGAGACTTGTAACTTCTTCTTGAGTTACGGAATCGTCAGTAAATAAGACATCAATAGCTTGACGAATTTCTAAAGCTTCGTTTCGAGAATCTTGAACCTTTATTTTCAAAGATGCCAGATTACTCAAAATCTGCACAGCTTCAGTTACCGAATCTTCACCACTAGTATTATCCATCAAATCTTCCTTGACTTCAATCAACTGTTGTGGACCAAAACCCTCTTCTAAATTTGTTTCTAATTTCCCCTCATCCATAATTTCCATTAACTGATCCATTGCCTTATCACGAGCTTTAGAAGAATCTTTTCCGGGGACGGAGAGGATGACATCTGGGCTTTGTGCGAGAGTATATTGAACCATAACAAATCATATATATAGTTGTAAATCATTGAATTGCAGCATTTTTTATACTGCTTTTCAATACAGCAAAACAATATTGTAGAACAATTGTTCTATTTAATTATGATGAAAAAATAATACCAGAATTTATTAGAGATGTATTAAAAAGTTACTAAAAAATTAATCATAATCTTATTTCTAGGACTTACCTACTGACCAAAAATATTAAATCTGGGGGATGTAAAAACCACATATTTAGTAGGGTTCAGGGGAATGCTCAGTCCCTACTAAAATTCTACCAACTTTAAAAATGCAAGTATTTAAATATACTCAATTATAAATTTTAAATTAAATTTAAATTACAAATAAATAATCGATTGAATGTAGCTTGCAGAACCATTTTTACTCTAATATTTTGAGATTGCGATAGCATAATCCCAGTCATCTGTATAGTCAATTTATATACAAGAAATTATTTTAAATAACTATGGTATCTACCCCTGCTCGCTTCCCAGATATAACAAATCATTGGGCTAAACCTTTTATTGAAGCTTTAGCCCAAAGAAGAATTTTAAATGGTTATCCAGACGGCAGATTTCGTCCCGACAATTCAGTGACCAGGGCTGAATTTGCTGCAATTGTGACTACAGCTTTTTCCAGAATTCCTCAGAAGCGGGATTACTTACCATTTGTTGATGTTCCTGCCAATAATTGGGCAGCATCGGCTATCAAAAAATCTTACGAAACCGTTTTTATCACCGGATTTCCTAACCGTCAGTTTCGTCCTGCAACTCGCATTACCCGCACCAATGCTTTACTTTCGATTATTAGCGGTTTGGGATTAACTACCAGAGTCAGTAGCGAATTACTTAGCACTTTACCGCAAATTTACCGAGACCACTTAAAAATTCCAGATTACGCTAAAACAGCGATCGCTATCTCTACGAAAGCAGAGTTAGTTGTAAGTTATCCTAATGTCGGCTTATTAAATCCCACATTAGCAGCAACTCGTGCAGATATTGCGGCATTTGTTTATCAAGCTTTAGTTTATTTAAGAGAAGCTGATGAGATTAAATCACCATACTTGGTAATTCCATCAAAGATTAATCTAACTCCAAATCCGACATCCGGTACAGTGAAGGTTAGTCATCGTAGAGAATTTCGCGGAGCATGGATAACCACAGTTTGGAACAGTGATTGGCCTTCTAAAGCCGGACTTCCAGTATCCGAGCAAAAGGCGGAATTGGTCAAGATTTTAGATCAATTAAAAAAACTTAACTTTAATGCAGTTATCCTACAAGTAAGACCAGAAGGAGACGCTTTATACGCTTCTAAATATGAACCATGGAGCGCTTGGTTGAGTGGAACCCAAGGAAAAGCACCATCACCATATTACGACCCCTTAGAATTTGCGATCGCTCAATGTCATCAGCGTAATATGGAACTCCATGCTTGGTTCAATCCTTACCGGGCTAAAACTTCTGTGTCTCGTGGAAGAAATATTTATCCCCATATGGCTGTCACAAGTCCCCAGTATGTATATCGTTGGGGAAATCAACTCTGGATGGATCCTGGGGCAAAAGCTGTACAGGATAGAGCATTTAATGTAATTATGGATGTTGTTAAACGCTATGATGTTGATGGCATTCATTTAGACGATTATTTTTATCCCTATCCTATTTCCGGTAAGTCTTTCCCAGATAGTAAAACCTACTCTGCTTATAGAAAGACTGGAGGCAGATTAGATATCAAAAATTGGCGGAGAGATAACGTCAATCGCATGGTAGAGCGACTATATCAAGGAATTAAATCAGCTAAACCCAATGTTCAATTTGGTATCAGCCCATTTGGAATTTACCGTCCAGGATATCCAGCAGGAATCAGAGGTTTGGATGCATACGATGTTCTATATGCAGATGCGAAAAAGTGGTTAGAACAAGGCTGGTTAGATTATATTGCACCCCAACTATATTGGCGAATTGACCAAACAGCACAGAGCTATTCAACTTTGCTCAAATGGTGGACAAGTATCAATCCTCGAAAAAGACATATCTATGCAGGTAACAATATCGCTCGTTTGGATGGTAAAGCCTGGAAAAATCAAGAAATCATTAAACAGATAACAATTAGTCGCAGTCTTTCTAGTAATTTATCCCTGGGAAATATTTTCTTTAGCATGGACTCAATTTCCCGTAACCGTCAAAGTATCGCTGAAAAGTTCCAATATGCAATATATACACAACCTGCACTACCTCCTGCCATGACATGGCGTGATGCAAACCCCCCATCCTTACCCAATATAGTTCAGGTTACATCTAGCACCATCAGATGGAGTAATGCTAGTGGAGATATTCGTTCTTGGAGTTTGTATAGAAAAGAAGCAAATGAATGGAAACTACAAGATATTTTACCAGCAAACGTCACATCTACAAATGTATCTGTTGGAACTTACGCTTTGTGTGCAGTAGATAAAATGAATAATGAAAGTGAAGGTGTTTTGGTTTCAGTTGGATAATCTCCTCTTTTTCACTATTCCTTCTAGGTTTAACCTGGAGAATCTCAGTATCTTTATATCTGAGAATGTCAAACACTTACTTCTAACTTGCACATTTTAAAACCCTTACTTGGCAAAGCTTTGAGCTAGAGTCAAAAAATGTGTTAATTTCATTAGTTGCCAGGTGGAATTAAATTTTGAGTTTTGAGTTTTGAATTTTGAATTTTGAATTTTGAATTTTGAATTCTCAAAGGGGTTGTTCAATTACCAATTAACTCCACTGCATCTTTCCCATCATATTCCTGTAGATAAACCTTAATAATTTCTTCTTTAGCCGTAGGTAATTGCTTGCCGGTAAAATCCGGATGTATTGGTACTTCTCTATGTCCCCGATCCACTAATACAGCCAAACGAATCACTTCGGGTCTCCCGTACTCATTCACCGCATTTAAAGCTGCTCTGGCTGTACGTCCTTTAAAAATCACATCATCAACAAGTACTACCGTCTTCCCAGTAATATCAAAAGGTATACTGGTTTTTGCCGGAGTACGGAAGCCAATATTATCTAAATCATCTCGGTAAAAGGTGATATCTAAAGCTCCTACTTCTACAGACACATCTTCGAGAACCTCGATTTGACGCGCTAATACATCAGCAAGAGGAACCCCTCTGGTGTAAATACCAATGAGTACTAATTTTGACACATCGCGGGTTCTCTCAATTATTTGAGATGCTAAACGTGTTAGAGTACGACGAATTTCTTCAGCACTGAGAATCTCTACAATTTTTACTGACACATTCATGACCAAGAACCATGAGTAAATAATTATACTATTTTTTTTAGAAATATAAGGAAAGACTGGGAGTAAGAAGTTAGAAGTAATGAGTTAGGAGTTAGGAATTAGTTAACATCAACTATTATCCATTCACCATTCACCATTCCTTTCTTCTATCTTTACCTCTTTAAGGCGATTAAGAGTAGAGATGTGCCTCCCCCTAACCAAAGTAAAAAACAATATCTGGTTAAATTTAAGGCTTTATAAATACTTTTAAGATTAATAACATTAGTAGCATCTCCCAACAGGGGTTTATACTTAGGGACACCTCGATACCAATTAGTTCCACCCATTTGTACCCCTAAAATTGCAGCATAAGCACATTCACTCCAACCGGAATTGGGACTAGGGTCTTTTGGTGCATCTCGACGGCAAATTTCCCAAACTTGAAGCGGTTTACCCGATATTATTGCCAGTGTCAACACGGTTAATCTACAAGGTATCCAGGTAAGTATATCTTCCAAACGAGCGCTAAACCATCCAACATAAGTATATGGAGCTTCTCGATAACCAACCATAGAATCCAAAGTACTAATAGCTTTGTATGCGATCGCGCAAGGTACTGCACCTAGAAAAGAAATAAAAGACCCAATAATAGCAAAAAAAAGAGGAGCCATAACCCCATCTGTAGCATTTTCGCCTACCGTCTCTAATACTGCTCTTAAAACTTCTGACTCTGATAAATTTGCAGTGTCTCTACCTACATAGTTACTTAAAACAGAACGAGCTAAGATAATATCTTGATTTTTTAAAGGTTGTATTACTTCCTTTGCTGCATCTTGCAAACTTTTTAATGCAAAACAACTCGCAAGCAAGATGATTTCTAGTCCTATTCCTAAAACTGGATGTAACCTCCCAATAACTTTGATACTTAACCAAGCCGTGAAAGCACTACCAAAAGTTACAAAAAAACAAAGAAATATCCCAGCAATACGCTGAATCAAGGGGTTTTGAGATAATTTAAAAATCAGCTTGGTCTGAACAGAAATTACCCAACCTATCCCTTGGACTGGATGTATCCAATTTTTTGGATCGCCAATTATAAAATCTAACAAGGTGGCAAAAATTAAAACAGCAATAGATTTCATTAAATGAATAGATTCATCTATATAGACAATTATTATTATTGGTGATTGAAAATTATTCCATGGGAGCAGTTATACAAAAATCAGATCAAAATTTAGATCTGATAATGGTTGTGAATAAAATTAAAGTGGAAAATTAGAACCATTAATTAGAAGATGGATGGAAAAATAAAATTAAGTTTACCTCCAGAGCTATTGTCAGCCCATACCCGATATTGAGAAAATTTCAACTACTCCAGCCTTATTTGAAAGCGAATTGAGCTATCTTACCCTAGTTTTTGCTTTGCCCAATCAAAGCATAGAAAAAATTAAAAGCTTAAACAATAAAATTAGTTTCTTCACCCAAAGAAGCTTGCCAACTGCGAGCATCATAATAAAGATCCGCAAGGGTAATACTATATAAAGCTTCTTGAAGTTTTTGGTGCATTCTTTGCCAAATACTAAAAGTTACCCAATCCTCAGCTTTTGTTTGTGATGCTTGATGACGAGGTAGAGGTTCTATACTTTCACCCACAGCTTCCAGAATTTCTCCTAAAGAAATTTGTGCGGGATTTCTTGCTAATTTATATCCACCATTCGCACCACGAATTGATTCAACCAAGCCATAACGACGCAGGTCTATTAGCAACTTTTCTAAATATGGAGCAGGAATATCCTGACGATTTGCAATTTTTCTAGTTGAAGCTGGACCATACTTTGGCTGCAAGCTTAAGTCTAGTAATGCCTTCACACTATAGTGCCCTTTTGTAGTGAGTTTCATTGATGCTGTGAAGATTTTTTTAATCTTATCTTGCTGCCAATAGCTTGCTGCCAATATGAATGTCTATAATTACTATGTTGCAATTGTATTTTCAGGAGTTACTAGGGAAGGAAAAAAGAGCATTATTTTTTGTACTTTCAGTAATTATAATGTAAATTGTCCTTCCTAAACTATATATTTCGACCAAAATTAAGAGTAAAGATATAAATATATTTTCTGAAAAAAAATGCTGTTGCGGCAACAATTACATCGATGAATGTAATATACTTGGCGAAGTTGATATAAAAAGTTCAAAGATATTGTTCTTATAACTTGAATGTCAGCTAAAATAAAATCGATTCCACCAGTTGAACCACTTATTTTCGACATAAGTTGATGGCTAAACAGAAAAAAATTGAACCGCTTGTTGGTGAAGAACTACTCAAAAAAGTCAAAGAGCTAGAAAACCTTAGTAAGGAAGAAAAAGCTAAACAGTGCGGCTACTATACCGTAACTAAAAATGGCATTGAGCGAGTAAATATGATGAAATTTCTGAATGCTCTAATCGATGCTGAGGGCATTCAGTTAGATAGTTCTGCTAGTGCAAATGGACGAGGAGGTCGTAGTGCTAGCTATAGAATTAGCGTACAGTCTAACGGCAATTTACTCATAGGTTCGGCTTACACAAAACAGATGAATCTAAAGGCTGGAGATGAATTTGTTATTACTTTAGGTAAAAAGCATATTCGTTTAAGACAAGTAGATGCAGAAGATAGAGAGGATGAGGAGGAAATGGAAGCAACAGCTTAAATAGCTATTAATTATTACTCTATTTGTCATAAATGTCATGAATTATTAGTCATTGGTCATAAATCGATATTCGATAAATTTATTATCTATTGAATTTTGATTACTGACTACTGGCTAATGGTCTGCTCCTGTTAGCCCCAATTGATTACATAATATAAGCAATCAAAACTTTATACTCTTTTTTGTCTCGATATTCAAATATCTATCAGTCAGGATTATTTAATGGGACATGAAAGCTTCAATAATTGTCAAATATATTTGTTTTATGATATGAAATACAGATAGAATATATTAAATTATTTAAATATTTTTGACTTTGCAGCCTTCTAAAATAGATTAGCTATAAAGTTAACGTATAAAATACAATCTTGATTTTATTTTTATCTAATTAGTAGCAAACAAATGAATAATATTGAAATTTTGATTTCAGCAAGCTTAATTAGAAACTGAAAAATATTATCTTTAGTTACAAGTATTCAACATTGCTTCACACTGCCATCTGACTAATTATCGGCAGAAAAATTCCTCTCCCATCTGTAGAGTTGGCAAAAATTTCATAGATCTATAATCCACCTGAAGGATTTACTTCCTTGAGGTAACTGTTTCACCATTTGAGTAGATATCTGGATATTTCATCGCTCTGTATGGTAGTAATTAAAGTCGTAATGATTTGAGTAGACTTAACAAATTTTATTCTGAAGACAGCATTTTTCGTAGTGCTGCTGTGTACACTACCTTAATATTCATAGCAGAGTTGTTCGGATTACAAAAATTTTATAAAAATTAGTCGCTACAGGTATTTTGATAGGGATACTAATTAGGTAGTGCAAATTGGGAGAGAAGAATCCGAATATGGTAGCTTGGATTTTATTTTGATTTTTATTTATTAACACTTAAAAAAAACACCCACAAAGAACGATATCCCAATTATCCCTGGAGTTAAAATTTGAATGGCAGCCCGACATTCCCCAGTATAGCTAATGCTTAAGACTTGCTCTCCCCTAGAGAAGCGTTCACCACCGAAGGAATAACCTTGATCAAAAATAAACGATGGTAGGGTAGTGCCCGCCAGAATGAAGAACGCAAAAGTTCTTATGATTTTTTATCAAGTGTGAAATGATACTTTCTTAAAAGAGTAAATCCTTAAATCACAAAACTCAAATTTAAAATTTAAAATAATTCGGGTCATATCAAGGTAAATCTAGCTATACTCGTGTTGCAGCCCCCAAATCATTGTCAGTTGAGATACAACTGTAGTTATATTGGTGGCGGAAATTTAGTCATACTTAGCAAATAAATATATAGTTTAGTTGCTCAGTAAATGTATATAAACACAGTAATAAACCCTGCGGGGTTTATAAAATGGAATAAGCGGACGAGGTAGATGAGTACGCATACATTTGATAATCATTATGTTACTTGCCCAATTTGTCAAAAAAATACTAATCATAAGCCGATTAAAAGTTGCATTGGGCTATATTCTTGTCCTTACTGTCAAGAAAGAATAGTTGTTTGTAAGAGCGGTCATTATGTCCGTGACCCTTTTATTCTCAGGCAGATGATAATTTCATCAGAACTACGTCGTCAAAGCCGACCTTTAGCTCGAATATTTAGAGATTTTACTCTCTTCAAGGGTTCTTTGCTATTTATAGTAGTTGTAATTCTAGTATTTGCTGGATTTTTTGGTACTACTGGGCAAAGTATTAATGATATAAATCCTAATCAACCAAAACCTGAGAAAAAACAGTAGTGAAAAAAAGAAAATCCCAGTGAATGTATCATCTGGGATAAATAGCCTCTTCCACAGTTTTCCGTAACAGTATATCAAAAAATACTTTTATGCATCTTTTCCTATGGGGTACAACGGATATCAAGATATTGATAATTGCTTAGGTTAATGTAGTCTAATCTTATGTATAAGAGGGTTTGAGGCAAATTGACTGGGAATAATAAAAATTTAATAATATTTTTAATTATTAGTGTTTTTAGTTACCAGTATTAATTTTAAATTTGAGCTTGAGCTTGATCCTAAAACTTCAAGAGATTTGAGATTAAGCTGTTTGAAATCTGGCTCTTCTAATAAAAAATAAGGACGAATTTCTTTTTCCCATAAAGATTGAATTTGTTGAAGAGATTTAGGAATAATTTTGCGATCACTGTAGAAATCTAGAGATGGTCTGTGATTTTTTGATGATGTATAGATTATTTGACTATTAGGAACAAATGTTTGAATCATTGCTGCAACTGGTTTAACCGGGTAAGCTTCATTTAATTCCCAATTCCAGTAATTAGATTTCATTAACAACACTAAGGAAACATAAGTACCCCAGAGGAGGACCCAAAAAAATTTCCTGTCTCCTATCCTGAGTAAGTTTATAGTTAAAATGGCACTTAGGGCAAATGCAGCCAAAATAAAAGCTAAACTTATTTGCACTTCATTACCAAAAATATAGAAAAGAGCACCCCCCACACCACCAACAGCTAAAAAAGCCAAACCAATAGTCCAGTGTCGGGGATAGGAGGTTAATAGAGGTAGATTTTCAACTTGCGCAAGTCTTGCACCACAAGCTAGGGCAATACTGGGGTAAATTGGAAATATATACCAGGGAAGCTTGGTACTCATTAAAGAAATTGCTATTAGATAAACGCTAAACCAACTTAAAACAAACCTTGCCCAGCTGGAATTACGATTTTCCCAAGTGTAGCGTAAGCCCGAAGGAATAAATATTAGCCAAGGGGAAGTATACTTAATAATCTCTAAAGGATAGTACCAGAGTGGTTGCCTATGATTTTCTACAGACTCAGAAATTCTATTAAATGACTGTCTTAACAATCCTTCATCAATAAAACTATTACCGTAGCGAGTAATTTGTAGATAGTACCATAACAGGATAGGCAAACTGCCCAAAAACATAGCGAACCACATCCACTTACTTGTTAGTAGTCGTGGTGTATCCCAAAGTAAAAAAGCAAAAGCTACAGTGCCTAGGAGAATAGCTAGCATTCCCTTTGTCAGACAAATCAATCCAAAACCAATACCAACACCCAAGCAGTAACGCAAATCTCGACGCGATCGCAATAAACAAACTACCATGACCATAAAAAAGCAAAGGACAGCCCCATCGAGCATTGCTAATCTTCCGTGACGTACCACAGGTAACATGGTTAGGTAAATTAAAGCGCTATACAAAGCTTCAGAACGACGGGCATATATTTCCCTAGCGATCGCGTATAGTAAGGGTACAGATAAAGCAGTTAAGAAAGCTCCGGGAACTCTACTGGTCCATTCATTAATACCAGCGAAACGGTAAATCCAGGAAATTAGTATATGCATTAAAGGAGGCTTATTATAGTAAGGTTCTCCTCCCAATGTTGGATATAACCATGTATGAGAACCGAATGGAGCACGAAAAATTTCACGGGCAACTTGTGCTACAGTACCCTCGTCCCAATCTCTGAGTGGAAGTTCGCCTAAGTTAATAGTAAAAATAAAGGTTGCTGCGAGAAATAATACCGTTATCCATACCCAGTCAATTCTTTTTTCGATTACGAGATACAGTTTTTCTAAAGAATGCCAAATCTGATTTCTCTGTTGCATATTTCCTGGATATTTTTATAAATTTATTTTTGCAGTCTGTTAAACCAAGTTTTGTTTCGGTTTTGTTCTAAGATTTTTCAATAATTTGAATAAAATTAAACTGAAGTTTCCCAGTCTGCGACAACATCATTTGCGCGTTTACAGAGTATAGCTACCGATAACTGCTCCGGAAACTCCTTTGCTTTGGAACTATGAAGATGGATTTTTTATTTTCTGGAAATCTCTTAATTCTATCTGAAGTCAGTTAGCGTTGCGAAGTAGGGTTTGTACCTTCTTTAATTAAATAATTAATTAAGGTCTCAGTAATACAAAATAAATTACATACTTATACTAAACATCCAAAAGCAGTATAAATATTAATACCGGCACCGAAAGCATAAAATCCACAGCTAAAACCAAAAAGCTTATTTAACAGGAGTAGTATTTATGAACTTACCTTTAATTTTTGACGTAGTCTTAGGCTTAATTTTTGTTTACCTAACTCTGAGCTTATTAGCCGCTGAAATTCAAGAAATGATTTCAACAGTCTTTCAATGGCGAGCTCAACACTTAAGAAAATCTATAGAGATACTTTTAGCAGGAGGAAATAATAAATCAGAAAAAGCAATAGTTGAGTTAGCCAACAATATTTATGATAATCCATCAATTCAAAGTTTAAATCAAGAAGCGAAGGGATTTTTAGTTACTTTACCACGTCGATTTACTTGGTCTATTGGGTTGCTATACCGCTTAATTAGAGGAGTAAATGGAACAGATGCGAAATACACGGTTTTTGGTCTAAATCAACATAGTGCTCCTTCATATATTCCCGCAGAAAACTTTGCTTCTAGCGTCATTGATACTCTGGAAATACCTACATTAGTAGATAACTTGACTGCATCGCGTTTAGAAAAATTTCGAGACCAGCGATTGGCAGATATTAAGGGAATAATCAGTAATTTAGAGCAAGAGATTGATATTGACGGTTCTTTAAGAATCTTGATTGAAGACGCTAATACAAAACTTACAGCTTTAGAAGCAGAATTTCAAAACATTATCGAAAATTTTGCGCAAAACAAATCTGACCTGGAAAGCAGCGTTAACCTCATGGCTGTGAGTTTTAACAACTATATAGAAAGTTTACAACTGAGGCAAATGACTGGTGAAGTTACAACTAAAACTGTAAGCAATCTACAAAATCTCCAGCAAAACTTGTTTAATAATACAGAAAAAGCAATAGTTTCAGGAGGAATGCGACCAAATCTGAATGAAGTAGCCCAGATTATGAATACTACCAGTTCGGTTTATCATGAATTGACAAGTTTTTTAGAAAGAAAAAATAGTCCAGCTTATGAGAGAGTCCGCCAAACTCTTTCAGCATTACCTCCATCTTGGTCAGACAATATAATTACCTTAGCAAAGGGGACTCAAACAAGAGTAGATAGTGCTGAAGAAGGAGTAACTGCTCTGCGAAGAAAACTAGAAAGTGCATTCGATAAGTCTATGGACAGAGCTTCTGGAGTATATAAGCGCAACGCCAAAGGAGTTGCGATCTTAATTGGGATAATTCTAGCAATTTCAACCAATACAGATGCATTTCATATGACAAGTCGTTTCTCAAAAGACTCGGCTTTGCGACAAACTATTACTCAAAATGCTTACGATATCGTAGTTAAAGCCAATGAGAATAATAATCAAACTTCCCAGGGAAGGGTTAATTTAGACACTCTCAAAGAATCAACAGAAAAAGCACTTGCAGATATATCCTTACCAGTAGGGTGGACGGAAAATAACATTCAACAACAGTTTCTTTCTATTGATAAAGATGCAGGAAATTCTAGTGATGAGAAACCTTTAATTTCTATTAGTGAAAGACGCTCCAATAATTTCAACACTATAGGAGGTTTCAAAAGCCTTCTAGGCTGGATTGTCAGTGGTGTGGCAATTTCTATGGGAGCACCATTTTGGTTTGATTTAGTTAACAAAATAACTAATGTTCGCAATACAGGTAAGTTACCTAACTCTACAACTAATCGAAATCCTGATTCCTATTACGATATTGAAAATTTAAATAACTATAGAAGATAGATAGTCCGATTTTGCACATCTACTAAGGGACTTCCAATTAAAAAAATAATCAATGGTTTTGGTGAGCAGAGGAAGCAGGGGAAGCAGAGGGAGTAGCGGTGCGAAGATAGCGCTTCTTACAAAAGTTGTACATGGAGAGAAGTTGCGTGCGGTGAAGCATCGCGGTCTTGGGGGTTTCCCCCATGAGCGAATGCTGAACCCGGAGGGAGGTTCCCTCCGTTGAGCAAACTTCGGGGGGAAACCCCCTTG
>JBHJJE010000078.1:0-13447 GCA_050042865.1 Mastigocoleus sp.
CAAAAGTTGTACATGGAGAGAAGTTGCGTGCGGTGAAGCATCGCGGTCTTGGGGGTTTCCCCCATGAGCGAATGCTGAACCCGGAGGGAGGTTCCCTCCGTTGAGCAAACTTCGGGGGGAAACCCCCTTGGCGCTAGCCTCCTCCCTTTGGGAGAAGACCACAATGAAAGCGCTTTTTCAAAGCGCTAGGGAATGCGCACCAAGAGAGAGGGAGAAAAATCTGATAGTTGTATTAGATGCGGAAATTGAGTAATTTAATTTTTGGATGTCCCTTATTGCTGAGCATAAACTTTTACAGGACTTTTAATGCCTTCTGGTAGAACTCATGACCGCATTACTATTTGGACTTTACCATTAGTTGCTGGATTTACCTTCTGGCAAACTCGTAATAGCCATCTGACCTTAATTGTGGCAGGTGGTTTCATGTTCGGAGGACTGATGTTTGGTCCCGACTTAGATATTTACTCAGTGCAATACCAGCGTTGGGGTTGGTTGCGTTTTATTTGGCTACCATACCAGAAAAGTCTGCGCCATCGTTCCTTTTTGTCCCACGGTCCTCTCATTGGTACAACATTACGGGTACTTTACTTGAGTAGCGCGATCGCAGTATCATCTTTTTTATGTTTATTGATTACAGAAAAACTAGGTCATACTGAGTGGACTTGGAGAGAGGTAAGCAAGAATACTTGGTCAACACTTTGGTTTTATAATACCGAATTTATCTTTTTATTCATGGGGATGGAAGCAGGTGCAATGAGTCACTCTCTCAGTGACTGGAGTGGTTCAGCTTATAAGCGTTTTCGTAAAAAAGGTATTCAAGGTTTATTATCTAGTACTAAATCCAAGAAGCGTAAATCAACAGCAGTTCTCAAAGGGAGCACTAAACCTAGGGTTAAACCTAGTATTAAATCTAAAAGAACCAAAACAACCACAACCAGGAAGTCCAGCAAACCAAGAGATAGATAGATATTGCGAACTCAGTTCAATAAATTAATTCATAAATTCATAAATTCATAAATTCATAACTCTATCCTTTCGAGGTCAGAGGGTTATATGCTTGACATAGAACTGATATAAGTTCAATAAATTTAATTAAATAAAGAGAAATTCATCGCGATCGCAAGATAATCTCAGAGTATCCTTCTATCTGTTAAGAGGGGCTAGAAAATTGATCAAACAAGGGTAAAATGCTATATCATCTTGACTTTCAGGTAGAGTACCCATCTACAATGAGCCAGAAAGATTTGTTTGCAATCTGGTCAAAAGAGGCTGATGTTGCTCTGAATGCGAAAGCTACTGGGGTTGTAGTGGATTTATGGAAATGTGTTGGTACTCGTCGCGTTATAGCTATAGTTAAGGTTGAATCTCCAGATATGCTGGACCAAATTCTTCTCGATTTACCGATTATGAAAGAATTAGGACATCATGTACAGGTTGAGGTGACTCCTTTACGTGTTTATGAAGATTTTGCCGCAGATATAAAAGATAGGTTAAATACGTAAGTAATTAAGTAAGATTATTTATATATTTACTGCTTAGCTGTATAACCGTTTATTCTTCACTATCGGCTATCTACAACCATTACAAAATGTTTAATTAATTTTGCATAAGTAGATAAGTACGATAATGCCTAACTACGTCATTACGAGCGTAACGGAGTGAAGCGTAGTAATCGCAATAGTTTTTGATTTTTTACATTAATCAGGCTATATCTAAGACTTGGTTAAAAAAAGTTTAAAAATAAATGCGGATTTGAACGTGAGTTTGAATATTTTAAGAAAGGTAGTCGGAATTAAACCTTGAAATTAAACCTATATTTCATAAATTATGTCTAATAACGAAACTTTAGCTGCATTACAGAAATTAATTGATGTAGTCGCAAAGTTACGTAATCCGGATGGTGGTTGTCCTTGGGATTTAGCTCAAACTCCCCAGACTTTAACACCCTATGTGATAGAAGAAGCGTATGAGGTGATAGATGCTATCAAAAGTGAAGATAAACAGCATATAGCAGAAGAGTTAGGAGATTTACTCTTACAAGTTGTTCTACAAGCACAGATTTTTCAAGAATACGGAGATTTTTCCCTCAAGGAAGTAGCTGAGGGAATTAGTGAAAAATTAATTCGTCGTCATCCCCATGTGTTTGGAGATGTAACGGTGAATAATGTAGAGGAAGTAAGGAAAAATTGGGAAGAAATCAAGGCTGAGGAAAAAGGAGAATCAGTTACCCAAAGTTACAAACTCAGTAAAAAATTAGGTGAATATAATCGAAAACTACCACCATTAATGGCAACAACCAAGATATCTCAGAAAGCTGCTAATGTAGGCTTTGAGTGGGAAAATATTGATGGTGTATGGGAAAAATTTGATGAAGAGTTAGGAGAATTTAAACAAGCTTTAGCAGAAGAAACACCACAAAGACAGGAAGAAGAATTAGGAGATGTCTTATTTTCACTGCTGCAATTAGCTAGATGGAATAATCTTGACCTCAGTAGAGCTTTACAGGGTACCAATAAGCGGTTTATTCAAAGATTGCAAATCATGGAAGAAGTTGCTGAACGTCCATTATCAGAATACTCCTTAGAAGAGTTGGAAAACTTATGGCAGCAAGCAAAAATCAAGTTAAAAGCTGGGTAGAATGACCTAAATAATTGAAAATTCAAAATGCTCTACTCTTTCAAGGTAAGAGCGTTATATGCAGCTTCAGACAGAATTGATATAAAACCTTTTATTGAGCTATTTTAGACGTTTTTACCTGATGATAAGCGATGGTGCGGTAGCACCCACCATAAGCGATCGCTATTATCCAAGGAAAACGCGATCGCAGTAGGGGTTATTGTCGTAAAATTTTGTTTAATTTAAATTTTTGAGCTTGCAGAAACTAATTTTAAATCAATCTTAAATCACTATAGCAACTACAATTCCAGCAATAATCAATCCACCACCAAGGACAAATGACCAGAAACGATGGTAACTCTTGACAATAGTTCCATTCTCACTTTCTAAATCAATTAAATCCATCCAAGGTGCAATTCCCCGACGAAACCAACCGGTACTACCAACTTGAGAACCGATTAAACTTTCAACTCGCTTCATTCCAAATAGGAAGTTACCAATTGGACCGAAACGAGAAGCATAGCGTAAGAATAACATTCCGCTAGGGTCTTGAATTTTTAAGTCAGAACCAAATTTATAACCAGCGTCACCACGTCCAATCAACTTTCCTGCTAACTTTGCTGGTTTTCCCCGTAAAGGACTAGCATAGGGGTCTGACATTAAGGTCAAAACGTCAGTATCTACTGCTTTCCCATAACTGGGATACATAATGAAAGCTTTGATGAGAATTCCCACACCAAAACCAATTAAAGGACAAGCAATTATCAACATCGAATTTGTCGGACTTAGGAAAAAACCAATAATTAAACCAGCAAATAAACCAATAGTTTGTGCAGAATAAAGTACTAAATCTGCAAAAAAGTTACCGTACAGTTTGCCTTTGTTCAGACTTTTACCTTCCCCAATAACTCTACCCATATCAAAGTCTGTATCTACCCCAATTTGCTCAGCATAAGTACTCAGAGCACGTACTCTTTTACCAGTCAGGGGATGAGTAGAACTTAACTCCATCCACCAACCCCAAGGATTGAACATATCCCATAAGAAAACGCGACCAACTTTTTGAGTATCAGCAGCAACGCGATAAGCTGTACCAGTAGATGATGCAGCTTTATGGTCATAGATACCCAAAGCGCGGGTTCCTTCAATTAATTTACTAGGTTCTTTATTTTTTGAACCTTCTTCCACAATACCGTAAGCTATTTTCACCAAAGCACGAGCAAGACCGTTGGGATTTCCAGTAGTTTCTGCTGCAAAGTGATCAGCAAAATATTCTCTGGTACGAGATAGGTATAGCAGTAAATAGGTACCGATAAAATAAAAGATATATGCGACCAAAGAAGCAGTTTGAGCAGCATTTTTAGCTTTACTATTACCACTACCGCGTCCGAGTCTTCTAGCTGTGGTATAAACCAAATAACAAATTTGTACTAAAGTCGAAGCTACTGTCATCACTGCAAAATCCCAGTGAACAATATGTCCTAACTCGTGAGCATAGACTGTTGCAACTTCGTCATCATCTAAGTAAGTAAATAGTCCCTGACTGACTACCAAGCGAGCACTATTAGGTAAAGAACCGTAAGTAAAAGCCGTAGGATTCTGGTCATCGATAATACCTAATCGCGGAGTTTTCAGGTTTTTCTGTTGGCAAACCTGACGTATCACTTCAGCACTTTCAGGACTTAAACTATCTATTTGATTTACATCCACCCAACGAGTTTTATACAGCCAATTTTGGGTCAAATCCATTAAAAAAGGAGACAGGAAAAAAGCCGCAATATTAAAGATTAAAGTAAAAGCGATCGCAATCCCCAGTCCTGTAACCGGGTCATCGCTATCAATTATAAATACTAAACTTAAACCCAGAGCAAATACCATTCCCAAAAGTAGAGCAATGGTAACACCAGATGCTAGGGCTAAATTTCCACCAATTCCCCCCATTGCCAGGCTAACCCTAGATGTGGCAGCGCGACCGGCTTTTTCATAGATATTTCCATTTTGTTGCGGTTCCTGTGGTTTTTCAAGCTTTTGAAACATCTGCTGAGCAAAGCTGTTGACTTGAGCATTCTCGCTTTGCATCAACTGATTGCACAGAACACGAGCTTTTTCTACTTCTTTGGTTGCTTCATAAGACCTCAACAACCACATTTGTGCAGTTAGGTAAGCTGAAGAATTATGGTCAGCACAATTACGACAAAATTCTTCCAACTTAGGAATAGCTTCTTGATGATTGCCTTGTTTGGCAGCATTTAATCCAGATTCTAATGACATTATGATATCCCAGTCTTTACCCAGTATTTACTGGGGGTATATAGTCAATCGATACTGAATAACTCCACCTTTCGTCACCTTTATTTCGTAAAAATTTATATGAACATATGTAAATATGTGTTTTTAACTATATTTATTAAAGTTTTTTGAAGCTAAGAAACTCTTAAGATTGTCATACCCCTAGTCATTCTCGAATTCCTCTAATCCCTACTTGAGGAGATTATCGTTTATCTCCAGGAAGACCTACTGCTATGAGTTTACCTTTCCCAGCCATCGAATACTTACCAAATATCCAAGTATCATCGTTGGTAGGCTGAAAATATCATTTTCTACATTGATTTGAGGAAAGCGGATGGTCGCAATATTGTGCTCTGTTTCTCTATCTTCTCGGATAGCAACCACTTCACCAAGGTGATACTTAAAATAGCTGCCTTATGAGTAAAATTAGCATTGAAGGTACCGGCAGTTGCCCTATTGCGATAGCTTTTGCTTGTTTTTCGACATATACACCCTTATCAAAGCAATAATCAACCTTTATCCAGATTGTTAAGAAATTATTATTTTTAATCGGATTCTTAATATTATTTAACTTACTTTGTATTCATAAACAATTTATTAAATTTATTTGCTATTTCATTTGTTATTAATTACTTACTACTTGGCTATTTGGAATACTTTGGGAATTATTTAAAGGGATTCCAAATAGCTTAATAGGTCAGCCATTTCTTCTTTACTAGGCTGGAATTTCGGCATTGGGGGGGTTTCTCCACTAATCACCTGGTGAATTAGTTGGTAACGAGATTTTCGTTTCGAGACCTCCTGTAAGCTAGGTCCAACACTACCACGAGCTTCTAAGCCATGACACCCAGAACAGTTAATTTGGAAAATAGCGTGTCCTTGGTCTAAATTTCCCTGTAGAGATAATACAGTTTGAATGTAGGGGTCGGGTGCCTGAAATACATGGGCAACGAAAAACCCTAAAACTACTGCCAGTAAAACTGTCAAAATAGTTAAAGAGATGCGCTGGATCTGGATTTCAGGTCTGAGAATCTGGTTATCCATTCATGTTTGATACTAAAGTTAAGTTTTGCAAGAAATTTGCAGAAAATATTAATTTCATACACATAGCTTAAAAGTTCTTGATTTTGTCTGCAACCACATTTAGTAATTACCAATCTCTCAAAAGCAATGTACAAGCGATTTACGCCTTCGTTTGGTAAAATCATGTAGGTGGATTAAAAGTTTAACAATTGCAAAGAGGAGAATTCCAGTGATTGAACCCCTACTATGTGGAATCGTTTTGGGCTTAGTATTTATTACCCTTGGCGGACTGTTTTATAAAGCTTATGAACAGTACAAGCGTGGAGACCAGCTAGGTTTATAATTTATTTGAGTAATTAAATAAGTTCTCTGAGACGAATTTTGATAGTTGTCTGAGATTAACAGGGACGTGAATTTATCGCGTCTCTTCAAATTTTCTACTTATTTATAAACACCTATTAATTTAATCTAAATTTAATAGCCCAAATTTACATAAAAAGTTAGTCCAGTATTTCCATAAACTTTCTGACGGCAGATTTCCCAGCCATCTACAGCTATTGGTGTCCAGGTTTTTGGATTATGTTCTACTGCAATTTCTCCACTAACTTCCAGAATCTTTTGCTGATGAATTGTTTCTAAAACCGGTCTGTAGAGTTCACTTGCATAAGGTGGGTCGAAATAAATTCGGTCAAACTGAATTGGGTCAAACTTTTTCTTGGATAGCTGTGTTTCAGATAGCTGTTGAGATAGTTTTGCTAACTCTCCCACAACGTCTCCTTTAAATAACTGCCATTTTTGCCCATCTGAAGCTACTTGTTCCCAGTTTTGTTTAATTACACCACAGGCACGACCTGATTGCTCAATACCTATTACTAAGCTAGCACCCCTACACAAAGCTTCTGCACCCATTGAACCTGTACCAGCACACAAGTCTAACCACCTACACTCTGTTATTGTTCCTTGCCAAATATTGAAAACTGCTTCTCTTACCCTTGCAACTGTGGGTCTTGTATCTTTGCCTGGTACAGTTTTTAACTGTCGATTCCCGTATATTCTCAGACTCATTATTTTATGTACGCATAATCAGTATTTATGCAGAGTTTACTTGATTGAGGATTTTATCGTTTTTTCTTGTTTGGAGACTTTCGCTAAAATTTCCAATTTATGACTGAGAAGATGTGAATCCTTAAATATGATCTTTTGCTTGATCCACAATCTCAAAGGCAAATAATTAAACACAAATAATTAAACACAAATAAATACTGTGGGATATTGCAAAGATATGCAAAGAGAAAATTATAACGAGATAATATTTACAATACCAAAGGAAACTTCTGCTACTCTCCTTGAAATGCCTATTTTCTCATCTTTAATCTTAGTTTCCAATGATTTTGCGATTTATACATCCTCTACAATCATCAAAAATTGACTCATAAACACTTTACTCATCTTCTGGTGTTGGTACTTCGAGTAATATGCGTTCAAATCTCTAAGCTATACTTTAAAAGAACTTAATGAGAAGAACTCAATTTACTTATCTATTAGCCTCAAATTAGATTGAGTTATCATATTTTCTACTGCCATCCAATATTTTGCAGATAATTTTGTTGATATCTCAATAGAGACTTCCAAAAATAGATGCAAAATAAGCACAAAAAATCTAGCTGAGACTTGCTCAACATTTAGCTTAATTTAGAAATTTATTTAGAGACTGAATTCAAAAATTCGTACACTAATTGGTTGACAGAAGATAAACTTACTCTCTCTTCATCAAAACTTTAACTTTTCAATTGTTAATTTTTTTAAACTGCTACCTTTTCCCTCACTTGAGATACAAAATTAGAGAGAATTTGTAGTCCAATATTAGAAGATTTCTCTGGATGAAACTGTACAGCCATTAAATTATCCTTAGCGATCGCAGCAGTAACTGTTTGAGTCCCGTGGATAACATTAGCAGAACGGAATTGTGCATCAATTGGTTCAACATAGTAAGAATGGACAAAATAAACCCAAGGTTGAGCGGGTAAATGCTCCCATAACATGCATTTATTATGTCTTATTTCTAGCTGGTTCCAGCCCATATGGGGGATGGTAATTCCGGTTTCGGGACGAAAACGTTTCACTTTCCCTTTAATAATTCCCAGTCCTCGTTCTCTTCCTTCTTCACTAGATTCAAATAGAATTTGAAGTCCCAAGCAAATCCCTAAAAAAGGTTTACCAGAGGCTATTACAGCCTTAATTGGTTCTTCTAAACCACGCGCTCTTAAGTTACGCATTGCTGGATCAAAAGCTCCAACTCCAGGTAAAACTACAGCATTTGCTCTTTCTAATTCTTTATAAGAATCTGTAACTTTTGCAATTGCACCAGCTTTTTCTAAACCTTTGCAAACAGAGTGCAAGTTTCCCATTTCATAATCGACGACTGCAATTACAGCCATTTTCCTACTCCTGATAAATTTAATATGGAGGGGTTATTAATATTGTAAATAATAATTTTAATGACGCAAAGATTACTATTAACTTCTTTTACAACTTGGTTGCCTGAACAACAATCAAATTCATCTGATGATCTATTGGTAGAACTCACCAAAATTAACTCAATAGCTCATAATTTAATTTTACTCCGAGGACTACCTGTGGATATTGAAATTGCCAGTTCTCAAGTAATGAGAAAAATCTCTACAATCCAGCCAGAATGTATTCTCTGTTGTGGCATGGCAGAAAAACGAACTCGATTGAGTATAGAATCAAATGCTAGTAGCGTGGCAATATTTCCTGAACAATTATCAGATGATTTTGCTCCAAAAGTAAAGTATACCCAAGTTGATTTAATCTCATTACTTGCCGGGATAGATAGCATTGATATTAGTCACGAGTGTGGAAAATTTGTTTGTGAAGGTCTTTATTATTCGGTCTTAGATTACCTGGAGCGACATCAATTAAACATACCTTGCATCTTTATACACGTTCCTATTTTGACAAGTAATAATCGACTGCAAATTCTTGAAGATTTTCTATTGATTATTGATAGAATGGCACTTTCATAAAAAGTAGTGTGTCTGTTAGAAGTAAAAATTATCCATAGATATGTTGTCATTCTTACCTTATTTTTCATTTGCTCAGATAAATTCTGCACCACCATCTACAGAAATCATTCACAAACAAGAAGTACGTCCCCTACCGGGAAATCTGGACAGAATACCTGTTTTCAACAGCAACAGTCCAGAATTGGTTCTTAAAGAAGGAATTTTATTATCTACATTTCCCTCCAAAGGTAAAAAACATCAAAATGCACATTTAAATTTTCCATTCCAGGGCAGATTTGATATCTTTGCTCATCATGTAGCTAAAGCATCACCACCATCAGATTTGCGCTCTTTGTATCTTGGTATTCTTGTCAAGAATCCTGGAAAATCCTCAATTAGTATAAATATACTACATGCCGCTAGCTACCTTAGTCAACCAGACGCTCCATTTATTGATTTACCATCCCAAAAAAACAATATCTTCGGTACAGTTTATGCAGGTCCTGGTAGTCGGGTAATGAACGATATTTTGCGAAATCGTCGTCAGTCAATTTTTCCAGCACAGTTAGTCATACCTGCTGGTGAAAGTCGGATGTTACTAAATTTACCAATTCCAGTAAAAGAATTAGACCCACCTATCAATGGTCGTTCTACTCTGATGCGACTGCAAACTAATGGAACTGTTTATGTAGCTAGTTTAGCGATGTTTGCGGCAAAAGATAAAGATGGAATCGAGCAATCCCCCACCCTTAGACAATGGGAAGATTTACTATCAAATGGGACTTTATCATCTCCACGGGACAAAGCACCCACTCCTCCAGAAGATACTAGTAAAGCAATCATTTATGGACGTGTTGCTGGAGTTTCCCAGGGTTCTGTATGGAAAGCATCATTAACAGATAGTCCCCAAACTAAGTATTTAACTATTCCCAATCCGGGTCAAGCTTTGTCTTATGGTATCAGTACCCTACATCGCGGAACTCTGGGTACAAATCAAATTCAGACTGCACCGATGTTAAGGCGTTATTCGGATACAGCATATTATGCTCACGGTAACTATGGAGTACAATATAGCCTGAGTTTACCATTACGCAATAAAAGCGAAAAATCCCAAGAAGTATCACTGTCGCTGCAAACTCCAATTAAAGAGGATATCCTCTCCCAAGGAGGATTGCGCTTTTTGAAAACACCACCAAAACGAGTATTTTTTCGGGGTACAGTCCGAATACGCTATAACAACAAACAAGGAATACCCAGAACCAAGTATGTGCATTTAGTTCAAAATCGAGGACAAAAATCGCGATCGCTGGTGACTCTGGATATGAAACCAAATAGTAGGGAATTTGTAGAAGTAGATTTTTTATATCCCCCCGATGCAACTCCACCGCAAGTATTGACTATTGAAACTATGGAGAAAGTATTGAACTGAAGTATTTGAAGTATTTGAAGTATTAGTATTTCTATATTTGTACTTCATTTATACTTCTGAAGTATAAAAATATTTCATGACTCCTTTTGAGAATGTCTACATAACGAAGTGTATGTCATTTGCGATCGCTTCACGCGACCCTTTTAGGGTCATCGTTTACAGTGGGTGCTGTGCACTATCGCTATTTTTTGTATCATTTATTTATGAATTTCTGTTCTTTTTCTCCTTATTTAGAGAAAATATTCAATTAATGCGGTTATAGAAACTTCAGTGAAATGAGTATGCATTAAAGAGGGTGAAGTATTAAAACTTTCTTAGCAAATTAGCATTGGGTATTATATATATTTTCAGAGATATTACTGTTACTTCTGTATAAAAATAGATAATATCATAAATAATGCTAATAATATATTTTATTAAACTAATTGTTCTAGATAGATTTTTCTAGATAGGTTTCTAAACTAAATATTTAATTGTCAATCAATTAATAATGACTTTGTATACTATCGTTTAAATGTAAGTTTTTAATAAAAAATAGCAAAGATGATTAGAAATAATCAATAATTATAAAATGATATATGTTATCTAAAGATGAAAAGTATAAATTAGGAATATCTGCAATTCAGGAAGGTCGCTATTCTGAATCAATTGAATTTCTAGAACAATTTTGTCAGTCTTGTCAACTTGATTCTAAATCTGAGCAACAGTATTATCTGAAAGCACAAATGGGTTTGGTAAAAGCTTATCATCGTACCAAACAGTATCAAAAGGCTAGTTTAATTTGCCAAGAACTTATAAGTAGTAAAAATATCGAAGTTAAAAATTGGGCAGAAAGGTTTTTAAATTCTCTACACCAAAAAAAATTAGTACAAGAAATAACAGAGAAAGAAGCTATACAATTATTAAAAAGTGGTAAGAAAGCTGTAAAAAATAAAAGTTATTCTGAAGCTGTAGAAATTTTAGAAAAATATTGTCAAGGGGTAAACATTCAAGGTAAAGATTATCCAAAAGCACAAATGTTACTAGTAAAAGCTTATAGGGGAAGCAAGGAATTGGAAAAAGCCAGAAATCTTTGTCAAGAACTAACCCTAAGCGAACATGAAGTGACTCAAATTTGGGCAAAAAGATTTATCATAAATTTAATATCGCAAGAAGATATATCATCATCTACATCTACAATTAAGGAAAAAATAACACAACCCTCATCAAAAAATATAAAAAAAGAATTTAAAGTCAGGTCTTTAGAAGAATTTAAAGATTTTTGTCAACAAATTTTGTTTACTGAATTACAGGAAGTTGAAAATACGAGAAAAGAAACTATTAAATCGATTAGTTTTGTAATCATTCTGGTTTTTATTACTCTGATACTTTTAATTACTATATTTCCCTGGCATCTTATAGTTAAGTATTTTACAAGTAATTTGCTTCCTCCATGGATAACAATATTTATTTTTTTATTCGCTGTTACTATCTGTTTTAGTATATTAATAAACTTCTATAATTCTTCGACAGAAACATATGCGAAAGATGTGAAATCAAGAATTATTTCTAAAATATTTGACTTTATTAATATTGATGGTAATTTAAAATATTTTACTAGCCCTTCCTGGAAAGAAACAGAGCAAGTTAAAATTGAATTCTTAAATAGTCAAATTTTTAAAAACTTTTTACATCCTAATAAAATATACCAAAGTGAATGTATTTCAGGAAAATTGGGAAACACACGTCTGTTTTTATCAGAAATATGCGCTCAATCAGAAACTTCCCATCCTTACCTAGCTTATTTAAATAAAAAGCAAAAGATATTGTCTTTTAATTCATTTCTTAGTCAAAGTATCATAGTACTTACTGTTCCTATATATGCTTTGATTTGGTTAACTAAATTTATTAAAGTATTACCCTATATATTAATTATAATATCTCAAGGTAAAAGGCTAAATTTATACAAATATAGGAAAGAAATTTTAGACAATAGTCTCACTCAAAAGACTATATTTCAAGGAATATTTTTGAGTGCTTACTTTCCTAAAATCATCACCGGGAACACTATTATCGCTTCTAAATCTGTTCCTCTAGACATCAATATCATTAATATTATTCCACCAGAAAATATAGATTTTAATAAGTACTTTATAGTCTATAGCGATAATCAGGTAGAAGCAAAATATATATTATCCATTAATATAATGAAAAAATTAGTTAATTTTGTAAAAACAACTCGTAAAGATATTTATATTTCCTTTATTGATAACATAATGTATATTGCCATTGAGCATCCACAAGACCTACTAGAACCATTATTATTTCAAAATATGTTAAGCTTCGCACCATTGCGTACATATTTTATAATGATTCAGCTAATTTTAATAATTGTCAAAGATTTAAATTTGAATTTAAACTTAAATTCAGATACAAATCTATAGAGTGTTAAAAATAAGTAATTTGTATAAACTTTTGATGGTAAATATTATCAAAAATATAGGATTTAATTTACACACACTTATTGTAAGTAATACAAACATTATACATTTAGGATGATTGATAGTTAAGAATTTTATTTTGTGGTCAGGACTTACCCACGGATTATGTGCTTAGGCCATTACTACCTTAGGGAAGTAATCCCAAAGCCATATTTTTCGTTACGAGTGCGTAAGTCCTCATGATTATGAAATAATAATTTTTGTATACAAAAATTAAGACTGAAAAATAGAGATAGAGATCAAAATATTATTAATTTAATCGCCCAGGTAAAAAAGTGAAAAAGATAGCTCAAATACAAACTTAAGGGACATCCAAAAATTAAATTACTCAATTTCCGCATCTAATACAACTATCAGATTTTTTCTCCCTCTCTCTTGGTGCGCATTCCCTAGCGCTTTGAAAAAGCGCAAAAGTCT
This sequence comes from Mastigocoleus sp., assembly GCA_050042865.1. GTDB lineage: Bacteria > Cyanobacteriota > Cyanobacteriia > Cyanobacteriales > Nostocaceae > JBCCDM01. The sequence continues at coordinate 13,281 of JBHJJE010000078.1, forward strand.
GGTCTTCTCCCAAAGGGAGAGGCTAACGCCAAGGGGGTTTCCCCCCGAAGTTTGCTCAACGGAGGGAACCTCCGCACGCAACTTCTCTCCATGTACAACTTTTGTAAGAAGCGCTTTCTTCGCACCGCTGCTCCCTCCGCTTCCCCTGCTTCCTCTGCTCACCAAAA
>JBHJJE010000079.1:0-48708 GCA_050042865.1 Mastigocoleus sp.
TGCGGGTTTGGGAGTTACTCAAGAATTCGGTAAAAATCTGTCCTTGAGTTTGGCTTACTTAGCTGGTTCAGGAAACGACCCCAGCACCGATAATGGTTTATTCAACGGTTCCTATGGTGCATTAGCACAACTAACATTTGCCCCAAGCGATCGCTTTAAGGTTGGTTTAACTTATATCAATTCCTATAATCAGTTCAATGGTGCTGGTAGTAATGCTTCTAACTTCAATACAGTTTCACCATTAGACAATATATCCACTCTTGCAGATACTCCTTTCAGTGCTGATTCCTACGGTATTCAAGCATCATTGGGAATCAGTAAAAACTTGGTATTAGGTGGTTGGGCTGGTTATACTAATGCTCGTAACTTAAGTGCATCAGCAGCTTTCCCAGACCGTGGAGAAGCGGAGATTTGGAATTGGGCTGTAACTTTAGGTTTACCTGATTTTGGTAAAAAAGGTAACTTGGCTGGTATTATCTTTGGTATGGAACCCAAGGTTACGAGTTCTAGTATTGATGGTTTAGATGATGACCCCGATACTTCCTATCATATTGAGGCATTTTATCAGTACAAGATTAATGACAATATCGCTGTGACTCCTGGTGTGATTTGGTTAACTGCACCAGACCACAATGACAATAATGATGATGTAGTCATTGGTACTTTTAGAACTACCTTTACTTTCTAAGAGGACGTTAAAAAGTAAATACCTTAAAATTTATTATGTAGAAGCGTTTTTAAAAACATTTCTACATTTTTTTATTTTTGTTAATTTTGGCAAGACTATGCTAGAACGGGAAAATTGTACGCGCTTGGAATTAAAACAATCCTGAAAGAATTTTGATGCAATACTTCCAGGTGTTTTAACTCACTTCTTGCGCCAAGATTATTTGATGTAAATTAATTACTTCAGTATTAAGCTTTAAATATTAATTTAGCTATATAAACCTGGTTTAATCATGTAGCTTTATTACATACAATTTTTCATTTTCATGCTTTATACGGTGAGGTGCAAGATATGAATTAATTCTGATTTTTTTGTTTGTGGAGGACAGAGAATCTCCAGAACTTTGTATGCAGCTTAAAAAGGGATTAAATTTTCAACCTTTGGAAAATTTGAAATTATTTGAAAAAGGGCTTCTCTTGCCATCTTTCTGACTTCTTTATTATCATCTTGCAATGCTTCAATTAACGGTTCTGCTCCGCTCAATGCTTTAATTTCTCCTAATGCCCAAGCTGATATTTTTCGAGCTTCTTCCCAATCATTCCTTAGAACTTCTATTAAAGGATCAGTAGCTCTTTTATCTTTTAATTGACCTAAAGCTTTGGCAGCACAAATCCGACTAAAAGGATTATTTTGAAAAAAAGTATTATCTTGTAAAGCAGTAATTAAAATAGGAACGGCTCTGACATCTCCCATTTCTCCTAAAATTTTTGGTAGTCCTGTTTCTAATTGAAAATAGTCAAAATTATTTAGATTTTTTCTATATATTTTTGAGTCTATACCAATACAATTGATTATAAAATTAGGTTTTTTATACGCATTAATTAAATCAGTTAACCACTGAATTAAGAATTGACAATTTCTTAAATCTTTAAATTCAATAAGTTCATATATAGTATATATCCAAGCTGATTGAGAAAATGATTGTTCTTGGATAATTTGTAAAGCGAACTCTCTAAGCTTAGAATTGTATTTCCGCCAAATTTTATTTTCTAATTCGTAATATTTACCAAAAATATATTTATTATAAATTCCATTTTCATAACATTCAGCTATTGTTAACATCATAGAAGTTATGCTGCTATATTTTTCTAAAATATTTTCTCCTTCTTCAAAATCATTAAATATTACAGGATTTAGGTCTTTTTCTTTACTAATCCAAAGATTACCTGAACGATAGCAATCTATATCGTAATAACGTATAGTATAAAAAATAGGTAAAATATCAAATTTTTCTCCATAAAATTTCCAATCGGAAAAATACATAAGATGATTTTTTAAGTGCTTTTGCTTATTAATATTTTCTAAGCATATTTTGACAACTTCTTGTAGAGGTCTAAATGACCAAGCAGGTTTGAAAATTAAACCTTTATCGTACAAGTTTTCTCCTTCGTGTAATGCTCCATTTCTCCATTGATAAAGGTCATAAATCTCTAAAGGCAATTGAAATGGCAAATCTTTAACTAGGTTATCTATTTCATCTTTTGATAAACCAGGTTGTAGATATTTAACATAATATGATCTATGTTGCTCAATCCAATCAAGAATTCGGTTTAGAGCATTCGTTAATTGCGAAGTCATAGAAATAAGCTTCTTCTTTATTTAGTAGCAAAGCTATCACGAACCCCCATGTAATGCCTGAAATTCTTGTATTGATGTGATTTTATAAAAATATTTAACTGAATAGTCAAGACAAATGAGCAAAATCCTTCCTCTTATTTTATATTTTATTTAAGCTTGAGTTCTCAATTAAATTTAATTTAATTCAAATTTATAGAATTATAGGCAATATAAGTATGTTTAAGTACTTCTTCTATGGAACCTAATTGTTTAAATACCCAAATTAATTCATGGGCGGGTGTTTCTTTATGTTCTAAGATTACTTTAAGTGGCATTAATAATTCTGCATCTAAGTCCGAGTTTAAGTCGAGAGCATTTTCCGCAGCTTCTAAGAGGTCTTGAGCATTTCTATAAATATCTGGATTCTTAAATCCTTCCTTTGCTGAGAGTTGATGTAAACCTATATTAGGTGTCGTTGCTCTGTGATGCAAAGATTCATCTAATATTAAACCTTTAATCAAAGCTAATAACCCAGCATAAATAAAGAAGTCATCACAACTATCACAAGCTTGGAATTCTATACGAAAGTTTTCTGTAGGAAGACGCGCTATTTTAGTGAAGTTAGGATTACTAGTTATTAACTGTTCTTCTTTTTCTACAAAAACTCTCACAGGGGATTTTATATTGCTTCTAGAAAAAGACCTAATTGATAAACCATCCCAAACTCTCCCCTGATAAAACGGAGAACTAAAGCTGAAGGGAATTATATAAGGACTCCAATAAATCAGTTTATGAGCAATATCGATTATTTGCTCATAAGATGAGTCTAGCAGAGAAATATTTAAGTCTGCCCCATAAGTCAACATCTGTTGATTAAGTTGCTTTGGAGACAGTTTAGTATCATTTTGTTGGCAATTACAACTACCTGGGGGTAAGGAAGGTTTAAAAGTACTTTGATATGGATTAAAACTGACTAAGACTGGTGAAAAACCCATAATACCAGCAGCTTCTCGCAATAAGATAAAACTTTCTGATAATTCTGCGATCGCGCTAGTAATATCGTTATGAACGCTAGTTCTAATTTCTATGCCTTTGGGAATACATTCAATATTTCGATGAGAATTTACAAAATGCTTACTACCTTTGATATACCATCTTTTTCTTTTGATTCCTGCATCCCCTATACATAACTGTAGATAATCGCAGGGATTTACAGGTAGCATATCTATAATTGGACTTAGGTCGTTAAACTTAGTGCGTGAAAAGTCTGCAAATTCACCTTTTTGATTGAGAAAAGCAACCTCATGCTCTATACCGAATAAAAACATTTATTAAAAAATTTCTAAATAAAGGGCAATAGAATAAGGGCTACGAGCTTTTCTTCAGGTAATATCAGCTATAGAAAGAACTTCTATTTACCAATATCAATCTGTATGTGGATAGATCGCACTCATCATTCAAGTTTTTCAAAAGTCTTATTAAGTCTTTAGAGTTTTATCCACTGCCTCCTGAATATAATAATCAGTTTAAACAATAATACCAATCACTAATGCTAAATCTTACTAGTTGTATTTGTACAGAATTCTATACTTATCTATATATATTAGCAATAGTGCTTAAGAAGCATTTGTGATTACTTTTAGGGTTAGCTTCAGGTAATTTGGCAATTTTCAATAATTTTTTAATACATTTTCAATGAAAAATTGATCATATCACAATAGCAGAATCTGTTGAAAGAAGCATTATCGTCTCAGGGAAATATCTAATATTTCATATCTAGGTGACAAATTTTCTTAAATTTCTGGTAATATAAAATTAAATTTATTGAGATTAATACTCATTAACCTTAATAATGAATACTGTTATGACTCTGATAAAATCAGTTTGACCAAGGATTATACGTAAACAAATATTTATCCCGGCATAGTATAGCAACCGTCAGATTGGTTAGGACAGGTTTCTATTTCCTCTCTATTGACTATTCCCCTTCCAGGGAAGCACATTGTCCTAACGTATATGTCTACAGCTATCAAAGCCGGCATTGTGATATTGAGAGATGATTGCAGAACTGCGACTATAGTAAGCCTTGTCTCAGATGAATTTTGTTCTAGGGAGTGGATAGCAGTAATTTTTAGAAACTAAGATGGATTGATCTTGTTAATACAGGGAGTAAAGATGAATAAGGATTTCATCAATTTTTTCATGTATTTGGAATTATGTACTTCCTCATCTTAAAGATTTTTATCCTAGTTTCAATAAATATTGGGGAAATATTGAGAAAATATTCCAAAAAACTGAATTTTAGTTAAATACGGAGAAAAAATGTCTAAAAAGATTGGTTTATTCTACGGTACAACAACTGGTAAGACAGAATCTGCGGCTGAAATGATTCAAGAGATGTTTGGTGACGGGATTACAACTCATGATATATCTCAAGCTGAAACTAGTGATTTTGAAGAGTATGAGTGTCTGATAATTGGTAGTCCAACTTGGGATGTTGGAGAACTTCAAAGTGATTGGGATGGATTTTTTGAAGAACTCGACGAGATTGATTTTACTGGGAAAAAGGTTGCTTATTTTGGTACAGGGGACCAAATGGGATACGAGGATAATTTCCAAGATGCAATGGGAATTTTAGAGGAAAAAATTTCTGAAAGAGGTGGAAAAACCGTAGGTTACACATCGACAGATGGATATGAGTTTAATGAATCTAAAGCTGTAAAAGATGGAAAATTTTGCGGACTTGCTCTTGATGACGATAATCAATCAGATATGAGTGAAGGAAGAATCAAAGCTTGGGTTGCTCAACTCAAAAGTGATTTTGGAGCATAGATACCCTTTTAATTATTGATGAGGGGATTGTAATAGTAACTGATAAGTAGGTGGGTGGAAAACATTGTCACCCACGAAAAGTGAGTAGTAAGTAGTGATGAGTGAATAGGGATAAAGTTTTGAGGCTAATTACAACTCATGAAGGGATTTTATATTTAATTGTGCCTACCTACTTAATCCTCTGAGTTAAGTTTGCGTGATAGTTATGTTTTAAAGAATTTTACTTTAACTAGATGCTTCCACAACACACATACAAGATAAATACTAACAGGACTGATAAGGACAAATGACTACAGCTTCTCTTTCTCCTCAAACTTCTGAAGTAAAAAGTTCTGTAATACCTGATGTAGATTGGTATCGCGGTAATATTCGCTTTATTGAATTATCCGGTAAATTACTAGGTGCTCATGTTGCTCACGCTGGTCTGATAGTATTTTGGGCTGGTGCAATGACTCTATTTGAATTATCAAATTTCAGTCTAGAGCGACCGATGTATGAGCAGGGTTTAATTTTGCTACCACATTTAGCGACCCTGGGTATAGGGGTGGGTGCAGATGGTCAGATAGTTGATACTTATCCCTATTTTTTGATTGGAGTCATACATTTAATTTCATCAGCTTTTTTAGGTGCAGGAGGTATGTTCCATGCTTTAAAAGGACCAAGCATACTACCATCAAGTTCTGATTTTTCAGGTTTTTTTGGTTATAGCTGGAAAGATAAAGATAAGATGACTACTATTTTAGGAATTCATCTAATTCTTTTAGGTTTAGGAGCTTGGTTGCTAGTTGCAAAAGCCATGTTTTGGGGTGGATTATTTGACCCGATGATTGGTAGTGCTGGAGATGTCAGAGTAATTACCGAACCGACATTGAATCCATTGACAATTTTTAGTTATCTATTTCCTAGTCACGGTTCCTTGGGTATGGTAGCAGTCGATAACTTAGAAGATGTAGTGGGAGGTCATATTTGGGTTGGTTTAATGTGCATTGCTGGCGGAATTTGGCATACGAAAACTAAACCATTAGCTTGGACAGAGAAAATTTTAACTTGGTCTGGACAAGCTTATCTATCCTATAGTTTAGCGGCTTTATCATATATGGGTTTCCTGGCGGCAGCTTTCGTATTTTTTAATGATACTGTCTACCCACAAGTATTTTATGGTCCTGTAGGAAGTTTAGAATTCTCTCCTAGTTTAGTTTCATCTCGCGGTTGGTTAGCAACTTTTCACATAGCCTTAGGGACAGTCTTTCTTTTCGGTCATATATGGCACGCTATTCGGGCTCGTTTAGATGAGGCTGATTTCGATTTCGATAATGGTGATATGGTAATGGCTCCTAAGGGAAATACTTGATAAATCTTTTCTAATAAGTATTTAAATATACTTTCAACTAACTCCCAGGGATATAAATAGAATAACTATTGATATTAAGATGTTTTACTTAGGAAAGCAAATTCCATAAATACTGCTGTAATTAAAACAGGAATAGTTCGTTACCCTAAGCTAATGCACTCCACAAAGCGGTTTCCTATGAGCGATGGTGCCTAAGTATCCGTCATAGGCGATGGCACGGTAGTGCCCGCTGTAAGCGATCGCAAGAACCAGCAAGTATTTATCTGTGAAGTCGTTCTATATTTCCCTTGGTATATCTTGAATAATACTGGTAACAGGTAGTTTCTTTTCTTGAAGATATTTCAGGAAAGAAACTACCTTATTTTATTAGCAGTTATCAATAGGAGTCATCTATCTGAAAACCTGCATCAACTATAGCTTGCTTGATTGATGACTCAGAGATTTGAGAATTGACTAAAACGGTTTTTGCTTCTACATCTACATCTACATTTGCATCAGCTTCAACATTCTGAATAGATGTTGTAATCTTTTCTGCACAGCGTTGGCAACCAATATCTGGGACTTTAAATTTTAATGTCATAATTAAGGTTTGGCAAACTTAATCTTTGCCGACAAGGAAAACATAATTTCATCTCAAGGTTAAGATTGGCGATTGGTCTTGAGTCAGTGCTTGTGACACCTTGATATCCGCACACAATTATAAAGTAGTACAGTCGTCGGGCATAAGCAATAAGTTGGTAAACATTAGGAGAAAAATCTTATAATATAGTTCTCCCAAAAATATTTAATGATTGCTTAATTTTTGCCGTGTTGTATTAGTGATTTATATAAGTCGATCTAAAAATATATTTCTCCAAGCATATACCAGATATTCCCACAGAAAGCAAAAGATAAGGCATACTTTTCCTAGGGATTTATTTTTATGATTTTAGTACCGGTAGAAAACGAGTCTAACTCGATATTGTCTAAAATTATTAAATCTGAATACAGTTAGTCTAATAGTTTAAATTGTTGTAAATACCCATGTCCGAACATCCCCAAAATTTAAGCGGTAACGAAATTCGCACCCAATTCCTGAATTTCTATGCTCTCAAGGAACATCAAATCCTTCCTAGTGCTTCCTTGGTACCTGAAGACCCCACCGTACTGCTGACAATCGCGGGGATGTTGCCATTTAAACCCATATTTTTAGGGCAGCGCAAACCAGACTTTCACCGCGCTACAACCTCCCAAAAGTGCGTTCGTACCAATGATATTGAAAATGTGGGAGTTACTAAAAGACATCATACATTTTTTGAAATGTTAGGTAACTTCAGCTTTGGGGATTATTTTAAAGAACAAGCGATCGCCTGGGGTTGGGAAATCTCTACGGAGGTATTTAAGTTACCCGTTGAACGTTTGGCTGTCAGTGTTTACCATGAAGACGATGAAGCTTACGAAATTTGGCGCGATCGCATTGGGGTTCCGGAAGCGAGAATTTTACGCTTAGATGAGGATAATTTTTGGGCTTCTGGGGCTACGGGTCCTTGTGGTCCTTGCTCGGAGATTTTCTATGATTTTCATCCGGAGCGGGGTAATGAGAATATAGATTTGGATGATGATAGCCGATTTATTGAGTTTTATAACTTGGTATTTATGCAGTATAACCGGGATGTAGATGGTAATTTAACACCCCTGGCAAGTAAGAATATTGACACCGGAATGGGTTTGGAGAGAATGGCTCAAATTCTCCAAAATGTTCCTAATAATTATGAAACTGATTTAATTTTTCCAATTATTAAAAAGGCAGCAGATTTAGCGGGAATTGAATATGGTAAAAGTGAGGAGAAAACTAAGACTTCATTAAAAGTGATTGGTGACCACATCCGGGCTGTGGTACATATGATAGCTGATGAAATTCGTGCTTCTAATGTGGGACGGGGTTATGTTCTGCGACGCTTAATTCGTCGAGTGGTGCGTCATGGGAGATTAATTGGGATTGGAGGGGAATTTACTACCAAAGTTGCGGAAACTGCTATTTCCCTTTCTGAAGATGCATATCCCGGAGTTAGAGAAAGAGAAAATGCTATTATCGCAGAATTAGAAAGAGAAGAATCTCAGTTTTTAAAAACCTTAGAACGAGGTGAAAAATTACTTGAAGAGATTATTAACAAGTTAAAACAATCAGGTAAAACCACAATTAGCGGTGAAGATGCTTTTAAACTTTACGATACCTACGGTTTTCCGGAAGAATTAACCCAAGAAATCGCTGCAGAACAAGGTTTTAGTGTTGATAGGGATGGTTTCTCCCAAGAAATGCAAAAACAAATCGAACGTGCCAAAGCTGCACACGAAACCATCGATTTAACGGTTCAAAGTAGCTTAGATAAGTTAGCAGAAAATATCGAAGTTACTGATTTTGTTGGTTACACCGAACCCACATCAACATCCAAGGTAGAAGCAATATTAGTTGCAGGTATCTCAGAGGAAGAAGCAGAAGCAGGAACCGAAGTCCAAATAATTTTAGATAAAACTCCATTCTACGCAGAATCCGGAGGACAGGTGGGAGATAAAGGTTATATAAGCGGTGATGGTATAGTTGTCCGAGTGGAAGACGTGAAAAAAGAATCCGACTTCTTCGTTCATTTCGGACGCATCGAACGTGGTACTCTCAGGGTAGATGATAACGTTACTGCTCAAATTGACTGGGCTTGTCGTCGTCGTGCTCAGGCAAATCATACCGCAACTCACCTACTACAAGCAGCTCTCAAAAAAATCGTCGATGAGAGCATATCTCAAGCAGGTTCCCTGGTATCCTTCGATAGACTCCGCTTTGACTTCAACTCTCCCCGTGGATTAACACCAGAAGAAATACAGCAAGTAGAAGATACTGTTAATAACTGGATATCTGAAGCACATTCCGCCAAAATAGAAGTATTACCCCTAGCAGAAGCAAAAGCAAGGGGTGCGGTTGCAATGTTTGGTGAAAAATACGGAGAAGAAGTGCGAGTCATTGACTTCCAAGGAGTATCAATGGAACTCTGCGGAGGTACTCATGTTAGTAATACTGCGGAAATAGGAGTATTCAAAATAATTACTGAAGCTGGTATTTCATCTGGAATTAGAAGAATTGAAGCAGTATCAGGAGCAGCAATCTTAGACTACTTAAACATCCGGGACAACGTAGTCAAAGACCTCAGCGATAGATTTAAAGTCAAACCCGAAGAAATCCCCGACCGAATCACCACCCTGCAAACCGAACTAAAAACCGCTCAAAAAGAAGTTGAAACCATCAAAGGACAATTAGCGATCGCTAAATCTGACACTTTATTAGAAAGAGTGGAATCCATCGCAGAATTTAAATACCTGGTTGCAAAAATGGAAGGAGTAGACCCAGAATCCTTAAAAACTGCCGCCGAACGCTTACAGCATAAAATAGGTAACGGTGCAGCAGTAGTACTCGCTTCCACCCCAGAAGCAGGGAAAATCAGCTTAGTAGCAGCATTTTCCCCCGAAGTGAACAAGAAAGGATTACAAGCAGGAAAATTTATTGGTGCGATCGCTAAAATTTGCGGTGGGGGAGGTGGTGGAAGACCCAACTTAGCTCAAGCTGGTGGAAGAGACGCAAGTAAGTTACCCGAAGCGTTGGAAAAGGCAAAGGCTGATTTACAAGCTAGTTTGGGTTAGTATTTTCTACGGTGAATAAATTAAGATAATTAATCATTTGGCTTGGGTTATGCGTAGGTATGGCACAATTTACCAAATGGTTCCAAAGGTTTGTCAAGACCGATGTAGTTAGGGTTTGTTGGTTACGACATACTACTCATAAATCAGCTTTCGTCCTCAGTGTTTCTGGGTCTTCAGGTGGGGAAATGTCTAATGAAGAAAAATACTTTAGGAATAATTGCGTACAGTTTATTACTAAATTTGTTGGTGTTACAGCAAAGCTGTGGGGATACCAAAGCTAATACCCCAGGGATTATTGACAGTAACGCCAAATTAGAAAAAATATCCGATGGTTTTAAGTTTACAGAAGGTCCGGTATGGAATCCCAGTGGTTTTTTACTTTTCAGTGATATCCCAGCTGATACCCTGTATAAGTGGACAACTAACGGGAAATTTTCGGTTTTTCGTCGGAGAGCGGGAAATCCTAATGGTAATACCTTAGATAGGGAAGGACGATTAATTACTGCTCAACATAACGGAAAATTAACACGCACGGAGAAAAACGGTAAAATCACAATCTTGGCTGAACGTTATCAGAACCAGCGTCTCAATAGTCCCAATGATGTTGTAGTTAAGTCGGATGGTAGTATTTATTTTACTGACCCTCCCTACGGAATCAAAAAGGAAGAGGAAGAATTAAGATTTTATGGTATTTATCGCTGGGAAAACGGTAATCTAACTCTTTTAAATAAAGAGATGGTTCGTCCCAATGGAATTGCTTTCTCTCCTGATGAGAAAAAATTATATGTAAGTGATTCAGAAAAATTACATATCCTCGTTTTTGATGTTAAACCAGATGGGACTTTAAGCAAAGGTAGAGTATTTGCAGAGTTACCTGGTCCTAAAGATAAAGGTGTACCCGATGGAATGAAGGTGGATGTTAAAGGGAATATTTACTGTAGTGGTTCTGGAGGTGTTTGGATTTTTTCTCCTAATGGTGAACTGCTCGATAAAATAGCCATTCCTAAATCAGTAACAAACTTAGCTTGGGGAGATAAGGATTATAAAACACTTTATATTACAGCAGGTAATAGCGTTTATCGGATTCCATTAAATATTCGAGGTATAGAACCAGGTAAAAATTAGTTTGGTCTTTAACTTATTATGGGTTGGTGAAAAAGTTGTTCTCAAGAACTTTATGTTACTTTTACGTCAATCCTGAAAGCTTTAGAAACATTTCTAATTCAACTTTCAAACTGTCACCTGGCACACTTGTCGTTTCAGAAAACCGATGATAATCTATTCTTGTGTGTGAGGAGCAAGTGTAAACCAAAGAGTGCCTGGAGTGGAAACACGGCAACACGTCCAGGTACTTTTTGTGTTCATATATAGTTTTTTTGATTTTTTTTGCTTATATAAAAATTTTGGCAAGCACAAAAGTAAGAACTTCAGTGCTAGCTTTGCTGCTTTTATCTCTAATTCCTAGACAATTTCCTAGCTAGTAGAATTTATTGTTTATTCTAAATTTAGGTGCCCGTAGGGCATACGGGAACTCAAGCTTGGGGAGACGAAACCGCTATTTTGGTTGATGAGAATCTATCAGGGTAAGTTTTTTCTGTGAACCAAGAATCCCCCTCCTTCTAGGACAGTGGAGTGTCAACCTATCCCTTCAATTATCGGGTGAAAGAAGAATGCAAAACCTAAAATGATATAGGCAGCTAAAAGCAGGATTCCTTCTAACCAGTTTGATTTACCATCAGAACTGATACTATTAGCAATAAGTACGGATACTGCCACAGCAACTAATTCAAAGGGATTAAAGTCTAAATCCATCGGTTGACCAAAAGCCCATCCTGCAATTACTAAAACAGGAGCGACGAATAAAGCGATCTGCATGCTCGAACCAACTGCTACAGATAAAGACAGATCCATTTTATTTTTTAGAGCTACAGTAACGGCTGTTGCATGTTCTGCTGCATTACCGATAATGGGTACTACAATTACCCCTGTAAATAACGCTGTTAAGCCCAACTTTGATGTCGCAACTTCCAAAGAACCGACTAACAGTTCAGACTCTAGTGCTACGGTAACAGTACATATTAATAGTACAATAGTCCATAAAAGAATATTAGGCTTATGCTCCTCGATTTCTAACACTTCTGTATCTGCAACCCCTACTTCATACAAATAAGAATGGGTTTTCATGGAAAAAAGTAGCGTTAGTCCATAAACCAGAATCAATACAGCTGCAACAGCTAAAGAAAGGTTCTGTATACTAGTTTCGCTAATACCACTAGAAGTAAAGTCCATTGCAGTAGGTATTAAAATTGCAATTACTGCTAAATTCATCGATGCTGCATTTAATCTGGCAATATCAGGTTGAAAGTTTTGCTCTTTGAAACGCAAACCCCCTAAAAGCATTGCTAAACCCATTACTAGGAGTAAGTTACCAATAATTGAACCGGTAATACTAGCTTTTACAACGTCTACTAAACCAGCCTTGAGTGCAATCAGAGCAATAATTAATTCTGTAGCATTTCCAAAAGTAGCGTTCAACAAACCACCTAAAGATGGTCCTACGACTACAGCTATTTCTTCTGTTGCAACACCCATCCATGCAGCCAAAGGTAGTATAGCCATTCCTGCGCTGATGAAAATAACTAAGTCTCCCCATTCTAGAAAATGAGCAGCAGCAGAGATGGGAACGAAGAATAAAAGAACTAGGAATACAATGTTTTTAGTTGACATTTATCAATTTCAATCGAGACTATTAACCGGAGCCAGTTTGCCATTTTCTCAAATACAAATTTTTAAAGAAAGTGACCAAACTCTAGAATACTCCTTATACTTCAGTATTGCGGTTCCGAATTTTTACTGTTTCTCTTTTACAGTTCTTGTCCCTAAATAGAATTACTACCTATATTCAGGTATAAAATTAGAGGGATAATCAAGTGCTGGGAGTAACAAAGCAGTATTTTATAAATCCAGAAAACTAATAACCCCTATTCTCTTTCCCTAACCAGAAGATACCGAATTGATTTGATGAGTGATAACCTTATTTTCGTACTTCAACTTATTTCTTAAAATAAATTTAATTTTTTTGTATACAAATGTTAACAAAAATCAAGTTATTATCTTTCTTTAGATGAGGGAGTTTGGAAATGTTAGAAAATTATTAAGTTGATTAATAGTTGTTTAGTAAATTGACTGATTGAATAGATCCCCAGAGAAAAGTAATTGAAGAAGCCTAAGCTTTTAAAATTTTGGGGAAATCCAAATAAGGGAGTTAAGATTATTCTGGATATTAAGAATTTTACTGGCTATTGATAGTTGCCTGATATTTGCCATATATTCCTAATTTTGCTCTAATAACATTTTGGCAAGGTATTAATAGTACAACAAAGCAATCCTATTTTATAGAATTTAAATTTTTTTAGTTTTTTGGAATATCTCTACATGACTTTTACTGCAGATTTGCCAACTAATGCTGGCGCTAAATTAAATTCTCAAGATAATAGTTCTAGTAATACAAATAAAGGTATGCCTGATGCTTTAAAAACGTCCACAGGTGTATATCTAACAGTACATGGACACTTTTATCAGCCCCCAAGGGAAAACCCTTATATAGATACTATAGAGTCCCAACCGGGAGCAGAACCCTTTCATGATTGGAATGAACGTATCCATTATGAATGCTATCGTCCGAATGCTTTTGCAAGGATATGTAACGACCAGGGTAAGGTCGTGGGGATCGTTAATAATTACGAGTATTTCAGCTTTAATATTGGTCCAACCCTAATGTCCTGGTTAGAACGCCATGATGTGGAAGTTTATCAGCGTATTCTAGAAGCAGACCGCAAATCTGGGGAACGATTAAATGGACATGGTAATGCGATCGCGCAAGTATATAACCATATAATTATGCCTTTGGCTAACCAACGGGATAAATACACTCAAATCCGTTGGGGTAAAGCAGACTTTCATTCCCGGTTTAAACGCGATCCCGAAGGGATGTGGTTAGCGGAAACAGCCGTAGACTATGCAACGGTAGAGGCTTTGATTGATGAGGGGATCAAGTTTATCATTTTGGCTCCTTCCCAAGCAGAACGCTGTCGGGTAATCACTCAAAAAGATGATCCCGATACAGAATGGCACGAAGTTGGTGGTTCTCAGATAGATGCAACTCGTCCTTATCGCTGCTATCTCAAAGATGGGGAAAATCAAGGTAAATATATAGATATTTTCTTCTACGACGGTCCAATTTCTAGGGACATGGGATTTAGCGACGTGGTTTACAATTCCCATCATTTTGCAGGACGTATCGGTGCAGCAGTACGCGGGGATCATCGTCCGTCACAATTAATTTCTGTTGCTACCGATGGGGAAACATTCGGACACCACAAGCAGGGAACCGAAAAGACTCTAGCTTATGCTTTCACTCAAGAGTTTCCTAACAAGGGATGGACTGTAACTAACTTTGCTCACTATTTAAGTTTGAATCCACCGACTTGGGAAGTAGAATTAAAGCCCGTCACAGCATGGAGTTGTGCCCACGGGGTTGATAGATGGCAAGATGATTGTGGATGCGGTGGTGCTCCAGATTGGCACTTACTATGGCGTAGACCTTTACGGGATGCTTTAAACTGGTTGCGCGATCGCTTAGTTGAGGTTTACGAGGAATATGGTGGAAAGTACTTTAGGGATGTTTGGAAAGCAAGAGATGAATATATTGGGGTAATTCGGAATAGAACTCCTGAAAATATCAAGAATTTCTTAGAACATCATCAAAATCACCAATTGAATGAGTTAGAAAAAGTTGATGCATTGCGTTTATTAGAAATGCAACGTCATGCTTTACTGATGTTTACCAGTTGTGGATGGTTTTTTGAAGAAATATCACGTCCAGAGGGGACACAGATTCTACGTTATGCAGCCCGTGCTTTAGAATTAGCTGGAGATGTATCTGGAATACAGTTAGAACCTGAATTTATCGAACATCTAGAAAAAGCACCAAGTAATATTGATATTTTCAAAAATGGAGCTAACATATATCATAAGTCGGTAAAAACTTCCCAAATTAGCTCCAGACAAGTTACAGCGCATTATGCAATTAGCTCTCTGTTTCAAAATCATAGAGAAACATCTAATAATACAGCCTTAAGCGTTGATGTATTTGCAAACTCGCTGATACAGCAAAAGCGACTATATTGCTATGCAACCAATGAGTTAGATTTTCAGCTTGAACGCATGGGTTCATTAACCCTAGCGGTAGGACAACTGCAATTAACATCAGAAATTACTTTAGAATCAGAACACTTAATATTTGCAGTCCTTCATCTGGGAGGTTGGGATTTCCACTGCTGTATTCAACCTTTTGAAGGTAGACTCAGTTACTCTCAACTTAAGGATAAATTATTTACTACTTTCCAGCAGGCTAGTGCTAGTCAAACTATTTTAGTTATGACTCAGCTATTGGGTGAGGATGCCTATAATTTGGAAAACTTATGTACGGAAGAACGTCATCGTATCGCCCGACTACTATCCGAGGAAACCCTGAATAGATTAGACCAACTTTATACCCAGGTTTACAGAGATAATTACAGTATTTTAGTTGCCCTAAATAGAGATGGACAGAAAGCCCCACTAGAACTGCAAGTAGCAGCAGAAGTAGCTCTAGGATACAGATGTATGCTTAGTCTACGCACCTTAGAACAAGATATCTGCGAACCCCAGTCAACCCATAGTCATTTCATCGAACTACAAGCGATCGCTAGTGAAGCGAAACACCTACACATTCAGTTAAATATACCCGAAGGAAAGCAAATACTAGAGCAATTAATCATGCGATCGCTTTGGCAGTTATTGCACGATAATAATGGTCGATTTGCAGAGAAAATTCAACTTCTAGAGCAGTTAGTTGATACCGCTTATCTACTGAATATTGGTATTTCTTTTGATAAACCCCAAGAAGTATACTGGAGTTGTTTGTATTCTCAGATAGTACCTAATTTAGAGAATATTCATAGCCCCGAAGAGAAGAATGAATATCGTCAACTCCTGAGATTAGGAGAGAAATTAGCAGTTGAAGTTGCTCCATGGTTGCATAAACTTGGATAACAGCTGAGTTGAAATAAATCTAGAACTTAAATAAATCTAGAACTAAAACAAATTTAGAACTTATTTAGAGACGTTGCAATGCAGCGTCTCTATTTATATGAAATTTAATTATATAGAGTTTAATTAGTTATACAAAACACACATTTATTGTATATTTTCTTTTGGAATGAATATAACTCATTAAGCAAAATTATTTGTATATTTACTTATCAATGATATAACCTTTTTCTATTTACTATTAGCTATTCATAACCTATAGGAAATGTTTAATTAATGCAATCACAAGCATTTATATATCTTGTAGAGACCTTATATCTAAGCTCTCCAGATTCTTTTCCGGAAGATGTCTATTGCTTTAAGAGTAAAGTTAAAGACTCAAATTCTTTTTTGTTACACTAGTATTTTACAAGTTTTTTAGTATATAAAAACACTCTAAAAGACTGTATTAATCCCAACTAATTTAATTTTGAAGTGAGAATAAACGCTAAATATGAACTCTGGAAATACTCTCTCAGAAGATAAAAAAAAACAAGGTAAAACTCGCTTACTTCTGGCTTTGCTAGAAGCACAAAATCCACTCATGAAAAGTAAACTTAATAGTCGAGTTGTACCTAAAAGTGAAAACACAAAAGATTATCAAAGCGTATTCGATGAACTACAAGAATTAGGAGCCATTTCTAAATCCCAAAAAGGTTACTCTTTAGTACTTCCCAAAGGTTTAATTGATTACAAAAAATTCGATCTAACTCGTGGTTGCTTAGTTCGCTCTAAAAAAGTAGGTCGTGGGACTAAAACCGAACAGTGTTTAAATAAACTTTTGTCTCCATCATTCGGTGGTGAATGGGTACTTTTGAAACCTGAAGAGATAAAGTCTTTGTTAGCGATTCATGCTGTAATGAACAGTCGTGATGATTATGAATTAAGTGAAACGCAAATCACTGATTTTATCATTGAAAAGCGGATAGCAATAGACAATTATTTAATCCGTGAAATTCTTAGCGACCCATCTGGGATAATTCCCTCTGAAGCTGTTGACGAAGATAATTAAATTACATAAGAATAATTTGCTCAAATAATCCGATAATATGCGTTATTTTAATTACTTTTTTGATAAATAATGACTAATGATATTGTAATTTATAAAGCTTTATATTTACCTGCACCAGATATTGAGGCTTTGTTACAGGGAAGATTGATAGTAGCAATATCTAATAAGTTTATCAATCGGGATAAATTTGCTTTGTACTCAACCGATAGTTTGATGAACTCACTACCAGTTGAGAAATACTATCACTCTAATTTTTTACATCTTGCTCAAACGACTTTTACTGAATTAGCGACTAAAAGCTTTACGATTAAAGCCTGGGCAAAATGTGAATGGTGTCACGATATCAATCCTGAATCTATAACTAATTTATCGCGACTAACAATTTGGACAAAAGAAACTTTAGAAGAGACATTAGCGCGAAGAAAAACTATCTTTCTTGCATACCTGCGCGTTTATCATCTTTCTCAACCAATTCAAATTTCATTAAAGGGAAATAATCAGTTTATCCTTTTACCCAAGTCTATAACTGTTTCCGATACAAATCCAGTATTACCTGATAATATCTTCACGACTCGCAAGGGTCAGTTAGAAAAGCTCGAACCACCACAGCATCATGATTTAGAAGAATTATTAAATTTTTTATCACCTCTAACAGTCAATAATCCAAGAGCAAAGCAATTAGAAAAAGATATTCATCTATTTTTAGGTTGGAGCAATCAAAAAACAATAAAATATCTTGATTCAGATTTAACTTGGATTCATAAAATTGCTGGAGTGGGAAATTCTAGCGATGGTAATGAATTTGAAAGATTAGTACGTAAAAGTTTTATAAAACTAGGATTTTCTTGTTCTAATAGTAATCCAAAAGCCAATTTAGACCCAGACAAAGTAGGAGGGGCTGGAGGAGTTGATTTTTATTGCGAATCTCCTTATCCAGTTGTGGGAGAATGTAAAGCTACTAAAAGCGAAAAGGTTCCTAGTAGTACACCAGGGCAATTAATCCAACTTGGGAAAAATCATCTTCAAGAAAAATACGATTCTTGTATCAAAATCATTTTAGCCGGTGGCGAACTTACTAAAGATGCTCTTTTAACAGCAACAAATAATCAAATGAATGTAATTACTCCAGAAACTTTAGAAAAACTCGTTAAGCTCCAATCCTATTATCAAGGCTGTGTCAATTTAATCAAATTAAAGCAATGTTTACAGCAAGAACCTTTTGGTTTAGCAGACGATAAGATTAATATTTATATTGACAAGATAGAACAAGATATTAAATTGCGATCGCATTTAATAGAAATCGTTAAAAATCATCAAGAAAATACTGGAGATAAAAATATAGAAGTTGCTACTATTTATGGAGCTTATGGTTATTCAAACCCGCCTCAATCCGTAAATATCCAAGAAATGCACGAAATATTAATCGAACTTTCTTCACCTTTAACGGGTTATTTAGGAAGAATTAAAGGTACGGATTGGAAAAGCGATAAATTCTATTTTCTGCGCGATTTACCAACTGAGTTTATATCTCATATTCTGAACCTTTCAACCTCAAGAACAGGTTAGTATCCATTAATATGACCAGCTTAAAGTATCAAATTTAGCCAATTATTCATTTTTCGGAACAAGGGTAGATGATTATTTTTTACTTAAACTGATATATGCACCAATTTACTGAATAGTAGAGATGAGATAATAACTGATAGTTTTATGCATTTAAGGTCATGGAATCTAATTTTCTGAGTGCTGTTTTTCTGCCCTTAGCTCTATTTATCATTATGCTAGGGATGGGTCTAGGGCTGACATTAGAAGACTTTAAGCGAGTCGTAATTGAACCAAAAGCGGTGATAATTGGACTCATTGCACAGTTGATTATGCTACCGATATTGGGATTTTTGTTAGCTACGATTTTTCCCCTTTCACCTGAATTAGCAGTTGGGGTAATGATTTTGGTTGCTTGTCCAGGGGGATCAACTTCCAATATGGTGACATATTTGGTACAAGGAAATGTCGCCCTTTCTATTACTCTGACAGTTATCAGTAGCCTAGTCACCATCTTTACTATTCCGTTAGTGGTAAACTTGGCAATGCAAAGGTTTATCGGAGAAGGAGTTGCTCTGGAGTTACCTTTCGTGAAGACGATAATTCAAATAGGAGTAATTACTTTTGTTCCTGTGACTTTAGGGATGTTAATTCATCGTTACCTACCACAATTTGCAGCAAATGTAGAAAAATGGGTGAAATGGATTTCACTATTCTTTTTAGGGTTAATTATCGTGGGTTTGCTTCTCAAAGAAAGAGCTAATGTACTAACATTTTTCCTACAGGTGGGTGGAATTACCCTAACTTTGAATTTATTAACAATGGCTTTGGGTTATACAATCGCAATTCTTGGTAAGCTCGATGAGAGGACTGCTAGAGCAATTACAGTTGAGGTTGGTATTCAAAATGGTACTTTAGCAATTGCAGTTGCTAGTGCTCCTACACTTCTAAATACGCCAAGTATGGCAATCCCTGCTGCAATATACAGTCTGATAATGTTTGCAACAAGTGCAGGATTTGCTTGGCTAATAAAATCTAGGCAAGTTAGACGAGTTAAACTTTGAGTAAGTCAAAGTAATTTATTTAGCTTAAAATTTAGGTCAATATTCATCTTTTGTAGCATCTGCATTCAAAGATAATTAAGTAATTACATGACTCCTTAGGTAATAATAATGTAATTCCGTGATTGCAACCCTAGGAAAGCCATCGCAAGAGTTTATATGGCATCACCACTAAGAATTACCCAACATGGTGAACCTCATGCTGCAATTATTGGTTGGTTAATGCTTTATAAAGCTTCAACCTCTGGAGTTCAGTTAGGAGATAACTGTACGGTACGTCTTGATGCTGATAATGAACCTCAACCAGATGCACTGCTTAGAATTGATGGAGGCATAGCTGAAGGTGTGATTTCTCTCATGGTCGGGAGTCTCTATCAGAGCGGCGTAAAAGCTTAACGACATAAGTATTTTAACTTATATTTTAACTTATTATCACCCCATTAAATGTTTAAGTCCCGCTAACGGAGATGCTACGCAAACGGTCCCGGACGGAGTTACGTAACTTTTGCGTAAGTCCTGAAATTAACCAAACAAACACTCAACCAGACGAGAAAAGTTAGGTAACAAAGGTGAAGTCAATTCATCTTTTGCAAACAAAGTTTCTACCAACTTCAAAAGAGCTTGTTCCCGTCGGTACACTTCCATCTGCTGTAAACGCCAATCTAAAATCCAATACTCTTGTACTCCCCTAGAAGCGTATAACTTTAATTTTGCTTCTCTATCTCGACGTTGATTTTCCACTCCTTCAGAAAGTACCTCAATCACTAATTCCGGGACTCCTGTTAGATGTCCAGCATCATCAAGTAACCTTGAAAGACGTTCTTTACTTACCCAAACCACATCGGGAATAACGTTATCAGCATCAGTAAAAATAATACCTGGGGTAATAACAGCTTCTCCTAGACCTGTTGAGTCTGACCATTCGTTTAGTACACTAGTAGTTCTCGTGCAAGTTTTCTGATGTCTCCAATGTGGTGCTCTGGTCACAAATAATTCCCCATCAATAATCTCGTAACGATTACCGTTCTCCGGTAAAAGTTCAATATCAGATGTTGTCCAACGTACCCTTTCATTTGTGGTTTGGTTCATGGGACTTCCTTGTTTGTGTTATTGGTATTTTAACTTTTCTTCTGATGATGGTGAGAGGATTAACCCCGGATTTCTCACAATTGAGAAAAAAATACCTGGATTAACTAGATTTGATATAAGACTTTTCGGAGTATGACAGAAGAGGGTTATGAATTTGAAAAGCTATTTGCAGCAAAGATATGGAGTATTGAAGAGTGAATTCCTAAATATTTTCTAAGCAAAACTTACCAGGAGCAATAATATTACTAGGGTCTAGCTGATTTTTGATATCAGCGATCGCTTTCCAGTAGGTGTCTTCTTTTCTGTTAACAAATTTTTGCATATCCTTAACACTAATCCGATAAGGATAGATACCTATTTTCTCGAATTCCTCATATAATATACGACTCCAACGATGAGCTTTAATGATTTCTTCTTTATTACTACGGTTGAAAAAGACTCGAAACAGACCCTCAACCGACATTTCTCCTAGACTAACAAAGTTGTGGAAAGGAGTTATGTCAAAATCCTTTGAGACTCGATTAACTAAATTGATTGCTTCTTTAAAAGCTCCAGATGTCAGAGGGATAGCTGGTGTGACGGTTACAAAACCAGGAATTTCTCGACAATAGTCGATTTCATAATCTAAATCTGCAAGGGATAAACCATCTGACTTTATACTCAGACTTCTAGATAAATTTCCCATTGTTTCGATACTATAGTTGGAAGGAATGCCATTGTAGAGTTTTTTGAGTATCGTAAAATATGGGTGTTCTGTACTTTCCTCTAAATCACTACTGAGAAAATTCAAGGGATTGCACAATCCTTGGAGTTGTTCTTGAATGTGCTTTTTACAAATATCTTGAATCTCTTTTTTCCCGTGGAAGCTTCCTATAGCTGACCAATTGCCTGTATAGTTAAACTGATGATTATCGGTAGTTCTAGGGTCGTTCTTATTAGTCAGCATTAACCAGTTATGAACTAATTTGTCGTCCTTTAATTGGTTGAAAGTATCGATAAAATTAAATACTTTATCTTCCTTAATTTCTAAATAAACTATAGTACCCGACCTCCGGGGTCGTAAACGAATCACAATACTAGTAACAATCCCTAAACTAGACTGAGTGAATATACCATTCATATCAGGACCCAAACCAGAAGGATGAAAAAACTTTGGTTGATGATTTTCTATATTATCGAAATAATGCCAAAAACCAGTCCTAACAACTTTTCCGGTACCTAAAACAACTTCTACACCACTTAAAAGGTCGTAACGGTGGTCAAAAAAAACACTACCCCTATCTAACATATTTCCCACGACGCTAGTATCTTCAGCCGAACCCGTCATCGGAAACATCAAATCTGTATTATTCCATAAATAATCGGATAACTGCTTTTGAGTTACACCAGGCTCAATTATTGCATATCTGAGTTCTTGATTAACCTCTATTATCTTCCCTAATCCGCTCATTATTACCAAAATACATCCATCTGTTACAGGTAACTTTGACCCCAGACCCCAGTTTTTACCAGTACTAACAGGATTAAGTGGAACGTGAAAATCTCGTGCGATCGCTACAATTTCTTCTACATCCTTTCTAGTTTTGGGTTTCAAAACTGCTATCGGTTTTTGTGCAGAATATTCGGTGATGTTTTGAATATATTTTTCAGTTTGTTCTGGATAAATTCCTACTTTATCCGTTCCTATTTTAGCTTTCCATGCTTGTATGGCTTGTTGAACATTACTTTTTGCTTCTTGGGATAACCAAAGATTAAGTATGGCAGACATTATATATACATAAAATATGGAGAACAATATTTGGCATTGCTGAGTTACAACATCAATTATGCTATGTCTGTGATGGATGAAGCCTCCTACACCAGAGTATAGGGATACTTAGGAACGTAAATTTATTAACTTACAATTCTTGACTCTAGTGAATACCCTAGTATTTAAGTATTGAAATCAAGTTCTGTATTTTATTTTGTCCACATTCCTTAAGATAATAAAATAATATTATCACAGACTAACTCAGTATTTACACTTGTGTAATAGTAACAGAAATAGGAACAGAAAGTTTCAGAATGTAACAATTTCAAATAATGTCTTAATCTACTCTTTTCGCTTACCAAGCTTATTGGGAGCATCCCAAATGTGTAAAAACAAATTTTGTCATTGCTACCCTCCGGGAATGCTACGCGAACATTCCGCTACGCTACATTCGCAATGACAATCTAAATTTTGGTCAATTTGCCTTCATTGGGATGCTCCCTTTATATTTCCCTTGTAGGATACTATTTCATCTAAATATATATACAGTTAATGCCAACTAATACTAAAATCAACAGAGAATGAAAGAATAAAATAGCTAATGTTAATTATTTATCGGGATAACACAATCAACGTAGTTAGATTGATAAGTAAAAGTAAAATATCTACATCACTTCCAACCTTAGAGGGTGTTTATAAAATATTTATAAAATTAAGATGTGTTATGGCTATAAAAAGATTTCCCATAGCCCATCATCTTTAATAGGTGCGTTATACCATATTAAATATTATCGTCAAAATCTGACATTATTGTGGGTAATAACGCACCCTATAAGAATTTTATTTGTTATTTATAAACACGTTCTTAGTAAATTAAAATCAACACAGTCATTCCCGCAATATCTAATCAAAATTACAACTACAACACTACTTAATTTTGATTAATAATTACATAAAAATAAAGTTAACCCATTCCTGATTCTTTACCTTCAGCACTACCATCACCTCTTCTTGACCTTTTTAAAGACTTTGTAGAGCGTAATATTTCCACCCTTGGAGGAATAACAATATATCTCGAACCACAGTACTTAGCCTTGTAGTTTTTCATCCAACCATGGTGGCTCAAGACACCCTTTGAGTCAAAACCAACTACAGATACTCCACTACGATCGTAACTCCCTGAAAGTAGAAAGCACCAATATGTTTGGTCAGGTAACTCACCAAAATGATATCTAAATGTTGCAGCAAAAGCCAGATACCTTCTGAAGTCCATACCATGAAGACCTTCATCTTCATATACCCGTTTAGCAAAAATACCTGTCTTGTTAATTAATTCTGGAGTTTTAGCATTGGATACAATAAACCATTGATCTTCTGAAACCATAGTATTCCTAATCATGGTTTCATTCTCAAAGTTTACATTGGCTCTGATATTAAACTTATTACATAAATCCTGCATTGTTAACTTTGCAGGCAGATATACTAAAAGCTCGTTGGTTTCTGATAGTTCATTAATTTCTTCTTCAATAAATGGACATTCAGAAATATCAATTTCTCCATAGAGGCTTCTTACATAATTCACTAAATTATCTTTCGATGAAGATTGATCACTATCCTTGATTTTAGGAAAACTTGACTGTAACAAACTAGCTGTTGATGTAGCGACCATTTTACCTCTCAATCAGTCTATAAAGTTATATTAGGTGTTAATAAATACCTTAATAAAATAACATGCTTTTAGCTACATACAAATATTTATACTGAGAAAAAAAAATCATTATGTATAATTTTATGTGTTAATTGCTAGTTTTAAGTAGAAAGTATAATCATTTGTAAAATATTTGATATATCTAATATCACTTCAAACTCTTGTATAACAAAGTTTACATCAGAGACATTTATTTTGTATTTAATAAAAATACCTGCTAAGTAGTTGATTTTATTAAATATTATTTAAGCTAATTTTTCTGAATGTATATAATGTTTTTCAATCTAGTAAATAGTGTATATTTTCAATTATTTTGACAAATTGGATGTATATTAATACTTCCTAATATAAGGTGCATTGGTAGAAAGTAAGTTATCAATACTAAATCCGTAGTCTTACTGAACTATATTATGTATTTCTCCTGATAACTTTGAGATTTGAGTTATAGAAATTCATATTTAACACTTTCCTACTAGAGAATCGATTATGCTCTTAAACGAATTAACATCTTTGGCAGCTACACCTTTAAATCAGTTTTTTGAAGGTAGTAATCAAGTCTTCTGGATTTGTTCTGCTGATTTAAAGCAAATGTTCTACATGAGTTCGGCTTACCATAGTATATGGTGTCGTGAAAATCTGAATCTCGACAAATGTTTGCAGGACTTTGTTAATTCAATCTACAATGAGGATAAAACCAGAATCATGTCTGCATTTGGGGAGTTATTCACATCTGGAGAAATAGATGAAGAGTATCGCATAGTGCTTCCCGACAGTTCTTTAAAATGGATACGCACTCACGTTTTTCCAGTAATCGATACAGTAGATGAGACAGAATACATCGCAGGAATTGCTGAGGAAATTACAGAGTATAAACAAATGCAAGTTCAACTCAATCAGAGTGAGGAGATTTTCCGTCAATTTGCAAATCATGCAGAAGTTGTATTTTGGGTATGCAAACCTGATGTGAGTAAGTTTCATTATATTAGTCCAGGTTATGAAAAGATTTGGGGAAGAAGCTGTGAATCATTATTTACTGACCCTCAATCATTTTTAGATTTGGTTCACCCAGATGATTTAGAGCGTTTGAGGGAAGCTGCTTTTGGTGAAAATTCCTGTAGCATGGATGAAGAGTATCGCATTGTCAAACCTGATGGAAACCTACGATGGATGCGAGACATTACTTTTCCCATATATGATGAGAAGGGTAATATTTACAGAATGGCTGGTATATCTTGTGATGTAACAGTTCGCAAGCAAGCAGAAATAGAATCAATTAGAGCACTGCAAAGAGAGAGAGAATTAAGCGAAGCCAAAAGTAATCTGATTTCCATCATATCCCATCAAATACGTACTCCTCTGACTGCTATTCAGTCATCTTGTGACATATTGGAGCATTATTTAGATCGTCTAACCGAAGAGAAGAAGCGATCGCATTTTCAAAAAATAGGAACTGCAATTGAGCAGGTGACGGATATAGTTCAAGATGTATTGATGCTATCTGAGTTAAACGCTAATGCTTTAAGTTTAAATAAAAGTAGAGTTGAAATAATAGAGCTATGTTCGGATGCGATCGCAAATGTATCGGACAATCATCGAATAGAGTTTGTTTCTTCTGTTAAAAATCAGCATATTCTAGTAGATAGAAAATTAGTTCGCTATATAATTATTAACTTACTTGAGAATGCACTAAAGTACTCCGATGTTTCCCAGAAAGTCAAATTTAATTTAGATATAAAATCCGATTATTTAAGCTTCTATATCGAAGATAAAGGTATTGGAATATCATCTAAGAATATTGAAAAAATTTTCGATTCCTTTTACCGGGGAGGTAATGTAGGAAATATTCAAGGAACAGGATTGGGACTTTCAATAGTTAAACAGTGTGTTGAATTACATCAAGGGAAAATACTTGTATCTAGCGCTTTAGATCAAGGTACAATATTTACTGTGATAATCCCCCAGTACAATTAAGGAGTAAGGGGCGAAAAGCTTACTAATTATCGCTTCTAGGGTTAAGTAATGTCTTAACCTCAATACCTATTACCATATCAACCCAACAAGTTCAATTCCTGTGGAAATAGGATAAATATTTGACTAACAAAACTGAAGATTCAAATTAATTAATATTACAAATAATTCCCAATTAAAACGAATTATGAGCAATAACAAGGATAAGAAAAATCGCTATTTCTTTGAGATATAATCGATTTTTTATCATCTTTTGGTTCTACTTTGATACCTCTATTTTTGATATCACCAATTGTTAACTCTCTGCTGTGTAATAGCTTGAATTGAGCTAGAAGAATTGCTTCAGCTTTAGTAATGGTTTGATTTGGTTTATTATTTACAATATTCGTATAAAAGCGTTACATTAATTTGCTTACCTAAAATTACTAACACTGAAATTATTAAAATTTATCACTAAAGTTCTAAATTAGCTGAATTTAATCACATTAAATCTTGATTCTTAGTCTTCACTCGTTCGTATAATTCTTCCATCGCTTCAATAAAGGAATTATCTCTATCCCAAAAAGCAGGATAATCACCTTGCTTCTTTACCAAAATTCCCGAAACTCCACTTGTCGAAGCAACTTCAATAGTTTGAGGTAATCGCTTTTTACCTAACCAAAATTCTTTTAGATTTGGCTTTTCGTTGATTGTTCTTTTCTCCAACTTAGAATAAAAAGATGTAGAAATTTCTACAGATATTTCTTGAGTATCTAATTCGGAAGATAAAGCTTTACCTAAGGGTGATACTGCTAATTTTTCTTGTAATTCTGTTTTAGATAATCCCCGTAGCTCAAATAGTAAAAAGGGATTTTGGTCGAGTTGGGATGCTACCAAATAATAAACTCCAGCTATATGTTTGCAGGGATTAGCATAATCGGGACAAGAACAACTCGTTTTAAAGTCTCCTCGACTATGGGGTAATAAATTTAATCCTAATTCAGAAAACGTATCTTCAATATTTTCTGGTACCTCGTTTAACAGTAATCGAGAAACAACACTTGCCTTAGATGATAATTTATCAATAGCCTGTTTCCACTTTGTTTTCGCAATCGATTTAATTTCTATCTCAATATTATATGTCGGTTCCTTGTAAACTCCAAAGTAAGGATTCACAGAACCTCTAACTCTAGCACTAACGCAATTTTCTTTGATCGAAAAACTTTTAACTTTACCACCACGAGCATAGGAACGTCCCCGTTTTAACCTATTCTCATCAGTAAATTCCTCTAATGCTTGAATAAAGCGATCGCCCCACCATGTTCTACTAAATTTTGCCATTATGATATATCCTATAAAACTGCACTCTGATTTAACGCAATTAACTGTTTAAAAGCATTATTATCTAATTCCGTTAACCAAGATTCATCGCTACCTACTACAGCAGAAGCAAGCTTTTTCTTATCTTCTATCATTTGGTCGATTCTTTCTTCTAAGGTACCAATAGATACAAATTTATGTACGAAAACATTCTTTTTTTGACCTATACGAAAAGCTCTATCAGTAGCTTGGTTTTCTACAGCTGGATTCCACCAACGGTCGAAATGAAACACGTGATTGGCTTTAGTTAGAGTAATACCAACACCACCAGCTTTCAGGGACAGTATAAAAACTGATGGTTCCGTTTCCGGATTCTGAAACTCAGAAATCATATTCTCCCGACGTTTGCGATTAGTACCACCGTGTAAATAGTAAGTATTACAATACAAATTTTGTTTAATATATTTCTCGATACCTTCACATACATCAGTAAACTGACTGAAGATAAGCATACTTTCTCCTTCTAAAATAGCTTCTTCCACCATTTCTGCAAGACGACTTAATTTATGCGATCGCTCGGTGGAAAATTCGCTATTATCTTGCAGGAATTGAGCGGGATGATTGCAAATTTGCTTTAATTTCATCAGGGTGGAAAGGATTAATCCTTTACGTTCAATACCTTCTGCTTCCTGGAGCTTTTTCTCCACGTCTTTGACAACCACTTCATAGAGCGACGCTTGCTCCTTGCTAAGGTTAGTATATAGTTTCTGTTCAACTTTATCTGGTAAATCGCTAATAATAGACTTATCTGTCTTCACCCGACGCAGAATTAATGGTTCAACCAATTTTTTCAGGGTAGTTGATTTTAACTTGTCGTTATCCTTCTGGATGGGAATTTCAAAAGACTTGCGAAATTGCGCTTGTTTACCCAAATAACCGGGATTGAGAAAATTAAAAATTGACCATAAATCCAGTAAACGGTTTTCTACTGGAGTACCCGTCAAAGCTAGTCGGTGTTTTCCTGAAAGTTTGAGAATAGCCTTTGTTTGTGCAGACTTAGGATTTTTGATATTTTGTGCTTCATCTAAAACTATACGCTGCCATTCAATACTATTTAATAGCTTTTCGTCTTTACGAGCTAAGGTAAAGGAACTGATTATTACATCATACTCTTTGCAAGCAACTTTAAACTCAGCTGCTGTTTTTAAGCGATCGCTTCCATGATGTACCATTGTCTTTAAATGGGGTGCAAATTTAGCAATCTCTTTTTGCCAGTTGCCAACAACGGAAGTTGGTGCAATTAATAGGGTAGTATTATTATCCTCCTTGTTAACTTGTTCTTTTTCCTGTACCAATCGTGCAATCACCTGTACGGACTTTCCCAGACCCATATCGTCAGCTAAACAACCATTTAATCCCAATCTTTCCAAGTAATCCAACCAAGACACACCACGTTTTTGATACTCCCGTAAAGTTCCTTGCAAATTACTTAATTCTGAAACTGGTTCTAATTGACTTTTATCTTGCAACTTTGCCATCATTACTGATAAAGCTTCATCATGTTCAATTTCCCACTCATCTCCGACCTCTGCACTCTTTTGTAACAACTCCAGTAAAGTCATTTCTGGTTGTTCTTGTGCATTTTGCTGCCAAAATTCTAGTAATTGCTGCATTTTATCGCGGTCTAATTCCATCCACTGTCCGCGAAAATGGACTAGGGGAGATTTTGCATTTACTAACTGTTCCCATTCTTTTTGCGTAACCACCTGTTCCCCGATAGATAATTCGTAGCGATATTGCACCAAGGAATCTAGATCAAAATAACTTTTTGTTTTACTTTTACTTGCTCCATTCTTACCAGAAGCAGCTTTGAGACGAACTTTAGCACGACGACGACCTGTGGGGGTATACCATGAAGGTACAATTACCTTAAAACCGGAATCTTCCAATACCCAAGCACTTTCCTTGAGAAAATCAAAGGCTTCATCCAAAGTTAATTGTAAACCCGTGGGTTGTTCAGTTTCCAAACCTCCCCACAATTTAGGATACATCCGTGCTGCATAACCCAGATTTAGTAAAAGATTGGTTTCAAAATCCTTACCAAATTCTTGATGTATGCTTTTCTTAGTTTTACCTTGCATTATCCAGTAATCAGCCAAAGATAACTTCAAAGAAGGGTCTTTCTTACTAGATACTAGAAAATGCATTTGCCAGTTATCTATATAATCTGGTGTAGCTTCTTGGAGTTGAAAACATAGGTGAAAAGCAGAGTCAGCAGTGGTACGGGTAATCTTATTTTTCCAGGTTAACCATTGTTGGTATTCTTCAACTTTAGTATTTTTGACAAAGGGATTGTGGTTGTGAGAGTGAAAGCAGTGATAAATTAAAGAATCTGCAATCTTCTTATCAAAAGCTGCTGTAGATTGAGTGTGAGTTATTAAATTGTGAATTAAATATTCTGAAAAGTGTCGTAACAAACTCTCTGCTTCCAAAAATTCTACCGTATCGCTAAGTATAGATGAGCCAGATACGCAGATTGACGGCATATATTCAACGTATTTTTTTATATTCGCTTCATACTGCTCGGAGATAATCTCCCAAGTCGGATAAATTTCAAAATTATTAATTTTATTAGACTTTTGCTTGCCTTTTCTTTGACTATTTGTTGTTTCTAATTCTCTATATTTAAGTGCCGGAATATACTGGTCTTTAAAAATTATTGGTTTAAAAGCTTGAGTGTAATGATACCAAAATAATAAATCCGAACCCAATTGAAATTCACCCAAATTGTACAGCCCTAAAAAGTGAATATCATTGAGAAATCTGATTACGTTGATAGCGTTTGTAATAGTTTTGATTGAAGTTACAGTTTGATAACAATCAACCTTCCAGTACTGAAAATTCTCGTATTCTGTAGTAGCTTCTATTTCCAAATACTTAGTTAATTCTGGTGAAGGGAGGGGTTGATTATTAGCAGTGGGGAGAGCAAAGTACTTAGAAGATATGCGCTCTTTCAGGAGCAAGACATTTTCTTTCAATCCTAATTCCTGAGTTAAAAAAGTTACTAAATCATCTTTCTTCAAGTGTCCGGGGTGGATTTGTTGTTTGCTATTTCTCGTTCTTGAACAAGGAACCTCCACCCACAGACAAAAAGAACCTGCTTGAATAAAATCAGACTCGGCATTTGGTATCCATGTACCATGAAGGATTTTCATAAATGCCTCAGTAACAATAATTCTAAAGTTCTAAAGTTCTAAGAACTAAGCTACCTTTTTATGGATTATCAGATATCTTTTATGCAAAACTT
Source organism: Mastigocoleus sp. (assembly GCA_050042865.1). Classification (GTDB taxonomy): domain Bacteria; phylum Cyanobacteriota; class Cyanobacteriia; order Cyanobacteriales; family Nostocaceae; genus JBCCDM01. The sequence goes on from JBHJJE010000079.1 coordinate 31,002, forward strand.
CTTAACATTTTAGAAACTTATTTTTGCCATACTAAACCAACTCTTTTAATAGCTTTTACCGATAAGTCTAATCTCTCCCTAACAAAACAGCAACTGAACCCGCGATTGTCGTAAGAAGCCGTCTTCTCTCCGAGACACTACACAAACAGCGATCGCTGATTTGGAAGGGCAAATAAAAAATTACCAAGACGCGCCCAAAGCCCCTAATTTCAATTATGGGGATGTAGGGCGCTGGTGAATTCATTCACCTTCAATGTTTGCAAAATGATTCAATACACTGCCTCACACGCTCTTGCCAATCAGGAGTGTTTTTTAGTATTTGCTTTTGTCTTTGAGTAAGTCTAATCGTCGCCGTTGTGCTTAAAGGTTCCTCTCTATCAGTGGTGAAACCTTTTGTGTGACCTTTCTTAAAATGACCTGGATTTTTAGTTGACATATAGATTAGCCACTAGTACACTAATGACTGTAGCGCATTAACAAGGTCGAGTCAATGCGATTTGGATATAAGTACAAGTTGAAACCAAGCAGGCCGCAGTTAGACAAGTTTTGCAAGTGGCTAGATATGCTACGAGCTAACTATAACTATAATCTTGCGGATAGAGAGGCGACATACAGAACTCGTTTTGCAATGGGCGACTATTGTGATTTGAGAACTAAAAGTCCAGCTTGCCCTTTAACTTGTCCCGTGTCTCCTAATAGCGCAACTTCTGATACTGGTGAGGTTTATAAAACTACTAAGAAAGGTAAAATATCTCGCCGCAATGCTTGTGAGATACAGCAAGCAAATCTTCCAGTACTAAAAAAGGTGAGACCCTGGTACAAAGGGATTGATTCTACCGTCTTGCAGTATAATGTAGAGCGATTGGATGGTGCATATAGAAGCTTTTTTGAAGGTTTAGGCGGATATCCAAAACGCAAAAATCGTAGCACTTTCAAGTCTCTAACTTTCAAAACTGGTGTCAGAATAAAAGGCAATTCAATCTACTTGCCTAAGCTTGGTTGGATGGGATTCCATAACTCGCAGTCAATACCAGATGGCTTCAAAATTAAGTCTGCCACAGTTCGGTTGAAAGCTGACGGGCTGTACGTTTCCTTAAAGATTAAAGGAGAAGATATCCCAGGCTTTCGAGTCATGTCTGAGAACGAGGTAAAAACTGTTGTTGGTTTGGATATGGGAATCACGAAGTTGGTGCATTGCTCTGACGGTTCTCAGTTCAATAACCCCAAGCATTCAACCAACAAACGTACTCGTAAACTTTTAAAGGTAAGACAACGCCGCCTAGGCCGTAAGAAGAAAGGTTCCAAAAATCGTAAAAAAGCTGCTAAATTAATCGGTCGTCTGCACCAAAAGATAACCAATAAACGCGAAGCTTTTCAGTGGCAACTAGGAAATAAGTTAACCAGAAAAGCAGATGCAGTTGTTGTGGAAGATTTGAACATCTCAGGGATGAAAAAGCGTTGCAAGCCCAAAGAAGATGTATCAAATAAAGGAAGGTTTCTAACTAACGGTCAGTCAAGAAAGAAAGGTTTAAATCGTAGTATCAGTGATGCTAGTTGGTATAGTTTGACTCAAAAAATTGAGTACTTAGCTGCAAAGCAGGGAAAGGTTTTTAAGCGAGTAAATCCACGCCATACCAGCCAAACATGTCCAAAATGCGGCTATGTTAATAAAGCTAATCGCAACAAAGAAAAGTTTCTTTGCAGTAGCTGTGGATACTTGGCTCACGCCGATCTAAATGCGGCTCGTAATATTAAGCAACGAGGAATTGAGGAGTACTGTTTCCCCGTCGCATGTGAAGTAAAAATCAAGATGGTACCGGAGGACTTTCGGGAACCAAAACAACTTAAATTGTTTGAAATGCCCATCCCTGAAACAACAGGGGTAAGGAGACGCGCCGCTCGGCTATAGCAAACGGCGGGTGCCTGGGAACCCGGCTAAACAGCTTAGTCTGTTTGAGGATATTTCGGAATATTTAGCCTAATCCGAAAGAATCCCCTGGCTTCTAGCCATGGGGAGTGTCAAGAGCAACAAAACCTCACCCGTAGCTAAATTTGTATCTGTTGCTGTCATTCGTGACAAGTTAAGATAACATTCATTTTGTCAATTCAAAATTATACTTAAAAGGTAGCAGCAAACAAGGTGTTAAATTAGTCTTTATACTGAGATTTCAGTGCAGAGATAAATGATGAAGATAAAAATTAGGCGATACCCCTCAGAGGGGTCGGCAGAGCCATTGCTAACCCAAAAACGATGTTTTGTATCACGATTTTTTTGCAGATTTTTAATTCTAAAGGTATATTGACAAAAATCTCGAAGCCTTAATTTATAACTAATGTGCTGCTGTAGGTAGACTTGTCTGTGATAACTGTAATTAATGAAATAATTTATCAATTAGTAATATCAATTAGTAACATTATGAACTATAGCGATTCGCAAGCTAGAAAATTAATTTTATAACTCAATTTTTCGAGATATATTTATTTAGAAAAAACCTATCTAAAAATAATAAGAAAACCATTTTAGTTAGCAAATCTACTAGTTCCCTCATTGCTAACCAAAATAGTCATTCCAGCAAAATCAATTAGAAGAAATTTGCGACTCCCTTTTAACTACTAATATTGTGTTAGTAGCAATAGAAATACACCCATGACCTTGAAAAAGGTATCCATTTAGATGCAAGTGATGGGAGGGAGTCCCATGCAAGTTGTTTAAAATATATAGTTTATTGACTATTAATGTCAATAGGCTATTGTGATACAGATTGCATTAAAATCCTTAATATCAAGATAATCTGACTTTTACTGAAGTTTGGTATAAATTGTTGAGCAAAATCGGCGTTACTAATTTTAAATATGAAACAATCATTTAGTAGCCACAAATGCAGTAAAGACGTTACACGTAACGTCTCTACGAAGAAATTAAATCCCATTTTCGTATGGTATGTTCTTCGTGCATAATTTGCACAGATTATGACTGTAACTGATATTTAGTAACAATCCGGACATTATTTCTACCATTAGAACTGCTTTTGAGTTTCCATCTGCGTACTTGTTTGATATGGTAATTATCTAGTCTGCTGTTTCCAGTACCGCTAACTAGTTCTACATTAGTTACACTACCTTCAGCATTCGCATCAACCATAACCACAATGGTACCTTCTACCCTTTGCGATCGCGCCCAATTTGGATAACGTTTTGTACATCTACGACAAGCAGCTCTCCCATCTCCACTACCGTTTGAATCACCGGTATCATTCCCAATACCTGGATTAGGATTAATGGGATTGGAAGCGATATTACTATTACTACCTCCAATTTTTTTTCTTCTCCTAGAACTATCAGTTCCTATATTCCCTAAGTTAGAATTAGAAGCAATATTACTATTATCACTGCTGCCAATTATCTTACGTCTTCCGGTATTAGAATTGTTATTGGGAATTGGTGCAGGATTGGGGACTGGTGCAATTGGTTCATCAATAGAAAAATCTTTAGGTGTGGTAGTATCTGATTTTTTCGATAGCAAATTCTCCCAATCTTTTTGTTCTGGTTGTATTGGTTGGATGGGAGGATTATCAATCTTGGGTTGGATTGGTTCTGGTGGAGTGACCTGGGTTGTTTTCGGTGGGGTCTGTGGTTCTATTGGTTTTATAGGTTCTGGTTTAATAGGTTCTGGTTCTATAGGTTTTAGTGGAAGCGGTTCCTCAATATCTGGTAATGTAAATTTTTGGGTAAGTTGATTTTGTAAAGAAGTTGTAGGTTCAGGAATATCAGGAATATCAAGTTTTGGTTCCGGTGGTGTTTCTATTTCTTCGACTTCCGGTTTTGGTTCCGGTAGTGTTTCTATCTTTTTTACTTCTGGTTTTGGTGTGATTGGTTCGGGAGTTTTTATTTCTTCTTCTATCGGTTCATCAAGGAGTACTATTTCAACTGGTTCTTCTTCAGCTTTCGGTGTTTTTACCAGTAGATTAACAACACCAGAAGCTAGAACTGCAAAATGAAACAGTAATGAACCTATTAGAGAATAGGTTAAAAAAATTCTCAGATATTTTGCTTCGCTTAGTCGTTTTTCTAATGCTGTACTGGAAAGACTCATATCTTAATTACTGCCTAATATAACTAAAATGATATGCTGCTGAACTGGATTTGATACTTAGTTTAGTAAATTTAAGCTCTTAATTATTTTTACCTAATTATTCTTATCTGTTTAATCTTACTTAACTTATTATGAAGTTTTAATACAATTCAAATCTACATGAGATAGTGAAATACCACACACCGGCGTTAGATAAATCTACACTTTTAATGGCTCTTAACAGGGGGGAATCAAAAAAGATACTTAGATGATTTCTAGTAAAAATTATTTCTCATTAGGACTGCCCTATAACGATATTAACTGTACCTCACTCGGATGAAAACTGCTGTATATAACAATAACTAAAAGTATAATAATAATTACACTTAAAATAATATACAATCGATAGACTGAAATAAAATAAAATTTTCCAATAAAATTATTATGTGACGCGAGTGAAATTTAATGCTTCAGACATATTAGACATGTTTTATTTTCTAAAGAATTTAATTTTTTTAGGACTTACGCAACGAAGATTTGTCATTGCGACCGAAACTTAGTGTAGAGAAGCAATCTCAAGATTTTGACGATTACGTCGCTATCGCTCGTAATGACGGAATTAGGTAGGTTTTGCGTAAGTCCTGTTTTTATTTATAAACACCTTCTAAGAATATACTTCGTAAGTGCGATCGCTATTTAATCGTAGAACTAGTTGATGGTATTGTTTGAGGGTAGAACGATGACCGACGCTAATATAAGTGATAGAAGTTCGTTTTAGTTCGGTGTAAAGTAGCTTTTCGTTTTTCACATCCAAAGAGCTAGTAGCTTCATCTAGAATTGCGTATTTCGGTTGAATGAGGAGTAAACGAGCAAAAGCAAGACGTTGCTGTTCTCCTAAGGAAAGTACTTTACTACAGTCAACTACTGTGTCTAAGCTATCGATTTTATTACCAATTAAATCTAGATTAACTTTTTCGAGTACTTGTAACAGTTGTTCATCCTTAATTTCTGCTTCCTCATGGGGATATAATAGCTGTTCCCGTAAGGAACCCAAAATCATGTAGGGACGTTGTGGTAAAAATAATATTTCCTCTCGGGGAGGACGAATAATAGAACCATTTCCCGAATACCACAGACCCGCGATCGCTCTGAGTAATGAACTTTTTCCGACTCCACTAGAACCAACTATCAGTAAGGATTCACCAGGTTTGACTGTTACAGATAAGTTGTTAATCAGGGTGTTTTGATAATCTGGGGTATATAGAGTTAAGTCATCAATAGCTAAATATTTATTCTCCCTATATGCAATGATGTCAGACTCAGAAGGAACTTGATGATTAATTTGGTCATGAAATCGCGCAAATCCTGCAAAACTGTCTAAACGGTTAATTCCAGCAGCAAAGTTACTCAGTTGTTCAAACTGTGTGACAATTAAAGTCAAGGCAATCAAGATACTTCTGAATGCTGCACCAGCTTTGGCAAATGCTCCCACTTCTAGTTCTCCAGATATGATGCGGGGAGCCAGGACAACTGCTGGTAAAATGAAGGTTATATACTGATAACCGTTTTGAAATGAGTTAAGTCGTAATTGCCAGTTAACTAGACGGTGAAAGTTATTCCAAGCTCGTATAAAACGACTTTCTATTTGCTGTAACTCCGGTTTCTCTCCTTGATAAAATGCGATCGCTTCTGCATTTTCTCGAAGGCGGGTTAAACTATAACGGAAGTCAGCTTCGTATTTAAGCTGCTCAAAGTTGATTTGAACCAGAACCCGACCAAAGAAAATGGTCGTAATAACGGTTCCAAAGACAGCATAGGTAATCAAAAAAAAGGTCAGGGGTTGAGAAGTTAACCATAGAACTCCGACAAAACCCACTAACTGCAAAATCGAATCAAGTAAAATAATTAGGAAGTTAACAGACTGTAGAGTAAAATTTTTGATGTCTTCAGCTACACGTTGGTCGGGATTATCAATATCAGGATTGAAACTAAAACGGTAGAAGGTTTGACGGTCAAAGTATTGATTAAGGAAATTATAGGTTAACCAGCGTCGCCAATAAAGAGATAATTTTGCTTGAATGTAGCTTTTGAGAGAAAGTAACAGGACTCCAACTACTATGACACCTACAAATATTAACGAAGCTTGAATAAACCTTTCTTGGTCTTGTTCTGCTAAAGATGTTGTCACCTCACCTAGAAAAATACTAACTATCACTAGTAAAGCGGTACCAATTAATGAGAGAAAAATTAGCGATATTAAAAGAGCGATCGCTCCCCATTTTTCAGATGAGAACCAGTAGGGTAGTCCTATTTTACAAAACCGGTGTAATAATTTAATATCAAATTGGTTGCTCATGAGTGGTTGGTAATTTTAGGGTTGATCGTCAGGTATTTTTCTATGAAGAGGGATATAAATACCATTGTTTGTGATTTACTATTTCTAAAATTTTTTGATGATATTTAAATAATTCTGGGTTGTGACCGACACTAATATAAGCAGTTGGAGTTTTTTGCAGCTGTTGATAAAGTAATTCTTCGTTACTCTCATCTAAGGCACTGGTAGCTTCATCTAGGATGGCGTATTTTGGTAAACTTAGCAGTAAACGGGCAAAAGCTAAACGTTGTTGTTCTCCAATAGAAAGTAAACTTGACCAGTCTTCGACTGTTTCCAAATCTTTATACTTATCCACCAGTTTTGATAAATTAACTGTATTCAAAATTTGAATCAATTCTGAGTCTTGAAAATCCCGATTTAAATCAGGATATAAAACTTGTTCCCGTAATGAGCCTATAATCATGTAGGGACGCTGGGGTAAAAATAAAATGTCTGTTGATTTCGGTCTATTAATACTACCTCTTTCCACACTCCATAATCCCGCGATCGCTCGTAATAATGAACTTTTACCTACGCCGCTATCACCTATAATTAGTAAGGATTCTCCCGTATTCAGACTCAGAGATAAGTCTTCAATGATAGTTTGATGATTTAGTGGTGTTTGAAGAGTGATATGCTCAACCTTTAAGGCTGAATCTTCCATTGAATTTTCTGTAACATTAATGCTACTATCTGGCGTGAAGGATTGCGATTTATGTTTCTGAGTATAGTTTTGAGGTTGTAATATTTGTGTAGAATCCATCAATGAATCTAAACGATTAACACCAGCACTAAAAGCACTCAACTTTTCAAACTGATTGATTATTAAACCCAAAGCAAAACCAATCCTTTCAAAAGCAGCTTGCGATCGCGTCACTGAACCAATTTCTAAATCCCCTGCAAAAATGCGCGGTGCAAGGATAACAAAAGGTAAAATAAAGTTAATATACTGATATCCATTTTGAAAGATAGTTAAACCAAACTGCCAACGAATTAAATACTGGAAGTTTTTAAAAACCTTAGTGAAGTGTCTTTTTACTTGATTCGACTCTTGTTTCTGACCCCGATAAAATGCGATCGCTTCTGCATTATCTCGAACTCTAATCAACCCAAATCGAAAATCTGCTTCTCGTTTAATTTGTTTAAAATTAATTGCAATCAATTTCCGTCCAAAAATCAATGTTGTGATTATAGTTCCTCCGAAAGCATAAATAATCAGCACTAACATCAGTAATGGAGAAGTTGACCACAAAACCCCAGCAAATAAGATTAGCTGTAAAACCGAATCAGATAATATAACCAGTAAATATAAAGACTGTTGTGTAAAATTATTAATATCTTCAGCAATGCGTTGGTCGGGATTATCTATATTTTCATTAAAATTAAGACGATAATAATTGAGATTGTTTAAATAACCACTCAAAAAACGATCAGTTAACCATCTCCGCCAGTATAAACTTAGTTTACCTTGTATATAAGTTTTAAAAGATATTAGGGGAATAGTAGCAAGAACAATCCCCACTAAAAATAGTAAAGATTGTGAAAATCTTCGAGAATTTCTAGCAGCTAAAGAAGAGACCAACTCTCCTCTTTGCAAAATTTCAAATACCAAGAAACCGCTACTACTAACTGATAATAGTATCAAAATTAGCACTAAAGCTAATGCACCTTGTCTCTCCTGAGAAATCCAGTAAGGTTTACTCACCCTCCAAAATTTATTCCATAGCTGACGATGATTACTCTTCATTGATTATTGATAACTCTAGAATTTTAGATGATTCCCAATTAATTTACAGAAAAAATGTTATTTCCACCTTCATAGGTGCACCCGCTAATAAAAATTATGTTTATCTTTTACTTATATATATTTTGATATGTATCTATTATTTACAACGCCGAAAAATCAATTAAATTATTCTTTCATAATTCAATTGACATATTACCTCAAATTTAAAAATTGCGATTTTCTGAAAATAAAATTAAAACACTCATAAAAAGCAAGTAATCAGAAGCTTTGAGACAATAGCAGACTTAAGATAAATACTCCATTCATATTTATTGTCCAGTATACATTCAATACACTTAAATTTATTTATAATTATTCTCAACTAGCTGCAATTATTGACCAAGGAGTTCATCTAGAATTGCTCATCGTAAATAAAATCTACAGGATAAGAAGCCTTAAAAGCAAGTAAACAATAATTCCTATCCTACCTAATGTTACTGTAATTGTACTTATCATGACAATTGAAGAAGCTCAACTACAATATCAGAACTTCACCCAAGTGACACGCAAATTTCAGCTATAGCAAGATACTGTCATTATTATATCTTCATATAAAAATATTATTTTATTTACCTGAGTAGTTAAATTGGATGCAGAAAATGATTATTCTCTGATGAGATATTGCATTCCATACTAAAAAAGTAACTACTTCTTTTTTGTTCTACATGAATATTTTTGAATAACTATTTTCTTGCAAATACGCAATCTTTTGAATCTTGAATCAAAGATTCTTAATCAAAACCTTATACAAGAAAGTTTTATCGTAATCTATTTTGTAGAAATTTTTTCTGAAATCAATTTATCCTTTTATCTTTTCTTCTATTTATTGATAAATATGTCTAGCAAATATGATGCAGTTTGGATAAATGCAAGTCCTAGCTTAAAAAAATTTGATTTACCTCTACAGCAGCATTTGAGCAAATTATTCAAAATCACCCCATGGGAGTATATACAAAATGACTGCGATGAATCCAGTTCCATAGAAACAGCTTTAGAATTACTCTACATCTTCTTCCTAAAATCAGAACTATATCAAGTTCACCTCATAGGTCACGGAATTAGCGGTGCGATCGCTTTACTTTTTGCCAGACTATATCCTTGGCGTATCCGTACTTTAACATTGCTAGCAGTCTCTCCACAACCAGCAACTACCTGGCATGCCCATTATTATACACAGCGTCATTTGTTTTTTAATTTTAGTCGTCAAGAAATACTAACTAATATTGTTCATAGTTTATTCGGGATTCATAGAATACCCCATCGGATAGATTCACTGATAGCTGCTTTAGATAAAGATTTAAATATGTCTCCCTGTATGCATTCACTATTTAAAATCGTAAATTTCCCAGCAGAAAAAGTTTCTGTACCTTTAATGGTATGTGGTAGTAATACAGATACTATAGTGTCTAAAAATACTATTAACACTTGGACTGAATACTTTAAAAATGGAGACACTTTATGGTTTTGTCCGGATGGCTATCACTTTTTTCACTACTTTAATCCTCAATTAGTTGGTAATCAAATAAATCATTTTTGGCAAAACCATTCTGTCTGAATTACAAATAAATTTTAATATTTTCAGGTATTGCTGGTTGCATGATGGTTTTTAAAAAGCCCATCAAAACTAGGGGATAGGCGATAACGAAGTTAAACCGGAGGTATCGCATATCCCTAACAAAAAGAATATTATCTACACCTCAAAATACTAGCAGTCAAATTGATTTTAAACTAATGATTATGATTTACAAAATTTATAATTATAAATTTTGTAAATCAACATACATACATGTAAGATTCTGGTAAAAATATATTTTCCTTAAAATTTTAGTTAAATGAAATTTATTCTCAGAACAATTGATGTTATTGTTAGCACATATTGTCTATTATTGTTTATTAAAGTAGTAATCAATAGACATCTCTGGAAATTAATTTTTAGCTGAATAATCACCGGGTTTTCAAGCTAGTTATCGGAGAAGTCTAATAGAATTTACTCACCACAGTCTGTCGAAAAATAACTCCTAGTCCTTCAAACTTAAGCTCTGTATAAGTTTCTTAGGAAATATATTTTTAGGAGATTATTCTTAAGAAACCTACTCTCAAGAAACCTACTCTCAGGAAGTCATAGTATGAGCGCAAATACATCTTTAATAGCATTTAAACCCAAAGCTGAATCTAAATATGGACAAACTCCATCTCAAGTAAAAACAAGCAATGCATTGATTCTTATTGATGGAAATGTAAAAGATGTTCAACTCCTCAAAGCAGACCTAAATTCCAACTTAGATATAGAAGTAGATGTACTAGTACTTGATACTCAAGCTGATGGTATCGAGCAAATTAACGAAGTTCTGAAACAATATAAGAACTCCAGTTCATCTATATCCAGTATTCACATTGTCTCTCATGGTTCTCCAGGATGTCTTTATTTAGGAAATACTCAGCTTAACAAAGCAACCCTAAATCGCCATTCCGAGCAGATCAAAACTTGGAGTCAGATACTGCAAGGAACCGATATATTACTCTATGGATGTAACCTAGCTCAAGGAGCCCTAGGACAGCTATTTTTACAGCAGTTATACCAGCTTACAGGAGCTAATATTGCAGCATCTTCTCATGTAGTAGGTCATCAAGACTTCAAAGGTACTTGGAATTTAGATACATTCATTGGTAATCCTCGCACTCCTGTAATTTTTTCTCAAGAGTTACAGGAAACCTATCAAGGTTATTTTGATCCGGAAGTTAGTTTTAGTCTTAGTGCTGATACTTTAGTAGAAAGTGAGGGTACACCTTTTAGCTTTAACTTTAGCCTCAGTGAACCACCTCCAGCGGAAGGAACAGTTATTAGACTAGAAGGTAGTATTGCTCAAGCAATTAACCAATGGGATGTATTTCAAATCAGTACAAGCGGATTAGCTGATTTTCCAGTAGATGTATCTCCAGCTCAGGATTTTTCAGCTTTTGAGATAACCATTGTTGAGCAAAACGCTAGCATTAATATACCAATCTTTAATGATGGACAAGATGATAGTCCTCAAGAAATTACCTGGAATGTGACAGCGGTTTCTGGAGGTACAATCAGTCCTGATACAGGTAGCGCAACAGTTACTATTTACGATGACCCAAGTGAAGTTCCCTCAACTCCACCAGACAATCCTGACCCAGAACCTCAACCTCAACCTCCTAGTAATTCCATAGAGTTTCAGTTATTTGGACGGGATGATAGTACTGGTGAGAATATTCGTTTTACCGTATCTAGTACTAATGAGTCCCCAGATAGAAACCAACTTTCTACAGTTGCAGATACTAACTGGGATATTGAAGAAGTAGGTGATTTTGACGGGAATGGTCAAGAAGACTTACTGTGGAGAAATTCTTCTGATGGACAGAATGCAATTTGGTTAGAAGGTCGAACTGATAGCGGTAAATCTTTCTTAATTCCTCAAGTTGAGGATACTAATTGGGATATTGAAGGGGTCGGCGATATTGATGGTAATGGTCGCGATGATATTATTTGGAGGAACGATGAAACCGGTGAAAACGGTATTTGGTTAGAAGCTCAAACTGATAATGGTAAAGCTTTTTCTATTGATCAAGTCGCAGATACTAGTTGGGAAGTTGCGGGAGTAGGTAATGTCGGCGGTGGAGGTGCAGATGATATTATCTGGTATAACTCCAGCAGCAATCAAGTCGGTATTTGGTTCGAGGGTAGAACTGATGGGAATAATGCTGTTACTCTTAATCAAACCATTGATAATGCAGAAGTTGTGGATATTGAAGATGTTACCGGGGACGGTAAGGAAGATATTATATGGGGTATAGCTGAGAGTACATATCAAGTCTGGGAAATTAACGGTGGAGATGTAAATGTGATCAACTTATTTGCTCCTGCTGATACTAGCGGATTTGATATTGCAGGTATCGCTTGATTTTTGCGATCGCTTACAGCGGGTGCGATCGCACCATCGCTGTATGGGTTTTGTACAGATTCAGTAGGGGTAAGAGATGTTATATGATGTCTGGCTAAACACTTGTCATTACGAACCCAGCGATAGCAAAGTCTCAAATCTTGCACCTATAGGTATAAATGACCAAAAATAAAATTCACGGTAATTAATAAGACTTTTTTCAAGGTTTCTTCAGTCCTCTAAAAGAGGACTTCCGTTATTCGTTTATATCCCCCGAATAAAATTGCGGGGGTTTACACATCACGAATGGTAAACACAGTTTCTTTATAGATTAGGATACAGCTTCGTTCTTAATACCAAATAAATGTGAGGAACTTGTGAGGATATACCAATATATTTCCTAAATACCCGAATACTAAATTTAAAATTGCTAATATCTATGACCTCAATGGGTACATTCTATGCATACAAGATTAGGTATGAGCTAATATTAATTTACAGGGGTAGGAAAACCCATAGGGTTTATAGGAAGACATGTTGCAAGATCAATTGAAATCTCCTTCTTGTCATGAACTGTCTGTTCTGTCGGTTATTGAAAAGTTCAGTAGCAATTTAGAAAGGGGTTTAACAGCAGAGGAAGTTGCTATTCGCTATAAAACCTATGGTTGGAATCAACTACCCATAAAACCTGGAAAGCCTGCTTGGCTAAGATTTTTATTACAGTTTAATCAACCGCTCCTCTACATCTTATTAGTTGCAGGTGCTGTCAAAGCATTTTTGGGTTCTTGGACTAATGCAGCCGTAATTTGGGGAGTGACACTTATCAATGCAACAATCGGCTACGTGCAGGAAGCTAAAGCAGAAGGTGCGATCGCCTCTCTTGCCAAAGCCGTAACTACGGAAACCACGGTTCTGCGAGAAGGTCAAACGCTACGAATCGCGTCCCAGGATTTAGTACCGGGAGATGTGGTACTGCTAGCATCGGGAGATAAAGTTCCAGCGGACTTGAGACTACTAAAAACTCGCGATTTACAGGTTGATGAATCTGCTTTAACGGGGGAATCATTACCAGTGGAAAAATCCGTTCAACCTTTATCGAAGGATACCCCCCTAGCAGAACGAATTAATATGTCCTACGCTGGGAGTTTTGTCACCTTTGGGCAGGGTACAGGGATTGTTGTCGCTACGGCAGATGCTACAGAAGTTGGGCAGATTTCTCAATCAATGGAGCGACGAGTTAGCCTCAGCACCCCCCTAACCCGTAAGTTTGAGAAGTTCAGTCGCACCCTGCTTTACGTAATCTTAACTCTGGCAACCCTGACTTTTGCTATTGGATTGGGACAGGGTGAATCCTGGATTTATATGTTTGAAGCTGCTGTTGCTCTAGCAGTCAGCGCAATTCCAGAGGGATTACCAGCAGTAGTTACTATCACCTTAGCAATTGGTGTCAACCGCATGGCTCGTCGTAATTCGATTATTCGTAAACTTCCAGCCGTTGAAACCCTCGGTAGTGCTACCGTAATTTGTTCTGACAAAACCGGAACACTGACAGAAAATCAAATGACAGTACAGGCTATTTGGGCTGGGGGACAGCATTATCTGGTTAGTGGAAGTGGTTATAGTCCCAAAGGTGATATCGGTATAGCTGTCAACGGCAAACTAGAAAGTCCGTTTGAGGATGGTTTACCTCCAGTTCTACAGGAATGCCTAATAGCCGGGGTACTTTGCAACGACTCGCAATTAAAGCAAACAGGAGAAAATTGGTCGGTGGTCGGCGACCCAACCGAAGGAGCGTTAATTGCGGCTGCGGCTAAAGCCGATTTGAGTCAGTACGGGTTAGCAGCTTCAAAGCCACGGTTAGATTCCATACCTTTTGAATCTCAGTATCAATACATGGCGACTTTGCATGATATTCATCCCCGAACAATTTACGTTAAAGGTTCAGTTGAAGCGCTTTTGAGCCGTTGTTCTGAGATGATGAATCTGCAAGGTGAGGCTATTCCTTTGCAACAGTCAGAAATTGAGCAGGCTGTTCAAACGATGACAGAAAAAGGGTTGCGAGTATTAGCTTCTGCTCGAAAAATAGTCGGTTCTCATCACCATTCGATAGATCATGATGACATTGCAACAGACTTAGTATTTTTGGGATTACAAGGCATGATTGACCCGCCCCGTCCAGAGGCGATCGCCGCTGTCCACGCCTGTCAGTCTGCCGGAATTAATGTAAAAATGATTACCGGAGACCACATAGCAACGGCTCGGGCAATTGCTCAACGCATGGGTATCCAAAAGACAGAGCAAGTACTGGCATTTGAGGGACGACAATTAGTCAAGATGGAAAATTCCCAACTTGCTCAAACTGTTGAAGATGGAGACGTATTTGCAAGAGTAGCTCCCGCTCAAAAGCTGCAATTAGTAGAAGCATTGCAGTCAAAAGGAGAAGTCGTTGCTATGACCGGAGATGGAGTAAATGATGCTCCAGCCTTAAAACAAGCCGACATTGGTATTGCAATGGGGAAAGGTGGAACTGAAGTAGCGCGAGAAGCGGCTGACATGCTCCTCACCGACGATAACTTTGCCTCTATTGAAGCAGCAGTGGAAGAAGGACGCACCGTCTATCAAAACCTGAGAAAAGCAATTGCGTTTCTTTTACCGGTTAATGGTGGTGAATCTATGACCATTTTAATTAGTGCTTTGTTAGCAAGAGATTTACCGATTCTCTCGCTACAAGTACTTTGGTTAAATATGATTAATTCCCTCACCATGACTGTTCCCCTAGCCTTTGAACCCAAATCAAACGGTTTAATGCAGGAGTCTCCACGCAATCCGAAAGAACCCTTAATTACTAGTAAATTATTACGCCGAATTTTAATAGTTTCGTTATTTAATTGGATTTTGATTTTTGGCATATTTGAATGGGCAAAATATAATACTGGAGATATTGCAGTTGCTCGCACGATGGCAATTCAAGCCCTCGTTGCTGCTCGTATCATCTATCTTCTGAGCATCAGTCAATTAGGGATTAGTTTGTTCAACTACATAGGTCGAAAAGCTACATCCGTTACAAATGCACCAATTTTGATTGTGGGTATCGTTGGTGCTGTTATTTTACAAATCATATTTAGCCAGTGGAAGGTTATGAACCTGCTGTTTGAAACAGCACCACTAACCCTGAACCAATGGCTAATTTGCTTATTACCGATGTTACCGATGGTACCTTTGGCAATATTTGTCAACTTTATTGACCGACCTAAAACGAAAACCGTCAATCATCGCTGACCATTTTTGAACTTTATCCTCTCGCAGATATTTATCTTCAAAGAAATTATTAGAGTCTGGAATAGAATTCATTTTAAATCCTTGATTTTACATACTGATACAGTATTTCCGACCGTATTGGATTGAAATTCCAAGGTTATAGAGGAAGACAAGTCTTTACTTAAGGAATTATTGATAAAAATTATTATATAACTATAAATCAATTGAGATAGAAGGATCATCTCAAAGATTATGATTAAGTTAAGAAAAGTATATCTTTAGTTTAAGTGATGTAAATTTTATTACAGTAAACTGGTAAATTCTTGAGTATAATATTTTCCAATCAAAAAAAATGAAATAAACAATAGTTAATTAAATAGCTAAAAAATTTCTATATTCTATAAGGAAGGAAATGATGGATAAATATAATTTTTTGTATCCTCGTAGTTCTTATCGTGGAGATTGCAAGCCAAAAAATCTGGTATTTAATGCTAATTTACAGGAATTTTCTCACATTACAAATTACATTGCTAATTTGCAGACCAATGGCAAAATATCCTCTTTTAGAGCATATCAAGAAATTAAAGCCGCTTACAAACTTTTGAAGCGCTCTAAGAAAGCTTTGGAAATTGATAATAAATTCTGATTAAATAATATCTCTTTGGTGCAAGATGTATATAAACAGATTGCAAATGTAGAAATAATATATTTGCAATCTATTTACTCAAAATCAACCAGACCTAAAATATTATCAATTTGCTCTTGCTCAATTTCTGCTAGGGAAAAGTCTGAGGGTGTGTAACCTCCAGCTTCGGGAGATTGACAATGTTCGATTAATTTTATTAGAGATTCTAGATATTTTTCTCCTAAATTATCTATCGCTGATTTATCGTAGTAATGGTTGCTGTAAGTCCAGGTAAATCTTAGTTTCTCTTCAATTATTGCACCGTTAATCTCTAATAAATAACGTCTTGGTGAGTTGGGGTCTTGGGTTACACCGGAAGATTCTTTTGCAAGTTCAAATATATGAGAATTTGTTAGTATCGAGTCGAATTGTCCTAGGTAGTTAAAGCTGATTTCGGGTTGTGGAGTTTTATTATTTATTATCTTATTTTGTGTCTCATCAGTTTTTAAATACCGCCATAGGCTGTAATCTATACCATTATTAGGTATGCGTAATTGTTCTTTGATGAGTTTGATTGCTTCTCCTGGATGATTAATATCTGATAATTCTTCTAAATCTAAGTTTACCGGGAATATATTTGTAAACCAACCCACTGTACGAGACAAGTTAAGGTTATCAAATAATTCGGTTCTTCCGTGTCCTTCTAAATCAATAAAAAGAGATGCTTCACCCGTCCATTGAGCAAATGTTTGGACTAAAGCTGTTAGTAATATTTCGTTGATTTGGGTATTATATGCTGTGGGAACTTCCTTTAATAATGCTTGGGTATGTTCTGGGGAAAGGACTATTTCTATTCGTTCGCTGGTAGCAATTATGTTAGGAAAATCTTTTCTTAATTCTTTCGATTTTGAAGAAGGAAGATGATAATAAAATTCAGATAATTCATGTGAGTTTGCATATATTTGTAAATGTTCTGACCATTGTTTAAATGAAGTGGTTTTTAATGGCAGTTGAATTGTTTTCCCTTGACTTAGTTGTTGGTATGCGGTTTGTAAATCTGATAATAATATCCGCCAAGAAACGCCGTCAATGACTAAATGGTGAATTACAAATAATAAGCGACTGGTTTGATTTTTACCTAAGTTAAATAATGCAACTCGTATTACTGAACCTATTGAAAAATTAAGACTTTTCTGAATTTGATTAGCGATATTTGTGATTGCGTTTTGTTGTTGTAAATCTGTCAGTATGGAAAGGTCAAAACAGGTGAGAGGAATTTCTGAACTGGGTTCGGTATGAAACTGGTTCCAACCAGATTCGGTTTGCTCAAATCGCAGTCGCAATGCATCATGATGTATTAATAATTCTTGCAATGCTTGCTTTATCTAATTCAATTTTAGTTTGGTTTTTACTTTGAGTAAAACAGCTTGATTGAAGTGATGGGGGTTAGGTTTTTGCAGTTCAAAGAACCAATACTGAATTGGAGTGAGGGGGACGGAACCTGTAATAATTCCTTGTTCGGCTTCTATTAACGGGGTTTGAGTTCCTACTGCTGCTAACTCAGCGATAGTTTGATGTTGAAATAACTGTTTTGGTGTAATCTGAATTCCCGCTTGATTAGCGCGACTAATAATTTGAATCGCTAAAATTGAATCTCCCCCTAATTCAAAGAAGTTGTCGTTAATTC
>JBHJJE010000080.1:0-48785 GCA_050042865.1 Mastigocoleus sp.
CCTCGAAAAGTTCGTTTTTGAATGATGATTTTATCCCTACAGTTGGTGCAAAACCCGATAATTGGAAGCCATCAGGGAAACGAATTAAACGAGGCTTATATAAAACATCCAGTGGTGAATTAATCAACGCCGACTGTAATGGGGCAGCGAATATCCTAGTCAAAGTAAAGACAACTCTAAGAGTTAATCTTGGGGAAGTAAATAGAGGTGTTTTAAGTACACCTTGTCGAGTTCATTTATGGACAAAGGCTAAATCCCCTGGTTTCTAACCAGGGGTATGCTTAACACTCCTTATTCTTCACTCACCAATTATTTTCAGTAAAAGTTACCAAAATCAGCTAACAAAGCAGAGAATAATATAGTGGAATGTATTATTAACTAGGAGTTAGGGTGTGAAGTTGGGTCAATGGATTGGTTTAATCGCCATACTCGTATCTCTATATATATTGTGGCAAATTCGAGAAGTGCTGTTGCTGATGTTTGCTGCAATTGTAATTGCTACAAGTTTGAATAGATTGGCAAAGTATTTTCAAACTTGGAAACTCAAACGGGGATTTGCTGTACTTTTATCTGTATTTATATTTTTTGGTGCGATCGCTGGTTTTTTCTGGATAATCGTCCCTCCCTTTGCAGACCAGTTTCAAGAACTTACTAGTAAAGTTCCTCAAGGTTTACAACGTCTAAATCTTTGGTTAACGGAGTTAGAAACCCGTATCCCTACTCAATTAATTCCTTACATTCCGGATATAGATAACTTATTAAAGCAGGCTGAACCGATAATCCAGAGAATTTTAGGTAGTTCTTTCGCTTTTGTTTCTGGTTCCCTGGAAGTTGTGTTGAAATTGCTCCTAGTATTAGTGTTAACGGGAATGTTTTTAGCCGACCCAGTTTCTTACCGCAAAGGTTTTATGAGATTATTTCCTTCCTTCTATCGACGCAGGGTAGATGGTATCTTAGATGAATGCGAAGACTCTTTGCAGGGATGGGTTTCTGGAGCATTCATCGCCATGTGTATTGTCGGTTTGATGAGCGCTATCGGTTTATACTTTTTGCAAGTTCCAGCAGCCTTAGCCTTGGGTATTTTAGCAGGATTTTTGAACCTAATTCCTAACTTGGGTCCGACCATGAGTGTTGTTCCTGCAATGGCGATCGCGCTTCTGGATACTCCTTTAAAGTCCTTGGGTGTATTAATTTTATATTTCGTTATCCAGCAGGTGGAAAGTAATTTTCTTACTCCTATAGTTATGGCGCATCAGGTGTCATTACTACCAGCTGTTACTTTAATTTCTCAGTTATTTTTTGCCTATTTCTTTGGTTTTTTAGGTTTACTGCTAGCTCTTCCCCTCACCGTTGTAGCTAAAATCTGGATAAATCAGGTATTACTCAAAGATATCTTGGATAAATGGCAGGGTCAAACTCATGCAGAAACCGAATTAGTTTTGGTTAGCGATACATCTATAAATGAGAAGAATGAGGAGAAAATAAATGCTGTATTTGAAGAAAAAATTGAAGGTGACAAAAAAATAAATCGAGATGATGAGATTAAGTCAGGAGATTAATTAGCCGAATTTCCCGGTTTTCTTTCCTATAGGAAAATGGGGATAGTTAAGAAATTTTACACATACCAATAACTCAATTATCCATAGGTGATAGGCTACTATCCATTAACCAATGGGATTATCGACTTTGCATGTATCATGTCTAATAAAGAACCTTGGCTATCAGTTAATCTATCAAGCCTTTTTCCAGGAATTGGACAAATATATTCAGGAAAAAAGACTAGAGGATATCTTTTAATATTTTTGTATACTGCTTTATCCATAATCGGAATTTGGCAAATTTTAAGCACCAATGGAAATTTCTTGATTGGAGCGGCTTTATTATTATTTATACCAATTATTTGGTTCTGGAATTTATTTGACGCTCATACTCAAGCAAAAAAAAACAATACTTCAGAATTTGAAGAGTTACGCAAACAAAATAAAGACCCCTGGTTGGGAATGTTCATTTCTCAAATATTTTTTGGTTTTGGTAACTTTTATATTGGTAAGTGGTTTGCTGGAATACTAGCGATAGTTGTAGTAATATTCGTTTCTATGATTTCACCATTTATCGGAACAATAGCGATCGCTATATTTTCATTTGTGACTTACAAACTTGCACCTGTACGTCGTGAAAATTCCGATAAATTAGCAATTGTAGTTTCTGTAATGATTGCTGTCTCAGGCTTCCTGTACGATAGTTTAGGATTTATATCCAGAGGATTTGAAACCCGTTGGATACCTTCAGGTAATATGGAACCAACATTAAGCGGTTCACCTAATCAGTCAGAAGCTGATAGGGTTTTAATAAACAAGTTAATTTACAACTTTGAAAATCCCCAACGTGGAGATATTATAGTTTTCTCACCCACCACATCATTAAGAGAACAGGGATATAAAGACGCTTTTATTAAACGTATTGTTGGTTTACCTGGTGAAAGGTTTGAATTAAAAGAAGGAAAAGTTTACATTAACGATAAACTTCTTGATGAAAGCAAATATGTAGCGAAAGAGGGAAAAACAGTTATTGATGTTTGTCTTTCTGGAGTAGAGAAACCATTACTTTCCGAAGCTATTATCATACCTGCCGATTCCTACATCGTCTTGGGGGATAATCGTCAGAGTAGCTATGATAGTCGCTGTTGGGGTTTCCTACCTCGTAAAAATATTATTGGTAAGGTCTACAAACGATTTTTTCCTTTTGACCGTGTAGGTTCCCTGGAGTAAATCCGAGAATGATTTTATAAACCACTCATTAACACTCCTTTAATCTCAGCATGGGGGTGAATTCCATGGTTAAATTAACGGTTGTAGTGTACCTTTTCCGCAGAAATGTTCAATTGAAGGTTTTTAAAAATTCAATTATCGCAACCGTCAGATTGGTTAGGACAGGTTTCTATTTCCTCCCTATAGCACTTTAGAAATATTTCACATCCGCGAAAAATTGTACATTCTGACACTTAATACACTTACGAGCGCTAAGTTTTTCACCATCACCCCAAACACCTTTATCTGGGCGAAAATAAACCCAGTCATGCTGATTACCTACGCTACGTCCCCAGATAAATTTTTGAGAACCACAAATATGACAAGGGTTTTCCTTGGGATTTTCATTATGTTTTGATTGCTGATCCATTTGATTTAGGTTTCCGATTCCTTTCTAATTTCTTCAGCGAGTTAAACCTATATTTCCCAAATTCAGAACCGATAATCAAAATGGATTGGTTAGGTTAACTTTAGTAAATTTGCAAAATATTCCAAAAATATATTCTCACCCAAGTCACTCTAGATGATATAAATATTTTTTTCCTAGGAAGAAATTATTCTCAAAGGACGGTAATTCTACCCTTTAGAGGTGCGATCGCCGATCCAATTTGTTTAACATTTGTTCCTACAATGTTTGATAAGAACTAGTTTCGTGTTTGAAATCATAGTTCTATACTTAGTAAGCTGTTCGTTCCTTCAAGAAAACTTATGCAGCCTAACAATCCCAATCAATTTACCGAGAAAGCTTGGGAAGCGATCGCCCATACTCCAGATGTTTCTAAAAATAATCGACAGCAGCAAATTGAAAGCGAACATCTGATGAAAGCGCTTCTAGAGCAGCAAGGACTCGCTAGCAGTATTCTGACTAAAGCGGGTGCGAATATCATTAAGGTGCGTGAAAATACTGATAAATTTATTCAACGTCAACCAACTGTATCTGGTAGCAGCGAGTCTATATACTTAGGTAAGAGTTTAGACCAACTTTTAGATCGCGCCGAATCTTACCGCAAGGAATTCGACGACGAATATATTTCTATTGAACATTTAATATTGGCTTATGCCAAAGATAACCGCTTTGGTAAAGGTTTGCTTCAGGAGTTTGGACTCAATGAAAGCAAACTAAAAAATACTATTAAAGAAATTCGTGGGAACCAAAAAGTGACCGACCAAAACCCAGAGGGTAAATATCAAGCATTAGAAAAATATGGACGTGACTTGACTGAGGCAGCGCGGGAAAATAAACTCGATCCAGTGATTGGAAGAGATGATGAAATTCGCCGTACTATTCAAATTTTGTCCCGTCGTACTAAGAATAATCCCGTACTTATCGGCGAACCTGGTGTTGGTAAAACAGCGATCGCTGAAGGTTTAGCTCAGAGAATTGTGGCTGGTGATGTACCCCAATCTTTGAAAGATAGACAGTTAATTAGTTTGGATTTGGGTGCTTTAATCGCTGGAGCTAAATTCCGGGGTGAGTTTGAAGAGCGTCTAAAAGCTGTATTGAAAGAAGTTACCGAATCCGAGGGAAATATAGTTCTATTTATTGATGAAATTCATACAGTAGTTGGTGCAGGTGCAACCCAAGGTTCTATGGATGCTGGTAACTTGCTTAAACCAATGTTAGCCCGGGGAGAATTGCGCTGTATTGGTGCAACAACTTTGGATGAGTACCGTAAATATATTGAGAAGGATGCAGCTTTAGAAAGACGTTTTCAACAGGTTTATGTAGACCAACCTGTAGTAGAAGATACTATTTCTATTCTGCGGGGACTAAAGGAGCGTTACGAAGTTCACCACGGGGTGAAAATTTCTGATAGTGCTTTAGTTGCAGCTGCTATTTTATCAAATCGATATATTTCAGACCGTTTTCTACCAGATAAAGCTATTGATTTGGTAGATGAAGCAGCAGCTAGACTAAAAATGGAGATTACCTCCAAACCAGAAGAACTTGACGAAATCGACCGGAAAATTCTCCAATTAGAAATGGAGAAACTATCCCTACAGAAGGAAAGCGATATAGCTTCCCGGGAACGTTTAGAAAGAATAGAAAAAGAACTAGCTGATTTTAAAGAAGAACAAAGAGCTTTAAATGCTCAATGGAAATCCGAAAAAGACGTTATTGCTAAAATTCAGCACATCAAAGAAGAGATAGACCGAGTTAACCAAGAAATTCAGCAAGCAGAACGTAATTATGACCTCAATCAAGCTGCAGAATTAAAGTACGGTAAATTGACCGAACTGCATCGTCGGTTAGAAAACGCAGAAAGCGAAATGACTCAAACTCAGCATACGGGTAAATCTCTACTGCGCGAAGAAGTAACCGAATCTGATATTGCTGAAATTATTTCTAAATGGACAGGTATACCCATCAGTAAGCTAGTAGAATCTGAAAAAGAAAAGCTGCTGAACTTAGAACAAGAACTACATCAAAGAGTCATCGGACAAGACGAAGCAGTTACCGCAGTTGCAGACGCGATCGCTCGTTCTCGTGCAGGACTTTCTGACCCGAATCGTCCCACAGCTAGTTTTATTTTCCTAGGTCCGACTGGTGTTGGTAAAACCGAGTTAGCGAAAGCTTTAGCTGCTTATCTGTTTGATACCGATGAAGCGATGGTACGGATTGATATGTCTGAGTATATGGAAAAGCATTCCGTTTCCAGACTCATCGGTGCACCTCCAGGATATGTTGGTTACGATGAAGGGGGACAATTAACTGAAGCAATTCGTCGTCGTCCCTACTCGGTAGTATTATTTGACGAAATTGAGAAAGCTCATCCCGATGTATTTAATGTGATGCTGCAAGTCCTAGATGACGGTAGAGTTACGGACTCTCAAGGTCATAACGTGGACTTCAAAAATACCATTATTATCATGACCAGTAACATTGGTTCTCAATATATTCTCGATGTCGCAGGAGATGATAGTCTTTATGACGAAATGCAACAACGAGTCATGGAAGCAATGCGTAACAGCTTCCGTCCCGAATTTCTTAACCGTATCGATGAAATTATCATCTTCCACTCCTTACAGAAACACCAATTACGTCAGATAGTTCAAATCCAAGTTGGAAGACTCAGAGAAAGATTAAGCGATCGCAAGATGAGTTTGAAGTTATCCGATAGTGCTCTTGACTTTTTAGCGGAGGTGGGATTCGACCCGGTTTATGGAGCTCGTCCCCTAAAAAGAGCTATTCAGCGTGAATTGGAAACTCAGATTGCGAAAGCTATGTTGAGAGGAGAATTTAACAATGGTGACACTATTTTTGTAGATGTGACCAACGAACGTTTATCTTTTCAGCGTTTAGGAGCTGATTTGATTGCTACCCCAACTGAATAATTTTATAACCATAAGCATCTACAATTTGCAATCAAAACAAACAGTGCTTAATCTACATTTTTCTGGAGACGTAGCGTCAGCTACGCCTCTTTTAACCTGTAAAAGGTGTAATTTTTCAAAAGGTGTAATTTTTCAGCTTTTGAATCTTCTATTTTCACGTATTAGGTTCATCAAAGAAAGGTAGTAGAAAATCTAGTAGTATTTAATACATAAAAAATAGTCTTTGCTCCTTGCATAAGCTCTGAAGCTTCTGGCTTCAAGTATGGGTGTATAAATGTATCGCAATAGTATTAAATAAATCGTATTTACATGTAGGGATCTCTTCTGTTTTTTTAAAGATAATTTCACAAATAAAATCTGATTTTTATATATTTAAATTGCCTTGAAATCAAAAAAAATATTTGTTTAAAGTTTGTGAAATTTAAGATAAAACATGTCTGAATGTATAATTTTTTATTAATAGAAAATTATACATTTATGTCAAGATAAAAAATGAAAAAAATTACTTTTATAAGAATTATTCAAAATAGTTTGGGAACACTAAATCTAGAAGCATTAAGGAATTTAGTGGAATAGTTAGGATGGTTGAATACCCCATCAATAGAGAACCTACAAATTATGTGGCTATCCTCGAAGCCTCTCAAGAAATTTTAGGTATTACTCAACCGGATAAGCTAATAGATAAGCTCTTTCAAATTATTATGCAAATTATTATGCAAAATTCCGGCTGCGATGACCTGCCGAGTGTCTTTGCTCATCGCTGCGTATTTATGCTAACTAATATTAATGGGGATTTGCAGATAAAAGCCATTGCCACATCTGAAACTACAGAGCTTTATCCCGAATTTCTTGAAGACAATCCTAACTTACCTATTAAGTTAATCAACTATCTTAAAAAAAACCAAGAAATAATAGTTATTAACGAACTTGAAACCGACTTACCCATCATTGATCAGTATCTCCAGCAGCACAAACCTTCATGTCTTCTTGGCTTACCTATTCTCAAGCAAGGGCATCTAATTGGTATTTTGTATGTAGAAAATTTTTCTACCACTGGTATCTTTACAGAAGACGTCATTACCATTCTTAACTTTCTCTGCACTCAAGTAGCAATTTATTTGAATAATATACAAGATAAAACCCAAGATAAAACTCAAGAAATTGCACCATTTTGTCGAGGACATAAGCTAGTCGTCAATATTAACGGTGAATCAGAAATAGTTTGCCTAGATAGCGACTTAAGGAATGGTCACAAAAAGGCTGAAGATGCTCTACGTGAATCTCAGCAATTTTTACAAACCGTACTGTATACATTTCCACTATCAATTTTCTGGAAAGATCGAAATTCAGTTTATTTAGGTTGCAATGGTAATTTTCTTCAGGATGCAGGTCTCAAATCAGTTGAAGATATTATAGGCAAAAATGACTATGATATGCCTTGGGCAAAAACAGAAGCAGAAGATTACCGGATTGACGACCAGTATGTAATGGAATCAGATATAGCCAAGCTAGGAATAATTGAAACCCAAATACAAGCTGATGGTAAACAAATTTGGCTTGAAACGAATAAAATTCCTCTTCATAACTTGATGGGAGAAGTAATAGGTGTTTTAGGTACTTATCAAGACATTACTAACCGCGTAAAAGCTGAACAAACAATCCGTCAAAAAGTAGAAAGAGAAAAATTACTTAGAGAAATTGCCCAACGCATTCGGCAATCACTAGACCTCCAGACCATTTTTGATACTGCTTGTCAGGAAATTCGTCAGGTAATTCAAGCCGATCGAGTCGGAATTTTCAAATTTTACTCAGATTCTAACTTTGATGATGGAGAATTTGTGGCTGAATCTGTTCTAGAGGGATTTTCCTCAGTAGTAGCCGTACGAGTCCATGACCAATGCTTTGGTGAAAACTTTTCATCCCTTTATGCTAAAGGTAAATTCTATGCCGTTGATGACATCTACTGCAATGGAGGAGATAAACTTAAAAATTGTCATAGTGAAGTTCTCAGTAAGTTTCAAGTACGGGCTAACTTAGTCATGCCCTTACTTTGCGGTGAAAAATTATGGGGTTTGTTATGCATTCATCAATGTGCAGCACCCCGCAAATGGCAGCAGTCTGAGATTGACCTAACTCAGCAATTATCTAACCAGCTAGCAATCGGCATTCAGCAAGCCAGTTTCTACGACCAAATACAGTCTGAACTCAGAGTACGTGAACAAACCGAAGCTAGAATTGCCCTGCAACTCCGAAGACAGCAAGCTTTAGGGACGATTATTCAAAAAATTCGAGAGTCATTAGATATTGGCGAGATTCTTTCAACAGTTACTCAACAGGTCAAAGATATAATGCATAGCGATCGCGTGATTATCTTTCGCCTATTGACTAATGGCAAAAGTAGAATTGTTGAAGAAGCAGTATCTGATGATTTTCCTACCCTCAAAGGTATTGACCGTGAAGACGAAGTATGGTCTCAAGATATTCTTGATTCCTATTCTCAAGGCAAACCTCACATAGTACCAGATAACACCAACTATACCTGGGAAGATTGCCTGATGGAATACTCTATGACAGGCAAAATACAATCTAAAATCGTCGCCCCTATTTTACAAGAAATGCGTATCAGCGAAAATCATCGTTGGGTCGCTCCTGGTGAAAACAACAAACTGTGGGGAATTTTAGTTGTCCATGCTTGTGGAAAACAACGTGTATGGCAAGAATCTGAAGCCCAGTTTCTACAACAAATTGCCAATCAGTTAGCGATCGCAATTCAGCAAGCAAGTTTGTTTAACCAGCTACAGCAAGAATTAACCGAACGACAGCAAGCTCAGCAGCAATTGACCGAACGCAATCAGCAATTGGCAATTTCTAACGAAGAACTGGCTCGTGCGACTCGTCTCAAGGATGAATTTCTCGCCAACATGAGCCACGAACTCCGTACTCCCCTAAATGCTATTTTAGGCATGACCGAAGGATTACAAGAGCAAATTTTTGGGGAGGTTAATGACCAACAACTCAAAGCATTAAAAACCATTGAGGGCAGTGGTTCTCATTTGCTCGAACTAATTAACGATATTCTCGATGTTGCCAAAATTGAATCTGGTCATATAAAACTCGATTTAATTTCTACTAACATTGCCCCTCTGTGTAAATCAAGTCTGGCATTTATCAAGCAACAAGCACTAAAAAAACGGATTCACCTAGAAACTCAACTACCTAAGAATTTACCCGATTTATTGATTGATGAGCGACGCATCCGCCAAGTTTTGATTAATCTACTCAATAATGCTGTAAAATTTACGCCTGAAGAGGGATGCATAACTTTAGAAGTTATATTTTCAAATTCTGCCATTCACCCAAAGATTGCCGACTCCTCATCCCAACACTTCTTACGAATTGCCGTCACCGATACAGGTATAGGCATTGCTCCAGAACATATCAAAAAACTATTCCAACCTTTCGTGCAAATTGATAGCGCTCTAAATCGTCAATATGCAGGGACAGGTTTAGGACTTTCTTTAGTAAAACGTATCGTCGAGCTTCATCAAGGCAAAGTTGGAGTTACTAGTGAAGTTGGGGTAGGAAGTTCCTTTACCTTTGACCTTCCCTGTAATATTTCACCATCAGCTTCTTGCAAAACA
The DNA here is from genome assembly GCA_050042865.1 of Mastigocoleus sp. GTDB lineage: Bacteria > Cyanobacteriota > Cyanobacteriia > Cyanobacteriales > Nostocaceae > JBCCDM01. Next base: position 9,785 of record JBHJJE010000080.1, read on the forward strand.
CAAACCGATCATTCTTCTAAAATCGAAACCCATCAATCTTCCAAGAAGACATCTCCCTTAATCTTGTTAGCAGAAGACAACCAAGCCAATATCATTACAGTCTCCACCTATCTAAAAGCTAAAGGATATCGCTTACTTTTAGCAAAAAACGGACAAGAAGCCATTACTCAAGCTCAATCTCAAAACCCCGACTTAATTCTCATGGACATTCAAATGCCTGGGATGGACGGAATTGAAGCTATGGAACATATTCGACGCGACCCAAACTTAACCAATATACCAATCATTGCTTTGACTGCCCTAGCGATGAAAGGCGATCGCGAAAGTTGTCTGGCAGCAGGGGCTAATGATTACCTTATTAAACCTATGAAATTAAAGCAATTAGAAGCCACTATTCAAAAGCTTTTAGCAAAACAGGAATATAACTCATGAAGACCCAATCAATTTTGGTCGTTGACGACGAACCCGATAATTTTGATGTCATCGAAACCCTATTGAGCAATCAAAATTATCAACTGCACTACGCTGCTTGCGGACAAGAAGCGATCGCAAACCTGGATACATTCGAGCCAGATCTGATTTTACTAGATGTGATGATGCCAGGCATGGATGGTATCCAGGTCTGCAAACAAATCAAAGCAATGCCCCAATGGCAGCCAGTACCGATTGTTATGGTCACGGCACTCACTAGTAAAGAAGACCTAGCCCGCTGCCTCTCTTCAGGTGCTGATGACTTCATCAGCAAACCCGTGAATGTCCTATAATTACGGGCTAGAGTTAATTCCATGCTGCGAATTAAGCACCAGTATGACAACCTGCAAAACTTACTCCAACTGCGGGAAGACATGGTCAACATGGTTGTTCATGATTTACGAAATCCCCTCACAAGTATCTTTTTGGGTCTGGAAAACCTTAGCAACATCGAGCATCCCAGAGAAAAGCAAAAGCATAAACTGGCTAGGATGTATTCATCGGCACAGACTCTACAACTATTAATCGATGATTTATTGACTATGGCTCGGCTGGAATCTGGTAAAGTTTCTCCTAATTGTACAGAAGCTGACATAGCCGAACTGATTCATTCTGTAGTATCTAACTTTAAAGCGATCGCTGCTCAAAAAAATCAAGTACTGGGAATTCAAATACCACAAGAATCTCATAAAACAGTCTATGTTGATGTCACGATGATCCATCGAGTTTTGGATAACTTAGTATCGAATGCGATTAAGTTTTCTCCAGAGGATAGTCAAATCATAGTTAGAGTAGAATTCTTACCATCTAATAGTTGTAAGATACAGGTTATTGATTGCGGGTCTGGAGTTCCTGATGAATTACAACATAAAATTTTTGAGAAATACCAGATTGGAACTTCTATACCCGATGTTACTCAGATAGGTTTAGGTTTAGCCTTTTGCAAAATGGTTGTAGAAGCGCATCAAGGGGAAATTTGCATCAAAAATAACCATTCTCAAGGAGCTACTTTTGAAATTACTCTAGCAACATCTAAATAGTACTCGAGCAACCGCTATATTACCCAGGGTAAGCGGAAGGAGCACTCTATATTATTATCTCTTCACATAAGTGCTCGTGTTTAATTCCCTCTCTAGATATTTAAAAGTTATTCAAGTTACAGATAAAGCCTGAAAAAATTAATAAATAATTAATTAATCCTAGTAATTATACTGTAATTTATTTGTTAATTTTTTCACAAATAAATGTAAAGCATGTAATTTTAAATAATCTAAAAATATTTTTCACAAGCTATATATTTATCAATCTATATTGTTATATAGCGAACTTTAAAAAAGTATTTTTTCTATATTTTCTATGTATTTTGACTAAATACTGTCTATTCCATAACTTATTAAATCTCTTATTTTTTTAGGTATTCAGTAGATATAAATATAATAATTTTACTTCTAAAACAATGATATTTTTTTGACAAAAAGACTAAGTATATAAACAAGAATATATAATAAGCTTTGATAAATATATGCCAAAGTGGCAACACTTATTCTCTCAATTCGTTATTCATTATTTACTGGGGTTCTGGAATTTATCTCTAGCTAGTTAACAAGACAATTACTATAAAAAAGGGTGCCAATTATAAAAAAATTAGATAGGATGTATGACATCCTGAATTCGTAAATGATTGCAAGATGAATTATATTTACTTGATATAGAGTTATTTATATTTTGCTATTATCATTTTTTTGTATTTCTATAAATTCCAAATTTGTACTGCCAGGAAATATCATCAAAAAATGTAATTATAAATACAAATCAACATATAGCTACAGATTTATCTAAATATTTACTACCTAAATTAAGTAAAGTATATCGAAATCATCAGCTAAAAAATTCCATTCAGGAGTTAGAATAATTTTGTAAACAATGATGCTTACTGAGAACAAAATTATTATCCTTAAAACTAGTTTTATTTAAACAGTAAATTAAATTTAAATATTTACTAATTATCTCCTAAGTGCTGATTAATAAGTGCTAATGAAACTAGCTACTAATTAGACAGCAGAACGAACGACATGCAAATATTTTTTTTATGTTCGCCATTGGCATATGATAGGGAAGTTAATAGCAGGGCATTATAAAGTTCTCAAAATACTAGGTTCAGGAGGATTCGGTCAGACTTATTTAGTAGAAGATATTCTGCTCCCTAATAATTTACAGTGCGTACTCAAACACATCAAACCACACAGCACTGAAAAAAAAGTTCTAGAAACAGCAAGAGCACTCTTTAAAAAAGAAGCAGATACCTTAGATAAACTCGGAAGTCATGACCAAATACCTAAACTCTTAGACTACTTTGAAGATAATCAAGAATTTTATTTAATACAAGAATTTATCCAAGGACATCCACTGAGCTTAGAGCTACCCAGAGGACTGCGGTGGACAGAGAGTGAAATTATCGAAATGCTGATTGAAGTATTGTCGATATTAGAATTTATTCATACTAAAGGTGTAATTCACCGAGATGTCAAACCAGAAAATATTATTAGACGCAAAAGCGATAATAAATTGATTGTCATTGACTTTGGTGCAATTAAAGAAATACAAAGTCAAACCGCAATTAATAGAGCTAAGGGTCAGCAGCGCGTTACCATAACAATTGGTACTCCTGGCTACATGCCATCAGAGCAAATTAGACGCTTACCTCGTGCTAGTAGTGATATATACGCACTAGGAATGATTGCAATTCAAGCTTTGACCGGACTATACCCACGAGAATTAGAGGACGATCGAGATACTGGAGAAATTCTCTGGGAACATCTAACTTCAATTACTCCTGACTTTGCTGCTGTCTTAGCTAAAATGACCCGCTATCACTTCAAAGAACGCTATCGTTCAGCAAGTGAAGCTTTGGAAGCTTTAAAGACCCTTGCACCACTCAATAATTCCGTTGCAATCACTGAAGGTGGGTCTTCTCTGGGAGACGCTACACGAGAGACCAATCAGCCATTAGTCGAAGCAAGAACTGAATATGAGATGGTTCTAGAGTGGGTAGAAGCTCAACAGGTGATTACCCATGCAATTTGGGAAAGTCAAGATAGTAAAAAGCCTGGTAAAATACGTATTGGTCGCAACCCCCAACAGTGTGATATTGTCCTTTGTGAACCAACCGTGTCTGGTCTCCATATAGAAATTTTCTTTCATTCAGGAAAGCAACAGTTCTATGTACGTAACTTACGACAAAAAAATCCTCCTGTAGTTGATGGACAATTACTTTTAGCTGGAGAGATACCAATTAACCAAGGTAGTTACGTGCGTTTGGGAAGACAAACTCTAAAAGTATGTGCAATCAATCGCAAACAGTATCTGAAAAATTTAAGAACCGCTACTGATAGCACAGATGAAAAATTTCCTGCTCAAGAACCTGTAACAAAAACCCTTCCTCCACAGATAGTTATTCCATCTAAGAAGAACTCTAGTTTCAGATTTTTCAAGAATACTTCTTTGCTACAGCAATTGTTAAGAAAAACTAACTTAGTAACAGGTACAGGAGTTGTTGGTACAGTAGGAGCAGTTGCATTTTTAACTTTAGGACAAATCGGTAATTTTGAGAGTGGTACTAATGAGCAAAATTTCATTTCCCGTCAACGACAGATGTGCCGTGTAGTTGCTCCCACCCAAGGAAAATTTTCCACCAAATTGCGTCCCCAGCCCCATACAGAAGTTGATGGTTTTAAACAACTAAGTCAAGGAGAAAGGGTTTTATTCATGCAAACCAGAGGAGACTTTGTAGAGGTAAAGCTTTCTGACGGTACCAAAGGTTGGGTGTTTTGGGATCAACTTCAGCCATGTAGTAGTGCTAGTTAATGAAACACAAAACCACCGACTGTAGACTTAGAAAAACTCTAAAGATAATTAGAAAGAACCTCTTGACGCTTCGCTTTAAGGGAAATGGGAATAGGTTTATTATTCTCCACTGAATGTAGCTTTGTAGAATTATCTAACTTCTGCAAACCCTCTAAAGCGGATTCTTGAACTATTTTTTCTGTTTCCTGAAGAAGGAGCAAACGTAATAAATCAGTAATATTTTTCTTCAAAGACGGATCTACATCATTTGTGTAAGCAAGTTTTGATAACTGACTCACAGCAACTAAACGTTTTAATGGTTCTTGGGATGTTAGCTGCAATACAAGTCTATCTATTTGCTTTTCTTGCCGCACATAATAAAGACTGTGAATATGGCATGCTAGTAAAAATAGCACTAAGAGAGTTGCTAAACCTTGTAAGATAGCACCAACTGCAATCCATACATTATTAGACTCTACAAGAATAACTGCTGATAGGTAAGTACAAAAAGTACTGATACCACCGCTAACAACTGCTAAAAGCAAACGACGATTGGGACTACTTAAAATATTGTGCAATCCAGACCAAAATTTCTGCCAATTCCAACCTTGCATAGAGTAAACTAATGTCATTGAACTAACGCCGACAGCGCTAGCTAAGAGAAGCTTCCAATTCCATAACAGCATAGCTATTACAACCGTTAAAAAGCCTAAAATTCCTCCAGGTTCGCGTAAACTTTTACCTCTTGGAAGTTTTAAGCGTTTCACCGAAAGTTGTTGAATTAGTTCCTGCCAAGAATGTGAAGCCTGTCTCACTTTGTTTACCTAATTAATGACAAAATTGATGAGTATAATGATTTTTATTTCCATATGAAAGGAGATATTCATGCTCCCGAATATACTCTATAACAATATCTATATAAGTAAAGTATCAGCGCTTCGATAGCCGGTAATATTGTTCCATTTTCTGGTAAATCTAAAATTTTGAAACTGTAGATTTCAGTAACAATAACTAAAACCATCAACGATAAACTGCCCATCGAAAGTCGAAAAAGTTACATTATAAATCTCATTACCACTTATAGAGAGTAAGCTACCTGGATTAATATTTGAACCAGAATTAGCCAGATTTCCTCCTTGCAATACAGCCTTATCTACCAGTTGGCGATCGCGGTTATATCCGCAAAATTCTAATCTTCGAGAACTTGTTACATAAGCACGTACCGATCTAACTGGTTTGATGAAAGTTGCTTCCATACATCCGCCTTTAGGAGACCCCATCAAAACAAATTGATGAAACTGAGTAGGAAATGCAGGATTTGAGGGTTCAATTGCTATAGTATTATCAAAAATTACCCCCTGATTCTGATACTGTTTTTCTACAGTTTCAAAACATCTGAGATTGTCTAACTTAATAGATATATAGTTTAAATAGCCTTGAGAACAATTGTCTCTAGTACTACTATTTTTAGAAGTATCACTTACATTGGAAATATTTGCAGCATCTATCTGACTACTCTCTTGGAGTATAGAGCTAGATGATAATGAGCCAATATCTATCATAAGCGATCGCCCATCACAATCTTTCAAAATTTCATCTTGACTTGATTGAAATGACTGAGGTGAAGCAACTGCAACGTTTTGGACATTTGGAATCTTAGATTCATTATTAGATTCATTAATAGTAAATCGAGATTCTTCAAGGTTTAATAACACACCCTGTTTCAAATTATCTTGTTGTACCATAACAACCATCCTGTTGTGATATGACAAGTGGTTCTAACATTCTTGACAATAAGTAAATTAAGTAACTGCCAGAGAAGACTTTTACATTAAGACATGGAGTTTTCCTGCGAATCACCACAAATTGATAGTTTTGCCTAGATAATGAGGTTTATAATTATCAGTGATGTTTCTGACAGATTACCACATAATATCTATGATTATACTTAATATGATGTAGTAGCTTTTACTCGTATCCCCAGTGCAAAACAAGTACTTGTAATGAAGATTTGCTAATAAAGTTGAAATAAAAATCACTAAAACTTTACAACTAACATCATAATTTCACCAAGGCTTTAATACTTAGCTCAAGGCAGTAAAATTTACTTTTTCTAAGTCTATTGAATGCTCTATTCACAAGTAGCATTTATCAAAGAAATTGTTCCTATCTCTAGACATCAGGTAAATTACCCAATGTCAATGAATTATAATTAATTATATGTATCGTTTAATCTGATCTTTTTAGATGTGGATAAAAAGAACTAACATTCTTGATTCGTATTAAAACAAAATAAAGAATTACTATATATCTACAAGATTATGCATAGTAATCTTTTTTAATTCAGAACTTATGCAACGGAGATCTGTCCGAAGCGACGGTTAGGTAATGTAGTGCTGTTTGACCTAATTATGGAGGGAATCCGTTACTTATGCATAAGTTCTGTAGATGATGAATTTGATTCTTTTTGGCTTAGGCGTAGACAAAAAAACCATAGTAAAAATAATAGGCGTTGATGAAGATTTATTATTTGATATAAGTATTCAAGAAAAAGTATTTATATATTTACTGTTAAGTTATATAACAGCTTCCTAATCTCTATCAATAATCCAAATATAATATGTCAATTTTGTATATAGTTAATTTTGCACAAGTAGTTATCAAGTAAAATGATGTGCATTTCAATGAAATAATTCAGTTGCTATAATGCTTTGACAGCGTAATTCCTATTTAAAACTAAATTCCGATTTATTTATACTTATTTCACACTATTATGAAATAAGTATGAAGCTAAAATATTACATTATCTAGCGTATTTTCTTAATATAATTTTGATTAATATAGTAATAAATTAAATTATAGTTATTTACTCCTGATACATTTAATAATATTTACTGCGAGGATTAGTTATCACTAATTCAAGCTCCCAACCAGGAGTTTGTGCAACCGATTTACTAATACGTCGTAAATCTTCGGAACCATTGAGTGTTAAATTCTCTCTTGTTCTTACTTCTGCTGCAACTACTTTATTGCCATTAACAGCTATCATATCTAAAGAACATTCTGCTAAAGAGGAAGGTAATTTATCTGGAGCAGGATTAATTATTACTTCATATCCTTTCTCACGATATTCTCTAGCTAATTGCATTAATCTTTTGCGCTCAATTGAGTTTCGATTATTTTTTAAGTACATGACAACAAATCAAATTTTCATCAAATATGTTATCAGTTTCTTCTTCAGCTATCAAGTAATATAATAAACGTCTATATCTTAAGATATAAATATTTTGAATAATATTCAAAATAATATATGAAGTTTGAGTCGTTAATTTATTCATTAAATATAAGTTAATAGATATAGTAATTTGGCTTTTTTATTAAACACAATTAATTATTTTTAGTGTGCGTTAGCTGTCTTCATAAGGCACAGCACATATTTTTTTTCATTTAACTAGAAGTACTATGTGTCAAAATATACAATATTAATTTATGAAAATATTTTAGTAAAAAATATTTTCATAAATTAAGTAAAAAAATAAGCAGGTGGCTTGAATTGTATATAGAATCAGCTAGTGTAGGGTAACCATGCTGTCACAAAGTTTAATACCTATATAAAGATATATAAATCTTATAAATAATTACTCCTTTCTACTTAAGATAATAAAAGTATAAAATTAAAAATAATAGCTTAAAAACTTCAAGTCTTATTTTACAAATAAGACTTATATTTCTATAGATGCTAATATAGCGTTTCCATACTTTGAAATAGGAAAAGCTATATCAATATGTATGAAATTACATATTTTATTTACTACTATTTTTGGTAACGAGAAATATTTTAGGCTGAATTAATTATATGCTTATCAAAGATTTTCAGGATCAGGTGCCGCTTCAATTTTTATATGTAAAAATTCCTGTCCTTGAGAAAATCCTTCCGCTAAAGCGAAAGAAATTCCTTTGACTCTAAAAGAACCATTTAAATTACGTCTACGACTAATAAAATCTGTAATTTGATAATCATCTACATAAATAAAACCATTTAAAGCATCTCTAATTGGTTTTACTATGTTGTCACTATCTGGAACTGATGACTCATCCTCACCTATACAGTCATAATAATGAGTTATCGTTACCTCAAGCATATTTCCTAATGGGTCATTTTCTCCCCAAGAGTCTTGTGCTGCTTGACGAACTCTTTTTTTCCAAATTTGCAGTTGTTTTTTCTGCTTCGTTTGGTGAGACATCGGTTTACCAATGACGACAAATTCAAAGGGTAGCACTGATCAAATCTCACAAATAAATGGGACAGCTTACTTGAGCATGAGCAGTTATTGAGGCATTTTTACGGCTTTAATACAAACATTACTCTAAATCAAAATTAGATATTAATATCAAATATAAATACATATTGAATACGATATATTTGATTTAAGAGTAAGTGTTCAAAAATTAATTATTTCGATAATTGAACTTAAATTTTGGCAAAAATATTAATAGTAGGACTTACACAACCAGCAAATTCTTCTTGTAGGGGCAGGTGACATTTTGACTAATGAAGGAACGTAGTAGTAATATTTCTAATGTCACGCACCAGAAGGGTATTGTGACAATTGCGTAAGTCCTGAATAATATTAATTGTGCATACATTATCAATTGATGCAATTTATTCAGTGATAAAAAATAATTTTATCTATTTAATCGTTTTTCTTTATTAATTTCTATCAAGAATTAATATGATTACACTAAGTTTTTATCTTAACTTATTAAGACAAATAATTGAAGATAATATTTTTAATTGCTGTATTTAATGTAGCACAATTGAAATCAATATTTTGCAATTGGCTATACACCAATATTCATTATCTTTTATCAGATAAACTTTAAACTTACCCTGTTTCTAGGAGTTATAGCTCGTACATATTTAATTTCTGGAGATGTTTATTCTTTATTGAAAATAGATAGAATAGATAGAATAAATAAAATAATTAATAATCTAATAATTTTAGATTAATAAATCAATAAAAAAATCTTCCGTAGGATAATTAGAAAGACTTTTTCATTGCGGTAGGGTGAATATGAATTATTCCTAGTAAATAGATATTAGTCTTCAATCCTAATATCGACTACAGAACCTCTAAAGTTATAATTGTAGCCCTCTAATTCAAATGGCATACCAATTTTGACTTTACTGTTACCTATAACAGGTCCATTTTCTGTTAACTTTGCTTTACCCGCAAGAGTTAAGAGCATATCTTTGCTAAAGTTGTTTTCTCTGGGATCTTTTATTTCTTTAACACTACCATCAGGCTGAGTGGCAATTATTGTTTTTGGAAGATATTCGATAGATTTAATAGGGATTGCTCCGGAAGGTTGATTGCGAATAATCACATTTGTTTTTCCTCCACTCTTAAATCCTTGTCCTTCCAAACGCTGTGGTTCAATAACATTAAGTCCTCTGACTAATAAGTCAACCTCAATAGGTGCTGTTTTTACGCCACCTATTTGAGCAACAGAACCAGTGCTTCCAGGAAATAAGAAAATTCCAGCAATAACCAGCAAAATAACTAATAATGCACCTAAATCGAGAATACTGAATTTTCCGAATAGACGACCTTTGGAATCTAAAACAGCCATAATAAAACTCCTAAACTAAAAATAATTGGTCTGTACTCTAGGACAAAAATTTTGTAAATATAACTTTATTTTGTATCTTTTAATTTGTATCCTTTAATTTTTAAAAATATCATAAATGACTTTATAATTTCTTGGACACCACAGTGTATCATAACTTTATATAACCACTGTAAGTAACATATTTCAGTTATAAAGCATGGTCAAAAATAAAAAAATAAAGTACATATTAAATAAAATATCTAGCTAATAATTAAAGTTATATAGAAAACAATCATATTGTAAATTTTTAGTAGCACTTGACATTTATTTTCTAAATGTATTCTCTAAATGTCTAAGTAACATATTAAAAAACCGTCAGACTTGAAAACTGAGGATATTTGTGAAAAGGTTTATTTTCACCTTCCTACAAAACAACAAAGTATCTATCCATTCAAACAAATACTTATAATTTGTCAAGTAGTCAAGAAAATTAACTACTTCTAGACAATAATAATAAGTTAAGAGATGCAACTTATAAAGCTTTTATTGCGTCCACTGATTCTAAGTTCTGATTGAAATCTGTGCAAACAGGAATATTATGCGTTGGAAAATTTTTTATCGTCGCTGGCTATATCCATCAATTTCGCTGCTAGTTGCTCTAAGCATTTGCTTAACCACAGCTTTACCTTCTGAAGCTTCTTCTCTTTGGAGGGTAATATTACAAGGGGCACAGATTATTCAGCTAAGCAACATATCACAGCGTGAAGAAATTAATATTGGCAAACAAATAAATCGGCAGTTGCTCAGAAGCGAAGTCAAACTATATAAAAATAGGCAAATAAATCGTTATTTTCGCAGCATTGGAAATCGTCTGGCAGCTAAAAGTGAGTGTTCTAGTCTCCCATTTGTTTTTCAAGTAGTTCAAGACAAAAATATTAATGCATTTGCGACTGCTGGTGGATACGTGTATGCTAATACTGGTTTACTCACCGCCTCAGACAACGAGGCTGAACTAGCTAGTGTGATAGCTCATGAGATAGGTCATATTTGCGGAAGACACCTAGTAAAACAGCTAAGACAAACTTCAGTTGCTTCTGGTGTTGCTACAGCTTTAGGCGTTGACAGAAGTACTTTAGTAAACTTAGGTGTTGAGCTAGCACTTAGACGACCAAATAGTCGTTCTCACGAGTATGATGCTGATGAAAGAGGTTTAAAAACTTTGACCAGTGCGAACTATGCCCCATCAGGAATGGTATCTTTTATGCAAAAGTTATTAAGCAAAAGTTCTGGTTCTCCTCCTTCGTTTTTAAGTACTCATCCAGCTACCAGTAGTCGTATTACTAGACTAAAAAGCTATATAAGCAGTCAAAATTATAAAGGTAATCAGGGTTTAAGTAAGTCTGAATATAGAAGAAATATTAGACCATTACTTTAAAGCTTTGATTGAGCAAATTTTGTGGTTGTTGGGTTGAAAATCTTGATTCTGTAATGACTTTGTGCATATTTAGCTCCTTCGACCGGAATCATTCTGCTCATACGTAGTGAAGTAGTGAGACTTCCGGTGAGTGTCAGCCGAACCGATAAAAGTCGAGTCAGAATATATGTACAATAAAATATAGCGGTATAACCCAATTAAATGCAGAAATTCACCCTACCCAGAAAAGTAAAAGTTTTATAAACAGAAGATTCTAGGGCGTAGGAGTTAAGAACTCAGCTAATGTCTTCATGGAAGAGTTACACTCGTAACCTACACTTACTTTTAGAGAGGTTTAGATATGTTAGTTGTTGAGATAGAGGTTGATTGAATAGCTTAATTCCATTACTAGAAAAAAAGTTTAAATCTTCTTTTAGGTGGCTGTTTATTATCTTGGCTTTTCTTTACTACATTGCTGTTGTCGTTTCTGGCAGTAATTTTTTTCCCAAATTGATGTTTATCAAAATGTTCAGGTTCGACAACAGTAACAGCTTCTTTTAAGGGACGAATCCGTGACAAATTAGTAATCACATTAAATTGATAAACTAAGTTGTTTTTAATATCTAGCCCAGTTAACCATCCACTGTAGGGATGATAAGCTCCTGTATCTATATCTATCCATCCTTGACCTTGGGCTAATTGTCCTGGTTCAACATTAGGAAGAGTAAAAGCGATAGTGTGTCCTATAATAATTTGTTTATCTGAAAAATAAGGTTGTTTAATACTGAGAAACTCATCCCTGACCCAACAAAATTGATTGGAATTTTGTTGGAGGAAAGGAATATTTGGATGTATCCCAGCATGAACTAACCAAGTATCACCCAAATCTATATAGTTTGGTAAACTTTGTAACCAATGTATGTGTTCTTCTGGAATGCAACTATTTTTATAGCTATCTATAGTTGCTTGTCCACCGCTATAAAGCCATTTCTGAACTATTTGGGGAGGGGTATTTTGTCCGGACACGATGTCTAATAACATTTGCTCGTGATTACCCCTGACCGATGTATACCGACTTTCCTTTACAAACTCTATAACTTCACAACTTTCTGGACCTCGGTCGATTAAATCTCCTAAAAAATAAACTTTGTCACTTTCTCCAGGAGCGATCGCTTCCAATAATTTCATCAGACCCCTGTAGTGACCATGAACGTCACCAATAATAATTTGACGGCTATTTATATGATTCATTCCGATAATACCTGTAGCTTAAGATTTTTTTCCAAAATTTTTGATGCCTCTAAATAGTTTTAATACAGTAGACGTATTATATATTTCGGATGCCTTGAGCGATTCGCAATTATAAGGCTGATCATTTATAACCTCATGATTTAACGCTAACCCGTATTAGCTTCTGTAAACACATTGAACGAGTTAAAACAGGCAATAAATAGTCAGTACGTATTGAAAAAATAAAACAAGTACTAAAATATACTCGTATTTTAGATTTACAAATATTTTACTTACAACTAATTTATCTTAAGAAAAATTTATATATCTGTAAAATATGTCTTATATGGATGACTTCTTTCCTGAGATTAAGAATAAACTGGGAATAGAAGGAATCTAATTAAATCTAATTAATCTATTGACAGTAGTTATTTATAATAATGAATTCCAATATCATAGCCTGTACATACGGTCAATCAATACTTTGGTAGATTATAGTAATAAAATATAAATGTGAGGAAAGCGGAAACACAGCTTTGAAGGGAAATATATTTATGGATCTCAAAATATTTGCGGTTATTGCTCTAGTTGCTCCTTTATTTTTGTCCAATCCAGTAAAAGCTGGTAGTCAGGAGGATGTAGATAGATTGCTAAAAACTGGAGAATGCCAAAACTGCGATCTTTCAGGGGTCAATCTTAGTGAAGCTCATTTAATTGGAGCAGACCTGAGAAATGCTAATCTTAAAGGTGCAAATTTGGAAAAAGCTAATATAGAGGGCGCTGATTTAAGTTATGCAGACTTAACTGGAGCTAATTTATCTTCCACTTTTGCGACAAACGTTAACTTTAAGGGAGCTAATCTTGACAAAGTAGATTTATCTCAAGCACGTATATATGATTCTAATGTTTATGGTGCATCAATGAGTAATCTCAATATTAACGATGCTGAAATATTTAATACAGGCATTGGTATTGGTGGTACTAATGCTGAGATAGAAGATTGGGACTAAATTTCTGATATAAATCGTGTTTATTTTTAATTGATGTTTGTTCGGAATTTATATCTACGTCTTGTTCAAAAATCTAGTCTAAAAACCTAATTTAGATGCTTGGAATAGCATAGTCTAAAATTTTGGAGTAGTAGTTTGTATCTAGCTTTTGTGCAAGCAAAAGACCCATTAATAGTTCTGTAAAATTAAATTAAATAGATTACTGTATCATTTGCTTTACCCCGTTTCTGAATTATTAGTTAAGCGGGGTTTTTATATTATGTGTGATTCAATTATGATTCATTGAGGCTCTCTCTTCTCGACCCTAAAAGATAGGAGGATTCACTACATATTACTCTGGTATATTAATTTAGTAATTTTCTCTGTGAAAAAATATTTTTAATAGAATTCTATCTACAAAGATTGACAAAGTTAAGCGATGGTACGTAGTACCCGCCCGAAGCGATGGTACGGTAGCACCCGCCCGAAGCGATGGTGCGGTAGCACCCGCCCGAAGCGATCGCACATGCCGGACTGTAGTATATTTAGGCATTATTTAAAATAGGCGAAGTAAACTAGACTGAAAATCTGATTTGACCTTATTGAATATTTTGACTTCTCTTGAATATCGGTAGATTTTGAGGCACTTTAAACTATTTCAAGATTATTTGATACGTAAAATACGATTTAGATAAAAATAAATATAAATATATGTAAAAAAATATAAAAATTTTACATATTTAGTATTCAGATAGTACTTTAATCGTCCATGAAAGTTAATGGTCGCATTAACATAAGCTAAAATCAACATCAAAGCTTGTACAAATAAAGAGAAGTATTAATTGCTGTTCTCTACTTGCTTGTTGTTGCCATCCCTGAAGGATCTTCGACCATCCTTAAAGGTAGGTCTTAGACCATCCCATATGACAAGCGTTCATATAGTGTAAGTTAATCGGAACTTTAGGAATCTAGTTTTTATGTAAAACCGAGTCTAATACTGGTCTGAATTTCTTTACCACATACTACTATCATCCTACATACTTTCTGCTTTGCAGTTGATGAAGTAGTCATTCAAAGGACAAGTATGGTCATAGGAAGTTAAAATCATCCAGTACCGCTTATGCATCCTGATGCTGAAATGTTCGGTACCCTTCAATAGACCAAAAGTTCTTTAACTAGGATTCCCAAAGCTAGTCAATTAATTAACTAGCAAGGGCATTTCCACTATCAACAACATCTAGAAGCAAAAATACAACACAACGGAAGTTATGGAAAGCAAGACTCAAGAGACCAAAATGCCAGAAGTAGAAGTTAACAACCAGGCAGGAGGAACAATTACAAAAATCCAACCTCCTGCACAGTCTCAAGAGGAATGGCTAAAATACGGGGAACAAGTATCTAGTTTTTTAGCAACCCTATTTAGAAACATCGGAACTTTTTACGAGCAGTACAAACAGCCTTTAATCTATGCTGGCTTGGGTTTAGGGGCGATAGTTGCTGTTAAAGTTGTTTTAGCAGTGCTAGATGCTTTGAATGATATTCCTCTAGTAGCGCCCTCATTTGAATTAATTGGAATTGGTTACTCTGTTTGGTTTGTCTACCGCTATCTACTCAAAGCTTCCAGCAGAAGTGAATTGACTAGTGAGATTTCAACGATTAAGAAGCAAGTTGTTGGAAAAAATACTGCGGATGCTTAAATCTTAATCTTTATTTAGTGCTATGGCTTAGATATAGCTGTAGCACTAATAATGCTTCTACCAAATGCTTTATTACTTCTATCTGCTTACAAAAATTGAAAGTGGTTAAGTTTTTCACTAAAACTTAACCACTTTCTGTTTTGTCATAGCAGCCAGCGTAGTTACATCAGAGGAGATAGAATGGATATACCCATAAACAGTCAAATTTTATCGCTAACTCCACTCTGATATGGCAGAGTAATAGTGACCCAAAGGTTACTGATTCTACTGATAGCGCATTATGGTATCAGATTCCACGGGTTTTATTCTTTTTGCTTGTACTAAAGCTTGGTGAATCATTGCTGCAACTTCAGCTCTGCTTGCATCTCTGGTCGGTTCCAAAACTTTATTATTAGGATTAACTACAATATTATTTACCGTTGCAGCTGCTATTTTAGGTCGGGCATATTGGGGAATTTTGTCATTATCTGGGTAGACACTCAAGACCTTATCCACATCAGCTGGTGGTTTGAGATTTAATCCAGTTACAAGAGCAACTAAAACTTCTACACGAGGAATTTTACGCTCTGGTATAAATATACGTGCTGACTGGTCTTGATTGGGATAACCATTTAAAAATCCGGTAGCAACAGCTTTGTTAATAGCTTCATTTGCCCAATAATCGGTTTTGACATCTGAGAATTCAAGCTGTTTATCAGTCCTATCTTGAAAAGCTTGGTTTAATAAAGCTGCATATTCGGCTCTGGTAACAGGTTGATTTGGTCTAAATGAATTGTTGTTTTGATAACCTTCGATTATTCCCTGAGAAGAAAGCGCATTTACAAAAGGTGCTTCCCAAGATTTTTCATCCACATCTACAAATGTTTTTGGTGTAGGAATTGCCGGCTTTTTCGCTACAGGTGTAACTGTTGACAAAGGATCTTTTTCCTGGGGTTCTTTCTTTGTAGGGACTGGGACTGTTTCTTTTGAACCTACTGAAGGATATACTGGCGATGCTTGTTCTGGAGATTTAGTTGACTCTTCTGTAGGTGTAATACTGGAAATCCAAGGTATTGCTCCGACTCCTGCTGCAACACCCTTACCAGCCATAGAATCCATAGGTTTCTGGGTACCTATAGGAAAATTAGGTGTCGGAGGGAATATTTTAGATTTGCCAACTACTTCGGATTGTTCGTTTCCTAAAGAAGAAAATGGGGGTGTCAGTCCTGGGAAATTAATACGCTTTCCTTCTTGATGTAACTGAGGTGAAGAAACTAAGGGTTCTGTTTTCTCTGTAGGAACATTAGCAGACTTGGGAATAGAGCTAGAAGCACCCAACCAATTCAAATTCCAACCACCGTTATAAGAGCGAGAAAGCGTCCAAAATAGGGTTGTACCAAGCGTTAAAAAAGCTACTAAAATAGCCACAAATTCCTCAAAACGGAGGGGATAAGCCGGTGATGACTCGCGATCATTACGATCATTAGATTGTGGGGTATTTGTCATTTTAATTACCCTGATAAAGCTACAGTTATTATCTACCCCAATTAACCCATAGATGGGGATTTTTTCTCTAGTTATTTTAAGAACTAGTTATTTTCAGAACTAGTCGCATTTGCGACTAATATCAATTATTTACGCAAAATTAATTTTGTTACAGATTCACGAAAATACTTGTATTTTTCAAGATACTCATTTTTCAGAGACCTCTTACAGCACTCTGAACAAACTGGGAATACTGTCTATTGCTTCTGCTGTACGGATTTCATCAAGAGCTTTATGAAAATCACCTTCGGTGACATCATGGGTCACAACTACAATTTCTGCTAGTTTTTCTTGAAAACCTGTCTGCACTACTGATTCTAAACTTACACCGTATTTACCAAAGGTAGTACCGAGTTTGCCAATTACTCCGGGCTGGTCCTTAGTAAGGAAGCGGGCATAAAATCTAGTTGCAAGCTGTGCCATTGATGAGAGATGACACTCATTTTTATGGGCATTTACTAATAGAGGGTCTAAAGAATTAGTATTGCTCTGAGAAGCCGTCTGAATACGAGAAACTAGGTTTAAAATATCAGCACATACTGCTGAGGCAGTTGCACCTTTTCCTGCACCGGGACCAAAAAACATTACTTGTCCAATGGGTTCCCCTTCAACAAGAATGGCATTATAAACATCATTAATACTAGCCAAAGGATGGGATTTTGGTAATAAAGTAGGATGAACCCTCACAGAAAGTGAAGAATCTGTAACTGCTTGAGCGATGACTCCCTTAGGGTTGCGCGAAGCGATCGCTAGCAATTTAATCGTAAATCCTAATTTTTCAGCATAAGCAATATCTGTTCTGCTTACCTGCCGAATACCTTCAGTGTAAACATTATCCCGGTTTAAACATCCACAAAAAGCGATGGAGGTTAAAATAGCAATTTTATCTGCTGCATCCAAACCATCAACATCAGCTGTAGGGTCTGCTTCTGCATAACCTAAATTTTGAGCATCAGCTAAAGCATCCTCAAACTTGCTGCCCTTTTCTTGCATTTGAGTCAGGATGTAGTTAGTTGTACCGTTAACTATACCCATAACTCTATCAATTCGATTGACAATTAAATATTGCCTTAAAGGAGAGATTACTGGAATACCACCACCCACAGCAGCTTCTAGCATTACATATACACCAGACTTACTGGCTGCATCAAATATTTCTGCTCCAAACCGAGAAATTACTGCCTTATTAGCTGTAACTATATGCTTCCCATTTTCGATAGCTTTGAGAATTAGCGATCGCGCTGGCTCTAGACCACCAATGAGTTCTACTACAATATCGATGGAACTATCACTGACAATAGCTTCTAAGTCAGTAGTTAGTAAATCCTGGTCTATTTCAACCTGACGAAATTTATCGAGCGATCGCACTCCGACCTTAGATATGGAAACCGATTGTAATAACGGATGACCCTGTGTCGGATTTGCTAATAATTCTACTGTCCCAGTGCCAACAGTACCTAATCCTAATATGCCGAGCTTTACACCCACAAACTTTGTACCAAACTAAACAAGTACATATATTAAACAATAGGGTGAGCTAATAACTCACCCTACTTAATGATTATCCTTCCTACTTAACTATTAGTCATCAAAATTATGACTGCTTTTACTATAGTCATTAGTAGATATGAACTAGTATGTTTCTACGTGCCAGCGACCTGCTTTCTTAAGTTGCTTCTGATAATCGCTCCACTCTACACCGTCCTTGCTAGCAGCACCAGATAGAGCAGCATCAATACCGTCTTCCATGCCCTTCAAGCCACAAATGTAGGTATGAGTTTTCTCTTCTTTGATTAACTTCCACAGTTCGTCTGCATATTCTTCACAACGGTGTTGAATGTACATTCTACCGCCATCTTTGTTCTTCTGCTCACGACTGATTGCATAAGTCAAGCGCAAGTTGTCAGGGTATTGCTGCTGCAACTGTTCAAGTTCTTCCTTATAAAGAATATTAGGAGAAGTGGGAATACCAAAGAGCAACCAAGCAAATCCATTAAACTTATAGTCAGGATTAGCCTTCTTTTCCTCTTCCTTAAACATCCGCCATAAATATGTACGGAAAGGAGCAATACCTGTACCTGTTGCCATCATGATTACTTTAGCATCTGGGTCATCAGGTAAAAGCATTTCCTTACCTACTGGTCCAGTGATTTTTACATCATCTCCTGACTTGATGTTACACAGGTAGGTAGAACAAACTCCATAAACAGTTTCACCGCTTTCTGGATGCTTATACTCCAATTGACGCACGCAAAGTGAGACGGTCTTATCATCTACGTCATCTCCATGACGAGTAGAAGCAATAGAATACAATCTCAATTTATGTGGCTTACCTTTATCGTCTTCTCCTGGTGGGATAATACCAATACTCTGACCTTCTAAATAACGTAAATCCCCGCCAGAAATGTCAAACTTGAGGTGACGGACAGTACCAATTCCACCCTCACCAACTAATTCGTCGTTTGATACACACTTACCAACATACGGAGAATTCGGACGGTAAATGTTGACGGGAACATTAGCATGGGCATTCTTTTTCGCTTTCGCTTGAGACATGGTGTTGCCTTTTGTGTCCTTCTTCTTGGGCTGTTGCTCAGCTGGTGATTTGGAGAAACCTTTCACTTCACTGTTAGCTTCTACAGATATGTTTTTACCATGCCACTGACCATTGTTAGAAGTATAAGCAGAAGGCGTTCTACCATGATTTACAGGCTCTACTGCACTTGCTGGCTCAATACTAACAATTTTCCCACCCAGGCGAGTTATTCGCCGCATTTCACTTTTCATGCGGCTGTAAGGCACTCTGATAAATGTGCTGCCACTATTACGAATTGGATAGTTTACTTTGTCAGTGGCTTCTCCCTGACTCAGACCAACTACTTCATATACGAAATATCGACTACCTAATTCTGCCTTGGCAGCACCGTCAGCCGTACCTTGCTTGTACATTCGTTCTACCACTCCGATATCTACTTAACGTGCATTTAATAATCCTTCTCAATACAGTTCTATCTGCTTACTAGTCTTCAGCTTGATACAACTTATACTTTGATTGAAGGTGGCGTATATTGCCAGAACTTATTACGTACACTCACCATCGTGCAGTCAGACATGGGAAAAAACACACCTGTTCACCTTCTAAGTTAAAGGATCTGCCTTCTGGAGAATGTTAATAATGAGTCAATTTAAGCTTTTTTTTCTCAACTACTAGCTTTAATTAAGCAAACAGATTTCTCTAACAGCCTTTGTTATTGCCGAAATATCAGGCATACGAGATGGAGAAAAATTATAAATGAAAGGAGCTACCCTTCCAATTAAATTAGTTTCTTCAAATTTATTTGGCTCGCTTAAATAAGCCTTAGAAATTTTCCCCATTACGCAAGAGTTAAGACTTAGTAAATACTGTCTAAATTACTTAGAGCCTATGTAATTTATTACATTCAAGCTTATTGTCAAAAGTAACTTTGGCTAGCAAGAATCATGTTTTCTTGAATTGACTAGTAAATATACACAGCTAAAATAAGTTTTACTCGCTGCGAAAAATCTGTCAACCTTTATCAGTGTCTACTGTTGAGTTAACAATCTAATGACAACTGGATAGAATTTGCCTAAACACCAATACATACAGCCGAAAAATTTGCTCTCATCATGACTATATGCTCTTAATTTTAAATTTAAGGAGGTAAATATGTTTTGAGTATCACTTCTCTTTTAGATTCTCCTTTTAAGAGAAAGAAGACTGAATATCACAAATAGAGCAAAATTTTACTTTGGGAGAAAATAAAATTCGATTTTTTTGATTAACCAGACTTAAACTGCGAATATCTTGATGACCAGGGAAGTATATTTTTGATTGTGACTTACTAAGATGGTCATTGAATCTAAAAATAGATAATACTCAGACTCTAAAAAATCAACTTTGCTTTATGTCATGGCTTCATGGGATAGTAACTCTAAGAAATCTATAAAAAATTTTCAAGATAACTTAACACAAATATTTAATAAATATTTTTGTAATTAGCTTATTGATTCCTGATGTATCACAAGTATCTTTTCAAACTAGACAAATAGTTGTAATTAAGTATTTATAATGTAGTAATAAGTTTATTTTTTATTTCAATAAATTATATTCACAAGTACTCCTTCCTTAATTATCTGGGACTTTTTTGAAGACGTAAACTTCCAAAAAATAGTCTATGTTCTGCTAAAAGAGCCGATATTATTACCCGTAACAAATCTTGTATTGAATACCCCCTTCTGTTAGAATTCCATATATAACTAGGATTAAATACTTACCATCTGTAAGTAAGAGTGAAGCTAATGGATATTAATTATTACTTTATCCATCAGTAAGCTTTTTACTTAATGTTATGGGGTGGCTCGAAGTTTGGGGTAAGCAGGTATGTAAATTCCTAACTTCGATTTAAATAGCTTGAAAAATTATTCATTGATTCATTTTTAGTATTCAGAGGGGATTTATGACAACTAAGCCTGAACGGGTTGTATTGATTGGAGTTGCCGGAGATTCCGGGTGTGGTAAATCCACATTTTTACGTCGCTTGACGGATTTATTCGGAGAAGAATTTATGACAGTCATTTGTTTAGATGACTATCATTGTTTAGATAGAAAGCAGCGTAAAGAAACTGGTATAACAGCATTAGACCCTAGAGCCAATAACTTTGATCTCATGTATGAGCAGATCAAAGCTCTTAAGGAAGGTCAAGCAATTGATAAACCTATATATAATCATGAAACAGGCGAAATAGATCCCCCTGAAAAGGTGGAACCTAATCATATTATTGTGGTTGAAGGATTGCATCCCCTCTACGATGAGAGAGTGCGATCGCTAATGGACTTTAGCGTTTACTTTGACATCAGCGACGAAGTAAAAATTGCCTGGAAAATTCAGCGTGATATGGCTGAAAGGGGTCATAGATACGAAGATGTATTAGCTGCGATTAATTCTCGTAAACCAGATTTTCAAAAGTACATCGAGCCACAAAGAGAATTTGCAGATGTAGTTTTACAAGTACTACCAACAAACCTAATTAAGGAAGATAAAGAGCGCAAGGTTTTGCGAGTAAGAATGCTTCAAAGAGAAGACAATAAAGGTTTCAAACCCGTTTATCTCTTCGACGAAGGTTCAACAATCAACTGGACCCCATGCGGGCGTAAACTAACTTGTTCTTATCCAGGCATGCAAGTTTACTATGGTTCTGATGTTTACTACGGTCGTTACGTATCTGTACTAGAAATAGATGGACAGTTCGATAACTTGGATGAAGTAATTTACATCGAGAATCATCTAAGCAATACTTCCACGAAGTATCAAGGTGAAATGACCCATCTTTTATTACAGCACCGTGAGTATCCTGGCTCTAATAATGGAACAGGATTGTTTCAGGTATTAACTGGTTTAAAGATGAGAGCAACTTATGAAATTTTGACATCTACAGAAGTAAAAATGCCACTTCAAGTTTAAAATAATACAGCCAATTAATATTAGTTATAAGGGGTACTTTACTATGTATCCCTTTTCTATTTAATTAATTGAAAAAAAGTGATTTTTATACTGAGTAACTTTGCTTTTTCACTTAAAGTTTTTCTCTAAATTTTATAGATTTTCATGAAGATAACAAAATATCAATTTTTAATTGTAAAAATATTGTTATGATTTCAGAAAATACACCATGGAAATATAAATTTCTTTGAGGTATGTAAAACTCTCTGAAATGGAGGAATTTTTTTGTCTAATCGCTATTTGTTTACCTCGGAATCGGTAACAGAAGGACATCCTGATAAGATTTGCGATCAGATTTCCGACACTATCATAGATACTCTGCTTGCAGAGGACCCAAGTAGTCGGGTTGCTGCTGAAGTTGTGGTAAATACTGGCTTGGTATTAATCACTGGCGAAATTACCTCTAAAGCAAATGTCAATTATGTTGAACTAGCTCGCAAGAAAATTGCCGAGATTGGCTATACAGACGCTGATAATGGTTTTTCCGCAAGTAGCTGTTCCGTACTTGTCGCCTTAGATGAACAATCACCAGATATTGCTCAAGGTGTTGACACTGCCTCTGAGAGTCGTGAGGACAACAGTGACGAACAGTTTGACAAAATTGGTGCTGGTGACCAAGGTATTATGTTCGGTTTTGCCTGCAACGAAACCCCTGAATTAATGCCATTACCAATTAGTTTGGCTCACCGTATCGCTCGTCGTTTAGCAGCAGTACGCAAGACTGGTCAACTATCATACTTACGCCCTGACGGTAAAACTCAGGTGAGTGTAGTTTATGAAGATGGAAGACCAGTAGGAATTGATACTATTTTGATCTCTACTCAACATGCAGCAGCAATAGATAATATTTCTGATGAAGCTCAGGTAAGAGAGAGAATTGAAAAAGATTTGTGGTCAGCGGTTGTCCAACCAGTGTTTGGCAATATTGACATTAAGCCAGATGCAAATACACGTTTTTTAGTGAATCCCACAGGTAAATTCGTAGTTGGAGGACCCCAGGGGGATTCTGGTCTTACTGGACGTAAAATCATTGTTGACACTTACGGTGGTTACTCACGTCATGGTGGTGGTGCTTTTTCTGGTAAAGACCCCACAAAAGTAGACCGTTCTGCTGCATATGCTTGTCGCTATGTAGCTAAGAATATTGTTGCAGCTGGTTTAGCAGAGAAATGCGAAGTACAGCTAAGTTATGCCATCGGTGTAGCTCGTCCAGTAAGTATCTTTATAGATACTTTTGGTACAAGTAAAGTAAGTGAGGATATCTTGTTAGAGCTAGTTCAAAACAATTTTGAACTACGCCCAGCCGGTATTATCCATACTTTTGGTTTACGTCAAATACCAGGGGAACGAGGCGGACGTTTTTATCAGGACGTCGCGGCTTACGGTCACTTTGGACGAGATGATTTAGACTTACCTTGGGAACGCACTGACAAAGTAGATGTGTTACTCAAGGCTATCGAAAGTGTTTCTGCAACTACTGCAAAAGCACGATAGATGAAAAGTTTGCCTCCCAGAAGAAGAAAAGAAAACTTCTGGGAGTGCTCAAACTTCATTAAATTTTTTGGATATCAATTCATTCTTTTTCAACTGAATGTCATTAAAAGATGAAATTTGCTCTTCTTTCTTTGACTGTTACGGGTATTGGCAATTTAAGTATTTGCCTCTACCCTTTTTTCTACAAATAGATTTATAGTTACTTAATATAAGGAAATCATTAAAAATTGTCTTCGATGAAGATAAAATAAGTCAGTATATTGGAGCAAGGATGATTGGGGTGAGTAAGACTGACTGAATTTTTTGCTATCTACTAGGCTATGCTCTGTATCAAAAATTAAGAAAAAGTAACCTGATTATCTTGAGAAATAGCATTAAAAGGCATTATTGAACTTTGAATATTGCCTTTGGGGATTATCCATATGCAGCAAAATAGCTAGTATATATTCATTGAAGTATGATTGCTTCTTGTAAAGATAGCGTTATCAAACAAGAAACCACTCGAGCATTGAGCATATTTATGCTCAGATACGTGGCAGAGCTTTTAACTTCTCGTTGAACTTAAAGACCAAGTACTTCCAAAACCTTTTTAGTAAGTAAAACAGTGTCAGCCGAACAGCCATCCACAGAAGAACTCCCAACTATAGAGTTTCCTTCAAGAGGAAAACTTAAAGCTAGTTCTTGGCGAATACATCAGAAAATAGGCTATGGTTACTTTTTGGCAATTGGAATTGGTTTTTTTGGATCTCTTACTGGATTGGTAATTGCTAATTATTATCGAGATGTTGCAGTCAGACGTTTAACTCATGCTCAGTATCAAGTACAAATGCTTGATGATTACAAAAGAGCTTTGGTAAATGGAAGATTATATAGTTCGCAGTTACCTGCATTTGTGCAAGATCCTGGAAAACTATCTAGCAAGAAAATAGCTTTGATTAATAGCTACAATCAATCTCAGAAAGTAGAGCGGAATATTCATAGATTTATCGATAGTAAACATGGAAAATTAGTTGCGACAAAATCTACTCTGAGAAATTTGTTGCGATACTATGCAACAAATTTTGATTCCTACGTTAAAGAAATTGAATCCATACTCCAACAACTTGATAGTCAAAATCCTCAACAACAAAAATTATCTTCAGTCCGAGAACAACTGCTTGAAGCGATAAGTGGCGATCGCGGTAATCGACTAGACGAATTATCTAACAAGCTGTCCACAATACTTGAAAATGCTAAAAATGAAGAGCTAATTACAAAAAGAGTCCTAGACAATTCTAAAGGAGTCGAAAGACTTATAGTTATACTTAGTATGCTAGTTTCTGTGGCGATCGCAGTCATTGTTGCTTGGAGAACTTCCAGAGCGATCGCTGAACCGGTAGTGGTCGTGACTGAAATAGCCGAACAGGTAGCCAGAAAATCTAATTTTAATTTACGCGCTCCTGTGCATACAGATGATGAAATTGGTTTACTTGCAAAATCATTAAATCGTCTCATCGAGAGAGTATCGCAACGTACTAAGGAATTAGAACAAGCCAAAGAGCTAGCAGAAGCTGCTAGCAAAGCTAAAAGTCAGTTTTTAGCAAATGTTAGTCATGAATTGCGCACACCTTTAAATGCAGTTATTGGTTTAAGTCAGCTCCTGCAAGATGATGCCATAGACTTGGGTGTATCTGAAGACTTCGTTACCGACTTAGAAACAATTAACACCGCAGGAAAGCATCTTCTGGAGTTAATTAATGATATTTTGGATTTATCCAAAATTGAAGCAGGTAAAATGACTCTTTATCCAGAAAACTTTGGAGTTGAGACACTAGTAAGTAATGTGGTATTAACTATCAAGTCTTCGGTGGAGAAAAATGGCAATACTTTGGAAATCGAAACAGACCCTCAGTTGGGTAACATGTATGCTGACCAAACTAGAGTCAGACAAGTTCTACTAAATTTATTAAGTAATGCAGCAAAGTTTACAACCAACGGTAAAGTGAAGCTGAAAGTGAAGAAACAAAAAGACAAGTTCATTGCAGATGTACCTTGCGAAGTAATTGTTTTTACTGTGACGGATACAGGGATTGGAATGTCAGAACGTCAGCAACAGCAATTATTTAAACCTTTTACCCAGGGTGATGCTTCTACTACGAAAAAGTATGGAGGGACGGGGTTAGGATTAGCAATTAGCCGTCATTTTTGTTTAATGATGGGTGGTGACATCTTTGTGAAAAGTCAACCAGGCAAAGGTTCTGTTTTTACCGTGCGTATACCGTTGAAAGAAAATTAGCCTGCTTAGGAGATTTTCTGCAATTCAAATCTCCTAGGTATTACTTTGTAGGAAAGGATATTACTACGGTTACGGGGATTGTCTATCTTATTTTGCCATACCATGTTCTAGTACAAAACGGACTAGCTCTGTCCGACTGTTAGTCCCAGTCTTGCTAAATAAGCGACTGACATACTTTTCAACGTTGCGAACGCTTGTATTCAACCGACGGGCAATTTCCTTATTCATTAAACCTTCTGCAACCAAATTCAAAACGCTTTGCTCTCTAGGAGTTAAATCGATATTGAAAGGAGCACTAGATTGAGGAATAGCGTTTCTCTGAGTAAGAATTGCTTTGATTTGAGCAATTTCATTCGCTAGTTTCGCAATATCAGGAATTTCACCGTTCTCGCTCACAGCTTGATTTCCATTGTTACGTCGCGAAAGCAAATTCTCTACAATTGCGACTAATTCGTCTGGGTCAAAGGGTTTGGGCAAGTAAGCATCTACACCTGCCTGGTAGCCCTCTATCCGATCAGAAGTCATTCCCTTGGCAGTTAGAAAGACTACAGGCAAAGAAGAGAAACGAGGATCATCTCGTAACTGTTTTAAAAACTGGTAGCCATCAACTTGGGGCATCATAATATCCGAAATCACCAAGTCTGGGCTACTTTGTTGCATTAAATTCCAGCCTTCACTACCATTACTGGCAACCTGAACACTAAAGCCGCTTTCTTGCAAATATTCTTTTACAGCTTCACGTAAAGCTGGTTCGTCATCCACCAATAAAAGTTGTGCTGACATTGATAATTCCTTACTTTTATTTCGTTTGACCGTGAGAGGAAAATCACCTTAGACTCCGTTTTCTGACGGAGAAATATCGATGACTTACTTTCTTGAAAAACTCGTACCAACATGGACAATATTTAATTCCTCTGATGTTCAATGTAGCGAAATCAAACAATTTACATGTGGGTTGTAATTACGAATTGACATAATTAATTGTAAGTGATATAGGTACTTAATAATATTGTTATTTCAAATTTTTTCTGAAACAGTTTTTTCATAAGAGCAATGGGATGAATCCAAAGCAGAGTAATTAAGTTTGCAGTAAAATACGTATTTATTGAAATTTCTCTGTAAAATGGAAAATCTTAAATTAAGTACATTGAGTACTTTAACAAAATAAATTACATATAGTCATTACAATGAAGAAATTTTGAATTAAGTAGGTGGGTATAAATAAAGGCAACTATGTAACAGATTGTAAATCAGCTTTAAACTCTTACCCCGACTGCCGATTGCCTACTGCCTGTCCTAATGACAATTTTCAACACCAACCTACTTACAAGTAACAATACTATTTTATGATGACATTTCATAGCCATTCAACTATTTTTGCTTTTTCTGGTAATTGAGCTTTCTGCTGTCCTTTATAACGTGCTCTAGCTGTAAATAAACCAATAGGAGTATTTATTAAATCTAGAAAAGAAGCTTTACCTAATAGGGCTTTGGTGCAGTCTTTAGGTACTTCCTTTAACACCCATCTTAATAAACGGTAATAACATTCTCGTGCGGTAATTTGTCGCATCAAATCTATACCATGTAACTCATGGAGATAGCGATTAGACCTTCCGTAACGTCTCCATTGGCTTTCTAGTTCTTCAATAGTGGCACGATGACAATGTTTGACAATTGCATCAGGAGCGAATTCTATACAACCAATATTCTCTTTCTGAATTCTCCAGCAAATATCCGCATCTCCTCCTGTAGTCAAATAAGGACGAAATAAACCTACTTTAATTAGAGCCATATATCTAATTGCTAAATTAGCAGTTTGACCATATGGACAAAATGAATTAGCTAATGTGTGCTTTTGAGAAAGAGTTTCTTGAGTGTCAGCAAATCTCTCTAGCAAAGACTTTCCAGGATTGGCAATTATTTCTCCTGCAACCACTACTGTGTCAGATTTTAAGAAAGGTTTTACTATTTCTTCTAGCCAATGAGGTTGAGGACGACAATCAGCATCAGTAAATACTAAAATCTCTCCTTTCGCTGCTCTAATACCTGCATTACGGGCTGCATAAGAACTTTGAATTCTATTTTCCTGTAAAGGACAAATGTTGATAGGTGAGTTTTCAGCAGCAGTTTCTATGAATTTAAAAGAGCGATCGCTGCTATTGTTATCTACTAACAAGTATTCAACTAATTGTTGTGGATAGGTTTGAGTAATCAAACAACTAATTAATTCCGGTAAATCACTTTCACCATTGTAAATAGGTATTATTACTGATATTAATGGTCGATAAATATTTTTATTATTTGCGTATAATTCTAATATATTATTATTCATAATTTAAATTATTCTATAGGAGATACTAAATAGTATTCCCGCTTTTAAAGTTTAAATCCGTAGTATTGAATATTTTTGGGTATATTCTAGGATAAATTTTGTGTGTTTTGGATATCGTTGAGAACTTTATTATTCCGAAATACCAGTAATATAAAAATATAGTGACACATGATATATTGTATTTTTATATACAAGAGATAATATTTGTTCTCTAATTCTATGTATCAGAAATACTATTGGAGCATAGCCTGACTATGCTCCAGTTACCTTCAATACGATTCGGACAAGTAAGAAATCTAAAAAAATGATGACTATAAAGTTCATTTTTACTCTTTTTCTTTACTTTTTCCCTTTAATCGATGACCGAAACGTATTGCTATTACTCTTATATATTTATTTTTTCAAAAAAAACTATCTTTAATAAAGGATTTCTCGCTGCTAGTTTACTTAAAAACTTCTATCAGATGCCTTTATAACTACAGGTTTAATAATTACCGGTTTATCTGAATAAATATTTACAACAGGATTTGCATACTTGTTAATAGACAAAGCTGACAATGCGCGAGTGTAATATGGATCTTTTTTAGTACCTAAAAGTTTTGGGTTAGAAGAGAGTAAGCGCATTTGCGAACTCGTTAAGTTTATTTTAATGTCTGGTACAATCCCTTTGTAATTAATATCAGTGCCGTTAGGAGTATAGTAATGAGCAATGGTGATAGCGACTCCGGAACCATCAGCTAATTCATGGACTGATTGCACAAGAGCTTTTCCATAGGTCTGAGAGCCAATAACTACTGCTCGTTTATTATCTTTTAAGGCTCCTGTAAGAATTTCACTAGCACTCGCTGACTCTCCATCTACCAATATTGCTAAAGGTTTTTTCGTTAAAGCAGTACCGTTGGCTTTTGTCTGTTTACTCTCTCCTTTACGGTCTACTGTACGTACAATATCTCCTTTATCAAGCCACATTTTAGCAATTTCAATGCTGGCGTTTAATAAACCACCAGGATTACCGCGTAAATCTAAAACAAAGCCATCGACTCGTTGATTATTCAAATCAACTATTGCTTTTGTCATATGCTCAGATGCATGAGCACTAAATTCCCGTAGACGGATATAGCCAACACGACGATTACCCTCTGATTTGAGAGAATAAAGTACTGTAGGCACTTCTATATTCTGTCTGGTTAACCTGACATTAAAATAGCTGTTATTTCTTCTTCTCAAACGTAAAGTAATTACTGTACCTACTTTGCCTCTAATCAGTTTAGAAGCTTCCTCAATTTTCATCTGGCGGGTAGATTTACCATTAATTGCTAAAATCTCATCACCTGGATTAACACCGGCTTTTTTTGCAGGTGAGTTTTCTAAAGCTTCTAAAACTACCAGTCGTTTGGTTCTCTCATTTACCTCCATACGAATACCAATTCCAGATATTTCGCCAGATGTTTGTCGTGTGAGAGCTTGGTACTGCTGA
Organism: Mastigocoleus sp.; assembly: GCA_050042865.1. Lineage (GTDB taxonomy): Bacteria > Cyanobacteriota > Cyanobacteriia > Cyanobacteriales > Nostocaceae > JBCCDM01. Next base: position 39,666 of record JBHJJE010000080.1, read on the forward strand.
GGTTTCATGAACCTAGTGTAAGGATCGTTTAAGCTCTTTAAAGCTTTACCTATTGCTTCATATGCTTCCTCTCTGGAAGTATATTGTTTACTTAGTAAATTACGACGAAGACTCTTCCAATCCTGCTGATTAAATGAAGAATCTACATATTCTCGATTGACCAGTTGCCAAACTTGGTCAACAACTGCTTTTGGGCTATCGTGTAGTGCTGCCCGTACCGAACGACACCAAGCAGGACCAAATGCTGAGAATGTGGCGGTGGTGGCTATTATTCCACCAATCAAAGCTACTTGCAGTGGCGAGTATCGTTTAGCTGATTGGTTCATGTATTCTAGCTAGAATTATTGTATTTTTGACAGTTTAACAATCAAGTATCAGAAATATTTATAAGTCTTTATACTTATTTTACTTACTCTTCATTATTCATATCCTTTTGTGAAAAAACAGCATAAAACTCTTGACTTCTTGAAAAATTCACATGCTCAATTATAAAAATTCACTTTCCTAATGGTAAATGAATAATTTATTGTCTTAATATTTCTTAGTTTCTCGTTTTAGCCATTTATTTCAAGTATAATCTTTGACTATTGGGCAAAAGCTATGACTTTTACTTACCTAGAAATAAATGAGATTTAATAAGACTTTATACTTATAAATGAAACATCAAAAAATATTTCATAATATTAAGTACAAAAGAAAGCCCCTATTGGGAATACTTAATAGGTTTAGACGCACTATATATAAAACTACCTTTATAACTTCAATTATACTTATTACATGGATATTTATTAATACTATATCTTTAATTTCTGCCTCTTCCAAGTCAATAGATGCTTTTTTTATACTTGGTGGTAGTATTACTAGAGAAATTTATGCTGCAAACTTAGCTAAACAATATCCAAAAATACCTATTTTAATTTCCAAAGGTTCACAAGACCCATGTATATTCTTGATTTTTCGCCAAAAAAACCTAAAAGCGCCAGATTTACAAAATATTTGGCTAGAAAAATGTGCTAATTCTACTTTTGATAATTTTTATTATGGAATTCCAATTCTTCGTAATTGGCATTCTAGAAAAATAAAATTGATAACATCCCCAACACATTTACCTAGAGCAAAATGGATGGCTCAAATTTTATTTGGTGCTCATGGTATTTGGGTGGAAACAGAAACTGTTAAAGAAAAAGGTATACCGGGAAATAAAGAGCATTGGCTTAAAACAGGACTAGATGTAACTCGTAGTATATTGTGGACTGCTTTGAGTCATATAGTGCGACCACAATGTCCAGAAATCATTAAATTAGCAGATGTTGATATGAAAGATTGGCTAAAAAAAGGTTTTAAATGCGAACATCAACAGAATTTAAATCTTCAAGATACGAATATATTTTTAGGCGAATAGAATTAAACAGATATTTTAACTAGATAATGCCGATTATTATAAGTTTTATCGTTTTATGGCGGAGTAAAAGTGACTGTATTAATTAATTTCAATTAATACAATAAATAGCTGGCATCCAAAATGTTGAAAAATATATTTTGTCTGAAGCGTAAAGAGGCTCCGGCATAGCTAAGTTTAAAGTTGCAAACGTTATTTGATTGCAATATTATATAAGAATAAATTTATAAAGCTAAAAATATAAAGCTAAAGTCAATCTCAAATTCTATTGCAAATTATATTTTAATAAATATTTACAAGCTTTATTGTTAAGATGACTTGTCTTATTAAGTAAGTCGGTGTGAAAAATTTAAGGTATACTTTGCACGTTTATAAATTGCGCTTTTATATTGCTTTAAGTGCATCAAATAATTTCACCTGATGCTTTACATAAAAACTCAGATTGTAAACGCGTGCAGTATATGTTCGGAGCAGCTTTAAGCAAAGTTTTGAATACTGTTTACAAATCCTTACATAGTTAATTTTATTGGTACCGACTTACTTATGTAAATTTAAAATAGTTTCCATTGACCTGCTGTTTGGTCTATTCTTTCTCCGAAAATTATATTGCCATCATTAATTAACCATGCAGCATTTTCAATAGTAGCAGAATTACGCCAAAAAATATCTTCCGTCCCATCTCCATTTAAATCAAGTATTGCCGGTAAATTCCAATCATTTGTAGAAGATTCTGGCAAATTTGTGAGAAATTCGCCATTTATTAAGCTTGTACCACTCATTTCCCAAGTAGCATTGTCACCTGTTGTATAGTTACGCCAAAAAACATCTGTTCTTCCATCTCCAGTAAAATCTCCTAATTTGAAGTCCCACTGGTAAGCATCATCTGAATTACCTAAACTTTGAGTAAAGCTAGTTTGAAGAGTTTCCTTACCATTCATTAACCAAATAGCATTCTCACCATTGTAATCATTACGCCAAAATAAATCTGTTTTATTGTCCCCGTTAAAATCTCCTAAATCGAATTCCCAGGAAAAAACTTCTCCACTATCAGCAGAACCAACATTTCCCAGGTAATTACCATCAGCAATAGTAGTTCCTTCCATTAACCAAACAGTATTTACACCGGTGATATAATTACGAGAGAAAATGTCAGATTTACTATCTCCATTAAAATCGCCTATTCCAAATCTCCATCTGTCGCCTAATTCAGATACATCAGTCGAATCTATAAAACCCCCATTAGTTAGAGAAGTACCATCCATCAGCCAGATAGCGTTTTCTCCTGTAGATTCATTGTGCCAAAATAAGTCAGACTTGCGATCGCCGTTAAAATCCCCAATTCCATACTGCCATTCTGCTGCGGTTTCAGGATTATTACCTAAGCTTCCCAGAAAAGCACCATTTTCAATTGTGGCTCCATCCATCAACCAGATGGCATTTTCTCCTGTATCATAGTTACGCAAAAAGACATCTGTTTTACCGTCGTTATTAAAATCGGTAAAGCTTGTATCCCAATTTCCTGATAGAGATACTAAAGAATTTTTCTGAAGAACTGTTGTCCCATCCATTAACCATACTTGACGCTCACCATTGTCAGTATTTGTCCAGAACAAATCTGCCTTACCGTCTCCATTGAAATCTGGATTCTGTCCAGACATATCTGTAATTCGAGGACTAGATTCTACTGTCGGAGATTGAGGTAAAATTGGTTCAGTAAGTGAAGATTCAGAAGCAGAGCTTAAGCTAGAAAAATTAATTTCCTCTGTTAATGGAGTTGATTGAGTAGGATTGATTGCATTTTCAATACTGTTAGTCGTAAAAATACTATTACTATTACTATTACTATATGGATCTACCATATAAAACTCACATTGTATTATACTTAACTTTAATCAACATATTTTTAACTCTCTTCAGAGAAGATTGCATTCAGCAAAATCACTTAAAGCTTTATACTTGGAATATATTTTATTTTGAGAGAATTAAGTTCGCAAAACTAACGGTAAGTATCTAAAAAATACTTCAATCAAGTTTTTATTAAGTTTAATAGATGTACATACTATGCTAAATAGTTGAAACCATAAAATTTTATTTTTCCTAATACTTTCTAAAAAGCCATAATGATTATAAAATTTTGAATAAAAGGTATACTCAAATGAGTATATTTACTTACTATCTTCTACAAACTTTAATTGTAAGCGTAAACGTATGTCAGAATTCTTCACACCATCTGGCTAATAATAATTTCTAATACTTTTAATCTGAAAAAAATAGTTTTTATTTAACAGTTAATAGATTTCTTTATTTTTTATTAATATTTGCCATAATATTTTTGTAGCAACACTTAGATTTTCATTTTTACTTTTATTTATATTTGCAAGAAATTTAAAAATCTTGTATTCGTGCCGTCATTAACTCTATCGTTGATAGAGAAACATTAGTAAAGTACTGTTGTTGAAATTGTTCTTCTTTCACAGCTGCTAAGAAACAGTTAATATCATTCTCTGCAAGTATGAAATTAGGGTTTCCAGACCAATCAAAAATCAAAAAACGGTCTTCTCTGACCAAGCTAAAACCTAAAGAACGCAAAGCTTTCAGTCCTAAAAATAAAGTGCGATCGTATATTCTGAGTTTGTCTAGCAATTGTATGCGGGTTACTTGTTGATGAGTACGACTGAGATATTTGGCAATTCCCACTAAGTCTCGCCAAACATCTAATGGTGGCTGATAAGATGGCTTTTCCCACCCTAGTACTAATGGTTGTGAATGATAAGTTTCTACAGCATTATGCCATCTTCTTACCCAAGCCCTTATATCATCCCAACTTCTAGGACATTCTTTTATAATTAATGCACTTTTGTTGCTTCTATTATTTTCTTGCAGAGATTCTTTTTGTTGAAGATTTCGCCAGTCTAATATTTTTAATGTTTCCTGAGTATTGAATTGTCTCTTTACATGAGGACGTAAAGCAATCAAGCGGACTTCATACCGCTTTTTATAGGTGTTGTAATCTAACTCAACTATGCACTCACAACGTCCTGATGGAATTTCCTCTTTATAATGCCCCCACCATACACCAGGAAAAGATTTTTGAGTAGAGTTATCCCGCAGATTAAATTCACTTTTGATATACTGTACTTTTTTACCTTGAGAATCCTGCTGGTTGCGATGCCAAGTGTTTTCAAACCAGCAGTTTTCAATAAATAGTTTAGGAACAGGATTGCCCATTCCACAAGGCTCTAAGAGTTTTAATTCTAAAAATAACTCTTTGCCCAAGTCTGCGACAGTTATGGTTAAATCCGCTTCAACTGTGGGAGCTAATGTCGTACCGCAAAGAGTTCTTCTTAACTGTTGATTTATTGCTTCTGCAAAGAGAGGAAGGTTTTCTGTTTTTAGACTCAAACCTGCAGCAAAAGGATGTCCTCCGAAGCGATGTAATAGATGAGCTTGGTCTTTTACTAATTGATATAAATCTATCCCGTTAACAGAACGTGCAGAACCTCTTACTAAAGGGGAAGAAGTTGTTGAAAAGGTAAATGCTGGAAATTTACTATCATGTTCTATTTGTTCTATTTGTTCTATTTGTCCTGAACTTAATAAAACTGTTGGTCTTCCTGTTTCCTGAGCAACCTGTCCTGCAACTAAACCTAATACTCCCGGTTGCCATTGGGGGTCTTCCATGACTATAACGCTAGTCGTAGACAAGTCCATCTGAGAAAGCTTCTTAGTTGCTTGTGCTGTTACATCTTTTTGTAGGGATTTGCGACGAGTATTAGCTAGCTCTGTAACTTCTGCAAGTTGGTTGATTATCTTTTTATCTTGACTAGTTAGTAATTCTACGCAAAAAGAAGCATCTCCCTGAATGCGACTCACAGCATTAATACGTGGTCCTAAACCAAAAGAAATATCAGTTGGGCGATCGCCACTTCTATTACACAGGTCTAGTAACTTACCTAAACCTGGACGACGACGAGAATCAGTATCGCGTTTAAAATCTTGATGCATCTGCCGAATACCCATCTGAGCTAAGTAACGACAGTCACCGCTTAACTGAACCAAGTCTGCAATTAGCCCTACAGCAACTAAATCTAACAGGTATTCTAATGACTGTTGAGGAATATTAGGAAAAGTCTCATAAAGTGCTTCAACTAATTTATAAGCTACAGCCACTCCTGAAAGATGAAATAAAGGATGAGATGCAGAAAAATAACGAGGATTGATAATGGCTGTAACTGGAGGACGTTCTGCAGGTAAAGTATGATGATCTGTGACAATTATGTCTATACCTAATCCTTGAGCATAATGAATCTCATCAATGTTAGTACTACCAGTATCGCAAGTTACAATAAGTTTACATCCTTGCAAGGCTAGTTTGTCGATTCCTCGATTATTTAAACCGTGGGATTCTGTCAAACGATTAGGTATGTAATAGCTTAACTGAATATCTTTGACAAAGAATTGTCCTAAACCATCCCACAAAACTGAAGTTGACGTAATACCATCAGCATCAAAGTCACCCCAAATACAGACCTTTTCGCCTGTATTTCGTGCTTTATTAAGTCTTTCCATCGCTAAATGCATTTCTTGCCCAAACTCAAATGCACTTGTTGGTTGATAGGCTTGTGGGTTAATAAAGCTAACTAATGCATCTTCGTCTCTTATTCCCCTAGCCCATAATAATGCAGCAGCAAAATCTCCTCCTATTGCTGCATGTCTTTTTACAGTTTCTACAAACCATACAGGTGTTGCTTCAGTTGAATTGAGTATCCACTGTTGTTCTTGCATTTGGGAAATTGGGAATTAAGAAGCTTAACATGACTAAGTAAAAATAAATAACTGAAAATAAATAGCTGAAAATAAAGATACGAAAATAAAGATACGAAAATTGTCAGAGAAAGTTAACTTTATAATGAAACTTCTTCGATTATAGCTAGATTCATTGCTGCAGATCTATCAGCCTCTAGTTTTTGATCTGCTTGATTTTGTCGTCCACAACGAGTAGCATACTGACAAAAGTTACAAACTTTTTTCCCTTCCGCAACTTGAGGAAATGATTCTCCTTGATGATAACTATTTAAAAATTTTGTTAATTGATTCAGAAGTCGTTCTAATTTTTTAGCTGTTTGTTGATGCCAAAGGGAGTTGTAATTAAATTTAATACTTTCCAGTTTTCCCTGAACTGGGAAAAACCAGTAGGTCATAGAAATATTTTCTGGTGGATAATTACTGGTTTGCGCTAGTAAATACAAATATAAGCGCGTCTGCCAATTAGCTTCCAGTTTTCGTTTAGTTGGTGGTTTGGGATAAGTCTTCCAGTCAACAATTTGTGCTTGAGAACTATCTGCTATCAGTAAATCGTAAATGACTGTCAATAAATAATTTTTGACCTGCAAAGTCCGGTAATGCTCACTTTCTCGAAAATTTTGTTGTTCCTCAACAGCGATCGCACAGTAATTACTATGATTAGAAATATCCTTCAAAGGTTTATTCCTAGAATCAATGATTTCTGGTGCAGCAGCAACAAAAGTCTCAATCCAAGTTTGGATCTGAGTATTCGTTTTTAGAAAGCTATCAATAGGTAAACCCATCGATATTTGTTGCATGATTAGATGAAAGCGACTTCCTAAAATCTGCCTCTTTTCCTGTTCTGGATCGATTGGAGAGTAAAGTTGCTCTAAATAAGTATTTTGAAACTGTCGAGGACAACGTTCTAAGACATTAAGTTGCCCTTGAGAAATTCTGATGAGTGTGGGTTCATTTGACAACATTCTTTTAGAATAGCCAGAATCTTCAAACTTTGCGGTCGTGACGATTGCTCATGATAATTGATTTTCTGATATTTTTCGACTATTTACCCCGGCAAGAATATTCTATAAGATTATTGGCATTATTTGGGAAACTTATTATATTCTGACGGCGTAATGTTTCCCACTAACAGAAAATATCTGAATCTATGGATTATCTTGTCTAAATTAAGTTGATAAATTAAAGAAGCTCTTCCAAAGCAGTGATTACGAGACTATATCACCCAAAATTATTGATAATATCAATTTTCCCCTGTCTCTAAACAAAGCTCTATTTTAATTTAGTAGGCACCCCGGACGTGTTTCGTAGAGTAAAGGGTGAGGAACGCTTCAAAACCCCCAACCTATGACTTTCGGGTCATGTTCACAAAAAAATCATTAATTTAGACTAAAAAATCTATTAGGCTAACTAGAAAATGAAAACTAAACGATACCCCTCAGTGAAAATGATGTTCAAGCTAATTAATTATGTATAGATGAGAAATTACTAATCTTTAGGCAATATCTCGATAAATATATTGCAATTAAAGATTTAACTTATTGATTGCTATCAGTAAAGTTACGTAAACGCATCAAACGGCGTCTCATCTCGGGGGAGGCTTTCAACTCAGAAATTTCATGGGCTTTAACGGAAGTTTGTAACTGCTCTAAAAAATCGTCAGAACCTTCACTCAAGGCATCCAAAAGTACTTGCAATAGTTGCTCGCGATCGCTTAAGAGACTCTTTTCCTCAATTAATCGAAACTTGAGATGAATCTCACATTCGTAAACTCCTACCTCTACATTATTTATCTGACGGGGTAAAGCTTTTGAATTCATAGTGTTCACAATTGATAGTTGGTCTTGTTAACTAGGTTAAGAAGCTATATCTCAAGCTACGTTCCTTATACTTTTTCATCTAAACGAGATTAAACTTTTTGTTAAGGTTAATCAACAATATTTGTATCCTATTTTCTACCCAGTGTCTTCCCTTAAATGAAATATCAGTGTAACGGTAGTCATTTTTTGCTTTCTTGTATGCTAATGGTAAACCATAACTATTATTCAGTTTTTAAGTTTCTATACAATAAAGTTTCTGTAAGAACTTGTTAGGGCTTTTTAAAGTGTTTTTACATGATGTTTTTATTCACGTCAATAGTAGTTTTAGTTTTTACTTTCAATATTGTGAATACACGTAAGTAAAAACGCTGATTTTTTTCATCGAAGCTATGCCAGGGCTGATTCTAACATTATTACGTGAAATTACTTGATGTAAGATTTTTTCATTTATAAAAAAATCAGAAAATTTCAGAAACAAATTAATTATCGAAGAAGTTTTTGTCATAGATTATATAGATACTGATAAAGGTTATGTTCTTTAAATATCTAAGTATGCTGACTCAGAGAATAAATTAATAAGGTTGCAAATTATTAAGAAAAGTAGAACAATTAAATTTTTATAAATGAAAAATGTAATAAAGTCGTCTTCACACTTCCTTTACTTAATTTAAATTAGAGTACTTTACTCTATTTTTGTGAAAATAGAAATTTTTTTAGATCAAAACTTTTTGTACTCGCTATTAGTTCACGAAAAATTGGGATAAATAAATGATTAGTATGTTAATATTTTCTTTATAATTTGTTTGCGAAATAAAGTGGGGCAAATTGAAATGGGCGACTGAGGGATGATTCATTAATTACTTTCACTTGTACACTAGCAAATATCTAAAAAGTTGAATAAATGAGATTTGAGTTAGTTGTGTGTAATCACTTATTTGAAAAATCAATACAATTACCCAGGGCGAACGCATCTTGTCATTAAGAAGGCTATATTCTCAACTAGACCTAAAATAGTCGCATCAAGCCATACTAATTGACTTAGTACTTAGTTGTATTTTCAACTAAAGACTTATAAGTAGACAAAAGACTCTCGACGGC
>JBHJJE010000081.1:0-55082 GCA_050042865.1 Mastigocoleus sp.
ATATGAACCTTCTCTATTATGAAAAGCATTAATAATTTTTTGGCGTAGGTCTTGGTCGTAAGGTTTCATAAAAATATCATTGATACACCCTGCTTATATTTTACAGTGTTTGTATTCTACTCAACTGAAAACCGCTATATACCGCTTTTTAAAAACTAGATAATATTGGACATTGCTTGATTTTTAGTTTCTGCTTGATCAATGGATTTCGGAGTATTCACCTCCACAGGCATCTTATTACGATGATAATTACGGAGACATCCGCCAAATTTTAATTGTATTGTCCTCCATACCACTACTTATCAAAGTCTGTTCATTGAAGCTTTTATCTTGAATCATAGGAGAAAATACAGCAGTACCTACATAGCTAGAATGTCCTCTGAGAACTTGGAATATTTCACCCGTTTCTAAATTCCAAATTCTAATCGTACTGTCTCCACTAGCACTAGCTATCAGCTTACCATTAGCATTAATTGATACAGAACTTATCCAGTCAGAATGTCCTTTCAAAGTCTTTAAAATCTCCCCGGTATCTATCTTCCAGATTCTCACGGTATTGTCGTAAGAACCACTGACGATAGTCTTTCCATCTGGATTAATTGTTACCGCTGAAACTCTATCCTTATGTCCTTTAAAAGTACGTACTAGTTCTCCTGTCTGCAAATCCCATACCTTAATTGACTTATCATCACTACCGCTAACCAAAGTTTTTCCATCAGGAGATACAGCTATAGCAGCGACTCTATCAAAATGACCTTCTAGGGTGCGTATTTCTTCTCCTGTTGTTAAATCCCACAATTTGATGGTGCTATCATAACTACCACTAATCAAAGTTTTGTTATCTGGTAGTAAAGCCAAAGTTTCAACAGAACCAGAATGACCCTCTAAAGTACGTATTTCTTTACCACTTGCGATATCCCAACACTTAATAGTTTTGTCATAACTACCACTAATTAGGTGTTTACCATCTCTACCAAAGACAACAGCACCAACCCAACCAGAATGTCCTTTGAAGGTACGAATTTCCTGCTGATTTGGTATATCCCATAATTTAACAGTACGGTCGTAACTACCGCTAGCGAAACTCCGAGCATTAGGACTATATGCTAAAGAAGCAACTGAACCATCATGTCCAGTCAAAGTATTTTGTAAGTAACTACTGCTGGGAAAACTACTAATTAAAAAGATCGGGTTAGATAATAAAAAACCGTAACGAACATAGCCGTATACCTGAGTACTAGCGAGTCCTAGCAAAGTAACAACACTAGCGATCGCCCATCTAATGGTCAGTTTTTTATCCCTTATAGAACCGTTTCTAGAGGAAGCTGACAATAACCGAGGAAAGGGTAAAAGTGGTCGTTTCTCTGCTGGATTTCTAATCACAGTTTTTCTACCTCTAGAGTTACGACTCCTAGAATTACTATTTCTGGAATTATTAGAAGAGAAAGAAGAATTGGGAACTAAGGACACTACAGATGTAGATGTAGCAACTAAATCTCGCATAACCTCATCTGCACTCTGATATCGCTCCTCAATATCTTTTTTTAATAATTTGTGAATTACCTGGACAATTTCTTTACTCAAAGGTGTTCTGACGTGTTTTTCCCAGTTATTCACCCAAGCGTAACCATGTTGGGTCCATAATTGAAACGGTGTGATATTGGTCAACAAATGAAAACATGTTGCACCCAAACTAAAGAAATCGCTAGCAGGACAAACCTCTCCTCCCTGGATTTGTTCTATTGGACTATACCCAAAAGAACCAATGGTTGTTCCTGGTTTTGTTTGTACTGTTGCTGTTAGTTGTTTAGAAGCTCCAAAATCAATCAGTACATATTTATCATCAACTAGTCGATGAATAATATTTTGTGGTTTCAAGTCGCGGTGAACAACTCCACGTTCGTGGATGTATTTGAGAACTGGTAGCAAATCCAGAAGAATTCCTCTAATTTCGGATTCTTTATAAGTGGAACGCTTTTGCAATTCTTTGAGCAAGTTGTCACCATCAACAAATTCCTGTACCAAATACAAATAACTATCTTGTTCAAAGTAAGCTAATAAGGTAGGAATTTGTGAATGTCTTCCCAATTCTTGTAACCTTTGAGCTTCTTGTTTAAACAACTCAATAGCTTTATTTAAAGCCCAAGTTCCGTGTACTTTTGGTGCTAGTTGCTTGACAACACCAGGCTCATTTAATTTATCTTCATCCTCTGCTAAATAGGTTTTACCGAATCCTCCTTCATCCGAAAGCACTCCAGTAACACGATAGTGACCTCTTAGCAATTGTATGAGTGGCGCACTGCAACTCTGGCAATACTTTATCCCATCGGGATTCATAGGATTTGGACAATCAGGGTTTAGGCAGCAGAGCATTATTTAGGAAACATAATGTGTTGACGACTATGATAGCTCTATACTCAATTTAGATGAATAAAATTGTCGTTTTTTTAATGATTATTCTTGCATTTCTCATTAAATAAATATTACTGTGAATATGAATAAAATAATCGCTATCTTTTGGTCATATTTGTAATAAAAAAGACGCTAAATTGTTAGCAAAAAATACAGAAATATTTTTTTAGGCTATTAATAATTAAATTTTTGAAATGAAAATATAAAATAAAAATTGGTCTTCTGAAAATAGAACTTACATAAAGCTTCCCACGGGAACTTCCCTGATATTTCTAACAAGGAATAAAAAGCTTGTAACCCTTACTTTTCTATGCTTACGGGCTGGAGACTAAAAACGAAAGAAACTACAACTTATGGACAGCTTTCCAAATTTTAATAGTTTGGTCATGACTTCCACTAACAAGAGTCTGACCATCAGGACTAAATGTAACTGACCAAATTCGATTTTGATGTCCCATCAGAGTATTTAGATGTTGACCTGTTTGTGCATTCCATAATTTGATAGTTTTATCCCAGCTCGCACTAGCAATGGTATTTCCATCAGGACTGAGAACTACCGCATTTACTTTATCTATATGTCCTACCAGACTTTGGGTACTACGTCCTGTTGGTATATCCCATATTTTTACTGTTTCATCCCAACTTGCGCTGACTAGTTTTTTCCCATCTGAACTAACTGCAAGGGAATGTATTGATTTGTAATGTCCTTTGAAAGTGCGAGTTTGTTTTCCTGTCGCTAAATTCCAAAAATTGATAGCGCTATCGAAATGATTACCACTGATCACAGTTTTACTGTCGGGTGCAAAAGTTAAAGCATTAGCAACATCGCAAGAATTTTTGAAGACACGAATTATTTTAGCGCTATTAACATTCCAGACTTTAATAGTTTGATCCCAACTGCTACTAGCAATGACAGAACCATCTGGACTAAAAGCTACAGACTGAACTGATGCAGAATGTCCATTGATGGTATGAATGGCTTTACCTGTATCTATATTCCAGATTCTGAGAGTACTATCTGTACTACCGCTTACCAACTTTGAAGAATCTGGGCTGAAAGCTACAGAGTTGACCCAATCAGAATGACCTACCAAGGTTTTTATCTGTTTTCCGGTAGCTAAATCCCATAGTTTAATAGTTTGGTCGCTGCTAACACTAGCGAGTAATTTCCCATTTGGACTAACAGCTACATCCCATACAGACTTTGAGTGACCTTTAAGAGTTCTTGCTAAGGAAAAATTTTCTGTTGGTTTGAGGATATTGGCATTACCTTCTAAAGACGTCAAACCTGTTACTGAAAAGGAAGAAAAATACCATACTCCTCCGAACATCAGAAGAGCAAATTTCCATGCCAAGAATTTGAAAAATGCATTACCTGAGAATCCTTGATAATTTAAGCCAGCCATATTTATAAATATTGCAGACAACCTGATTTGATTGAGATATGACTACGACTTTAGATTTAAGTCGTCAAATAAACATTTTCGTAAAAGTTGAATATATTCATTTACTCTAATCAATAGAAAAACTCCGAAATATATATCTAGAATATATAAATACTCAGTAATCCTGTCGCTATGAATAAACTAAAGTTAAGAAAACCTAAAATAAAAATTAGTACAGATTTTTAATCAATTTAATTATGATTTTTACACATGGACGAACATATGTAAAAGTTTTTATTTTCTCCTTTAGATATATTAGACATAAAAGAAGAATACTCAAGTTTACTTATTTCTCTACTAATAAGCATAGTTTACCAAGAAAATTAAGTATGCTATTTATTTTACAATCTTAATTATCCGTATGTCCCAGAGTGTTTAATTAATTTTGAGTTTGTTTTGAGTAAGGTATTTTCCATAGGATATACAGAAATTCTCAACTTTATCATCCTTCATATGAGAATAAGTAAGTGGGTGGGAAAAATTGTCATCCTCCAAAAGTAATTAGTAAGTAGTGATGAGTGAATAGGAATAAAGTTTTGAGGCTAATTACTACTCATGAAGGGATTCGATATTTAATTGCGCCTACCTATTTACTAGTTTTTTGTATAAATATTAAAATGCATTAGAGTATGTATAAATAATATTTTCAAGTAAATAAATAGACAAATAAATAAATACAATTACTAGGTAAATAAAGTTCAGCCATCCTCAGCCAGTTTTTAACTTTTTGGCAGCCAAATTCTAATATTTCTATCATCGCTACCGGTAATAATAGTCTTACCATCTGGACTAAATATTAAGGATTGCACAGCTTTAGGGTGCTGGTCTAAGCTACGAATCTGTTTGCCGTTATCAATATCCCATAGTTTGACAGTTTTATCTACGCTACCGCTAGCAAGAGTTTTTCCATCGGGACTAATTGCAATAGAGGCAACAGATGATGCATGTCCTGTCAAAGTATAAATTTGTTTACCTGTAGACAGATTCCATATTTTGATAGTTTTATCTGCACTACCGCTAACCAGAGTTTTTCCATCGGGACTAATTGCAATAGAGGTAACAGATGATGCATGTCCTGTCAAAGTATAAATTTGTTTACCTGTAGACAGATTCCATATTTTGATAGTTTTATCTACACTACCGCTAACCAGAGTTTTTTCATCAGGACTAATTGCAACAGAAGTAACAGATGATGAATGTCCTTTGAGAGTAGCTAAAAATACATATTCTCTTTGCTGTAATTTCCATAGCTTAATAATTTTATCTTTACCACCACTGGCAATAGTTGTTCCACTCCGACTAACAGCAATTGTATTTACTGAGTCTGTATGATTACCTAAAGTACGGATTTGACGTCCTACATTTAGATTCCACATTTTGATAGTTTTATCTGTGCTAGCGCTAAACAAGATATTTCCATCCGAATTAAAGGCGATCGCGTTGACTTTTTGAGTGTGACCTTTGAGAGTAGAGAACGCTTTTCCTCCACTGGTGTTCCAAAGAGCGATCGCATTATTACTGACGCTAGCAAAGGTTTGACCGTTGGGACTAATGGCTAAGGATGATACAGAATCTAGGTTTGTAGGAATTGTACGAGCTAGAAAAAATTTTTCCGGTTTGGTTTTAGGAATATTAATCTTAGAAATATTAGTTTGAGGCAGATTTGATACACCAGTAGATTGTGTTTTTACAGTTTCAGTGTCATTAACGCTCGCTCCGTATTTGGTGGCAAACTGACGAGCTTGTAAGTACCATAGCTGCCCAATTCCCAATAGAGCCATAAAACCTATAGGTATTAATAGGTACTTTACTTTGGCATAGTTTTTTGGAGAAGGCTGTTGATTTTGCACTTCAGAGTTGACAGCAGAGCTCTGCTTGCTTAGTAAATCATTCAGAGCTTGGTCAGCAGATGCGTAGCGCTGCTGAATATCTTTTTTTAAAAGCTTATCTAAAACTTTTTCTAACCGTATATCTTCTAGGGGGTAGCTGAGATATTCTCGCCAATTATTTGCCCAACTATAGCCATTTTCTGTCCACAATTTAAAGGGGGAAGTTCCTGACAATAAATGAAAACAGGTCGCTCCTAGGCTAAATAGATCGCTAGCAGGATAAGCTACACCATCCCGGATTTGCTCTATAGGACAATATCCATGAGAACCAATAGAAGTTCCGGCTTTAGTTTGGACTCTAGCACTCAATTGTTTGGACGAACCAAAGTCAATTAAAGTTAGTTTTCTATCTTTTTTACGACGAATAATATTTTGTGGTTTGATGTCGCGATGAATTACTCCCCGTTCGTGAATAAATTTCAGGACAGGTAATAAATCAAGCAAAATTTGTTTTACTTCTAATTCAGAGTAAAAACGTGAATTTTTTCCAGCCCCTTTACGACGTAGCTGTAGCTCTTTTGCAAGATTCTGACCATCAATAAACTGCTGTACTAAATATAAATAATTATCTTGCTCAAAGTATGCTAGTAAAGTTGGTATTTGAGTATGTTCACCTAATTGTTGTAGTCTTTGGGCTTCTTTTTGGAATAATTCCATAGCTTTTTTAAGTGCCCAATTCCCTGGTAGTTTAGGTGCTAATTGCTTGATAACGCATAGTTCATTAAGTTTATCTACATCTTCAGCTAAGTAAGTTCTACCGAAACCACCTTCATCTGAAAGTACTCGGATGACTTGAAAACGATTTCGCAACAGCAATACCAAAGGGGTACCGCAAGTTTCGCAAATTTTATTTCTATCAGAATTTAAGGGATTGGGACAATCAGGATTTAAGCAGCAGATCATTATCTGGAGAGTTGCAACTGCATAGTAGATTTATTTTAGGGAGAAGAGAGTATGGAAGTGTTTGGAACTTTTCCTATTCTGGATGGTGTTCCTAAGGTATAAGTTCAAAAGTGTAGAAGTAGAACTATAAAAATAGAAGTATGAAATTAACAATGATGCAGCAGAACGCGCCGATTATATATTTCTTCGTGAGACGCTGATGAGCTAAAAATTCTTAATTTTAATGATGCAACATTTTTGCTTACCTAATCCCCGTAATTATCGGGTGATAAGAGAAGTTATGAAATGCAACTTCGTAAATAAACTGTACAACTTCTTCCTTATTCCTCTCCATTCCAATTGTTTTTGTAATCTCAAATAGTATGAATAAGCAATAAGAATATATAATTTCTATACTACTCCGTTTAAAAGGAAAACGAAGAGTCGAAAATATTAACTGCAACTTCATAAAGAAACGTTATAAGTCTGCCCTTTTTGAAAAAGTAGTTGATTTTACAAAGAACTCTTTTACAAGCTTGGATATGCGGAAGAGTTTACCTACTATAGCAATAATTAAAGAAATAGCATTTTAACTTTAAAGAATATTTCCAGATTAGTTAAAACTACTTTTTTATATTATTTTCACAGTTTTAATCACATTTTCCCATTTTCTAAAGAAAATTGTCTTCGCATTATACAGCCATCTTACTTATGATTGCCTAAGTTAAGTTTTAGTATCTAAATATGCTTATAGAATATATCTACGGATCAAAAATATTTCATTCATCCCAAAAATCGGATTCCTATATTTTTCTCAAGACTTAGGTGAAAGCAAAGGATATTAACGCAATTTTACTAAACTCTGTAATTACACCCCTACAATACATTCGAGTAACAATCACTTGATAAAAGCAGGAGCATAGCCCTTCAAGCTGAAAATAAAATTCCTGGAATGAAAAAGTCAACATCCCAGGAGTATATTTATAGTGATAATGTATTAATTATTAGCAATCAAATATATTAACTTTGAATCATTTTTTACTTAAAAAGCAGTCAATAGTTTAGAAAAATTTCTTTATTTTTTTGAAATTTCTTAACTTTTAGTGAGATGCAGTTGATAAATAGCTCACCATACGACTCCGACTCTGAGAACTTTTTAGTTTTTGTTTCCATTCACGGATAGCGATCGCTGTCCGAGCAACAGGAGGTAGATAACCGCTATGGGAATTGTATGACTGATTTTTTTTGACTTCTCCTAATCTTTGGCTGCTCAGACAATTTTTAAGTAAAGGAGCGTGGGATTCTAAACCCAAAGCCCAAATTACATCTGATGCTGATTTATAACGGTCTTGCAAAGAAATTTTGATCATTCGGTCAAGGACTTGCGCAAAATTATTGCTAACATTGACCTGATTTTGCCAAGAGATTTCTCCTGTGCGAGAATCATGATCAAATTCTAAAGGTGCTTTTCCTGTAAGTAAGTAAATACTAGTTACACCTACAGCGTAAATATCGCTAGCATGTACTGGACGTAAAGAAAACTGTTCAGGGGGTGCGAATCCCATAGTACCAACAAAATTGGTACTGACGGTTTTGTCTTTGGCGTATTCTGTCGCGTTCACTAATTCATCTTTCACCGCTCCAAAATCTATTAATACTAGTCTTCCGTCATCTTTACATCTAAGTAAATTCTGTGGTTTAATATCTCGATGAATTACACTATTGGAATGAATGTAGTTGAGTATTGGTAATACTTCTTGCAAAAATTGTTTAACTTCAGCTTCACTTTTTGGTCCTTTGCGTCTAACTTCCCTAGCTAAAGTAGAACCCCGGATATATTCTTGAACTAAATAAAATTCACCATTAGCTTCAAAGTAATCTAGCAACATAGGAACTTGGGAATGATTTCCCAATTGTCCTAAAGCTGTTGCTTCCTTTTCAAAACGCTCCCTGGCTTTCTGTCGACTTTTAGGACTGGTAACTTGAGGACGAAGTTGTTTAATGACGCATAAGGGATACCCCGGTAGCGCCATATTTTTTGCCAAAAAAGTAACACCAAACCCTCCTCTCCCTATAATTCGCAGTATTTTATATCGTTTTTGGAACAAACCATTAGAACCGCACATCTGTCCTAACTGAGTATGTTCTAGAACATCAGTATGAAAATTTGTTATTTTCTTCATCGAAAAACGATTCATTGTGCAAAAAAAGTTAATTGGGTTGGAACTTTTAGGCTGAGATGTTTTTAATCTAACTATATTTACTTGCGATCGCTAGCTAGATCATCGTATCTTTGCAAAGCTCTAACTTTTCTCCAAAGTCTCCGGATAAAGATTAAAAAATCTGTAAGTATAGGAAATTAGTGGAACATTGATTGAATTTGGAATTGGAGCGTAGCGACTGACTCCACTGTCTAAGCAATTTTCTAAGCAATTTTCTAAGCAATTTTTTGCCTAACCAATTATCAATTAAGGAAATTGAATATCTAGCAGAGTGTTTTCTGGTAAGTAACTGTGAAAACTTCCTTGATTGCTGAGTACCAAAATTAGACTGAGGTGAGAGTCGGGTTCTATGTGCAAATTATTCCAGGGTACGGCAATTTCTAAGCAAGTATCTAAAGCTACCTGAGCGTTGCTATGACAAGATTTCCACCCAGAGTAATCAATTGCTTCTTGAAAATAAATTGATTTATCAACTAAATTAATTTTCAAGTGATGATGGAATAAATAATCTAGAGGAGATGACCTTGGTAGGTCCTCTAAAGGGATAGGACTATTGTGCATGGTTTGATAGGGATAAAACCATAGTAAATTTAGTTCTGGGGGTAATTCCTGCCCCGGTTTTACTCCTGTTTGCAAATCCAGACGCAGATAGAAGTTGAGGTGGTCTAAACCATACCATAAGCGCTGTATGGGGTTGCTCGAATGCATAGTTCCCCGCGCTCCACCAATTTCTATTCTTCCAGCTCTTTCCCAATCTTGCTCCAAACCTTTACCATCAATGACTGGATGAATAAATCCCTGGGGGAGACAGTTTGATTTAGCTTCATGAATTTCTATTGGTCTACTTAAGTAAGATGGTACGGTTTCATTTAGGGCTTGATAAATTCCCCTCAGATGCTGACGAAATAGTTCGTCGAAAATAGCGTCTTGGTTCGATGAGTGTCCTTCTCCAAACCACCAAAACCAGTCTGAGCCTTCTGCTGCATACAAGGACTCCCAAACTTGGGGATTATTTTCTTCCGTAGCTTCTGGATGATTTGCTAACACTTGTCTTGCTTGAGCAAGATAGTCCCAGGCACGATTTTTAGCTTCATCACCAATCCAGGTGGTAAAACTACCATCTATCCAGGAGCCACTGTGTAATTTTTGCCCTGGAATGGTTATATCTGGGGGAAATTGCTGAGTGAATTCTGAAACAGTAACTAGTTTTAAATTAGGTTCTTCTGACAAACTAGTGTAAAGAGCATTTAAAAACGGTATACCATCCTGGGGATAAAACTCCCAGCAGTTCTCACCATCCAAGGCAATTGTTACTAACCAGGGTCGATCACTGTTACTTTCTTGTTGCTTTCGAGCGATCGCTTGTAAATGTCCGACTAGGTCTGCTGCTGCTTCTTGGGGTGGCATTGCACCGTATGTAAACCCAATCAAATCGGATAATCGATGGTCGCGGAACACTATGGCTAAATCGCCCTGGGATGTTTGGAGACGATAAGGCTGATAGAGTAATTCTGGTTCCTGGATATTTCCTACTTCATCGCGATGAAAGAAGTGTTTTAATGTCCATCCCAAGACTGCTTCATCTGAGCAAATCCACTGAAATCCTTGGTCTTTTATATAGTTTAATACTTCTGGGCTTACGGACTGTTCTGAAGGCCATAAACCACGCGGTTCTCTGCCAAATCTATCTTTGTATAGATTCCAAGCTTTGCGTAAATGACGAGGTATATCTTCAGCCCACTGGAAACGATACTCGGGTAAGGTCATTTCTGGTATAGCGACTCTCCCAGAGTTGGAATCGGCAAGCAAGGGTAATATGGGATGAGTATAAGGGGTAGTGATAACTTCTAATTGACCGGACTCTTGCATCTGCCGATGTTGAGGAATAATTCGGCGGATAATTTCTTTTTGTTTGGAGTAAATTCGCTGGCGATCGCTTAAAGTAAAGTCTCTGCCTTTTTCTAGCCAAGCAGCAATTTCAGTATCGTCCCAAAATAATGGATCTATCCAAGCTAAATTATGCCAAGCAAGTAAGTCGCTGTAATCTTGCAGTTGCCAATTTTCTAAGCACCAAGACTCTCCTTTATCCTGCTTTTGTTGGTACAGTTGGTCGTAGCGGGGATGAGGTGCAATTAAATGATGGTAGTTAGCATCAAAAAAATGTTGGATAATAAATTGCTTTTTGTTTGCACTTAACTGTTCACAGGGAGTTAAGCTGACTTCTAAATAAGGGTCAAAAGCCAGCCCTGAAATATAATCTTCTAGCTGTAATATTAAGGATGGTACTAAGTTAACTGTTTGATGTAATTGTGGGTAGCGCTCCAGTAAAAGTACTAAATCTAAATAGTCCTTGGTGCCATGCAATCTTACCCAAGGTAGATAATACTGCTGTTGAGAATTTGGCGAGTTTCCCCTGCTTGGAGATTTATATAATGGTTGATGCTGGTGCCAAATAAAAGCTATGTGCAGTGGATAAGACATATTAAAATCAAGTTTTTTGGAGATTGCACTCTGAGTTATTGCAGGAGTCAGGAGGCTTTTAAGTAAGACTCTAAGCAAATACCCAATGGATTAAGGGTACGGTAACACCGTACCCGTAATAAATTAGGTACTGCTGATTTTTTCTTAATTAGAATCCTTAATTAGAACTTAAGAATTTAACTTGAAATTTTCCTAAATTATTTGCTCAACTTCAGCAATTTCTGGAATCATTTCTCTCAAGCGGCGTTCAATACCCATTCTCAGAGTCATTGTAGAACTAGGGCAAGAACCACAAGCCCCTTGCAAACGCAATTTAACTACAGGACCATCTAGCTCTACTAACTCAACGTTACCACCATCAGACATTAAGTAAGGACGCAATTCATCCAAAACGGTTTCGACGTTCTCTGTTGTCAGTTCCATATCTTTAGACCTCGTAGAATAAAATAAATTTTGATTTCAAACTTTATTAACTAGATCCTAGACTTAATTACCAGGTTATTTGAATTTGATAATGAAATTATTAAATTCTGTTAGTCAAAAGTTATAAATATTACATTGCAATACCCTTGACTAATTTTTCCTAGTGTTTTTACCCACAAGAAAAATGATTCTGCGATCGCTGACCATAATAAGTAAGTTATATAATAAGCAATCCAATAAATAATCTACCAAATAATCTAAATTTCATCACAAAGTACTTTCTTACTCGCCTTCTGTATTAGAAACCATTAGCGGCTGTTGATACAAGGGTACTGTAAAAGTAACTGTAGAGCCTAAACCTTCTCCCAAACTGTAGAAATGTACTTCTCCTCCCATAGTTTCTACTAACTTCTGAGATATGGCTAAACCTAAACCAGTTCCACCATATTGACGGGTACGAGAACCATCCACCTGAGAAAACAGTTGGAATAATTTATCTTGCTGGTCTAAAGAAACCCCTATTCCAGTATCCGCAACTCGGACTCTGAGGGTTCCAGGAAAATCCTTGCCTTGAAAGGTAAATTTTTGTAAGACTATATCGGTACTAATATTTATTCCGCCTTCGTGAGTAAATTTAATCGCATTGCCGACCAAGTTTAATATTACCTGTTTCAGACGCTGGTAATCTCCATAAACTATGACTTCATCACAAGTATCTGGCGTTTTAATTTGAAAGCTGAGATTTTTATGCTCTGCTTGCAAACCCATAAAGTTTCCTATATCTTCAAATAAATCTTCCAGCTTAACCGAACCCATTTCCAGTTCCATTTTGCCAGCTTCGATTTTGGCAAAATCTAGAATATCGTTAATTACATCTAATAGGTGTAAGGATGACTTGTGAGCTTCGTGCAAAAATTGCTTTTGCTCCTCTGGGTCGTCTGCCATCCCATCCAAGATTAACTTCAGGAATCCAATCATCCCATTTAAAGGTGTGCGGATTTCGTGAGAGACATTAGCTAAAAATTCACTTTTGAGACGAGAAGCTTCCTCTGCTGTACGGGTTGCAGCTTCTAGTTCTGTATACAGAGTTGCATGAGCGATCGCTGTACCTAACTGATCTGCTACATCTTTTGATAATTCTAGTTCTTCCTCGCTTGGTGTAAAGCACTCTTGAGAGAGAATTGCAGCTATTATTCCGTTTGGTTGGTCTTGATGACAAGTTGCAACCACTAGCATATTTTTCTGAGAAAATATAGAATTTTCTGGTGCCCGAACAAATATTGGTTCTAAGTTTTCTAAGACTTGAGAAAATAGTGGTTCTGAAGCAATATCAATTTCTAAACCCAGCATTGAATCCTGAGCTTCTTGAGAAAATTCAGCAATAGCTTGAATTTTCTTACAGGAAGTTTGGTATGGAAAAATTACACAGCGCTCTAATCCCAAAGATTCTCCTAAGCTATTAACTGTCTGCTGCCAGATAATATCTAAATCAAGAGTTCTGCGAATATTTTTAGTGATTCGATCGATTAATTGCTGATATTTACGAGAATTTTTTGTTAATGCTAGTTGAGAATAATTATTCTCATTAACCTTATGAGAATCAGATTGAGAATCATACTTCGTGTTTACATCTATGGAACTTTCCTGAGTTTGCAGCAGACGACCCATAACTAATACTTTAGTCGCAGCGCTCCCCAAAGCCGGCAAAATTGGACTAATTGTTAACTCAAACTTCATCTGTTGCTGATTACAGTTAAACCAGCACTGAAATTTTTGCGGTTGCAAGTCCTTGAGAATATGCTGCAAGCTCTCAAGATAGGTGTTTTTATCATTCGGAGTAAAGCAGTTATCATCAAAATTGGTTTCAATCACTTTCTGAGGATTTAAACCCATATCTTGACTATGCTGCCAATAAAAGTTTAAGTAACTTCCCGCCCCATCTTGCGTATAAACCAACTCAGTACCTAATGCGGCGAGTAAGGCATTAGTATCACTGTGAACCAAATCCTGCTTATGATGTGCAAGATTTGATCGTTGGGAATTAGCGGTTATTCTCATGAATTAGAGATTGGATAGACAAAAAACAACCCAAAAAATTTTGGTGAATCGCTGAATTAAGTTTGGCATAAATTTTTACATCTTTCATACCCTACTTGAATTTTTTGGTAATTACATAGCCAAAACATATCGGATTTTATACTTATTTTAAGTATTTTTTCAGTAGTAAAGATAGATCAATTAGTCATTCCAATCTCCACGAGGGGGTAGAGGAGTACGGTATGGAGTACGAGTTAATTCATCATCTCTGGGACTCTCTCCTCTCAACCATTGCCTAATGGCAACTTCAATGACTTTACTAGGATCGCCACTTAAATGTTGAATTTGGTCTAATAACTCAGAATCCAATTTTACTGCTATTTCTACTTTGTCAGTTTTTATTGGCTCTCTATTGAATGTTTTATCTTTACTCATTTTTGGTAGGTCTCCCATTGGATTCAGTCGGAAACTGTAAAGGCTTTATCAACATTTGCGTATAACATTTGCTTGAATGTAAAGTTACAGCCACATTTATGAGGAAGCTAATCTCAACTTCAAGTACAACTATGTTGTCAGACTATACGGTAAGAATGGTGGTATTGCCTAGTATTGCTTTTACTTACTGAGAAATTTAGCTCTTGTTATATTTAATCGTGTTATATTTACCCTCGCTGTATTTGATTATGTCACTACTGCTTCAATAAATACTTAGCATTAGCCCAAATTTATTGTACGCTGATGAATGATTAATTCCAGTCTTGGTCAATAGAGCTTCACACTTATTTAAAAGATGAAGTTTAGAACAATAAATTTAGAAGAATACAAAATAATTTTTATAATTAGTTGGTTGTCAGCTAGATAACTTTTAAATTTACAAATACGCAATATTCTTCGGGAAAATTCCCAATTAGCAGAATGTTTGTGTAGTATGTATTTTATCGACTTTCAATAGTATCCTAATTTACGCTCTAGCTTACTTAAATCAACCAGTAAAAATTAGTTGCTCTGCCTACCCATATAATTTATGAGTTCATTTATGAATTAATTTGTGATTTTTTTAATCAATTTATAAAATTAATTGCTGAATATTACATTGACATGACTAGGTACACTACCTTCTTCGTCTCAAAACTGTTTCGATAATATAGGGGCAATTAACTAGAGGTAATTAATTTTATATCTGAAGTTCATATCTGAATCACCTCCTCTACTAACTACCATCTAAATATCTCCTACTATTTTCCAATTGAAAATTTCTGATTATATGGCAGCTTTCATTTAGTTAGAACCTTTTCTCTATTCCCTATGGGTGCGAAATCCAATTTCCTAACCTATATATTTACGGCTATAACTACGGCTATAACTTCTGTTAAAGGATAAAACAGCCTATAAGTAAAGAAAGCATTACAATATATGAACTAGCTTGTTTTTTATTTTGGTTGCTCAAAACGCAAAGAATAAAGTGTATGACTGACGTTCCCGCAAATCGTATCCGCAATTTTAGTATTATTGCTCACATTGACCACGGTAAATCTACTCTGGCTGACCGTTTACTCCAAACTACGGGTACTGTGGAAAATCGGCAGATGAAGGAACAGTTCCTCGATAATATGGATTTGGAAAGGGAGCGCGGCATTACTATTAAGCTGCAAGCTGCCCGAATGAATTACAAAGCCAAGGATGGTGAGGAGTATGTGCTCAATTTAATCGATACTCCCGGGCACGTAGATTTTTCCTATGAAGTTTCCCGCTCTCTTGCTGCTTGCGAAGGTGCTCTTCTAGTAGTAGATGCTTCTCAAGGTGTAGAAGCACAGACTTTAGCAAACGTATATTTAGCACTAGAAAACGATTTAGAAATTATTCCTGTTTTAAATAAAATTGACTTACCTGGTGCAGAACCAGACCGAGTAATTTCGGAGATAGAAGAAATTATTGGTTTGGACTGTAGCGGTGCGATTTTAGCTTCAGCAAAGGAAGGTATCGGCATTGATGAGATATTAGAATCTATCGTTGATAGAGTTCCAACACCGCAAAATACTATTGATCAACCGCTACGGGCACTGATTTTTGACAGCTATTATGATAGCTATCGGGGTGTAATCGTTTATTTCCGAGTTATGGATGGTACCCTGAAAAAAGGCGATCGCGTCTATTTGATGGCTTCTGGTAAGGAGTATGAAATTGATGAATTGGGAATACTTTCCCCCAACCAAAAGCCAGTAGATGAACTTCATGCAGGAGAAGTGGGTTATTTTTCTGCCGCG
Source organism: Mastigocoleus sp. (assembly GCA_050042865.1). Lineage (GTDB taxonomy): Bacteria > Cyanobacteriota > Cyanobacteriia > Cyanobacteriales > Nostocaceae > JBCCDM01. The sequence goes on from JBHJJE010000081.1 coordinate 16,056, forward strand.
ATTAAGGCTGTAGAAGATGCTAGGGTCGGTGATACGATTACTTTAACAAAATCTAAGGCACCAGAACCTCTACCCGGCTATACAGAAGCAAATCCCATGGTTTTTTGTGGGATGTTTCCCATAGATTCCGATCAATTCAAAGACTTGCGGGAAGCTTTAGACAAGCTCAAGCTCAATGATGCAGCGTTACAGTTTGAACCAGAAACCTCTAGTGCGATGGGTTTTGGTTTTCGCTGCGGGTTCTTGGGTTTGCTGCATATGGAAATCGTGCAGGAACGTTTGGAAAGAGAATATAATCTCGATTTAATTATTACCGCACCTTCAGTTGTTTATAGGGTAACAACAAATAAGGGAGAGGAAATTTTCGTTGATAATCCTTCACATCTACCTGTACCCAACGATAGGGAGAAAATTGAGGAACCCTACGTCAAGGTCGAAATGATTACCCCAGAAACCTATGTGGGGACATTAATGGAATTAGGTCAGAGTCGTCGGGGTGTATTTAAAGATATGAAGTATCTTACCCAGGGACGCACCACCTTGACCTATGAGCTACCTTTAGCAGAAGTTGTCACTGACTTTTTTGACCAAATGAAATCGCGATCGCGCGGTTATGCCAGTATGGAATATACTATGATTGGCTACCGGGAAAATCCACTAGTTAAGTTGGATCTGATGATTAATGGAGATCCTGTTGATTCTTTAGCAATGATTGTCCATCGCGATAAAGCTTATGGTGTCGGACGCTCTATGGCAGAAAAACTAAAAGAATTAATACCTCGTCATCAGTTCAAAGTACCAATTCAGGCAGCTATCGGTAGTAAAGTTATTGCTAGTGAACATATTCCTGCACTACGTAAGGATGTACTTGCAAAGTGTTATGGGGGTGACATTAGTCGTAAGAAGAAACTTTTACAAAAACAAGCCAAAGGTAAAAAGCGCATGAAATCCGTAGGTACTGTAGATGTACCGCAGGAAGCTTTTATGGCTGTACTAAAGATTGAACAAGGTTCATAACCAGTTTTTCTGGCAGGATCTTTTTGTATTTTAATAGAATCTAAAGTTTTTTCTAAGCATATTTAGATATTTTTTAAGGTAGACATTTTGTCTACCTTAATTTTTTCACTTAATTTAGTTAGGACTTAGCAAGAAGGTATATTTTCCTCGTAGGGTGTTGTGGTGATACTTTGCTTGATTTTAATGAAATATCATCGCTTTTGTGTCACGCACCAACCAAGATTTTGTGACAATTGCATAAGTCCTTTTTAGTTATAAAATAGCTTTAATAAATATTAAGTAATCTGAACTTGGGATAAGCTGAAATCCTTGTGAAATCATTAATTGTTTTTACTACTCATAAACGTAATTACATTGTTTGAGAGTTATTAATCAGCTGTTAAAAACTATCTAAAGCTCCTTAACCTGAAATGACATTAGTTATATAACTGCTCTGTGTTTCCTCTCTTAGAGAAAGGGTCGATTGAATTAATGAAGACACAGGTACTTATCTTTAGAAATTTATGATAATTTCTTCCCTTGAAATATTCTTTTGTTTCACTGGTTTATCATAATCCTTAACTTCAATAGGTTCTGGAATAAAATTGTGTCCTGGAGGAGGACTAAACCAAAACTTTAGATTGGAACCCTCAATAACTATTTCTCCTTCCAGAGTCTGAATATATAGTTTTCCTTGATAAATATTTAAAATATTTTGACTATTGCTACTGAAAGTATTGGGATGTGAATCTGAATGTGAATCTGGATGTAAATTTACTTTATTGCTAGAAGTTTCTTTTGTTTGAAGCTGAGTCCATAAGAAAGCATCAGAAGAAGTCTTTAAATCATTTTGAGACGATTCTGTTTCGTATTTTTCTATGGAATCACTCTGGTCTTCAACAGCTGGTTTAGGAACATTTTTTTTAAATGGGCTAATCCAAACTAAACAGTCACAAATATGTAGCATCAGTTCTTCTGTTGCGGTTCTGATAAACACATTTTCCTGACTCATTTCTATATTTACAATCTTTTCCCATCCCTGCTTTGTTTCTACTTTCAAATCTATGATAATTTCTTTTTCATTACTTGAATCTTGATTACTTTTAATTCGCCAAGTTTTCCAAAGTATTCTTGCTTCTGTGTAATTCATTCCATATCCAGCAGGAACAAAACGCTGTTCATATTTAAATAGTCCCTGTTGTGTCCTACTGATTGGCATAAAACTATTTTCTAAGAGAATTTGGTTAATTAGCTGCCAATATTCAGTATCTCGACGAACAAAAAATGATTTCAGATTATTTGCAAGATTAACAGTAGCTAATAAACATCCTTTTTTTGTGAATAATTGAATTGTTGTAGATACAGGTTCCACACGCAAATTCTTATTAAAAGCTAGTCTAACTTGACCTGTAATAAATTTTTTAATTAAAGTCGTATCGTCGATTATATTCATTTTTGCCCCCGTCAGGTAAGAATTAAACTTTCAAATTTTGATATTTTTTCTGAAATAAATACATTTACAACACTGAATTAATTACCTTTTCTATTTGTTTTTTATACTTCAGGAAAATTAAATTCTATATTGTAAAAATATATAACAATTCTTACTCAGTATTTAGACTGTTAATGATGATTTTCTATTTATTTTGGCTTACGTAAAATTACATAATTCAACTATCATATACTAGATAATTAATCAACAAAGTAAATATTGAAAAGTGAAAATATTGCGATTTTAAGTTGATTCTAAGTAGTCGTACAAAATTAATTTAACATTCTAAAATCTTCAAGTCCTTGCGATTGCTTCGTTCCTCGCAATGACAATATACAATTAATTCTGTCTAAGCACTTATTAAGCTGAAAGCTTCATTATCAAGACCTCTCAAAAACCTTTACTACTTACTTATACCAACTTTAAATGCGACCGAATTAAATATTTTTCCTCTTGATTTAGTAGATGTTCCCTTAGTTTCTGTTTAGAGTAAGAAAGAGAAACAGAGTAAAGTACAATTTGTATTCTACCTAAGTGAAAATAGCTATAGTTATTTTCAAATATATTGATTGTATATTTTATGTATATATTAAAAGTTTTTAAATAATATTAATAATATCATTTGTAAAAAATTATTAAATTTTTGCCAGTAATTATACTGTAATAATTATGATTTTTCTGACATTACTTAAACAGTACTTTCTGTTTGATTGCCCATAGCATCTTTCTCGGAAATAGACTTATCAGAAGCAATATCAAATCTACCATCACGCCAGTTATCACCAACACTTTTAATAAAGCTAGCTAAAGGTATAGCTATCAATAATCCCAAAATTCCTAAGAGCTTTGCACCTAATAGTAAAGAAACAACTATCCAAACTGGATTTAAGCCAGTAAAACTACCTAATATTCGAGGAGCAATAAAATTATAGTTAAATTGGTCTATCGTTATAGCTATAGTTAAAACTTCTACACCCAGCCAAAAATCTTTCAGAGCAACCAGTAAACTAACAATTCCAATACCTATACCAGTACCGAAAGGGAATAAAGCAAAAAAACCAATAACTAAACCAAATAATAAACTTAAGGGAACTCGTAAAGCCAAAAAAGCTAGGGTAATAACTAAAGCGAGTAGAGTCGCTAGAGTGACTTGACCAATAAAATAGTTATGGAAGTCTTCACGTAAAGACTCTCCTACCTGAGTACCAATTTCGGGAGTAAACCAAAGAAAAATGCCATTCCAAACCCGTTCTCCATTTAATACTAAATAAAAAGTCAGTACTATGCTGAGCAAAATGTTTACAATGCTACCAATAGTATCTATAGCAAAACCAAAAATTCTACCACTTAAATTTTGAATCTGATTTGATAACTTGTCTAAAATTCTAGTAATTAAATCGCTAAAACTTGCTTGAAAATTTTGCGTAGCTGCCCAATCCTGGAAAGATTGTAGCTGTTCAGTTCCAGATTCAATCCAAATCGGTAATATATTTGCTAGCTCATTTATTTGCTGTATTAACCTAGGAACTAAAGCGACAAATACAGCAATGAGAAGTACAAAACTGATTAACAATACTAAACCTATAGCAAATTTACGCTGTACTTTTTGTCGCTGCAAAAATCTGATAGGATAATCCAAAACAAAAGCTAAAAGGACAGCCGTAATAAATATATTTACTAAGGGTTGAAAATAGCGAATAACTAGAAGTAATACCCAACCATTAAGAATAATTAAAGGGAATACCAGCCCTAAAGTTAGCCATCGTGGTAATTTATTGACCGATTGGATTGACATAAAATAAAAGATATATGGATAGATAGATACGAACTTATTATCACAAGTTCTCTCACCAATTAAAATGTCAATTAAAAATAAAATGTCAATTAAAAATTAGCTTAATATTAGCGATCGCTCTGCACGACCCTTTTATGGTTATCGTTTCTCTATGAAAGAATACGTCTTAAGCGTTAGCTATGCTGAAACGGTTTTACGCGCAATCTCCAACCGGGTGATCGTAAATGATTCGTTAGAACTGAACTTTTTTAATAAAATCCAGCATAATCTTCTGATGTATCGAACCTAAAGGACGGACTTCATCGGCGATCGCAGAGTAACATTCTCCTTGACGAATGTCTTCTGCACTGAGTAAACCCATATCCCATCCTTCACCAAGGACAAGTTCATCTAAACTTACTGTCAAAGGTGTATAGAAGACGTGTCGAAATGCTTTTTCATCGGGATAGTCACCAAATTTGATAAAATTTGATGTTTCGTAATCTATCTCCTCAATAATTTCTCTTTTCACTGCGATTTCGGGAGTTTCACCTGCTTCAATATGTCCCCCGAACAGACCCCAATAACCAGGATAAAGAATTGTGGGAATGTTATCACGCAGTTGCATGAGATATTTATCTGCTTGATAAAAAATAGAGACAGCTACATGATGAATTTTTTTAGTCATGAATAATTAGATAGTTGTGAAATGATAACTAAATTACTGAATTACTAAATCACTAAATAAATAAATAATTAAATATATAATCTTGGAACTATAAACTTACTAAGATTCTTCCTCTATGTATAAATCCCCAAAATCTTGTTTGTTTATAGGAATATCTTTGTATTTTATTTTACCTTTAACTACTACCTTTTCTCCTATTCTAAAATTAGTTTTATTAGCTAATACCCAGATTTTGCCACTTGAATCATTGAGCTGATACAAGCGCTTCCCCTCTAGTAATGGAACAACTTTTTCCACCTTACCTTCAACGTAGATAACCTGGTCGGTCTGTTTTCGGTCGATCTGCTCTATCGGTGTAATATTAGCGCCAATAGCTTTAATACCAGACATTGTGGCATCGTTACAGCCAAATAAAATGATTATTGAGCACAGGAGAATTCCTCCTTGGCAGACTGACGAAAAAACCTTGTAAAAGTTGATATTTTTTTTCATAAGATTCAGTATACGGGTAAATTCAATACGGTTCCATTCAACATTACTTAGGGAACACAGGAGTAAGTCCCGTTGTTAGTTCATGATTGATATTTAGCATCTTTGTGTACCAATTACTCATTACCCATTACCCATTACCTCTAAAAAATCTCTCCCACTTACTTAACATCACATTTTGGAAGGAATTTGGGGTAGTCTACTCAAATTATTGAATAAATAATTCCATTAAGTAACAGACTGTAAAGGTGTTTATCGTTTGTTTTTAACAGAGACGGCAATCTGAGATGATAAGAATTACAGTTTAAATAAATAAACTAATATTTTTAGACTAATATTACGGCATCGAATCTAAAAACGAACGCTGTACAGGGATTTGAATGGATAGAAAAACTGCAAAACTCCTTGATGGAAAAGCGATCGCTCTGCAAATTCACCAAGAACTGATTGGAGCGATCGCACAACTGAAAACTACTGTCGGTAGGTCTCCTGGTTTAGCAGTAGTAATGGTCGGGGATAATCCTGCATCTGCTACTTATGTTCGTAATAAGGAAAAAGCTTGTACAAAAGTGGGAATTACTTCTTTTGGAAAACATTTTCCTACCGAAACCACACAAGAAGAATTGACCGAGGTGATTCACTCCCTCAACGAAGACAACCGAGTTGACGGTATTTTAGTACAGTTACCTTTGCCAGCACATCTTGATGCTGTCTCGCTATTACACGAAATAGCCCCAGAAAAAGATGTTGACGGATTACATCGGGCAAATTTAGGCAAATTAATCCGGGGAGAAGACGGTTTAAGAAGCTGTACTCCGGCTGGAATTATGCGCTTAATGGATGAATATTCTATTTCCTTAGAAGGCAAAAAAGCCGTGGTCATCGGACGTAGCATTTTGGTAGGTAAACCCCTAGCTCTGATGTTGCTGGAGAAAAACGCCACAGTAACCATAGCCCATTCTCGTACCCAGAATCTAGCCGCGATCGCTCAAGATGCTGATATTTTAGTAGCTGCAATCGGTCGTCCACAATTTGTTACAGCCCAAATGGTAAAAAGAGACGCAATTGTGATAGATGTGGGGATAAACCGAATTACTAACTCTGAAGGCAAAAGTCGTCTAGTTGGTGATGTGGATTTTGATTCGGTTCAAAATGTGGCAAAATATATCACTCCGGTTCCTGGTGGAGTCGGTCCGATGACTGTAGCTATGTTATTGAAAAATACATTTTTAAGTTATAGCAAAAAAGTTAGCGATAAGTCCTAAAATACAAGACACTTATAAATGAATAGTTATCAGATTGATTATCGCAATATTTGCCCAGTTCCTAAGCTAAAGCTGAGATTTGAACTTTCTGCTGATATTTTTAATAGGAGAAAACTATTCCCACTTAGTATTGGTTTTTTTACAGGTATTGGTTATTTTACAGGAAAGCTTTGATGATTAGATTTTTCTATATATAGAATATGCAAAAATATTGCTTTTTTGTTGCAATATCTTAAATTAATTTGAAATATTTTGAACTATTTTGAACTATTTTGAATAATCTTTACTAACAATTAAAACCTGATAATCTAATTGCAAATACTGTTCAAATTTGAATGAAATGATAATAAATCAAGGAATATTAGTATGGTAACAACAGATAATCTTCAGAAAACTATACGAAAATCAAAATTTGATTTGTCGGCATATTTAAAGGAACGTAAGCAGCTTTGTGAACAAGCCCTAGATAAAACCATAGAGGTTGTCTATCCTGAAAAAATCTATGAAGCAATGCGCTACTCTCTATTAGCAGGAGGTAAACGCTTGCGTCCAATTCTTTGCTTGGCAACTTGTGAGATGACTGGTGGGAATATTGATATAGCAATGCCTACAGCTTGTGCTTTAGAGATGATTCACACTATGTCATTGATTCACGACGATTTACCAGCAATGGATAATGATGATTATCGTCGTGGAAAACTGACCAATCACAAAGTTTACGGTGAAAATATTGCGATTTTAGCAGGAGATGCTCTCCTAACATACGCTTTTGAATATGTTGCTTCTAAAACACAAAACGTACCTGCTGCGCGCATTTTAAGAGTTATCTCTCATTTGGGGAAAGCCGTTGGTGCAGCTGGTTTAGTTGGGGGTCAGGTCGTAGATTTAGACTCCGAGGGGAAATCAGATATTTCTTTAGAAACCTTGAACTTTATTCACAACCATAAAACAGCAGCCCTTTTAGAAGCTTGCGTATTATGTGGAGGTATTTTAGCTGGTTCAGAAGAAGAAGAATTACAGCGATTATCTCGCTATTCTCAAAATATTGGATTAGCCTTTCAAATTATTGATGATATTTTAGATATTACCGCCACTCAGGAAGAATTAGGCAAAACTGCTGGTAAAGATTTAGAATCCCAAAAGGTAACCTATCCTAGCTTGTGGGGAATAGAAGAATCCCGTAAAAAAGCTCAAGAATTAATCGACCAAGCTTGTGCAGAACTAGAACCTTACCAAGAAAAAGCCAATCCTTTGATTGCGATCGCTCACTACATCACCAGTCGCAAAAATTAAGTCATTGGTACCCTCTCCCACGAGAACGGTAGTACCTGGGAACGGAATTACCCCGCTCTAAAACCGACGGAATTTTGGATTTTGGGTTACATATAATACGCTCATAAACACCGAACCACTGCTAATATTAATAAACCTAACCAAAATACCATGCAAGACATAGGCGACATTCTCGACAACCGAGTTCTGCTAGTTGCCCTCACCGCTTGTTTGGCGGCTCAAATTCTGAAGCTTGTAATCGAGCTACTCAGACATCGTAAACTTAGCGTCAGTGTATTAGTCACTACTGGTGGTATGCCTAGCGCTCATTCTGCATTAGTAACAGCCTTAGCCGCAGGAGTTGGTCAAACCATTGGCTGGTCATCTCCAGAATTTGCGCTCTCCACGGTTTTTGCGATTATAGTTATGTACGATGCAGCCGGAGTTCGTCAAGCAGCTGGCAAGCAAGCACGCATCCTTAATCAAATGATAGACGAATTATTTCATGAGCATCCAGAATTAGCAGGCGATCGCCTAAAAGAATTATTAGGTCATACACCGTTTCAAGTAATTGCCGGTTCGGCTTTGGGTGTAACTATTTCTTGGCTTGCACGAGCTGCTTATACAATTCCTTAGTTTATTCCAAACCGTATTCCAAAGTTTATTCGAGATATTTTCTCAGATATTTTTATTAGGCATGGCGACTGCCATGCCTATATTTACACTTATTACAACGCTCTCCACATAGAATAATCGTTGATATTATTTGAAGGGGTTTAGGGCAGTTTACCCTCTAAGGTTTCCCTCATGAAAACTATTGATATTCAATACGGAAATTAACTGTAATGCTGTTTTATGGTAACTTCACCACCGAACGAAGTAACATTACTTTGCGACTATCAACAATGATCGTAAAGAAACCCTTTCCGCTCAGTTCTTGTAATGTCTTATATGCTTCCTTCTGGTCAGTTGTATAAGTTGCTAACAAATAAGGACGCTGACCATAAGATACAAATCCAACGTCTCCTTTGACAACTTTGCGAACGCGAGATGCCATTTGAGGGCGGTTGTAGTAATCTACTAAAACAGCATAACCATTACCTAGACTTTTGGGTTTGTAGCTAACCCTTTGGGGTTGTGGGGCTTTATTTTCCGTTGGTCTGGTAGTAATTATTGCATTTAAACCAGCCGAATCGCGGATATATCTTGCCCAACGATTTGCGTCATCAATTTTTCGGAATCCACCCAGACGAGTTACTGTACCGCTAAGATACTTACAAGTTACTACCTTTAGTTCAGATGGTAAAACTCGCTTGAGCTGAGCGCGGTTATCGGTAGTTGGACTATTAATTAACAATAAATATTCACCAGGTTTGGGTGCATCACACATATTTATTTTCTGAGCAGTTACAGAACTCATTCCACCCATCAGTCCAGCAGTTAAAGCGATTGTACCGGATATAATTTGCCACTGATGATAATTAGTTAGACCCATTTGTAATTTACTCCTAAAACACCACTGAAATAGTTTTATTAATTTTTTACTCGAAAATAAAGATTTTTTTGCATATTACATGCACATAATCAACTGTGAATTTACTAATTTTTTTAACATTAGTTTGACATTAGTCTCACGTTTTTCCTACTGTTTTTACAACAAATCAAATTTTTGAAGCTGGTAGTGATTAGTAACTGTAAAGAACAAAAACATAGAGATTACAAATTAGAGAAAATATTGCTAGAAAATCTTTGTTAAAAGAAAAATACCCTAACTCAAAATTGTAATAATAAGAGTGATATTTATTCCAATTGACTAATCATAGTTACTAATCATAGTTACTACTAAAATATTCTCATGAAAGTGCAACCTTTCTTCTGCAAAACTTAATAATGCCGCCTGGTAAGGCGGCAGATTTTATCAAGATACGGGAGACAAAGATGCAATTGCATCAGGTATTTGTTCAGAAGGAGCCTCAAATTCACCTGTAATTACATACTCTAATCGCAGCTTTAACCAGGTGATAAATTGAGATTGGGTAGAAACAATTGCCACTGATGGCTGAGGACATTTAGCCTTGATTTCTTTCATCTGAGGTGCTTCGAGAAAAGCAGGTTGTTTGACCAACCAAAAATCAATAGCTTTTTCTTGCTCATGATAGTAGCGAGTTCTTTCTTTTAAAACTTCTTCTAGAGGTTCTTCTTCTATCAGAAATTTTTCAGAAGCCAAAACGTAATAGTATGTTTGCATTGTCACCCTTTGCTTATCTACAAGTACCAGGACATTAATTTAATTATTGTGTCCCAATTGACTAAACTTAAAATACCAATATTAGAAACCGAAAGGACAAGCGCTAACTTTTTCTTTATGAACTGCTGATTTCTCCTTAAATCCTAAAAATCGGCGGAAAATTTGCCATATAGATTCTTGCTGCTGTTTACCTGTTGCCAATTTCCCATTAGTTGTTAATTTTGCTAAAAACTCAGCATTATCGAAATAGTGTTCCACTCGGATAATTTTTAAATCCTCAGTAACAATCGCAAGACTCATACCAATTATCTCCACTATTTCCCCTGTAGGAGAATAGTCTTTGTATGACCCATTAAAAGTTCCCCAATGTCGCCATTTAAATGTAACGTTTGGCGGACCTGAGTAAACTTCTAAAATTTCCCACAAAAAACCTTTCGGAAAAGCAGTGCGGAAAAGCTTACCAGAAGACTCAAAGGTTTCTTCAGAAGCTCTGTAATCGGGAGTATCACCCATGAAGAGATTGTAGGTTCCTTGCTGGGAGACATCAGCAGCAGTAAAGTCTTTTCCACCATTACTACTCATCCGAAACTTATCGCTTACAACCGATAACCATTCTTGGGGATTGCTTTTGAAGGATACCTCCATCTCAAAAGTTCTAACTAGATTTTGTACCAAGTTTTCTAGGGAACCTTCGACATGATTGCATAAACTCTCAGCAGCCAAACCAGCTTTGGATTCGGAGTAATCTGGTGGAACATCATAACGCCAAGATGCTTCAACACTTTGGGAAATAACCTCATCTCTATCTCTTACCCAAAGCGGTAAATCATTAGATTTTGTAGTACTCATAGAAATCTCAAATTGCAGTTTTCTAGATTTCGCAGTTTCAACCCCTCTGTTAAATTATTAGCCGTTATTTATTAGCTGATTATTCTTAGCTTAGAATGCTCATCTCCAATATATTGTCGGATGAATACAAAATATTAGAGTAATGGTCTATAGAACAGCTAAGTGCTATCACTAAATCACAACTAACTTTCGACTTCTATGTGGCTAATATGTGGCTCAAAGGTTTATTGTCACCTATATAAAAATTTTAAATCTAATTTTAAGGCTATATCAAATTATTTTTGCACACCTATTTGCATATCTATAGCGATCGCAAATAATATTAGAGACAAATTTACTGGTGGATGATTATAACCTACATTCCGCACTTCAATCTGAATTATAAGGAGATTACAGTGAAGTAAAAGCAAGAAGAGCCAGAAAATTAAGCTCAAAAAGTGATAAAGCTAACAAGTTAGCTTCCCAAGAAGATAGATTGTCAGCAAGCTCAGAAGTTGAATTCTTTATTCATGGTTAATCCCTTTATAAATAAAACCCTTACAGAAGTCATGTTTTATTCAAAATCAGTATTTGCAGAAACTGCTTCCCATTTATCCAATTCTGTTTTCAAAGACTCAATCTTTTTCCGGAATTTAGTATAAGCATACTTACCCAATACCAGCCTCAAAGGTGGATTTTCAGAATTAATAACTTTAATTATCGCTTCAGCAGCTTTTGCAGGGTCACCCGGTTGCTTTCCTTCAATATTATTGAGAAAATTCAGAAACTTCCCAACGCTTCCCTGGTAAGCTTCCATTTGCTCCTCTGCCCTGTCGAGAGAGCGTCTGATAAAATCAGTACGGAAAGGTCCCGGTTCGACAATCGTTACTTTAATCCCTAAAGGTGCGACTTCTCCTTGCAAAGCTTCCGATACACCTTCAAGAGCAAATTTAGCACCACCGTAAATCGAAAAACCCAATTCGTTGGTAAACCCTGCGATCGCTGACATATTAATGATATGCCCGCTCTGTTGTCTTCGCATCATGGGTAAAACCGCTCGAATTACATTAATTGCACCAAATAAATTAGTGTCAAAATTGCGGTGAATTTGCTCGTCGCTAACTTCTTCTAAAGCACCGATTAAGCCGTAACCAGCATTGTTAACTAATACATCGATTCTTCCGAAGGCTGCATTCGCTTTTTCTATTGCAACTATAATCTCATCCGGATTCGTAACGTCGAGCTTCAATGCTATCGCTGTTTGGGGATATTTCGAGATTAAATCTTCAAGCTGTTCGGGTTTGCGTGCTGTTGCAATTACTTTATCACCGCTTTCCAAAACCGTTTCTGCTAAGGTACGTCCAAATCCCGTGGAGCTACCTGTAATTAACCATACTTTGGAATCGTTACTCATGATTATTTTTCCTTATTTTATCGTTACGTAACGTTAATTAATTTAATTCAAAAAAAAGGTCCTGTCAACCCGAATTTAGAATTTAAATTCGGGTTGACTATGATTTAAGGTAGCTCCAAGTTTCTTCGTAGCTGTGGGAATATATCTTAATAACGTTACCCCAAGGGTCTTTTATTTCGTTCACATTCCTTAACAAGTGCGTAATTCTTAAGAGAATTACAAGAATTACAGAGCAAACACTCAGAATTTTCCACTCATAGCTTGTTTCATTTCCCGAACCGCTCTTTCCATACCCACTAAAGCTGCTCGACTGATAATAGTATGTCCAATATTCAGTTCTTCCATCCCCTGAAGGCAAGCAATTGGATAAACATTCCAGTAAGTAAGTCCGTGTCCAGCATTTACTCTTAAACCTGATTTTATTGCTTGCTCGCATCCAGCAGCTAAAAGACTTAATTCTTTTTCACGGGTTTCTTCGTCTTTTGCATCAGCGTAGGAACCAGTATGTAATTCGATAAACTTTGCCTGAACTTTTACAGATGCTTGAATTTGTCCGGGTTCAGCATCAATGAACAAACTAACCGGAATTTGAGCATGCTGTAATTTATCAACAATCGTGCCTATTCTAGCAATTTGACCTACTATATCCAAACCACCTTCTGTAGTTACTTCTTGACGTTTCTCCGGTACTAAAGTCACATAATCGGGTTTTACATCTAAAGCGATCGCTACCATTTCGTCAGTTGGTGCCATCTCTAGGTTAAGATGAGTTCTGACTGTTTGTCGCAGTAGTCGTACATCTCTTTCCTGAATATGTCTTCTATCTTCCCGTAAATGTGCGGTAATACCATCTGCACCTGCTAATTCGGCTAGGACAGCAGCAGCAACTGGGTCTGGTTCTACAGTTCGTCTGGCTTGCCGAATTGTAGCAATATGGTCAATATTCACACCAAGTGAAAGCAACAGACATCTCCCTGTAATCAAGTCGCGAATGTATTGATTTTACAGGAAATAGGAGATTGTCTTCAATTTTAAGTTGAAGTACTTTATAGTGAGGTCTACTTCTCTTGCGGAAGAAGCATTTTCTCAAAAAGGGCGTTATAAAAAAGGATCTAAAATTAAAAATGTTTTCAGAATCTAGATTATTAAATTTATATTCCCTAGTTTACTTATGGGATGTTACTTCCTCTGTTTCCTGTGATTCTGCCGTTCTGTTTGATTGTAGTTTTTTTCGCTGTCCGAGACCAAAAACAATCAAATAAAAAATAGCACATTCTCCTAGAAACCACATTAATGTCCACTTTGGGTCTCCAGGTTGTTTAATAAACCAGATTGATGGTACAGGTAATGCTGAATCTCTAGTACTGATAAATATGTGAAACAAGTTATTTGCTGCATGAATTCCCAGAGCGAGTTCTAGACGATTATCTTTAATGGTTATCAAAGAACAGAATACCCCAAAAGAGAAATAATATAGAGCTAGCCATATTGCTCCTCTTTCTACTTCTGGATTGGAGAGATGGGGAAACATAAACAGCAGACCGCTAAAAACTATTAGTAAAAATGGCTGCTTGGTAATCAAACTTAGTCCCTGAATTGCATAACCGCGAAAAAATAGCTCTTCAGTGGAAGTTTGAATGGGAGTGAGTATTAAAGCGCAAGCAACTAAGGAAAACCACTGTACGGGTTGAAATGCAAACTCTATATTTTCTGGCTCAAGTAAAATACCTAAACCAGTAACCAAGACTCCCATTAAAAACCATATACCGAAACCTGTAAAGAAACGTATACTGCTAATTTTGCCTTCAGGATTTACTAAACTTAAAAATTTCCTGCCGTGCAGCAATTTGACGGTCAGGAATATTCCTACTAAAAAGAATATAAAGCCAATATTATGAATAACGTAATTTATAGTAGAACGAGTTTTTAAAAATTCTTCTAACTGTTGCTGTAATAATGCAGAGTCTAAAGTGAAAACTCCTTGAAAAATAGCAACTGCTATCAGAGAAATTGCTGTAGCAATACCACCAATAATTAACCAAAAGAAAGCTATGAGGAGTATTCCTATTAGATAGCGCCACCAATTATTCTTTCCTTGTCTTGCAATATCTAAATAATTTTGACTCATACTCTGCACTTCAGATACATAGAATTAATTTACTCTTAGGAGTAAATTTTATTTTTAAGTAGAAATCAAAATAAACACAAGACTCATTAGAATGATTTCTTATTTATTTCATATATCTTCGCATTTATGAAATACATGAAAAGTTTAAGATACTTTATCAAGTATATACAAAATTATAGCCAGATTATGTATAGGAACACTATTGTATATAAATTATATATAATTTATTCTTAACTCTCCTCTATAAACTTCTGAGTTTTTTCAATTGCTTCATTAAAATCTGTTTGAGTATCTGGGTTTAATATTAATCTTCTTCCCTTTAACTCAACTTCCATTTCAATAGGCCTATCAGCTAATTTATCTCTTAAATAAAGCAAAATACTTCTAAGATTAGCAGGTTTTACCTGAGTCTTTAAAGCTCCTAATAAAAATCCACCAAAAGAACTATGTTCGCTTCCCATTGGTGTTTCTGCAACTGATATTAAACTTGCACTATTCACTTCTAATTCTTTAACTTCTTGCAGTAAATCTTTAGTGAATTGATGCAAATCTACAGTTTTCATTTCTGGAGCTTGAAGTGCAATTTTTAGTTTAACAATAGATTCACTCACTATACCTTACCTCACAGTATAAATACTACTGAAATTAGACTGACTAGACTAAAAGCAGAAGATTACTTCCGGATAAATTTTGCTATAGCTAAAGTGAGAAATCAAGTGTAAATAGCTACTTATATTATTCTCTATATAAGTGGAATAGGGATTTTTAACAACTTCAGTTCTACTTAAGTATCTGTATTATATTAGGATTTCTTTTCTATTTAGCGATCGCCGATCAATTTCAAAAATTTTCTTTCATAAGTTTTCCAATCACACTTCTTTTTTTTATAGTCGTCTAAAATATTTTTTGATTAAAATGCTCTAGATAACGACTATAAGGATGCGATCGCACGTCAGCGATCGCTGTAATCTCATGTTTTTTGAGCAATGTGATAAAAGCTTCTATGGTGTGGTTAGAATGACCAATAGTAAAGAGTTTCATTGGCTGAAAATACTTTTGCTCTAAATACATATCTGGCATTATAGACTTTTTAAAAACCTGGAAAAACTCAAGCTAGAGAAATCTTCTCAACTAGAAGCACTAGTATAAAAGCGTAGAGCAAATCGCCAAAACAAAGTAGAAACAGTAAATAGAACTCCTGCTAATATTGCTGCACCTAAAATCCAAGTGATTTCACCTCTCCCAAGCATCGCTTCAGCCGGGATGGTAGTTAAAAATGCTACTGGAACAACAAATGTAAAAAATACCCGAAAAGCCGCAGGATAAGCAACCATAGGAAAACGTCCTGCTTCTAATAAACCACGCAGGACTTCGGTAACGTTATAAATTTTGACAAACCAAATGCTGGTTGCACCTAACATGAACCATAGACTATAAAGCACAACTACGCCGAAACCTATGGGTATCAAACTGGTAAGATAATCTTGTATTTTTAAATTTAGACGATTACCAGCGTAAGCAATCATCAAAATACCAAAAAGTATATCTGGTAATCCCCAAGGTGAAATAGTATTAGTAGATAGCCAAAACTGGGAACGAATGGGTTTGAGTAAAATAAAGTCTAGAGTTCCTTGTTGGACATGACGAACAATACGATTTAGGTTAGGAGCAAGCAAAGTTGCAGAAAAACCTTGGAGTAAAGTAAAAATTCCCAAAACTATCAAAGCAGCTTCCCAACTCCAACCAGCAAACTGATAACCTGTACGATAAAACAAAGACAAGCTGAAGAGACCACCAAGTAAGTTACCAACACTACTGAGTGCAGCTAAGAGGAAATTAACGCGATATTCCATCTCAGCTGCGATCGCTGCACTCCAAAACAGTGATAAAACTTTAAAGTATTTGGACATATTCAATATATATAAAAATGCTGGCTTCCGGTATATTGTAATTGCTGATTGTATATAGTGCTTGATGCACAATGCTTTGCGTTAAAGTGCTAAGTATTGTGTTTGTCAAAATCGTTTTTTATAGTTTTCTGTATTTCGAGTCTTTGTATTCTAAGTCTTTGTATTTCTAGTCCTAGTATTTCCCTGTTTAAAATTCTTACTTATATCTATGGCAAAACTTTCTAAAGAACTACACCAATTTTTTTTTGAAGGAGAACAAACTTCTCATGTCACTTTAGAAACTATTTTACAAATAGCTGGTGAAAGCATTTTCGGGTTTTTATTTGTTGTTTTGTCTTTACCTTCAGCTATACCAGTACCTGCTCCAGGGTATTCTATCCCCTTCGGTGTTTTGATGCTAATTTTGGCAGGACAACTAATTATAGGACGTGAAAAGCCTTGGTTACCAAAAAAAATGGCAAATAGTCCTATCAAACTAGAAGTAGTACAGGGTATTCTGAAAATTGGGCTTCCTTGGTTAAGAAGAATTGAGGGTATAACTCGTCCTCGTCTTCCTTTTGTATGTAAAACCTTCCCTGGGAGAGTAATTATCGGTTCAGCGATCGCGCTGATGTCAGTCTTCATGATGATTCCGATTCCTGGTACAAATACATTACCAGCTATAGGAATTTTTGTGACGGGTTTTGGTTTAGTGGAAGACGATGGTGCAATTAGTCTAGGTGGTCTAGGTATCTGTCTCACAGCAATTATTTTAATAGGTTCTGTAATTGCTGCTGTAATTTGGGGTGGTTCTAGTTTAATTGATTATATTAAAGCTTTTTTAGGTAGGTGAAAGCTTTAATATTTCCTAAAGCTTCCTCATCATGTTTTGCAAGGACTTGACGACGAAATTCACCTTTCCTTATCTTCAGCAGGTTCATAATTAATAGTCAGCTAAATCCCAAGTTGTAGAACCTGCACCACATACTCAAACATCATCCCAATTGCAACTTTGGGATTTATGCGTCCGTGTCCTTCTGATACCTACATTTCATTTAAAACCTGGTAAATATTTAAATTTCGGGTAAATTGTAAACAGCGATCGCTGGGGAAACTCATTTTTCACTAAAACTTAAGAAGTGGAGATAAATTAAGTAAATCTACTATGAGTTTATCATTTACCATTTTTAATCCTTGGCAATCTAAAAGAATCCTAATAAAAAAGACCCTACCGTATCAGGTCTATCTTGGGTCTAAGGTTGTATAAAAATGTTTATGAGTAATATAGCAGAGGAGCAACACGGGTTAGGGCATTTTTGAATCCTGAAATCGGTTTCTAAGTAAACTTATTACCTATTACCTATTACTTATTACTTGCACTTCTGCCCTATATTTATAATCAACAAAAGTAATATTCCTTTGAGTAAACTTTTTAAGTTTGGCGTTTTTTAAATCTAATGTTTCTTAAAATTCATTTAAAACTCATCATTAAACCAACTTTCGGAATCCACTGATGTTTGTAATTCAATAGTATTATTTTCAGTAAATTCTTCAGTACTTTTAACTAGTTGATTTTGCGGTTGTTCCTCAATTTCATTGAAGCTAAACTGTTCGCAAGATGACGAGTTGCTCTGCACATCTTCGGTAATTACAGAATCATCAGGGTCTTCTTTTTTTTGACCTTCTGTTTCGGATATATCTACTTCAACTTCTCCTTCTTCTTCTCCTTCTAAATTATTCACTTCCCCTTCTAGCCAAGGTGAGTCAAAATGATTCCAAGGCAAAATAGGAGCTTTAGGTAAATTAGAGGTTAAAACCTTTATATTATCAGGATCGGGCTTAGGCAAAGGAACGTTTTTGCCATTCGTTTGCATATCTTCTTCCTCAGAGTTCATCAGCTTTTTAACTCAGGTATAAAGTAAACTGTTGCTAAGTGAAGTACAGCGACGAAAATGACTCCTAATGTAACATAAGCTGCATAAGTCAAAGTTTGAGATACATCATCAATAGTTTGTCTATTGGCATTATAAGTTTCTACTAAATTAACTAGCATCTGTAATTCATAAGTCTGATTGGAAAGCGGTAAATAACGCTCCAAAAATTGTTGGCTAGGTATCGGTGTAATTACAAATCTACGTGGTAATAATGCGTTGATTAGTAAATAAAAATTTATTAAAACTAAAAATACTTCAATAGCATTAAATATTGTAAAGATAGTCAACAGTCTAGATATTGCTAACACTGTCAATACAGCAGTATTTGTTACAAACAGAATATTCATCTGTCTTAGCAATATTTGACGCTCCTCTTTTTGTCTATCCATAACACTACGTACATCTCTAGCAGCTAATCTGACAGTCACAGGATCTTGATGGGGAGTTTCCTCAAAATCTGGTTTAATGTTTTCGCTCTTAAGAATATTTCCTTGTGTTTCTAGGTTTTCCTTCTCCGGTTTCTGTGGAGAAAAATCACTTTCAGGGGCAAAAGCTGATGGCTCCACCTTTGATTATCTCTCTTGATGTATGAAGGATTAGTATCAATTGCAACGATGCCATGAATAATTTTGAAAATCAAGTATATTCTATTACTGGCTTTTTTTAAGTCTTAGAGGTAATTTATAGTTATTAATTAATGTCAAAAAATATGAA
This sequence comes from Mastigocoleus sp., assembly GCA_050042865.1. Lineage (GTDB taxonomy): Bacteria > Cyanobacteriota > Cyanobacteriia > Cyanobacteriales > Nostocaceae > JBCCDM01. The sequence goes on from JBHJJE010000081.1 coordinate 35,187, forward strand.
CTATACTAATTATTAATTCCTTTTTACAAATCTTTTTGCAAATAATCAATAACAGCTTTGGCAATTGTTTCATTACCATCTTTAGCAATCTTTTCCTTTGATTGTGGTTGTTGAGGAGATTCTTTAAGAAAGTCCCAATTACTTTGAAAAAATTCCTCTGTTGTCAAAATTTGATGATAATTGTAGTTAGTAATTCCTTTGAGTAAAAAATCTGCCTCCGCAAATTCTTTTCGAGTCACTGAAATAATAGGTAAATCCAATTTTGTTGCTTCAGCAAAAGTACCAAAACCTGGTTTAGAAACTACCCTTGAACATAAATGCATGAAATCAACGGGACGACATTTACGATCGTGAATTTTTAGTAAATTAGGTAAATCTGGCGCAGAAGAATCAAAAGTGATAAATTGCCAATCAGGGAATTTACTGAGATTATGATAAGGAATCTGCTGTAAACCTAAACCTCCAAAAGTCAGCAAAACAGTTTTTTCTATAGGAGTATTGATTCCCCAACGGGTCATAACTTCCTCAGCACTAAATTTCGGAGAACCTCCAGTTAACCCAATATCAGTGATATTCTCAAAAGCTGACATCGGTTCATGGAATGGTAAACGCCACAAGCGATCGCATTTACTATAAGATTTGCTAATCCAATCAGCGATAGGGATAAACTCATTTCCCCAATCCCGATAAATAAAATCCCAACCAAAATTACTTACCATCCAACAAGGAAGTCCCGCAGCAGCAGCAATATCCGCAGCAAGGAAAGGTATATCTGCTAGCACAAGTTGGACTTGATTTTGACGGATAAAATTTACTTCCGAAGCAATAATTGAATTTTTATTCTTTTTGATAGCTTGTAATTTTTCTAAAGTTGCTGCTTTATCCATATTCAAGCTGTCTATTTGCACCACCCCTAAATCATAAGCACGGGGACGATGAATAAAATCACCTTCTATATAGCACTCCAACAACCATCTAGGGGCTGTAGTTGTCATAATTAACAACACTTCAGGACACATTTTCTGAATGGTTGCTGCAACTGCTGCGGTGCGCGTAGCATGACCAAAACCGTGATTAGTTATTGCTACGTATAAAATTGGTCTTTTCATCAATTATTAGTCCTTGTGTAGTGCTCACTTTTGCTAAGAATTTAGAAAATTCTGAATTTCTACAACTAACTCATCGATTTCTGATTTTAAAGTAAAATAGTGTACACAGGCACGAACACAGTCGGGGTCAAGAATTGTTCGTAACAAAAATCCTTTTGATTCTAGATATGTAACTAACTGATTGCTTGCACCAGACTTACCCGTTTTGACTTGAAAAGATATTAAACCGCTTTCTGGTGGAGATGAACACAAGCATTCAATATTTGATAGATTTGCCAGCTTGCTCCATAAATATTCACTTTTTGAACAAATTTGTTGATATCTTTCCTCTGGTTTACCCCACTGTTGATGAATAGCGATCGCTTCTCTCAAACCTGTATATAAGGGATAATGGGACGTTGCAACTTCGTAACGCTCTCCATCCGACTGCCAACCTGTAGGTTGAGCATGACTATCAGTAGTAATACTGCGCCAACCTACAAAAGTTGGTCTCAAATTATCTCTACTTTCTGTACGTACGTATAAACCACCAACACCTCCAGGACCGCATAACCATTTATGACCGGTAAATGCATAAAAATCGACTTCTGATGTGGTGAGGTTTAAAGGCAGCATTCCTACTGATTGAGCAGCATCTACTAATACTTTGACCTGCTCTTGTTGACTATGACACAACTGTACAATTTCATCTAATGGTAAAACCTGTCCCGTATTCCAAAGTATGTGACTTAAAACAAGTAAGCGAGTTCGAGGACGTAGATTTTGAGAAATAACTGCTACAGGATCTCCTCCGTTCAAGGTTTCCATTAAAGGACAAGTAGTCATCTCAACATTAAATCTATGGCAAATTTCTTGAGCCATAGCAATAATTCCAGGATGTTCGCAATCGGAAAGTAAAATATGGTCACCTGTATGCCATTCAATGCCCCACATTGCTATATTACAGCCAGCAGTAACATTTTCCGTGAGAGTTAATGTGTTTGTTTGTATACCTATTTCCGAGGCTATAACCTCTTTAGTAGCAGCAATTTCTTTCTTGATCCATTCATTTACTATCATCCCGAATGGTCCTTGCTGCTGAATTTGGTTTTGCGCCTCAACTATAATATTTAAAGAGGCTTGCGGCATTGGACCTTGACCACCATAGTTAAAATAAGTTTTATTTTTTAGAGCCGGGAACTGCTGACGATAGCTGCTTATTTGAGAATCTAATTGAGAAAAATCAGTTTTAGTCATAGCTTGTATCCAAAAATGCTCACTGTTGGCAGGTAATTGATTGATGTGTTAGTCAAGTTGTATAAGATTTTTAGTTAGTGTGCTTTAATTAACCCACTGATTGAAGTTGTTTGCTTTACCCACCTTTGTGCCAAATCCTGCTAATTTAAAGGAATGTTAATCAATGCTGAACTGCTGCTTCAATATCAACGGTGTAAGCGTCGAGCATTTTTAGATACCCATTCTAATGCTAGACAGCGTGACACTAGTGGTGATTTGCTGCGTAAGCTGCAACAAGATAAAGCTGTCCATCAAAAGAAAGTTCTCACACAGTGGAACTATCAGCAACCCGATTATTCTCGTAGAAGAAATTATAGGGCAGCCAAAGCAGAAACTTTAGAGATGATGCAGCAAGGAGTTGATTGCATTCATAAGGGGCTATTGGTCGCAAATTACGGTAGAAAAGCAACCTTAAGTAGCTCTCCAGATTTATTGCTCAAGCAACCAGGAAAGTCTCGTTTTGGTGATTGGCTTTATGTTCCAGCAAATATTGAATTAGGTAAACGTCCAAAGCAAGAATACCAGGTAGTGATGGCATTTCATACCCAAATCCTGGCTGTATTGCAAGGTGTATTTTCTCCAGAAGCTTTATTGATGTTGCGTGGTAGAGAAAATTCCTATGCAGTGGATTTGGTCAAAAGGGTGCCTCAAATGCGGCAGATTTTAGATGAATGTATTGAAGCTTTGCAAACACCTATTCCACCAGATTTATTTATTTCAAGACAGAAATGTAGTCTTTGTCATTGGCATAGTAATTGCTACTCAGTTGCAAAATCAGATAAACATCTTTCTCTGTTACCTGGAGTTACTCCAGTTCGATACACTCAACTACAGGAAATTAATATTACTACACCTGAGTCGTTAGCTAATATCGATCCTAATTTACTCAAAGACTTACCTGGATTTGATATTGAAGTTGCTCATAAGCTGGTGCTACAAGCTCAGTCAACGGTTGAAGACCGTCCCTTAGTATTACCTCTACCTTCACGTTCTTTAAGATACGATGGCGTGCATACAGAAGGTCAGGTACAGTCTCTAATTACTAGGGATTCATTAATTTCATCTGAAGAACAAAAAAGTACTAGAGTACTATTTTTAGATCATCTCAAACCAAATAACCCTGACCGATTATTTATTGAAGATATTATTTCTAATGCCCCTATTGAACTTTACTTTGATATAGAAGCTCAACCAGACCTGAATTTAAATTATCTTTTAGGGGTTTTGGTTGTTGATAACTTGAATAAAACTCAGAAATTTTATTCCTTTTTAGCAGAAACACCCCAAGATGAAGGCGTAGTTTGGCAGCAGTTTCTAGATTTAGTATGGCAGTATCCCGATGCTCCGATTTATCATTTTTGCGTATATGAGTTTGATACAGTCAAACGTTTAGCAAAGCTTTATCATACTCCCTCTCGCTTGGTAGCTCCTGTATTACAAAGATTCGTTGATATTTACGAACAACTAATTAGAAGCGTTACCTTACCCGTAGAAAGTTATGCCCTCAAAGCGATCGCTCGCTGGTTAAACTTTGAATGGCGCGATAGTGAGGCTAGTGGTGCAAAATGTATTTATTGGTATGACCAATGGTTGAAAACAGGCGATCGCACTTTGTTAGATATCATTCAACGCTATAACGAGGATGATTGTAAAGCAACCCGTAGCGTCAAAGTTTGGCTAATCAATTTCTTGCAAGAGCAATACCCCATTACAAATGAACCCCTCCAGAAAATTCCAAATTCCAAATTCCAAGTTTAAAATTCCTTGCTCCCGTTCCTAAAAACTTAAACCAGTAAACGGGTGGTGTAGATTCTCCACTATAAACTAAAAATAAAAAAGCTTATATTCTAAATAAATTCAATAAATAAATTCTTAAAAAGTCATTAATTTGGAACTGTTTCGGTAACTAACAACTGATAACTGCTACCCTGGTGATGTTTTGGTATTGATAACTATAGCTCCCCATGAAGCTAATTAGAAATAAAGTGACCCCAGGTCTAGTTTTACTATTTATCTCAATTTTACTTATTACTCTATTTTTTAATAGTTCTTCCCTTACTGGTGCAGTCGAGATTACAGGTCTTGATTTTATCGGACAAGCAGTATTACCAACAGGTTTCAAGTTTCAGGGTACACCGTTCGGTGGCTTATCTGGAATTACTTACGATGAACGCAATCAACTTTATTACAGCATTTCAGATGACCGCAGCCAAAAAGCACCCGCCAGATTTTATACTCTAAAAATTAACCTCAGTAAAGGTAAATTAACCGATAATAGCCTCTCACCTGTAGCAGTCACCACCTTACAAAATAAGAATGGTCAAGCTTTTGCTAATGGTAAAATTGACCCAGAAGGAATAGCTTTATTTAGTCAAAATAGTGTATTTATCTCTTCCGAAGGTGATGCTCGTCAGCTTGTTAATCCTTTTATTAAAGAATTCTCTTTAAATTCAGGTAAAGAACTTACAACATTACCAGTTCCCAAGAAATTTTTACCAGATAAAAATCAAAAAAAAGGTATACGTAACAATTTAGCATTTGAAACATTAACAATTACTCCCGACAAAAAATACTTATTTTCGGCAACCGAAAATGCTCTCATCCAAGATGGAAGCGATGCTAAACCCAATCAGGGAACAAATTGTAGAATATTGCAATACAATTTAGCTACTAAAGAACTAGAGAAAGAATTTCTCTATCCTACTACTTCAGTTAAAGCTTTTCCCATTAACGTTTCAGGCAGATTTGCTAGCGGTTTACCTGACTTAGTAGCTTTAGATAACCAGGGAAGCTTTATTAGTATTGAAAGAACCTTTACTGGTGTAGGATTTAATATTGCACTATTTAAGGTTAATCTTGCAGACGCTGATGATATTCATGATATTGATAGTTTATCAGCATCTGATTTGAGTAAAATAAAGCCAGTTAAAAAAGAATTGCTCTTAGATTTAAGAAAATTAAGCGTTGCTTTAGATAACATCGAAGGTTTAACTCTAGGTGCAAAACTACCCGATGGAAAGCGATCGCTAATCTTAGTCAGTGACAATAACTTTAATCCTTTACAGCGTAACCAATTATTAGCATTTCGATTGCAAACAGAATCTTCTCTAATGAGATTCATTAGAAAAATAGTTCCTTTTCTCGACAAATAATTCACTCTTTACACACCTTCTACAAATATCAAGATAAAGAAAAGTGTTTCATAATCTAGTCATTCCAATTAATCCCCGTATTGCTCTTCAATAGTTTTAATTAGGAAAAAAGAATGGGAGTTAAACTACCCCAAATCCCTTTCAAATCCCATCAAAGATGATCGTATCTTTCTGGGATTGGAATGACTATAAAACTTCAGGTTAAATGTTTCAGATAATAGCTCAGATAATCGCTCTTTGTAGCTCTCATTTAAGTGAATATACTTAACTAGTGCCATCTCCTAAAAGGTGGCATTTTCCGTTTCCGTGTAATCTCTCATCCGTATCGATAAACGATTATGTTACACCAGTTTTAAAGACTTTTGTATCTTGTAAAAGATATATTTTCGAGTTTTTTTTGTGCTCTTTCTATCAAATTAACTAGGATGCTGATTGCATATACTTTAGCGGTTATTTCAGTCATTCCTTCTATTTAATCAATTTAGATTCATCATCGTTTAACTACCTGCCTTTTATCTACCTTTGTCCATACTCATGTTAAATCAAACAAATGAAAATGCAGTAATGCAAAAAGTAGAATTAGATATTTATATCGGCAAATTATTAAATAACCGATACTTAATTAGAGACTCGATTGGTAAAGGAGGTATGGGCAGGGTTTACCTAGCTGAAGATACCGCTAAAGGTGGTATGCCTGTTGCTGTAAAAGTGTTATCTTTAGAATTGGTGAATCAGCAACTATCTCAACGTTTTGCTAGAGAAATCTTTATTGGTGCCCAGCTAGGTCGTAAAAGTAAGCACATTGTCAAATTTTTAGGTTATGGAATTACCCAGGAAAAAGTTCCATTTTATGTAATGGAATATCTTCAGGGGAAAAATCTCAAAGAATCAATTCAATCTCAACCCCTAAGTTTGCCAAAATTTTTAAGTCTGTGTCATCAAATTTGTTTAGGCTTGCATTGTGCTCACCAGGGTATCAGTATCAAAGGAGAGACCTATCCTGTTGTACACCGCGACATTAAACCAGAAAATATTTTTCTAGTTGATGATAGCAGTAGGGGAGACATTGTCAAGATATTGGACTTCGGAATTGCTAAATTTATGACCGAGCGTTCTGGAATGACTCTCACAGACTCTTTTGTTGGTAGTCTTCCCTATTGTTCCCCAGAACACATGGAAGGTCGTAAGCTTTTAGATATTCGCTCTGATATTTATAGTCTGGGAATTGTGATGTATGAAATGCTCACCCAAAAGCATCCTTTCAGTACAAAAAATAATTCTTTTGGTAGTTGGTATGAAGCTCATCGTTTTCAAATTCCCCCATCTTGGGATGAAATAGCTTCTGATATTCAAATCCCTCCACAGCTACAAAAATTGGTAATGCGCTGTCTAGCAAAGGAGGTCAACTATCGTCCTCAAAATATTAGCCAAATTATCACTATTTTAGAAAATATTCACCGCAACCCTGATGCAGATCTGAGCAATGTTAAAAATATTTCCCAGAATACTTCAGTTGTGCAATTAGCACCAATAACTTCAGCCACTGAAAAAAAATGCCTGCAAAAAAACTGGCCAGAAAATAAACCTATTGCCCCTATCTGCTTTCCCGATTTAGAGTATACAACTCAAGGTGCAGTTCCCACTCTTTGGGCAATGCTACCTAAAAAAGAAATATCTAAATTTATGAAGCGATGGTGTGAGAACAACCGCTATGAGCGATCGCACCATATAGAGTTCATGTGTCAGACAGACTTATATCCTATGTTGCTTTGGACTACAGTTTTGTATGACCCCAAGACAGATATGGTGCGATGGCTGTCTTATTACTTAGATTTAAAAGACAATCGGAGTAAAAAAATACTGCGATTCCTGGCAAAGACTGGTTACTATCACTTACTACTTTTTGCTCTAGAAAAGCCTAAAACTTGTACTGAAGTACTGACTTTGAGTCTTAATGCTGTCCAAAGACAACAGTTAATAGATTGGCTGGAACTTTCTCAAATAACTCAAGCTGCGATTTCTTCTAAGCAAAGTAAAAATCTTTTGAGATTAAAACATGAAAAGCTAAAGCCGTCTATTTTACAAAGCATTAATAAAAAATCTCAAGAAGAAGAAAAGATGGTAACTAAAAAACGATTTCCTAAATTATTTAATTATTGTTTTAAATTATTATTTCGTTAATACAAAAGGCTATAAAAATAGAGGCATAGTAGGTGATAGTCAATAGAAGCGAAAGCTTATCTTCAGCTAGCCCCAGACTTCTTGTAAATCGCTATCAAGTGAAACAATTGATAGGAAAAGGTGGAATGGGTGAAGTATTTTTAGCAGAAGATGTTTTACTTGGAAGAATACCAGTTGCGATTAAATTTTTGACTCAAACTTTTTTTGAACCACAGCAACAAGTTATATTTGCTCGCGAAGCTAGAGTCAGCGCGGCTTTAAGTCAAAAAAGCTTACATATTGTGAAAGTTACAGATTATGGCTTAGATGAAAAAGGTAAGCCATTCTATGTAATGGAATATTTGCAGGGTGAAACTTTACAAGATTTGATGCCTATAGGTTTACCACAATTTTTGACTTTAATTCGTCAAATTTGTTTAGGTTTGCAGTGCGCTCATCAAGGTATCAAAATCGATGGTAAAGCTTATCCTCTCATCCATAGGGACATCAAGCCCGCTAACATATTAGTATTACCAGACCAAATTTTAGGAAAACTAGCTAAAATACTAGACTTTGGAGTTGCAAAGTTTTTAAATACAGCCTTAACAATGGCAACAGTTAATGGTTTTAATGTCTCTTTACCCTATTGTTCCCCCGAACAGTTAGATGACACGGAATTAGACAGTCGCTCCGATATCTATAGTTTGGGAGTTGTGATGTTTGAAATGCTCACGGGAAAGAAACCCTGGAAGCTAGAAACCGATTATTTTGGTGCTTGGTACAAAGCACATCACTTTCAGCAACCCTTAGCGATCGCAGATGTCAGTCCTGGTCTCAAGCTACCTCAAGCTCTGACAAATTTGATTGCATCTTGTCTGGAAAAATCACCAGAGCATCGTCCCCAAAGTCTTACAGAAATTATTCAAGTTTTAGAAAATATCGTATTCCAAGAAGGTAAGAATCACAGCAAAGTCGATGAAGAAATTGAGCATTTAACAAATAAATCAAATCCAGCTACCGTTACTCCACAGTCCAAAGAACAGGATATACAAGCTGTGAATACCGTTAGTGAAGCACTCAGTTCTCCTAAAGTTCCTATGGAAGAGCATTTATCGGTGAAATCTCCAGACAATCCAAGCTTAGGAGCATCTAATTTATCAGTGGAGCAAGTCTGTAAAAAATTAACCTGGTCTCCAAATAAACCAATTAAAGAGATAGTCTTCCCTCGTCTGATTAAGGTAAATACAGATTTAGTGACTACTTTATCTGCAATGATGTCACAACAGAATATTAATGATTATCAAAATGCTAAATGCTATAAGCAGTTTGTGTATATTACTTCTCCTCATCCGATGTTACTATGGCTGACCATACTTTATTCTGGCGATTATGCCCCTAAATGGCTACCTTGTTACCTAGATATGCAGGTTGAATATAATCATAAATTAATCAATTCCCTTGTCAAAAATCATCACTACCCTTTAGTTTTATTTACTTTAGAAGCACCCCACTCCCCCAAAGGTTTAATTAAAGCAAATATTCCTGTCGAGCAAAGCCAATTATTAGAAAAGTGGGTAAAGAAAAGTCAAAATCTTCCCCCCTCTAATTCTATTAATGCAGCCAAAAAGCTTTTAAAAAATAAGTATAAAAAAATGCAGTTGCGCATCTTGGAACATTTAGAATCAAATCTTGCTGCGAAATCCCGAAAAAAGTAATTTATATCTTAACTCTCGCAATCAAAAACATAAAATTAACAACCAGCTTTTTCAGATTCCCAGGATATTACAAATCAGGATATAATAAAAAAATCCTATAATGGGTTGACAACTCCCGCAGACCTATGGATAATTAGGAAGTTGCAAATTAAGGGATCGTAGTTCAACTGGTTAGAGCACCGCCCTGTCACGGCGGAAGTTGCGGGTTCGAATCCCGTCGGTCCCGTTAAGTAAGGTTATAGCTAACTGCTATATGTTACAAACCTTAATATTCATTTATTTAAGGCTTAGGTTCTTTGATCGGATTACCGCTCTGAATCTAAGCTAAATTAATTGTGCTTTATACAAGAGAGATAAAATAGTGACTGTTAGAGTCCGTATTGCACCTAGTCCCACTGGAAATTTACATATAGGAACAGCCCGTACAGCCGTATTCAACTGGTTGTTTGCCCGTCGTCAAGGCGGTAAATTTATTTTAAGAATAGAAGATACAGACCAGGAGCGATCGCGTCCTGAATATACAGAAAATATTTTTCAAGGTTTCCGATGGTTGGGACTAGATTGGGATGAAGGTCCATTTTTTCAGTCCCAGCGTTTGGATTTATATAAGCAAGGGGTACAAAATCTTTTAGACCGGGATTTAGCTTACCGTTGCTATACCACATCTGAGGAACTAGAAGCCCTCCGAGAAGCCCAGAAGGCTAGAAACGAAGCCCCCCGGTATGATAATCGCCATCGCAATCTAACTCCAGAACAAGAAGCTGCATACAAAGCCGAAGGGCGTAGCTGTGTGATTCGCTTTAAGATAGAGGATGGGCGAGAAATTGTTTGGAATGATTTAGTCCGGGGTAAAATGACTTGGCGTGGTAGCGACTTGGGGGGTGATATGGTAGTAGCCCGTGCAAGTGATGATGGGATTGGTCAACCTCTGTATAATTTTGCCGTGGTTGTTGATGACATGGATATGAAAATCAGCCATGTGATTCGCGGAGAAGATCATATTGCCAATACAGCCAAACAAATTTTACTTTATGAAGCTTTAGAAGGAACAATCCCAGAATTTGCTCACACTCCTTTAATTTTAAATATGGAAGGACGCAAACTTTCTAAGAGAGATGGGGTTACTTCTATATCTGATTTTGAAAACCTTGGTTTTGTTTCTCCAGCCTTAGCTAACTATATGACTTTACTGGGTTGGTCTCCACCAGATTCCACCCAAGAGATTTTTACCCTAGATTCAGCAGCCAAAGAATTTGATTTTGCAAGAGTTAACAAAGCTGGAGCTAAGTTTGATTGGGCAAAGTTAGACTGGATTAACAGTCAGTATATCCATGAAATGCCCGTGGATGAATTAACCGAATTACTTGTACCAATTTGGAAAAATGCTGGCTATGAATTGGATAACGGTAGAGAAGATGCTTGGTTAAAAGGATTAGTGACTCTGATTCAACCAAGTTTAACTCGTCTGCTGGATGCTGTAGAAATGAGCAAGTTATTCTTTACAAAGACAGTAGAGTTTAGTGAAGAAGCAAAAGCGCAATTGCAGCAAGAAGGGGTGAAAAATTCTCTGGAAGCTATATCTACAGTCTTAGATCAATACTCATCATTGAATGAAGCTGATGCTCAAAGTATTGTCAAGCAAGTAGTCAAAGAACAGAAGGTCAAGAAAGGTTTGATTATGCGATCGCTACGTGCAGGGTTAACTGGAGATTTGCATGGTCCGGATCTAATTACTTCTTGGGTTTTGTTAAATAAAATTAATCTAGATAAACTACGTTTAGAGCAAGCTATTACGGAAACAGCGGTTTCATAATCAATTTATTTAGACGCTTTGTATTTCGTAGACTTTGCTTCTTACTAGAATGCGAATTCAAGATAGGGCACAACTTTTCTGTGTCCTATGAATTTGCTATAGATAAGATTTAGATATAGTGAAGATATAGTGAGTATTTCCTTTGAATTTAGGAGCTTGACTTAATTTTATATCTGCTAATTTTTTTTAGCTCCATTTGGATAAAATAGTAAAAGCAAGTGTACTTTATAAAAATTAATTAAGTAAAGAATTGCTAACAAATAATTATATCAGCAATTACCCTTGTTTTGGGAACTTAACTAGTAAAATAAATGTCATTCAAAATACTTAAAAAAAACTATGCAATTGGAATGGCTAGTATTAAAATCAACCAAACTATAAAATATTCATTAGCATTTATAGTGCTAATAACTACTTCATTCACAAATAAGTCCGTCAGTGCAGATGAAGCACCAGCACCTATTTTTGGCGATATCACCATAGGTCGTAAATTTTCTCCAGACCCATTAACTGTAAGTGGTATGAGTGGTGGAAAAATACCAGGGAAACAAGTTTCTGGTAGGTCAGAAAGCCCTACAGGACCATGTGTAGGATTTTTTGATCCAGAACCAGACCATACTCTAAAATTAACTAGTAAATTTGATTACTTGAAATTACAAGTACGAAGTCCTGAAGATACCACTATGGTTATTAAAGGTCCTGGTGGAAGTTGGTGTAATGATGATTTAGATGGGAAAAATCCTGGAATTGTGGGTGAATGGTTGCCTGGAAAATATCAGATTTGGGTAGGGTCATATCATAAAAATAAATATTTACCCTATCGATTACAAGTCAGCGAGACTAGATAAGTTAAGTTGGGGGTTGATATAGTTCACCGCTCCCTGTTTTCTTTCTAAAGGAATTGTTTCACTCTTCCAACCAAATTACATAAAACAGCCTCAATCGATTTTAAAAGTTCCGACATTAGACTGTAATGCTTGAGAAATTTCTACAGTTTTTTCTAAATAAGCTGATACCTTTTCCGAGGAACTGCTGGTCATTTCTGATAATCTGGAAACATCTTGCATCAAGTGTGTAACTTTCTTGGATGTTTGTACCTGAGAAACAGTAGCAATAGAAATTGACTGTACTAATTCATCAATTTGACGGGATACATCTAAAATTTGATTAAACTTCTTTTTAGTATCTTCAACTAAAGTTGTTCCCTCAACTACCTGAGTAGTTCCTAGCTCCATTGCTCTAACGACATCACTAGTTTCTCGCTGAATATTAGCAACGATTCCTTCAATTTCTGTTGTTGCTGAAGCGCTACGTGCTGCTAATGCAGAAACTTCTTCTGCAACTACGGCAAAACCCTGACTTCCTTCACCTGCTCGTTCTGCTTCGATACCAGCATTAATCGCTAATATGTTAGTCTGTACAGCAATTTGGTTGATTAAGGAGACAATGCGAGAAATATGTTGTGAAGACTCTCCCAAACGCTTAACTTGCTTTGTTGTTTCACCAATTGTTTCTCTTAATCCCAAAATATTTTTCACGGTCAAGTCCACAGCTTCACCACCAGTTTTAGCAGCATTGCGAACAGTTTTGGATACTACAGTCGCTTTCCTAGCACTAATTGCGACATTTTTAATGGAGTTGCGCATTTGCTTAACAGACTCAAGGGTCCGGTCTACTTCTTGTGCTTGTTCAAGTGCTTCATCTGCTAGCTGATTAATTGCTCCAGAATTTTCCGCGATCGCATTATTTACATGAGTTGCTGTGCTTTTTACCTGGGTAACGATTTCCCTTAAACTTTCAATAATCGAGTTGAAGAAGTCTGCGACTGTACCTATTTCTCCATTGATAACTTCTGCACGTACTGTCAAATCACCCCCAGATGCACCTTCAATCTGGCTGAGTAAATTTAGTAATTGTCCTTGTAGCTTCTCTTTCTGCCCTTTTTGCTGCTGAGAAAATTGTTCTGCTGTTTCTTTAGCTTTTTTAGTAATTTCTAAAAGTCTTGCTCTTTCTAAGGCTAAACCAATAATCCGAGCAAATTGCTTAAAGGAGTCTATTTCTGAAGAATGCCAATCGCGAGGTTCGCTACACTGATGAGCTATTAATAAACCTAACAAATTATTACCTGAAAGAATAGGTGCAACTAAATTAGCTTTGACTGCGAAGGTTTCTAGTTGTTGAATATAACATTGAGTCAAGTTCATTTCATAAATATTCTTATTAGCAATAATTTTACCTTGTTTGTAACCTTCCACATAGTTTTTACAACATGGGTCTTTAATTTCTGCACCTAATGCACAAGGAAAACCTGCTAAAACTGACTCAGCTAGAATACTTCCTTGCCAATCATCATCAAATTGATAAATTACTACTCTATCTGCTTGTAAGGAACTTCTAATATCTTGAACAGCAAGATTATAAATATCTTGAGTATCGTGAGAACCGGATAAATGAATTGCTAAATTTTTCTGTGCTTCTGTATCTTTGAGTAGATTAATTCTTTCTAAAGCTAGTCCGATTTGAACCGAGAGTTGACTTAAGAAGTTCATTTCATAAAGTTGCCAATTATGATAATCCTCACAATGATGAGCAATTAAAAAACCGAATATTGCATCATTTTTGATAATCGGCGTAACTAAATTTGCTTTGACTTGCAATGTTTCCATAAGCTGCAAATGCTCAGGTGCAAGTCCAGCTTCAAATACGTTATTGATTGCCAATATACGCCCAGACCGATAGCCTTCTAAAATATCATTAATAATGCATGAGTCTTTTACTTTTAGTTCAAAGGCTTTAGGTAAACCAGGAGCAACAGATTCAGCAACAACTTCTCCTCCTTGGTAATTCAAACGATAAACAACTACTCTATCAGCTTTGAGTGTTTCTCTGACCTCTGCGACAGCATTGAAAAATAGAGCATCAGTATCTTCTGCATGACGAGTAGATATTAAGCTATTTGTAAATAATTTCAGATGATCCGTTTCATCTTGTTGTTGTAAAAGCACTGCTTCTAACTGGTCTGCCATACGATTAATATTTAAACCTAAGCTAGCAATTTCGTCTTTTCCTTGCACCTTTACACGACTGCGGAGATTACCTTTTGCTAGTCCTTGAACTGCGGAGGTTGCTTCTAAAATTCTCATTATCATTTTATTCGCAACTAAGACCGTACTGGCTGTTGAAATTGCGGCTAGAACTAGTGTTGCAATCACAACTGTAAGTAGTGTTCTTACCTGAATTTCGGGATCTACTATCTGAGCTTTGTCTTTGGTTCCTTCTTCAGATACTATCTGTTGCTGTATGGGAGAACTTACCAATTTATATGTTAATGCTCCGATACTTAGTACAGGAAGAGTTCCAATCGCTATAGCAAATGCGATCGCTTTTCTACGCAGACTCGTTCCTCTGAATTTTGCTGTTAACTTATTTAAGTGTGTTCTAGTCTTACGATTCTGATGCTTTATAAACGTCTGGTTTTGTGATGTTAATGAGGGTTTTGTTATACTTACCCTTGTACTGTTATGAGAAACACTCTTTTCTACATCTACTTTATTTAACATTGCTATATTTATTAATTATTTTCAAGAGTATTGGTATAACCTAATTTTTTATTTAACACTTTTTGACTTATAAAATATGTCAATCTATCTATTGATAGGCAATAGATTAGAGTAAATCATAAATTTTATATATTATTCTGTTCTTATATTTACTCTTATATTTACTCTTATATATATCTATATCGCTTTAGTACTGGCTAATGTCTAATAATATATATTAAGGAATTAAAAACAGTTTTTAAAAAGTTTCTTTGAGAATATTTCCTTGAGAATTTCTTATGAGATTTTTTCCTGATTTTTTTCAACTATTTTATGAATATTTCTGGGTTAAATAAATTTTGCAAATGACTTAACAACATTTATCAATTGTTCGCGACTGTATGGCTTTGTAAGATAAATATCTGCACCTTGTCTGATTCCCCATAAACGGTCAATACTTTGATTTTTAGAAGTGCAAATCACTATGGGTAATTCTCTTGTTTCAGGATTTTTTTTCAAGCAACGGCATAATTCAAAACCACTCATACCAGGCATAACTACATCGGTAATAATCACATCTGGTTGTTCTTTCAGTGCAATTTCATAAGCCTCTTTAGCATTTGTTGCTTTAATAACGCTATAGCCACTATCGTCAAGATAATGACTCATTAATTCTAATTCGCTAGGTGAATCTTCTACTACTAGCACAGTGCTTACTTTTACCGTATTCATTTTGATGCTTCCTGATAATATTTAAAAATTCTATTTCGCTGATTTTTTATTCCAATGATTTATATTTCGCCAATTATATATTCTAATTTTATGAAGGCATAATCATAAAAGTAGAAAACAATATTAGCTCACCTGAATATTTTGAAAAACCACTTTTAGTAAATCGCTTTTATCAAATGGCTTAGTTAAGTAACCAGAGGCTTTTACTAATTTAGCTTTTGCTCTATCTATAAAACCAGTTCTTCCCGTAACCATAATTACTGGTGTATGTTTGAAATAATAATGTTTGCGTAGTAAGGAGCATAATTCATAACCATCTAAAGTTGGCATGCCTATATCAAGTAAAATGATATGTGGCTTTACTCGAATTATCTGGGTCAAAGCCTTTAAGGGATCTGTTACATCTACAACATTAAATATCTGGTCATCTAAATAATGTTTTATTGCACTTAAAACTGCCGGACTATCATCGATACAGACAATTGTGTATGTCTTATGATTATTTTTCTGATTATTTGATTTTGTATTGTTATTGACTGGCTTTGAGGAGGTGCTAACATTAAACTTCTTTGCTTTTTCGTTTGCTTTTTCGGAAGAATCTACTTGAGAATAATCAACTGAATTTTGACTAATTCCCAAATCTTTTCCCAAAATATTATTCTTAGTATCGATATTCTGAGTTTTTCTGGATTGATGTGTATCCGTATGTTGTAAATGAGATTCTATATCATCTACATAATTAGTTAAATCTATTTTTGGATCATTACTGTCTATAGAAGTTTCAGATACTTCAGCATCCAATTCATTGTCAACTTGTTCTTTATCGACTAACTCTGCCTTTATTTGCTTTACTTCAGATGTCAATTCTTGTAACTCTTGTTTGTCTACTATCTCTGAATCTACTGCTTCTATCTCTTTTATTGTTAGAATCTGGTTTTGGGAAGTTTTTTCTATTTCTTCTTTTTCTATTTCTTCTTTTTCAGTTTCAATTTCGACTTCATCTGCTTGTAAATTTTTGTTTGTTGCATCTGTAATCTCTACCGATTGAAATATTACTTCTGGGACTTCTGGGACTTCTGGGACTTCTAGTATTTCTAGTATTTCTGGGACTTCTTTTAATTGCTCCTGTTCATCTTTTGGAGTTTTGACTAATTTCTTTTGCTTGTCACAATCTTCTTCATCCAGTTTTGCTTCTGGAATTGTTGATATTGTACTCAAATCGTTAATAGATGATTCGTTGTTGTGTTTCTGAAAATTAAGAGCAAAGCTATCAACATCTACCAAGGTCTGATTATTTTTAGACCGTTCTATTAGTAAACGCCAATCTACATATCTAAACTTGGGTAAATCCGATAATAGACTTTCTTGTGTAAATTCGTAACTACCCTGTTGTATCTTAAGCAAAGACTTAATAATGTCTAAGGAAATCTCTTCGATCAGAAGACCAGCAAAACTAGCGGTAATATATTTATTATTCACTAACCAGCAAATTGCTAAATAGTCTTGCGGTGGTAGAGATTCACCTTTTACCTGACCAATTCCAAAGACCTTGGAGCGATCGCCTACGGCATGACTTTGCCCATCGCCTACGGCAGGTATTACCGCACCATCGCTACTTAAAACTTTCTGTAAACGACTGCGTATAGTGTCGCTATTGATATGAATATTGTCATTACTGAGTTCCTTAATTTTTTGAATAAGGATATTCAGCATATTCTGATGATAACATGCATAGACTATCTTCTTTTCCTCAGTATAAAGCGACCATGAGTTTCCTGTACTAAATATCTGTAGATGACCATTACCATACTCTGTATTTATTTTTTTTAATACAGATGTAGGATCTAGTCGTTGAAAGAACCAGTATCTAGCTATAGGAAATGTATCCATTAATGTTTACCCTATGATTAAAACAGATCGGAAAAAATTAAAAGAATTGTATATACAGTATCTAAACAGTATCTAAGGTTGCCAACAGGGAAAATAGAAACCAATTTCAAAATTAAATAGTTTTACGAAGATGTAGTAAATGCTTCATTAAGCAAATCTTTCCCCATAACAAAAGATGACTGCAAACATCTAAATATCTGCTATCGTCAACCATATAAAAAACTGTCCAGTATTTATCAGAAACATTTAAACAAGCTATTTAATCCGGCAGAAAATCAACAGATAGATACCTTTTACTGAAATTTACCTAATATATATGCTTTACATACATGTTTGTACATAGAGAAGTATTAATGAACAGTATTAAAACCCTTTGTCATAAATGACTCAGAGACAATAAGTATAAGCAGTAGGAAAATGCAATCTGTTACTGCAAAACTTATGAGAAAGGAAAGTAAATTGCATTACAGTATACTTTCTATTTTTTAGATTACTATAAAAACCAAGAAAAAATTATAGATTATATGAAATTTACGTACATTTTTTTTAAAGAGTTTCAAGTAAACATTTTTTGATTACGTACTTACTATTACTAATACTTAAAATTTCATAAATAACTTAAATAAGTTAGTATGTGTCACTCAATACTTAATATACAAAAATCATGATAAAAGACGTATTGTTATGGATTATACTAATCTTTTTGACAAAAAAATGAAAGCAAATTATTACTCATGATTTACAGATAAATAAAAGTCATAAATAGTAATTGAATTATTCTATTCATGCAAACATTTATAATCATATTTGTAATAAATAATATATTACTTATATGAATATTTGATAGAGTTTAAATATTAACTATATTCTATAAGAACCTCTACTGGCAAAGAATATAATCTTTTTAAGACTTACATAAATTCATGAAAATAGTTTAAATAAAATACATGAGCTAAGAACAAATAGCATCTGCTAAATAGCTTAATATAATTAAAAATATAATTTTTGCTTAAGAATAATAAAGGAATAAAATCCTATAATTAACTCACATAAATTAGTATAAACGATAACTAGTATCTACTAAAATATTTTTTGCGTGATTTTTAAAGTACGTAATTATATATAATATTTTATCTCCAGGGAAAATAATATTACCTTACTTAGTATCATATATCTTGAACGAATGCTTCTTGAATCAAAGGACTCCTCAATAGTACAAGTAGAAATTTGATGTCTAACAATCTTCATGCTTTGTAGTATCGGTTTATCTAATTAAGACTGTAATTACTCTCATTTGTTTCTTTTCTCATTTATTTCTTCAAATGGAAGTAAGGAATAAATTCAGTTTCTTAGCGACGCTTAATTTCTGCTTCTAGTAAATTTCGGTGAGTACGAATTGCAGAAATAGAATTTGATGACGAAGTATTGGTGATATTTTGTAAATGCAACAGTGCTTGGTTAAAGTAGGACAATATCTGCTTTAATTCGGGTGTAGATAGTTTGGAAAATTTTTTCTGTAGAGTATAGCCCGAATTAGCTATGGCAGAAACTGCATCAGCACTAATTAATTTAGACTCATCCTGTAATGCTTCAATAACTAATGGTAATGTCGCTTGAGTGTGTTCTCCAAGATTAGTTAAAGCGATCGCTGCGCTATAACGTACCCGATGGTCTTGATCTTTCAAAGCAGCGATAAGAGCAGGTGTTGCAATTTTACCGTAGGTTCCTAAGCCACCGAGGGCACGAGCAGCATTTATTCTTGCTTCTGGATTTTTATTCTGCAATAGTCCCATTAAAACGACAATAGCGTTATTGATAGTTTTCTCAGCATTGATATTTGCGTTTTTAGCTGAAGTATAGTTTTCACTTCTCTTTTGGGCACTACTTGTATTTACGTATATAAACTGTGAAGATATTAGTGCGAGTAGTAAAAGTATACCTTGGATAGTTTTTACTTGAGTCTTTACTTGTTTATGCTTTACAGGTAAATTTATTAGTACTTTTGCAAGGATTTTTCTACAGATTTGTTTCATTACTTTATAGATTTATTTACTATCCTTTTATACACTCTGTTTTATAAATCGTGCATGTTTTATATGTTTTATTTTTTACAATTAATATTTCTGGAGTAAATATTGTGTAGGCGTTCTTAGGGACATCCAAAAATTAAATGACTCAATTTCCGCATCTAATACATACAACTATCAGATTTTTTCTCCCTCTCTCTTGGTGCGCATTCCCTAGCGCTTTGAAAAAGCGCTTTCATTGTGGTCTTCTCCCAAAGGGAGAGGCTAGCGCCAAGGGGGTTTCCCCCCGAAGTTTGCTCAACGGAGGGAACCTCCGCACGCAACTTCTCTCCATGTAAGTAGGGCGGCGGAAATAAACCAAACTATGTAACAGATTGTAAATAGGACTCAAACCCTTGCGATTGCTTCGTTCCACTACATTTCACTCGCAATGACATACCTTGATGTTTTAATGCCGACTTACTTACAACTTTTGTAAGAAGCG
>JBHJJE010000082.1:0-26181 GCA_050042865.1 Mastigocoleus sp.
CACCGGAAGTTACCCCGAAGCAGGAAGTAAATCCAACACCGGAAGTGACCCCAACACCGGAAGTAACCCCAACCCCGGAAGTAACCGCAACACCGGAAGTGACCCCAACACCGGAAGTAACCCCAACACCGGAAGTGACCCCAACACCGGAAGTGACCCCAACACCGTAAAATGAATCCTAGTTAATTCACCCTGAATTCTGCCTAAATACAGCAAAATATGCGGGAGCACTGTAGCTATGTATGTGACTATATTATTTGAAAAGTGTCATCACTTATGATAAACATTACCGTAGCATCGCTCCCGCTAGCTATAAAATTTTGTAGGCAAATTATTTCCCCATTTGATTAGGTTCCTCTAAAGGTCTACCTTTCGTAGAAGGTAACATGGGACGACTGCCATCATATGGCATAGGAATGTATTGTACCGTCGGACGACCACCCTGAGACTGTGGATACAAGTCCATCAGCTTATAGACACTTGCAGGTAAACCTACAGTGATGGGTAAACCAAGTTGAGTGGCTTCTTCTACCGTAATAGGATAGTCATGAGTTACTTGTCCCGTAGTCAGAGCTTCAATAATTGATTCAATATTGTCTGGTTTTACTTTCTGCTTGGGAATGCAATCTTTGAGTAGGGTACGTACAAATTTTTGTACCTGATCAGTTGCCTTCTGGGCTAGATCCGCCATGATTATAGTCTGGTCATCAATTTCACTGATGGGTTTGTCTGCAAGAACTTTCAAAAGACTTGCTGCAGGATAGTTTCCTAATTGAGGATCGACCGGACCTAAAACTGCATTGGGGTCCATAACGATTTCATCTGCGGCTAAGGCTAACATAGTACCCCCACTCATGGCATAATGAGGTACGTAAACGGTAACTTTTGCTTGGTGACGAATCAAAGCTCTAGCGATTTGCTCCGTAGCCAGAACTAAACCTCCTGGAGTATGTAAAATCATATCAATTGGTACATCTGGAGGTGTGAGACGAATTGCTCTTAAGATTTGTTCGGAATCCTCAATCGTAATATAGCGAGATAGGGGAATTCCTAAGAGACTAATAGATTCTTGTCTGTGAATTAAAAGAATGGTACGACTTTTACGCTGTTTTTGAAATTCACCAATAGCACTGAAGCGTCGATACTCTGTCCGGCGTTTTTGCCAAATTGGTTGAAGTGAAGATAGTAGCAGAAAAATCCAGAATAAATCAAATATACCGAAGCTCATAGGAATTGATCACCGAATATTAAAGTTAGTCGTCATTATTTTCACAGTTTTTGTGTATTTACTGTTCTATCGAAAGTTTATTTTTATAACAAATTAGACTTAAGTTATAATAATCAAAATTTACATTCGACTCTGTTGAATTCGGATATGAATTCGGATATGAATTTAGATTGTGAGACGTTGCAATAAAACATTGCTCCATAATTTTTGGTTATCGGATAAATTAATTACCGCCAAAGCGATCGCACTGCGCTAATATATTTCAAATTAATAACATCAATTAGCAACGTCTAAAATTCTTCATCAGGTAGTCTTAATTCTTCGTCAGTCATTCCTACAAAATCTTCATCTGGTGCTAAATCTTCTTCTGTGATGTTCTGCTGTGGTATTGCAGCGATGATTGCATCTATTACTTTGGAAACTGGTAATATCTCGATGTCTAGTTCGGGAAACTTCTGACCTTTGGGGACAATAGCTTTTTGAAATCCTAGTTTTGCTGCTTCTTTTAATCTTAATTCCATCTGGGAAACCGGTCTTACCTGTCCTCCTAAACCTACTTCCCCAATTAATACAGTACCTGGATCGACAATGCGATCGCGAAAACTGGCAACTAGAGCGATCGCGACCCCCAAATCAACAGCTGGTTCTTCGACGTTTAATCCTCCCCCTGATGCAACGTAGGAGTCTAATTTGGACATGGGAACTCCTACACGTTTTTCCAATACAGCTAATATTTGCACGAGACGGTTATAGTCTACTCCTGTGGTGGAACGTCGAGGAGATGAGTAACTTGTAGGACTGACTAAGGCTTGCAATTCTACTACTATGGGACGAGTACCTTCACAAGCTACTACAATCGCTGTTCCTGGTGCTGGGTCATCGCGGTTCCCTAAAAATAGTTCACTAGGATTGGGTACTTCTCTTAATCCATTTGTGACCATTTCAAATATCCCAATTTCATGGGTGGCACCGAAACGATTTTTTACAGTTCTTAACAGTCGATGGGAAGCAAATCTATCCCCTTCAAAATAAAGGACTGTATCAACTAAGTGTTCTAAGACTTTAGGACCTGCGATCGCTCCTTCTTTGGTGACATGTCCAACAATCAACATGGTGATGTCTTCGTTTTTTGCAACTTTCATTAAAGCTGCTGTACATTCCCGTACCTGAGCTACAGAACCGGGTGCTGATGTCAAAGTGGGAAAAAATACTGTTTGAATACTGTCAATTACTGTTAAATTGGGGCGTAGAGATTCCATTTCTTTCAGAATCTCTTCTAAGTTTGTTTCTGGCAGTATATATAAATCTGCTACAGATTTATTTTTATTTTTCTGGGGTTCTGTCTGTTGGTCAACTATTTCTGGGGTGATTATTTCTTCTGGTATTTTACCGTTAACATCAAGATCGCTTTTCCCATTAATGTTATTAATATCGCCATCCTCTTCACTTTCACTGGCTTCCTTAACACTCTCATCTACTCCCAGACGTGAAGCTCTCAATTTTACCTGCTGTCCTGACTCCTCCCCAGAAACATACAAGATACGATATCTCTGCGCCAACATATTTGATACCTGTAATAGCAGCGTAGATTTACCGATACCAGGGTCCCCACCAATTAATACCATTGACCCTGGTACCACCCCACCACCCAAGACTCTATCTAATTCTCCGTAACCAGAAGCCCATCTTTCAACTTGGCGATCGCTAATTTGGTCGAATTTTAAGGCAGCTCTTGGTTTGGCTGGTTTATTTGTAGACTTTTTCTTATTACCATTTTGCCAGGCACTAACTCCCCGGCTTGGCAAATCTGTAGATGATTGTATAGCAATTTCTTCTTCTAAAGAATTGTAAGTCCCGCAAGCCGGACATTTGCCAAACCATTGTTTCGATTCTGCACCGCATTCATTACAAACGTAATAGGTTTTTGGCTTAGCCATTTTATCTTATTAAATAATCTTAATTTTTCGTTAAGTTTACCAGTAAACTTAAATTCAATAATCACAATACTTTCAGGTTTTTCAAATTTTTTTCATCATAATAATTGGAATGATATCTTAATAATATGGTAGTAAAAATTAATGATGAAAAATTTAGTTAAGGAGTATTAAGAGAATTGGAAAACAATAAGGAAAAAATTCTGGTGGTAGATGATGAAGCCAGCATTAGACGAATTTTGGAAACACGTCTTTCCATGATTGGTTATGATGTTGTGACTGCTGGAGACGGTGAAGAAGCCTTAGACACTTTTCATAATTCCGAGCCTGATTTAGTAGTTTTGGATGTGATGATGCCAAAGCTTGATGGCTATGGAGTATGTCAAGAGTTACGTAAGGAGTCTGATGTCCCTATTATTATGCTAACTGCTTTGGGGGACGTTGCTGATAGAATTACGGGTTTAGAGTTAGGTGCTGATGACTATGTCGTTAAACCCTTTTCCCCTAAGGAGCTAGAAGCAAGAATTCGTTCTGTACTACGTCGGGTAGACAAGACTGGTACAACAGGAATTCCTAGTTCCGGAGTCATTCACGTCAGTAATATCAAAATTGATACAAATAAGCGTCAAGTTTACAAAGGTGATGAACGGATTCGCTTGACTGGTATGGAATTTAGCTTGTTGGAATTATTAGTAAGTCGTTCTGGGGAAGCTTTTTCTCGTTCGGAAATTTTGCAAGAAGTATGGGGATATACTCCTGAGCGTCATGTTGATACCCGTGTAGTAGATGTGCATATTTCTCGTTTGCGAGCAAAGTTAGAAGATGACCCCAGCAATCCAGAATTAATTTTAACTGCTCGTGGTACGGGATATTTGTTTCAACGGATAATAGAACCTGGGGAGGAATAAAACAAAAATTAATCTAATGTAATTGAATTTTTGTAGTTAGGAGTTGGGAGTTGCGAGTTAGGAGTTGGGAGTTAAATTTAATTAATAATTAACAACTCGTAATTCAATTTACTGATTTTGTAGAGGGGTTTATTTAAAAAAATTAAGTTTTATCTCATAACCCGTAGCTGGTAACTCATAACTTGTAACTTTTATTGAACATGAGAAAAAAAGATACATTTATAGTTTTACGGCGCTTACCTATTGTTGTTGGGAGTTTAGGCGCTCTACTTTTACTTATTAACCGTTTATATACTCCAGAATTGACAGTATCCCAAGCAAGGGGAGACGTATTAGCAGTAATTTTAAGTGCGGTACTAATTTTAACTGGTTTAATTTGGCAACAAGTACAACCACGTACACCAGATGCAGTTGAGTTAATTGGTGAGGAGGGTTTTGAGCTATCTTCACACCTACCTCAAAAGGTAAAAACAGAACTTGCATGGGCATCTCATTTACTTTTAACAAATACTGTTACTGGTTGCGTAATTGTTTACTACAGGAATCAAGTTTTATTGCGTAGGGGTGTTTTAGTTAACAAGTCAGAGGTGGTTCCAAAAGCTATATTACAAAGAGTACTTGAAAAACAAAAGGCAGTTTATTTAGTTGACTTGAAGGTTTATCCAGGTAGGATTGAATTTAATTATTTACCAGAAAATACCCAAGGAGTAATTTGTCAACCTATAGGTAAAGAAGGTGTGTTGATATTAGCAGCAAATGCCCCACGCAGTTATACCAAGCAAGATGAAAATTGGATTACTGGAATCGCAAATAAGTTGGCTGTTACTTTAGAGGAAGAGTTGGATTGAAGCTTGATTGTTTGGGGTTGAGAGTTAAATTTGAATATTTATCTTTACTTCTTTGACCAATTACTCTTTAGCTATCAAGCAATTGTACTAAGAACTCTTAATCTTTTGACTTTCGCTTCGTGGCTATAAATATAGAGTTTATGTATTTCAAACTAAGATAAGTTTTTGACAAGTTAAGCTATCAGCCGTGTTTTATATAAATATCAAGTATTAATCATTACCAAATCATGCAAATCTCCATACAAATTATTTATTGGTTATTAGTAGTTCTAATGATTTTAGGTATCATTGGTTCTATGGTTCCAGCGATACCTGGAGCTAGTTTAATTTTAATTGCGATTATTATTTGGGGATTTGTTAAGGGTTCTTTTGCTGCTATTAGTGTACCGGTAATTGTTGCCGGAGTAGTCTTGGTAATGAGTATAGGTATAGATTTCTTGGCTGGATATTTTGGTGCAAAAAAAGCAGGTGCAAGTAAATGGGGACAAATAGGAGCGATGGTGGGACTAATGCTAGGTTTTTTTGGTCTTTTACCAGCTTTACCTTTTGGGGGTCCTCTTTTAGGAATGCTATTTGGACCTTTATTGGGAGCAATTGTGGGAGAATTTCTTTATCAACGTAGCTTATCTAAAGCTATCAAAGCCGGAATTGGTATTACTGTTGGTAGTTTGGTTGGTAATTTAATTCAAGGAATTTTAGCGATCGCGGTGGTCGGAGTTTTCATTTACACTACTCTACCGCAAGTTTTTAATTAAGTTTGACTTGGTTTTGAATTAGTTTTGAATTCACTATAAATTAAAGATTCCCGATTTTTATCGGAGAATTTCTCCAAATCGAGAATTGAAGTGGTTTTACGAGAGTTTCAGCAAGACTCTTTATAAAGGCAAGCTTTATAAGGTTTAGTTTTTTTGCGAATCGAAGACTTATTTTTCCTGTAATAAAAAATTACAAATTTTATATATGACATATTTTATGTCAGCTTTGAGTCAGCTTGTAAGTGTAAAAGTTGTCAAATGCACCAACACTCTCAAACTTGTATGAAGGTAAGAAAGAATTTAGCTTTAAATCTGTATGATAAACTCGGAATATTAAGAAATCCTGAGTTTTAGTAGTTTCCGAAATCAGCCCCTTTATTTGAGGACTTGCGGAGTCTACAATCTTACTGCAATCAAATTTAATTAAACTTCCCAGTAAACTAGGAGTTTTTACACAAACGTTATCTTTAAGATATTCGCTTAAGCGTTGGGCTGCATACTCTTCATATTCAGCTTGGGAAGGTTTAGTTGTTGCCATAAAAATGCCTAAAACTGCTATACCAGTAGCAGCAGCAAATGCTATTACGGTGGAAGGTTTAATCATTTCTCGTTCATGTTTAATAAAGTTTGCCAGTATAAACAACCCGGTAGTCAATTTATTCTATGACTTATAATAAAATTCTGGATATTATTTCCAGATATGGTATTATGTTAGTATTGTACGCATTAAAATACAAAAAATGGCGGGCGTAGCCAAGTGGTTAAGGCAGAGGTTTGTGGTACCTCCATTCGTGGGTTCGAGTCCCATCGTCCGCCCTTTTAAATAGATATTATTTATTTTTACCTAATTTACTTAGCTTTTTTGTCTCAAAGCATATAATTTATTTGAGTAAAGTAATTTTAGCTGAATAATCGAGTCATATTCTAGGAAACATCATACATATTTAAACTTTTATATGTACATCTCAGGGGAAAATCTCAGACTGTACTGATTTATAATTTGTTTATACTTGTTGAAAAGCCTTACTATTCCTAAACCCTAGCAACAAAAATAATAGAAGCAGGTTTGTCAGTCTTTGGATTAATTGGTTCAATACATTCAACGATACAAAATCCAGAAGATATCAGCAGTTTTACCCAAGTCTCCAGAGTGCGAAAATACCAAGGAGAAGTTTCTATAAATTGAGAATTGAAACCGTCCCAAAATTCCTCCCTCCAACCATCATTGTAAGGTAATTCGACGCAGGAAATTATAGGGTGAAGAGTTTGGATAAAAACTAAACCATTCTTCCTGAGTAACTTAGGAAGAAAACTAACTAATTTATCTACCGAATTTTTGCCTAACAAAGAGAAATTGCAAACAGCAGCATCAAAACAATCATCACTGATTATATTTCCTGTAACAATCTCTTCATAGGAAGCAGCTAAAAATTTTCCATAACCCTGAGAATTAGCACTTTCAACTAGCTTAGTAATACCATCTACTCCAGTTGTAGCTATCCCCTTCCTCACAAGTTCCCGGGTTAACCAACCTTCACCACACCCGATATCAAAGACAGACTTCGGAGAGTAATTAGCGATCGCATTGATAATTGCGCTATTAGTTACAATATTTCGACTCTCTATTTCTTCATTTTGAATAGCATGTATCCACCCTTGAGCATTTTTATTCCAGCTATGCAAAACTAATTTATCATTGGAATTCATATCCTATGTCGCTTTCATAGATAGTAGGGAAAGAGCACAATAGTTACTAATTTTATTCCTCCATTCCATTATTCATTACTTTCATCTTCCAAACCATCCTCAGATAATTCCTCATTTTTCTCACGTTTGAGACTTTCTTCTAAAGCTTGAATTTGTTCTCGACGAGCTTCTAACTCTAGAGAACGACGTGCTAAGTCTTGATTTTGCAATGTCAGACTTTGTCTCCATTGTTCAGTTCTTTGAGCTTCTTGACGGAGAAATTCGGGTGTAATTCCAGTAGTCAAGTATCCCTCGACTAAAGTTAGAATCCAATCGGTTGCTTCTTCTAACTTTTCAATTTCACCTGTAGTAGAAAGTTCTACTAATACTAGTAATTTTTCATGTAAATTTGTATTTTTACCTAAGAGAATAAAAGCTTCTTCTGGAATCATCATCCAGATTGAATCTGATTCTTCACGGGCTAATAATCGTAGTTGTAACTGATCTAAAAATTGATTTTTATGTACTTGGGCAAGATACAGCATAGGTGACTTGCAAGTATCGAACTGCATTTTACTTTAATTTGAATCTATATACTAAGCTAATTTGTTACCTACCGCATGGGGTTTAAGAAATAAATTTATTATTTAAAGGAAAAGGAATAACGAATATTAATTTATGATTGATTTTTATTTCTTATTTGTATCATTTAATTTTCTTGGCAATATTAAATACCGTAAAAGACGTAAATCTTGCACCCTTAGTAAATGTACTATGCTTATAAGCTGATAAGTTAATAAAAACAGGACTTACGCAAAAGAAACGTAATTCGATCCGAGACCGTAAGCGGGTCGCATGTCCGGACTTGACTTTCCGTTTGCGACGTATAAGTTATATCGAGCAGACTCCGTCAAAAACCCACAGTTCTTGGGATTGCTAGTCTACGACAACCCTTTCGGGGAACCCTAAACTCCGTTCTGGTCGCTTCGGACAAATCTTCGTGTCGTAAGTCCTGAAAAATATAAACAGAATACAATTAAGATATCCTTCAAAAATCTTCAGCGATAGTGCCTTCTTCACCCGCGATAAGCTATCACATCTGAATATCTATTGATTCGGATAGGAAAAGTTAAAGGTATAATATTTACCCTCTCACATTTTATCAAAAGCCAAAATAATGTGAAAAACTGGCAATTAAAGTCTTTGATTGTACTCTACAAAATAATACTTAGTATAAAAAAGAAGCATAAAAATCAAGTACAAAACTCAAAAGCAATATTTTATTTCACATCATTTCCAAGGATAGAACGCAAACGCGATCGCAAAATTTCTGCTTGGGTTTCAGCTTCTTTGAGGTCATTTCGTACACCATCTACTACTTCTACTGGTGCTTGCTCTGTGAATTTGGGATTATTTAATCTACCGGAAAGGGATTTTATTTGACTTTCAATTTTACCTAAACGTTTTTGTAGTTTGCTCCCAAAAGCTTCAATGTCTACAACTCCGGTTAAGGGAAGAATAACTTGGGTTGTTCCTACAACACTTGCAATGACTTTTTCTTGCTCTGATTTTGCTGCTAATTCTTGCTCTGAGTGTTCTTCTTTTTTTACAGTTTCTACTACTGTAGTTGGTTTTACTTCTACCTGTGTAGAAGATTCTACAGATTCTGCATTTTGAGTTGGACTTGTAACTTGAGTTGGAGTTGTTTTATTTAAAAGTTGAGATAATCTCTGAAATAACTTTTGTCTCTTTTCGGACGAACTTAAAGTTTGACGAGCAAACCAAAGTACATAGAGAAGACCAACTATCTGGAAAAAGTTTCCTAGTACTGGAACGCTATTAACTGCACCAGCGATCGCTAGACCTATTCTGAAGATGAATAAGTAACCGATAATGGTTAAAATTGATTTCCAGTTGGTTTTAGATTTCTCGGGGGTATCTATTGAGGTAGTATTTGTTGAAATATTATCTGTGGAAATATTATCTGTGGAAACAGGAGATTTTTCAGTTAAGTTATCTTGAGGTAAAGACTCTGTAGATGATGTTTTTATGGATGATGGTTGTGTGGGTAAAGAAGGAGCACTACTAATGCTTAAATTTTCAACTTTCCCTAAGTTCTTAATATAGGATTCCCCTGTAGCAAAAACATTTTTTTCCTTAGAGTCATCACTTTGTAAACTTATATTAACCTTCGCTCCTGGTTTGACATCAGCTTCTGCTCTTAAGTTACGAATTGTACGTATAGTACCGATTAATAGGTCAAAATCTTCTTCTAATTCTGAATTAATCCCACTATTTTCCACTTCTGGATAACTCTGTAAAGACAAACTGAGTAAAGAGTTTTCCGGTTGTTGAGTCAGAGTTTGCCAAATTTCTTCCGTAACATGGGGCATGAAAGGATGAAGTAATTTCAAAATCCCTTCCAATACATATGCTAATGTCTGTTGTGCAACTTGACGAGAAGCAGGTTCAGCATTCTCATATAAACGGGGTTTCGCTAACTCAATGTACCAATCACAAAAGTCACCCCAAATAAACTCGTAAAGTCCCTTTGCAGCTTCTCCCAAACCGTAAATTTCCATGCTCTTATGGGTTTGAGCAATTACTTGGTTATAACGAGAAAGTATCCACTTGTCGCTCAACTCTACGGGGATAGGTTTACCTAACCGTTCTGGTGTTTGACCATCCAGATTCATCATTACAAATCGAGCTGCATTCCATAACTTATTAGCAAAATTACGGGAAGCTTCTACCGACCCTGACTCGTTCTTCTTCCGGTCATACTCCAAACGGATACTTTGTCCTGCACCTGCAACCTCTTTAATTAAGGTATAGCGTACAGCATCAGTACCATACTTATTAATTAACACTACCGGATCAACGCCGTTACCTTTGGATTTTGACATCTTTTGACCATTCTCATCCAAAATCAATCCGTGAATATACACATCTTGGAAAGGCATTTGGTCAGTAAAATAACCAGCCATCATAGTCATTCTAGCGACCCAGAAAAAGATAATGTCAAAACCCGTAACTAAAGTACTAGTAGGATAATAAGTCTGTAAATCCTTAGTATTTTCAGGCCATCCCATAGTTGAAAAAGGCCATAACCCCGAAGAAAACCAAGTATCTAATACATCTTCATCCCTTTCTAATTCAACCTTATCCCCAAATTTAGCGATCGCTTTTTCTTTGGCTTCGGCGGCATTTTTTGCAACTATAAAGGGGGTATTTTCGGTAATTTCTCCTCCGGTCTGGCTGATTGCATACCAAGCGGGAATTTGATGTCCCCACCATAGCTGACGGGAAATACACCAGTCTTCTAACTTCACCAACCAGTCCCGGTAAACCTTTTTCCAACGCTCCGGTACAAAATTGGGTGAATTTTTTTCATCCAAATAACTTAAAGCTTTATCAGCTAGGGGACGAATTTTTACAAACCATTGGGTTGATAGTAGAGGTTCTACAGGAACCTTTCCACGCTCGCTGTAGGGGACGGTATGTTTATAATCCTCAACTTTAACTAAAACACCATCTGCTTCCAATCTCGCAACCACATTTTTCCGAGCTTCAAAACGGTCTTGTCCTTGAAATTCCCCTGCATTCTCATTCAGACTACCGTTCTTATTCATAATATTAATAAACGGCAGATTGTGACGTTTACCCATTTCAAAGTCATTTGGGTCATGAGCTGGAGTCACCTTCACACAACCAGTACCAAAACTAGGGTCTACTAATTCATCTGCAATAATTGGAATTTCCCGATTCATAATTGGTAAAGTCAAAGTCTTACCAATCAAATCCTTGTAACGCTCATCATCGGGATTAACTGCAACTCCTGTATCTCCCAACATAGTCTCCGGACGTGTGGTCGCAACTTCTACATAACCGGAACCATCACTCAGAGGATAGCGAAAATGCCAAAGATTACCATCAATCTCCTTCTGGTCAACCTCTAAATCGGAAACCGCAGACTGTGACTCTGGGCACCAACTTACTAAGTAATTACCTCTATAAATCAGACCGTTCTCATACATCCGTACAAAGGCTTCCATTACCGCTTTCGATAAACCCTCATCCATCGTAAAGCGTTCTCGCGTCCAGTCTACCGATACTCCCAAACGCCGCAATTGATTGAGGATAGTTCCTTTAGATTCTGCTTTCCACTTCCAAGCTCTTTCTAAGAAATTATCTCGTCCAACATCGTAACGAGTTTTACCTTCAGCCTTAAGTTGTTTCTCCAGAATCACCTGTACAGCAATACTCGCATGGTCAGTACCAGGAAGATACAAAGTATTTTTCCCCCGCATTCGCTGATAACGCACCGTAGTATCAATCAAGCTATTATCAAAAGCGTGACCCATGTGCAGACTACCAGTAACATTCGGTGGTGGAATCACAACACAAAACGACTCACCACCCTTATCCGGGTCAGCTTTGTAAATTTGATTGTCTTCCCAAAACTTCTGCCACTTAGACTCAGTAGCAAAGGGATCGTAAACGCTAGGGAGATTAGTATTTGTTGCGGTCATGCTGGAAAACAAAAAATATATATGGAAGGACTTTTTGGCTTTTAGATTTTAGCTTTTGGCTAATAGCTTTCCTGCTAACAGCTAAGAAAGAACACGCTATCCTATAATTTCATTGAAAGCGACATTGGAACAGAAAGAATCGATTGTGTATAGCTGTTTATTTAGACAAGATACCAAACTTGTAAATGAGTGGAAAATAAAAGTATACACATCTGATATGTAAATTTTAGATAATAACAGACCAAATTCTGCTAAATCTTCCTTATCCATGAAATTAGATATCATTCGAGTATCCTATCTAAAAATAGGGGAGATCCCTATTTTGAACAAATATCTTAACCCGAAATATTCCCAAGGTTGACCCTATACAAACAAAGCTTACCTTCGCCGCTAATAATTATCTTACTCCCAGACTTCTAGTCTGTGGGCTCTTTATAAAATTGGGATGCTTCCTCTCAGGGGACTTTGATATTTTTGGAGCTAAAAATGTAGCTTTATTGCATGCAATTTTTAATTTTCATGGTTTATACGGTGAGGTGCAAGATATGAACTAAGCGATCGCACATCGTTACCGACCATAGGCGATCGCCTACATTTTCCAAAGGTCACAATCTCTAATTCAAGGGATAAGTGTGAATTTATATATCTTTCTTCTTTGCTTGCTTCAAATAACCTACTTTCCAATTAGCTGTTTTTGCTAACTCGCGAACTTGACCATGAATAATAATTGATAAACCAATTCTTGTACGGAAAAACCCTTTGACAAGATAATGTCCCGGTAATGGTTGAACATCTTCATCATCATTTATATCAGTAAAAAAACCGCAGTAAGTACCGGAATTAGCTATTGTGACTATAAAAACGCGCTTTTGAGCATAACCATTAGGAATCTGAAAAATTCCATAAATATTATGATCTCCTTTCCACGGTTCTACAACAACTTTTTCTGGAGAAGCATAGTATTTACCTCCCTCAGACCAAGAAAGCTCCCAAGGAGGACAGGTATGCTTTTTAACAAAAGTTGATAAAGCAATAAAAATCACAATACCAATTACAATAAATATTAAAAATTTGTTTATAAATTTATATTTTTGTAAAATCATTATCTGAATTGTAATAACCAACAGGGAACAAGGGATAGGTCAATTAATTTTTTATTGACTGAGATTTATTGACTGAGATTTAATTACTGGAATTTAAATCTTCCTTGGATTCATTGTTCCCATAGCACGTCATTACAATTGAGTGTTTCCATAAAGTTATGAAGCTCTATTGAGCAGAATAACCTTTTAAAGCTTGCTATCTATGCCTTTGAGCTTAATGCAAAAGATTATTTTCGGAAGCAAATGCATAATTCCTCATAAAGTTTTCAATCGTCTATTCTTAATAAATCAAATTGTGAATTTATTTTTTCATGAGATGTACAAGCTTGGTATTGACTAAATAAATAAATTCTGCCAAAAATAACCATGCCATCCTAATATATTCAAAAACTTGCAACAACTCACAATATATCTACGTCTGTGACAATTAAATTATTAGCTATCACTTTCTTAATAAACCTCTAAATTAATCTTAAATTTCTACCACCTACTAAAAATTAACAGTTTGATCATAATTTATGGAAACTCAAACCCAGTCTAAAACTTCTTCACTTTCTCCCTGGTATTACGTTCCCAGCCTTTACTTTGCTGAGGGTGTTCCCTACATGATTATTAATGTAGTTTCAACAATTTTATATAAAAGGCTAGGAGTAAGTAACGAGCAGATTACATTGTGGACGAGTTTTCTCTATCTACCCTGGGTCATCAAAATGTTTTGGGGACCATTTGTTGATACCTACTCAACGAAACGACGATGGTTACTTACTAGTACTCTGGCAATGTGTGCTTGTTTAAGTGTAGCGGCATTCTCTTTACAGCTGCCTAATTATTTTTTCATCTCTTTAGCAGCATTTACAGTCGGAGGATTTATTTCAGCTACTTATGATATTGCCACAGATGGCTATTATATGCTGGCGTTAAATCCAGGAAAGCAAGCCTTTTTTACAGGTATTAGAACCTTCTTTTATCGTTTGGCTATGGCATTCAGTTCGGGATTTTTAGTAATATTAGCAGGGAACTTAGAAAAAAGTACTGGAAATATTCCTTTAAGTTGGACAATCTCTATTGGTATATCAGCAGTCTTATTTGCCATACTATTCTTTTTTCATGCATTTATTTTACCTAATCCAGAAGCCAGTGCTGAAAATAAATCAGAAAGTAAAACTGTCGTAGTTATTCCCTGGATTGATGTATTCCGCTCATATTTTCAACAACATAAAATAGCAGTTATCCTAGCATTTATTTTGCTTTACAGATTTGGTGAAGCAATGCTTTTAAAGCTCGCATCTGTATTTTTATTAGATAAAGTAGAAGCTGGTGGATTGGGTTTGACAACAGAAGACATTGGTTATGTCTACGGAACATATGGATTATTAGCTTTAGTTTGTGGAGGTATTGCGGGTGGTGTATTAATTTCTAAGTTTGGTTTAAAAAAATCCTTTTTCCCAATGGCTTTAGCGCTAAATGTACCCGATCTATTTTACGTGTTAATGGCAACACTAAAACCTGCAATTCAATATGTTTATCCTTTAGTTGCTATTGAACAGTTTGGTTATGGTATTGGTACTACTGCCTTTATGGTTTATTTAATGCATATTTGTAAAGGCAAATATAAAACTTCTCACTTTGCTATTTCAACCGGTTTAATGGCATTTGGCATGATGATTCCAGGTGCAATTAGCGGTTTTATTCAAAAAGCTGTAGGATATCCATTATTTTTTACATTGGTCTTTTTGGTAACTATTCCTGGAATGTTGACTATATTTTTTGTGCCTTTAAATGAAGATGAAAATACAAAGATAGCTTAATTAGCAATAAAAACTAGTAACCGTTCAGGACTTACGCGATTATCACAATACTCGGATGGTGCGTCACACCACAAGCCTTATTATTACGTTGAAAATTAGTGATTGTAGGAGCACCCTTGTATATTAAGAGTGTAGTAGACCGTAGCACCCTTGGTTATTAAAAAATGTGCCTTTTTGCTAAGTCCTAATGTAAACAAATTATTAATGAAACACATTTTAGGAATAGATGGAGGAGGAACAAAAACAATTTGCGTGGTGATGGATGAACAACGTCATATTCTAGGACGTGGTGAAGCAGGTTCATCCAATTACCAAATTGTAGGGATTAATACTGCAAAAAAATCAATAGAATCTGCAATGAATCAGGCTGTACTTACAGCATTAAAATTCCCAGATAATATTATTTATAATCTGAAAAATAAGATTACAATCAATGCAATTTCTCTCGGACTAGCAGGTGTAGGACGTTCCAGGGACATAAAAGTCATAAAAAATATAGTCAGAGATTTGCAAACATCTAATTCATTACCCATAATTTGGGATGTAAAACCGCACAATATTATTATTTCTCACGATGCATTAATATCCTTAGTTGGTGGAATAGGTGACGACCTAGGAATTGTAGTAGCTTGTGGTACCGGTTCCATAGTTTTCGGAAAAAACCAACAGGGAAAAACCAAGCGAGTTGGTGGTTGGGGAAATATTTTAGGTGATGAAGGTAGCGCTTATCAGATTGCTGTTTCGGGAATCAAAGCAGTTCTTAAAGCTTACGATGGACGAGGTGAAAAAACCTATTTAACAGCAGCTTTTAAAAACCATTTGGGTTTAGAAAGTGTAGAAGATTTGATTGAAATAGTTTATCAAAGTGGATGGAGCGTCAAAGATATTGCAGCTTTAGCTGTTGTAGTTGATAATGCAGCAGTAAACAGAGATGCGATCGCAAATCGAATTATTGATAATGCAGTAGAAGAGTTGGTTAAATCTGTCTATGTGGTGGTTGATGAGCTTTTCCAACCAGGAGATAATATTGAAATAGTGACCACGGGAAGCTTGTGGAAGTGTAAGTGTAAGATACGGGACAGGTTTGCTCGCTCTTTGGATGGGATGAAAATCATTATACCGAGATTTGAACCTGTATATGGTGCTGCTTTATTGGGACTCAGAAGCTTATGAATATAGCTTTCCATCACTAGTTCAATAAATATTCAATAAATATTCAATAACTAATTCAGTCGCTAAGTGTTTCGAGTATCAAATTAATAGCAGCAAATTAAGTATTATTTTAGATAATGCTTACTGCTGAAGGGTATGTATGAGAAAAATTCTAGCTATCAATGGGCTGATTCTCTATGAGAGTTGTCAAAAATACAGCTAGTACATTGGTTTTAAGTAATTTGAAGGAGGTTAGAAGGAGAAGAAAAGCCTCTCTTTTTTTATTGGTAATAAATTTATTAATTATTGCTGGGTGTTTTTGGTTTTTACCTATTTTCAACGGTAATACAACAAGGGCAATTTTTATAGGATTTGTTCTTTTATTACTACTACCTGGTATATTAATAATTCGTTTTAATACCGGTGAGTCAGATTATTTTTTAATTAGTACATATAAAGATAAAATTACTCATAAACGTAGAATGTTATTTTCTGGCAAGTCATATGTGGCAAATTATTCTTTAAAAAATGTCATTTTTATTAGTATCTGTAGAAATAGCTTTAACAGCGATGATGGTAAAGATTACCAGTTGACACTACATTTTCATTCTCAAAATTATAAAAATAAAAATAAAAAGAACAATAAAAATAAAAATAAAAAAAATAAGTATTTGAACTTAGGTTATTTTGAAACGAAAGAACAATCTTTGAAATTAGGAAAAACTATATCTCAGTTTTTAAAAATACCTTTGAAATTGAGGTAATTAGTAATTGGTAATTGGTAATTTTTTATGGATGAAGGTTAACAGATTTACCTAACAACTAACACCTAAGAACCCCCTGACTAAGTATTTTTCTGACTTCCACTCATTGCGAGTAAAGCTGTTCCGTAAGCTGCTTCTACATGATCTGAACGGACTACACTAACTCCTAAATGACGTTCTCTAATAGCTCTCCAGATATCATTCGCTGCACCTCCACCAGCAGTGTAAACCCTAGTTAAATCATCTGCCCCTAATTCTTGTAATAGTCGATATCCTTGTGATTCTATCCGTGCCATACTTTCAAACAAACCATGCAAAAATTCCACATCATTATCTGGACGGGGTGCTAATCTTGGTTTTAAATTAGGGTCACTAATGGGAAAGCGCTCTCCTAATCCAACTAATGGATAATAATCTAATTTACTAGTCTTTGTTAAATCAATTTGACTACTGAGACTTTCCAATTGCGACTTACTGAAAAATTGTTTTAAAACTGCACCCCCAGTATTAGAAGCACCTCCAGCTAACCATAATTCCTCTTGCTTCTCTCCATTAAAAGAAGGAAAGCGATGACTGTAAATACCGTATTTTGCATCTTCAACACGGGTACGACTCAAAAGTTTAAGTACAAGGGTAGAACCTAATGAAGTTACTGCTTCTCCAGGAGACTTTGCTCCACTTGCAAAAAATGCAGCAATACTATCTGTTGTTCCAGCACATACGACACAATCTGGGGAAAAACCAAATTTACTACTGATATCCGGTTTCAATTTTCCCACTACAGTCCCTGGAGCTAAAACTTCAGGTAAATGGACTGATACTTGTAATTTTTCCTGCAAGTAGTTCAATAACCAGTCTGGATACTCTAATTTTTCTACGTCATAACCCAGCTTCAAAGCATTATGATAGTCACTTATTCCTAATTTCCCATGCAGTAAAAATCCTAACCAGTCTGCTTGATGAAGAAAGTATTTACTTTGAGATTTATCCTCAGAAAAAGAAGATTTCTCTAAAGTCCAGAATAATTGAACTAATTTAGCAAGGCTGGATGTCGCACTTAAAACTGTATGATTTGGTGGTGCTATTTGCTTGATTTGTTCTTGTATCTGACTATCACAAGCATAATTGTAAAGTAGAGGCGAATCTATAGCCTTCCCGTTGCCATATCTCTGGAGGGGATTACCCAAATCATCGCACAACATAACAGTAGATGAAGTACCGTTGATAGCAATACCCTTAATTTCTGCCCTAATTCCCCCTGAAATCTCCCCCAAAAGCTTCCATA
This sequence comes from Mastigocoleus sp., assembly GCA_050042865.1. Lineage (GTDB taxonomy): Bacteria > Cyanobacteriota > Cyanobacteriia > Cyanobacteriales > Nostocaceae > JBCCDM01. The sequence continues at coordinate 18,004 of JBHJJE010000082.1, forward strand.
AAGCATTTTCCCAAGAATATATCAACTCACCCTTTTTCAAATTATCAAGAGGATAATACCCTTGGAATTTGATAATACTCTCAGAGTTAATAACCGCACTTTTTACTCCAGAAGTACCAAAATCTATCCCCAGATAATAATTCATTTTGATTAACCTTTCCCCCATTCCTGATCAGCCATTATTAATTCCCCCTTCAAATTGTTGCATCTTGTAACAACCTATTCCCCATTCCGGGTAAAACAGGGAAAAGTAGTAAACGAGATGTTGAAAGTTAAATTAATTAATGGAGGCACTTAATCATGTCCTTATCTGATACCCAAGTATATATTGCTTTGGCTGTGGCTTTAATTCCAGGTATCCTAGCTTGGCGTTTAGCAACAGAACTTTACAAATAGGTCACTAATGTGACACGATTGTAAGCTAAATAATCCTGGTTCTCAGTAGAACTTTGACAAGAAACGGTAATTTACCGGCGCCCTTGTAAGCATAACTACTGAAGTACGCCAGGATTATTATTTATACTCTCTACATACGTGTAGCAATTTTCAAAAAATGAAGTAACATTGCAGCAATATATCAATACATTACTGTAATCGCTTTTATAGTGGTGTTTGTTATATGCATTGTAAATAGATTGAGGCGATCGTCAGCATCATGAACGCGATTCAACATAACAGCATACCAGTACAACCACTTCCAAAAAATCCAACTGCTCCTCGTCCTAAGCGACATTTGCGTCAGCGAGCTTATCAAACAATGGCACTGGAAACCACGGTTAAGATAGGAGTTAACTGTGTTTTGGCTGCTGCTGCTGTTTCTGCTCTTATTCAGCTTTTACCTCACCATTGGTCTCAACAAGATAAGCTCAGAGCAATCAAAATTAATCTTAAGCAAACAGAAAAACGAGTAGATAACTTACAAGCAGAATTTAATCGTAATTTCGATCCTAGTAACGCCAAATTATTGATGCAACAGCAGGGTTATAGATTTGACCCAAAGCAGCGTAATGTAGTTTTTAATGATTCCTCTGACCGAGATGACTAGTCTGAGTTAATTTATCCATCAAACCTGACAATACACCTTGGTTCGACATCGACTTATTTAATATTTAATTGATATTTGGGATTATCGGGATAACTAGCAGTATCAGATGCGTATATTCACTGATATTATCATAAAATCGCTAACGACTAATAGTTAATAGTAAATACTTATACCTTGTACTTTTCCCCTAAAAGTATATTAATAACTATCATCTATTAGTCTTTAGCAGTGGAATTGAAATTGAAATTGGAATTGAAATTGAAATTGAAATTGAAATATTGACAAAACTAAATTACATAGCCAAAACATAATAGATTGTAAACTTTACTTTACAATCAGCAATGTGGAAAATGGCGTGAGGAATTTATCCATCTCAAGTCCATAAAACGCCTAAAAAATAAGAAATTTTAATTTAACAGTCTAACCCTAGCCTCACGGGAGTAAAATACTCTACTGTATGTAGCATTTCCTGTAGGATATGCCAAAATTACATCTGTAGCCCTATTACACAGAATGTGGTGTGAATAGTTCACCTATTTAGAATCGATTAAACGCTCACGATATAAGCATCATATAAAAATAATAAATTATATTTTTGCATATATTTTGCATATACTTTGGTGCGTATTGTCTTCTAGCTTTCAGAAAATGCTTTTTTCACACCCATAAAAGAACTAGAGTCTAGCATTACTAATTTGGATAGCAAACTAAATCTTGTAACCAATTCTCAACCTGTCTCTGTAAATGAGTTTGGGCAGATTTTGAACCAAGTAAAGATAACTCTAATAAAGCACGACGATAATCTGCGATCGCAAAGTTCCAGTCACCCCATAAATGAAAAGTTCTGCCTCTTTGAGCAAACACTTCAGCTGGTTTGCTTCCAAAAAACAAAGCTGTTTCTAAATTCTCTATTGCCTCTAAATATTCTTTAATATCCCGTAAAGTGATAGCACGATTTATCCATGCTCTAACATAGCGGGGATTCAAATCCAAGGCTTTATCATAATCAGCAAGAGCGGTATTCAATTTTCCACAAGCAGCATAATAATTACCACGATTATTATAAGCACTGCTTAAACCGGAATTTAAAGATAAAGCTTGATTATAATCAACTACAGACCGGTGAATATCTCCACTTCTAAAATAAACCAGTCCGCGATTATTGTAGTCGTTAGGATTATTCGGAGAAAGAGATATTAATCTATCGAAAAGAGCGATCGCTTCTGTATAGTGTCCTAATTTAGCTTGATCTAAAGCTAAAGAACGTAATTCCTCTTCTGTCTTGAACTCGTAGAACTCAGTAATTTCTCCCTGTAAATGCTCATCTGTAGCATTCAAAAATACTGCTAAGTTAAAATCCTGTTTGTCATCAGATGATAAAGATGAGTAAATATTCATAAGATAGGTAGTGCCTATTTATAACTAATGTTGCTTCGAGCGGTAGTTGTGCCCCTATCGATTTGTCAACTCTAGATGTTTTTATGTAGATACAAATGTCAATTCCAATATTCTGTTAAAACTGAGGATTTCACAATCCGTTATTTTTCGGACATTTCTTGGTTTTGCCATATTCCAAATCTATTGACTCTCATCTTGGACTGAGTGCACCAGATAGTTAATACAAGACCTGCACAGTCAATTCCCGAAATAATAAAATATATTAGTGAATCAATATATTAGTGTAGAATTTACGCATTGACATAATGCTAAAAATATGAATCTAGCTTATTATGAATTTCTTGCTTAATTTTTTCTATTCTTCACTTAAGTAATAAGCGCAGTTGTCACTTGGTCATCCCATCAAAAAGGAATTTACTTAGAAAAATAAAAGAATCATTTTATTTTTCTAATTCTCCATTCAAAATATTTCTTAAAAAGCACTCAGGTAAGTACTTGCTAAAATGCTTCCAAGGTAAAGAATTTTGTAATTACCGAATTTAAATTTCTGGAATACAACATAATGACGAGTGTAATGTCTCACACCCATGATTCTGATATAGAAAAAGATGATTATGTAGTTATTGGTTTAGCAACTTGCTTCGTTAGAGAAGATGGAGAAATCCAAGAAGTAGAAGTAATGGAACCTGTACCTTCAGCCAGCTTAGAAGTACTCTTCAAGGGTATTGCAACTTCCTATAAACTCGTTTACGCTACAACTGTAGGAAACCTTCTTGATGGAAGTACAGTAAAGATACCAAGTGAATTTCCTCAAACTGTTCAGTTAGCAGAAGATTTTGAAGAACGAGTTTTTGCTGCTGTTCGTACTTACAAGCGCAAAGAATCTGCAAAATCCCTAATTCAATTAGGTTGCAGCTACAGGGAATTACAGCACTCTACAGAACGCAAAAGAGTACTAAATGCATCCAGAACAGTGAAGACAGAAGATAATGTTAAACAGCATTCTCATACTCATAAGGTTCTGTAGGTAAAGTTTTGTAGCAATTGGTAAGATTTAACTGTTAATTTCGATATTCTCAAAAATACTCTCAAAAAATATGCTCAAACTCTATGGTGGAGCTTTTAGCCGAGCTGCAATTGTAAAATGGCATTTGGAAGAATTGGAAATTCCCTATGAGTTTGTAATCCTAGATATGAAAGCTGGAGAAAATCGTCAACCTGAATTTCTAGCTATTAATCCTATGGGAAAAGTTCCATCTATCGTTGATGGGGAATTGGCACTTTGGGAGTCTGGTGCAATTTTACTATATCTAGACGAAAAATATGGTAAAAAAACTTACTCCACAGAAGAAAAAGCTCTGATTTCTCAATGGGTTTTATTTGCAAATTCCACTCTAGCTACAGGAATTTTTGTGGAATCTAATCGAGAAAAAGAGCTACCCAAACTAATGAAACCTTTGAATGATATTTTTGAGAAGCAAACTTTTTTGCTTGGTGATGAGTTTTGCGTTGCTGATGTTGCGGTTTGTTCGATTTTAGCTTTTATTCCCATGATGCTGAAATTAGACTTGAGCGCTTATCCATCTGTACTTAGTTATATGAAGAGGATTAGTGAACGTCCAGCGTTTAAGCAAACAATTGTTGCTCCAAGTTGAGTTCAGCGTTCTTAATTTAGGTATTAATTTACTGATAAAATATTTATAAAATATAGAGACGTTAAATTTAACGTCTCTTAATTTCTAATATTAAGTATTTCTTATCTCTAGCTCAAATTACTATTTAACGATAGTTTGTAAATTGTAGGGCTACTGGTAAATCTTCTTGCTTCAAACGCTGAATAACTGTTTGCAAGTCATCTTTATTTTTACTAGTGACACGAACAGCATCTCCTTGAATTGAAGCTTGGATTTTTTTGAATTCATCGCGAATCAATTTAGAAATTTTCTTAGCAATTTCTTGGGAAATACCTTTTTTTAGGGTTATCTCTTGACGTACACGGTTACCACTTGCAGCTTCAATTTTACCAAATTCAAAAATTTTCTGGGAAAGATTTCGTTTTGCTGCTTTTTCTCGCAATATAGTGTGAATAGATTCTAAGGTAAATTCACTGTCTGTACTAACAGTAATAATATCTTTACCTAACTCTAATGTTGAATTTGTATCTTTAAGGTCATAACGACCTTTAATTTCTCTAGTGGTTTGGTCTACAGTATTTACCATTTCTTGAGAATCGAATTCACTTACAATATCGAAAGAGTAGTTAGAAGCCATAAGCAAGATTGATTTTGATTTAAAGTTGAAGAATTTTATTTTCAGAAATCGAAAGATATAAAAAATTTACTTTATCACTTGTAATACTGAAATTGGTCACAAGTGATTCTCTATTTTTTCGATATTCTCTCTAAATACATTTTTTGCAAATTAGCGAGTAATTCAAATCAATTCTTGATGTTACTCTGACAATCTACAGCGCCAATTTAATATTACTTAAATATTACTTAAATCTTTATACTCTAATCAGAAAAATATTATATTATCTTCATTAATTTTTTGAATGAATTAATTTTATATATCCCTAACATTCTAGCAATGAAAACGAATTGCAGTAATAGTGTTACTTAGTAATTACCAGCAAAATCGTAATTAACCACTGATTATTAACTACTGACTTTTATGATACTTAAGATCAACAAACTAAAGGAAGATAGCGAGCCAATAGCATACATTAAAGAACGTAGAATTGGTATATCCAAAATATAAAAAATAGAGTAAAAAAATCTGGCAACTACAAACGCGATCGCGGCTATTGCCCCTGTAAAAGTATCAATACCTGTAACATAAGCACTCAATACTGCTGCTGCAAAAATAATGAATGTCTCAAATGAATTCTGATGCGCCCAATTTGCTCTTTTTGCATACTGCGGAAGCTTATCAAACATTGCTCGTGGTGATGACTGGTCATAACCAATTTGAAATCTAGCATAGGCTACGAACAGAAAGGGAAAATAAATCAATAACGAAGCAATAAGAATGCTGGAAAGAAAAATAGAAGAAGTTGGTATATTCAGTAAATTCATTATCTAATTAATCTCGACTATTGTCTTGTTACCTTTCATACTTGGCTCTTACTTTCAAATTTTGCAGGCTGAATCTTCAATGCTGAAAATTTCTATTAATCAACCCCCAGTTGAGAAAAATTTGGAGTCACAAGAACAAAATTATTTCTACAAGGAAATTTAACCCACAATTTACTTACCCACAAGCAATAAGCTCCAGGGTAAGTAAAAAGCAAAGACAAATACAAAATGGATGCAAGATTATTCTTGCATATGTCAAGCATTTACCACGGTAACAGATATTCATTAAAATACTTCTAGTAGGGGAAAGTGGAGAAATACCACAATAATGACCAGGTCAGCTTTTCCCTTTTCTGAATGCTAAGCAATAATTGATAGCATTCAGAATATTTTAGTATAGATGAACTGTTTTTGGTACCAGATTTGTATAGCCAGCATTAAATAGCTATTAGTTTATCCTTGACAAGTTAACAACTATTTTTAGTTTAAAAATTAGGTTTACTTGGGAGGATAACTAACAACCATTCATAAAAAGTTGTATGACTAGTTTTGTATGACTAGTGTTGTATTACTAGCAATCAATCAAAATAAAATAATGTCACCACTTTCCTTTGTTCTTCAGCTTCTTTGCAAGTTTGTAACAAGGTACGACTGTCATGGAAAGCAAAGCAGATTAATTGCTGACAACGAGAGACAATCTCTTTATTGCACAAGTAGCTAGCTTCTGCAAGAGATAAATCATTGTTGCTGGAATTTTCCACCAGATGCATTACCTGTTCGAGTTGACGGCGCGACTCTAATGGCTGGCGTTCAAGACCTTGAGGTAAAATTACGGTCAATAAATTGGGGTCTGCACGCATGGCTCCCTTTATTGCGGCTGAATTTGTACCTGTAGCGCCAGAGGTGATGACTCGGTTACCTGCTAAAACCAAGGCATAAGTCATCATTTCAATTAAGCCTTGATGAGTGATGGGAACATGACGAGAACCCAGCAAGGCGATTCGTTTAGAACCAGTTTGCTGAATTGTCGCAAGTTCTTGCGCCAAGGTATCAAGGTTGATAGTGTCTGTTGACTGACTCAAAGATGAACGGAATCAGAATTAAACGACCCAGCTATTTTAGCAGACTGAGTGTCTTCATCTGTATTGTCTTAAGACTTCGCAGCAATTGAGTGTCCTCAAAGCCTGATTTGTACACAGAAAGTGACAGTTATAATACTGTCCTTAGTTAGAATTATTTGGTCTAAATACTTTCATAAATTAGTTATAAATACTTACTTTGAATGGGATTATAACTTACGCAAAAGTCTCGGATGTAACGCTGGTTAATTTTGCATAAATCCTGTTTGTCAGAGAAGAAAATTTTAATCAACCTGGCGGTTACTATATTTGGCAGTAGGCGATCGCCTATTACCTAAACAATTCAAAATACATCGATTAGGAGCGATAGTGATATTTTTTTAGGACTTACGCACTCGTAACGAAAAATAAGGTTTTGCGATTACTTCCCTAGTAGTTCACCCAGGGAACTTTGCGTGGTTGTTCGTGAAAAGAAAAAGTCGTTTTTCCCCCTGTTCCCTCCGCTTCCTCTGCTTCCCCTGCCTGCCTTTACCCGGCAATTTTGGCTTGACGAGTACTAGGGTTCTAGGGTCGTAATGACCCAAATATTTAGTCCGTGGGTAAGTCCTGTTTTTAATTGATTTTTGCTCAATGAGTAAACATTAGTGAACATTTTTGTTTATTTACCGATAATTTAGGGTCTAAAGCCCCGTCCTAAAAGTACGGCTTTATATTCTTTTTCTGTATTTAATTATGCTGGCATGCTAGCATAAGAATATGTTAGTTCTCGAAGCCAAAATATACTCCAAGCAAGCTCAATATGATGCGATAGATGAAGCCATTAGAACGGCTCAATTCATTCGCAACAAAGCACTGCGCTATTGGATGGATAACAAAGGAGTAGGAAAATATCAGCTATCGGCATACTGTAAAGTACTTGCGACTGAATTTCCATTTGCTCATAAGCTCAATTCAATGGCTCGTCAATCCAGTGCAGATAGAGCATGGGCTGCCATATCTAGATTTTATAAGAACTGCAAGAGTAAAATACCAGGGAAGAAAGGTTTTCCTCGGTTCAAAAAACACTCTCGCTCAGTTGAATATAAAACTACTGGCTGGAAGCTATCTGAGAACAGGAGGAAAATAACCTTCACCGATAAAAATAACATCGGTCAAGTCAAGCTAAAAGGCACTCGCGATCTGAATTGGTATGACATCAAGCAAATCAAAAGAGTAAGAATAGTTAGACGGGCAGATGGTTATTACTGCCAATTCTTGGTTGATAGGGACAATAGAGAGAGGATAGAGCCTTCCCACTCAGAGATTGGGCTAGATGTGGGCTTAAACCACTTTTATACAGATGATAAAGGAAACGAGATTGAAAATCCTCGGTTTTATCGAAGAGGAGAAAAAGCACTTAATCGTTTAAATCGAAGTAAGTCCAAAAAGTATCGCAAAGCGGGAGCATCCACTTTTGGCAGAACTACTCAAATAGTAAGTAAACCATTAAGATAAGCACAGCGAACAGAAAGAATTTGACTTACACTTTCAACATTCCATTGCGCCCCAGAAATTTTAACCCTTGCTCCAATTTGTTTAA
>JBHJJE010000083.1:0-23094 GCA_050042865.1 Mastigocoleus sp.
ATTTATTTATTTATTTATTTATTTATTTATTTATTTATTTATTTATTTATTTATTTATTTATTTATTTATTTATTTATTTATTTATTTATTTATTTATTTATTTATTTATTTATTTATTTATTTATTTATTTATTTTAAAAGTATTTGTTTTGCAAGTAGCTCAGATATTTGCTGGTTAATATTTTCAACATCAAAACGTTGAGCAGCCCTTTCTCTTGCTGCATTCGCCATATTAGCTGTTTTTTGAAGATTTTCAGAACAAATATTAATTACTCGTGCAAGTTCTTCCACATTCCCCGGAGTAACCAGAAAACCATTCACACCATCTTCTACTAATTCAACTGCACCTCCTGCTCTAGCTGCTACAACTGGTCTTCCAGATAGCATCGCTTCAACAATCACTCGACCAAAAGGTTCTGGAGAAGTGGAAGTATGTGCAACTAAATCACAAGCTGACATCAATAGAGGAATATCAGAGCGAAATCCTAAAAATTTGACTTGGTTTTCTAAACCATTATCTTTAACTTGCTGATGTAATTGTTTCACGTATTCTTTTTCTCCAAATAGAGCATCTCCGACTAAAATTACTGTGACTTCTGGAGAAGATTTAGATAGTGCTTCAATTAGGATATGCTGTCCTTTCCAGGGTGCAAGACGACTAAAATGTCCAATCACAAATTTATTTTCTAAACCAAGATTTTGCCTGATTTTTGTAACTTCTTGCTCATCTGTGATGTAGGCTTTCGAGTTAAAGCCATTGTAAACTATACCCGTTATATCTTTTCTTCCTCCAGCCTCAATAAATGCTTTGTGAGTCGCTTGGGAATTAGCAATAACTAAAGATGCAAAACGGTTTGCTAAATTTACAGCAATTTGGCGATTTGTCTTACTGAAATGTTCCGCAGATAATATATCGTGTAAATGATATACCAAAGGACGACGACTTAAAAAACTAGCGATCGCACCAACCACTAGTGCTTTTTGAGTATTTGCGTAGATGACATCATATTTTTTGGCAAGATTAGCAACTTTATTAATTAAGGGTATGAGTTGACTAAGACTGCTTAAACCTTGAATTATGGAGCTTTCTTTGCGGACTTTAATTGGCGTTTCTGCTAAAATCTGAACAGGAATATGATTTTTTATTAATAAGTCTTTAAAATCACCATCGGCAAATAGACCAACCATACAGTTACTTTGATATGGTTTTGCTATGTCTATTAGACATAATTCTGCTCCTCCGGGTTTACCGCTTTGATCTAAGAATAAAATTTTCATAGGTGAAGTTAAATATAGTTATTTACTAGAAATAATAGTTGAGTTAAATATAAGAATCCTGCTTGAATCTTGCTAGGTATACTGAGCATCAAACCTATGTACAGCAAGCTTTGAACTAAATTATTTTTTCAAAAATCTACCCAATAATCTTATATTAATAATTCAGTTGTATTCGGGAAAAATATTTGTAGAAAATAGAAAATACGAAAAAATTAACAGAGTTATTTTAACTTAAGTTAAAGGATCTATAATCCTATCATCCTTGTAAATCAAAGGTTTTAGAAGCTAAAATTCCAAATACCTTAATTATTATTTGAGAACAAAACCAATAATTGATAGATAATTCCAGCATGACTGATTTTATTCTCAATAAGTTTAAAGGTTTTTAAAAACTTTTATTTCTCATACATAATACTAGTAGTTCACCCAGGGAAATTTGCGTGGTTGTTCGTGAAAATAAAAAGTTGTTTCTCCCCCTGCTTCCAGTCTGCGACAACGCTTTCAGCGAACCGCTTCCTCTGCTTCCCTTGCCTGCCTTTACCCGGCAATTTTGCCTTGGTTGAGTACTAGGTAAGGATTTCAAATTTTAGATTGGATCAGACTTAGGTTATTTTAATCTCAGTATTTTAATCCCATTTTCCCCTATTCCCTTAATTAGAAAGGTAAATACTTATACTTTATACAACCCTGTAATTGTCCTGCTCGCCAGGATAAATCCATAAGATATTTAGCTAAAGTTACTTTATCGCGTACTTGTGATAAAAACCACCAAGGAGACATGATAGCTGTTTTCACTAAAGTTTTCCAGGATATTAACTGAGGTATTCCCATTGGTAAATGCTTTTGATACAGCCTAGCTTCATAACACCCCATAGCCCAGGCACGACGACAGATACTTAGTATACTATTGCGGAAGCGAAAGTGAATTATAGCTGTTTCTATCTCATGAACTTTGATACCGGCTTCTTGCAGTCTCCAACTGTAGTCTACATCTTCAAGAATCATTAAATTTTCATCGAAACCACCAATACTTTCATGAAGCGATCGCTTAATTCCGAAGTTACTTCCGCTAACTAGGGGTAGGTAAGGATGTTCAAAAAAAACTCCGTCTTCACCTGGACTACTATAGGTTTTAACTATCCATGAATCATTAAGTTTTAAATGTTCATTTCTTCCACCTACATAGTCATATTTGATTAATGCTTCTCCCATCGCAGTAACCCAACCAGGATGAACTACATCATCAGCATCGCAAAAAGCCAGTGATTCGCTACAAGCTGCCTTTGCTCCAGCGTTACGAGCATATCCCGCTCCGGGTTTACTGGATGCATTAACTATACGAATATGAGAAGCAATATTTTGATATTTTTGGATAATATTTAGGGTATTGTCGGTAGAGCTATTATCAGCAATAATTAATTCCCAAGGCTGTGACCATTCTTGAGAAATCATTGCCTCGAGCTGATTTTCTATGGTTTTCTCAGCATTTAAACAAGGTATAACAACACTCAATTCCAACATAGTTATGCACCCATATTGTTATATGATGATAGAAAGATATTCCTGATGCTTTAAATATATTGAATTTAAATTGAATTAAACTCTTTAGAAAAACACTTAATTATTGTAGTAAACTAATTTGCGTTTAGTAAGTATTGAGTAGTGATTTAATAAATGCTTACTAAAAGGAATTAGCCATTTAAATTTTGCAGCTAAAAATGATGCGATAATTATTAATAACTAATGATATGAGTACATATACTCAAACACAGATCAATAAGCTACAAATTCCGCCAAACCCTTGACCTAAAAGATATTGATAAAACAATCATTAATGTTAACTAATATCACTTTTTAGCAAGTAAAACAGATCGTACTTGACGAGAAATTTTCTGCCAATTAAAGTTTTTGACCGCATATTGATTGCAATCAGAACGGGAAGGTAAATCTAATTTGCTTAATAAAACTTGCTCAAGTTTGTCAGCGATCGCTTGAGTTTCTGTAGATGTAGTGATTAAATCGGGTGAGAATGATTCTAGAATTTCCGGCATTCCACCAACCGGAGTACAAATAACCGGAGTTCCGCAAGCAAGTGATTCTACAATGGCAAGACCAAATCCTTCAAATGATTGACTAGGCATTATACTCACATCAGCAGCTTGATAGGCAATGGGTAAATCTTCATCAGGTATAAAACCTAAAAACCGCACATGATTATCAAGTCCAAGCTCCTTTGCTTGTTGTTCTAAAGAAGATTTCAACGGTCCTTTACCAGCAATAGCCAGCCATACTTCCGGAATTCGAGGTTTAATAATCGCTATGGCTTGTAATAACTTATCTATTCCTACCCTATTTACTAAACGGCGAGAAGAAAATACAATCGGACGGTCAGAAGGCCAGTCTAACTTCTCACGGGCTGTCTGAGTTGATAAGTTCGCCTGAAATCTTTCGGTATCTACACCACCAGGAATAATTTTGATTTTTTCCCACGGTATTTGATACTGCTGATGTAAAATATTACCAAAAGCCTTACTTAATACAATAAAGCGATCGCACCTTTTATAAGTGTTTTGTTCAATTAACCAACGCTTTAAAGAAAGACTAAGATTGCGATTGATAACCTCTTGCTTACTCTCAGATGCCCAAGGACCATGAAAATTGAATGTAATGGGTACTTCTTTGGGCAACAGGTCTAAAATGGGAAAACTATACAGAGCAAAATGTAAGTTGACAGCATCTGGAGTAATATTACTTTTTTTGCGGAAATTCTGACGAATTGACCATAGCCTTGAAATTATAGACATGTCAGGTTCGGCAAGGTTTTTTAGTTTAATTGATACATCTAGTTCTGTTTCCGGAATACCTACACCAAATAACTCAATCTGGTCGTGGTTGACCGCTAAATTATGAGTCAAGTCATATACGTATCTCTCCAGACCACCGGGATTTTTAGGGAACCAACCCGAACCAAGACAAAGAATCGATGCAGAATTTAAACTGCTGTCTCCTCGATCAAAACTCACCAATTTTCTCCTAGTTGGAATTACTTACACTATTTTCATTCATTGCTTTTATGTAAACAATATTCTTAGTTTTCTTACTACCCATGCTGCCAATTAGCATGAGGAAACACTGCCAAATTATTTTAATACGAAATTATTTTAAGATAATAAGATATCAAGTTAATAACATTCCAATTTACTCAAAGATAACTGCAATTGCAATTATCATCTCTATGTATTTGAATATACACTATATTTTGATATGTAAGTCTTTGTAAGGGAATCCAAGAAGCAAGTAACTATCACTGTGATAATTCACAGCATTTGAATATCGGTTGCTAATTGGACTAATCGTTTCACATATTCCGAATATAAATGTACTAAGTAGTAACAGGATTTACAGAAGGTATAATTGTCTACAGTTTTAGTCTTTGAAAGTAAATTTAGCGTATCTACAATATTTACTTAAGAGTAGAACTGAAGATAGATATCTAGGATGATAGCTTATAAATTATTACGAATGCATTCTTGACTTAGAACAAGGGTATACCTGAAATATATTAATTTAAGTCTTATAGAGTGGATTTAAATTTTAAGTTTACTTGTATAAAATTTTGATAAAAATGAAGTATCAAAATTTATATTATTCCTCAAAAAAATAGCTAAGTACTGAGTAACTATTATTGAAGTATTTATAAGTAAAATATTTAAATATAGTGTTTTACAAAATGCTGAAATAAGTATAAATTACAATCCCTGTAGAGTTTTAATGTCTGTTAATTATCCAACTCCTTAAACAAGTATTATTACGCTTTAAATTTATTTTTAAAGTGTAATTAAATACTGCGTATTAAATTTAAAGATTGTGTATATTAATTAATTTTCTCTTCTATAATCCAATCAACGGGTGTAAGACAAAAAGACAGTCTTGATAAAATTTTTTTACCATTAGTACAGCAATCAAGTAAATGAAGCAATCATCGCAAATAGATAAAATACTGAATAAAGTAAGCATTTTATCCGTTGAAAATTTTTCCTAGGATCTACAGGAATTACCCATAACAATATGAAAATTCGAGGTTCTCTAACTTACTTGTAAGGAAGAAGAAACAAGAAAAGAATTGGGTTCCCGCGTCTTGGTGCTTGAGAAAAGTAAAAACTATAAAAATTAATTAGACATCTGGTAATGAAATTTTTATCAGGACTGCCTACAAAAAAATAGAAATCAATTATATAAACAAATACTAATTCTATGAAATTTTTGAAATTTGCTCTGTGCTTAGCTATGGGAATTTTATTCTCAATAGTTATTGCCGTATATTTGAGTGCTGATGGTAAATCCATAAATAATTACGTGACTTCTTGGATTGGTAACAGCTTCGGTGGTGGTGATAAATGGGTACAAATTCAAATTAGCGGAATGTATGTAGCACCGGACGGTTCTATATATACTAATAGTCCTTGGGATGAAGCGACTAGAGAAGCAGGAATTTATAAAAACGGTGATGTGATAGGTAAAGCAGAAGATTTGCATGGTTGGGGGAGATTAGGAGGAATTGCTGTTACCGCAGACACCAAATATATATATGTAGCAATGCAGCAGTCTCCTGGTGGTAAACCGGGAGAAGATTACCCCCCAAAGGGTACAAATTGGTACTGTGTGAGACGCTATGAACTTTCTGGAAAACAAGCTCCATTCCCTGGAGGGAGGGGTTGGGATAAAAGTATGTTGATTGTCAGTCAGAAAAGTCAGGTAACTGGACTTGCAACTATTGGGGATGAGCTTTATGTTAGCGACTCTGGGGATAACTTAGTGCGAGTTTACGATACCACTAGTATGGAGCAAAAACGTAGCTTTGCTGTGGAAAATCCCGGAAAGATAGCCACTCATCAACCAGAAAAAGAAACTGATAAACAAGCATCATTATGGATTATTCAGAATAGTAGCTCTAATACAGCATCTGGTAAAGGGAAAGTTGTTCACTACAGCAAAGAGGGAAAACAGCTACCCCAGATAATTAGTGATGTAGAAAATCCCAGCGCGATCGCTATAGATAATCGTCATAGGTTAATGGTGGCTGATAATGGTAAACGTCAGCAAATTTTGATTTATGATCTGAAGAATCAACCCAAGCTGGTGAAAACTTTGGGTGTTAGAGGAGGAATTTACGCTGGTGTTCCAGGAGAAGTCAAGGCTGACAAGTTTGCTGGTATTAGTGGTGTAGGTATGGATAAGGCTGGAAATATTTATGTCGCAAATGATGGTTTCAACCGTTCAGGAGTAGATTTACGACAGATTTCGGCTGATGGAAAATTACAACATCAATTACTAGGATTGCAATTTCTTGATAACGCTGATGCTGACCCTGTAAATGATGCTGCAGATGTGTATACGAAAAATGAACGCTTCAGAATGGACTATAGCAAAGCTCCAGGAAAGGAATGGACCTATCAAGGTTATACCCTAAATGCCTTTAAATATCCTCAAGACCCCCGCTTACACACTCCTCCAGATGCTCCCTTTGTTCGTCACTTCCAGGGAAAAACATTTTTATATTTGACAGATATGTACGGTGGGATGTTTCAAATTTACCGCTTTGATAGAGCCAAAGATGGAGAAATTGCTGTACCATCAGGAATGTTTGTGGGTACAAACGCCGATGGTGGTGAAAGATTTAAAGAAAAATGGCCGCCCTTTCAACCACAAGTGGGAGAATGGATTTGGCGCGATCGCAATGGGAATGGTGGATTTGATAGTGGTGAATATGACAGCAGTAAAGATAATCCCTACATTGGTGGTTGGTGGGTAGATAGTAAAGGGGATGTCTGGAAAACTTTACGTACTAAAGATGGTGTTGGAATTAGACATTACCCATTACAAGGATTGGACTCACAAGGTAATCCGGTATATTCTTACAGCACCATGAAGAAAATTGCTACTCCACAGATGTTTACGGATTTGCGACGTATAGAGTATTTCCCTGAAAGTGACATCATGTATTTATCAGGATTTACTAAAGAGAATCCTCCTATTAATGGAGATTATGCAAAATTAGTTGGTTCAGAGATAATTCGTTTTGATAACTGGAGCAAAGGTAATTCCAAACCCCGTTGGAGGATAGTTTTTCCAGTAGATAGAAATTCCCCTCCAGAGGTTTTGACTCCACAAGCTATTAGTGTAGAGAAAGATTATGTTTTTGCTGTCACTGTTAAGAAAGCAGAAGTATATGTTTATGATGCAAAAACAGGTAAGCAGTTGAAGAAGATTGTCCCTGGTCCAGAAGTTTCAGGAGAAAGCGGTTGGGTGGATATTCCCTACGGTATTCGTGCTTTTCGTCGTAAAAATGGAGAATATTTAGTCTTTGTTGAGGAAAATTCTAAGGCTAAGGTACTTATGTATCGGTTTAAAGGGTAGTTGGTGGTTGTGATGGTTGATAGTTAGTGGTTGATACAATATCAGCTACTAATTTCTCCCAATCTCAATAGTTACTCTTTTTTTTCCGGGTAAAGTCAAGTAGATGTGCGAAAAGCTAGGATAAGAAGATGTAGTTAATATGTAGCTAATCTATGGGAGTCCTTTTTAGTATTCACTATTATGCCATCGCTAACAGCGGGTGCTATCATCGGAAGGTAGGCAGAATTTCTAATATCTAGTTTTCAGAATGAATCTGAGAATTTAGGGACAGATTTGAAATTATGCGATCGCTAATATTATAGTACTTGTACTATTAATACAATGCGGTTTAAATAAATCATTTAAAGTCAATAAAAGGCTTGCAATATAAGAATTTTGTATGCAGGGGTTTTGAGTTGTGTAGCAAGACATCCGTTTTGAACAGTATTTTGAATTCCGTTTAGCATTACTGGTACTTTGATAAGCATTTAACAACGCTGTTTGACAAATTTTCTAACTGACAAGTTAAAATATTTCTACTCTAAATTTCTACTCTAAATTTCTAATCTAAAAATATATAGTTGTTCCAATAAATTTCTGTATATCAAATAGTGAAAATAGAAAAATAAGAATAAAAATAAGCAAATTACTCCAAATCCTTTCAATGATTAGCTTGGTAAGCATGGAAAGATACTTAAGTATTTTCTGTTTCTTATTAATAAAATAACTGTAATTTAACGTCAGTTCGGGTTAAGAACGTTTATTCAACAGTGAATGATCCTGCTCAACACAAGAATGTTAACGTATAGCAAAACCAAACAACCACATAATAAAGGTTTAAACTTATCCCGAATAATGGTTAATTTAGAAATTTGTTTCTAAAAAACAGTTCCCGTAGAGTATTTTGAGCAGAGCGATGTGACCTTCTTCGCTATAAAATCCCGGATAGGTGCAGTATGGATAGGTATGTAAAGATTCCTCTAATTGATAAAAAAATAAAACATCCCCGACGGTGGTTAATAGCTTTAATTACGACTGGGATTATGATAACTGGTGCAGCTACTACCTATACTTTGATAAATCGGAGTAGAGGTAAGGAAAATATTGCTCAACTTACTGTACCTGTAACTATTAAAAATGCAACCCTACGAATTGAAGCTAGCGGAAATGTAATTCCTATACAGAGTGTAAATATTAGTCCTAAAAATTCTGGAACCTTAACCAGTTTATATGTAGAGCAGGGCGATCAGGTTAGACAAGGGCAAGTAATTGCTCGCATGGACAGCGCTGACATTCAAGCTAGAATTGCTCAAGCTCGTTCCAACCTTGCTCAATCACGAGCGCAATTAGCAGAAGCAAAAGCTGGTAGTCGTCCCCAAGAAATTACTCAAGCTAAAGCTCGTCTAGCACAGGTGAGGGCTGAACTTACAGCAGCACAAAGGGGAAATCGTCCCCAGGAAATCTCTCAGTCCCAGTCTCAAGTCGTAGCAGCCAAAGCTAGGGCTGATTTGGCTCAACAAAGGGTAGAACGTTACCGTAGATTATACCAGGAAGGGGCTACAGAAAGGGATACCCTTGACCAATATATTAGTGAAGCAAATACCTCCCAAGCTAATCTCCGGGAAGCTGAAAAGCGGTTATCTCTGGTTAGAAGCGGTAGTCGTCGGGAAGATATTACTCGCCTCAGAGCTAGTGTGGAAGAAGCTGGGGCTGCATTAAACTTATTAGAAGCGGGTACTCGTCCGGAAGTCATCGCTCAACGTCAAGGGAATGTGGGTGCAGCAGAGGCACAATTACAAACCGAAAAAGTAAATTTAGCAAATACGATTATTCGCGCCCCCTTCTCAGGTATTATCACGCAAAAATATGCTAATTTGGGAGCTTTTGTAACTCCTACAACTTCCGCATCAACAAGTGCTTCTGCTACCTCCAGTTCCATAGTAGCCTTAGCAAAAGGATTAGAAATTGTAGCAAATATTCCCGAAGGTGATATCGGTGCAATTCAAGTTGGACAAAAAGTTGAAATAGTCGCCGATGCTTATCCAGACGAAACTTTTCAAGGACAAGTACGTTTAATTTCTCCAGAGGCAGTAATAGAGTCAGGGGTGACTTTATTTAAAGTAAAAGTGGCAATTAATACAGGACAAGATAAACTTCTGTCTGGTTTAAATGTTAATCTAACCTTTTTAGGAAAAGAATTAGAAAACGCATTACTAATACCCACAGTCACCATCGTTACAGAAAAAGGTGAACAAGGAGTACTCATTCCAGACGAGAAAAACAAAGCACAATTTAAAAAAGTGATTATAGGGTCGCAAATTAACAATGAAACCCAGATATTAGAAGGATTAAAAGAAGGCGATCGCGTTTTTACCAGCCCACCAAAGGAATATAAAATCCAGAAGAAACTAGAGCAACAGAAGAAATGATGCGAACAAAAATCATAGATAAGACAACTAGAGACAAAACGACTCAAAAATTAACATTTGCAGAATTTATTCAAGTAAAACCAGATGAAGGATTATGGGAATTACACGATGGGGTTGTGGTAGAAATAGCACAGCCGAAAGGAAAGCATGAAACAGTGATTTCACGGCTGAATGGTGATTTGACACTTGAATTTAAAAGACTGGGATTACCATACGGTATCCCGACTAGTGCTCTAGTAAAATCAGCTTTCACTCACTCCGCTTATCGTCCAGACTTACTAATATTAAATGAGACTAACTTAATTAATGAACCTTTTTGGGAAGAAGAATCTACAGTCACTTTCAAAGAATCTATAGCTTTAGTTGTAGAAGTTGTTAGTACAAACTGGCGGGATGATTATTATAAAAAGTACGGTGAATATTCAGCTATAGGAATATCAGAATATTGGATAGCTGATTATCTCGGTTTAGGTGGAAAAGAATTTACAGGTAATCCCAAACAACCAACCTTAACAATTTGCTTGTTGGATGATGAATCAGAATACGTCAAATATACATATAGAGGTAATGAACTAGTTAAATCAAGATTATTTCCTGACTTAAACTTAACAGCAAACTATATTCTAGGTCTTTCTTAACTATTTATAGAAAACGCAATCATCAAGAAATCCCTCCTCTCCTATTCCCAGTTACCTTTTTAAATAAATGAACATCGTTGAAAGTGTAAAAATGGCAGGTAAAACCCTGCTGGCAAACAAATTACGCAGTACCCTGACAATGTTAGGTATTGTAATTGGTAATGCATCAGTTATCGCAATGATTGGGATTGGGGAAGGCGGACAAAAATTTGTTACCAAACAGTTAGAATCACTAGGTCCGAACGTATTATTTGTGGTTCCAGGAAACCAAGAAACTCAACGCATTACCTTTGAAGTTCCCCGAACCTTAGTTTTAAAAGACGCGATCGCGATCGCAAGTCAAGTTCCAACGGTATCAGGTGTTGCTCCGGAGTTAAATAGGAGACAAATTACTACTTACCGTAACCGCAATACAGAGGTAAATATTATTGGAACTTCCCCTGATTTTCCTGCTGTGAGAGACTTTGAAATTGATAAAGGACGTTTTTTTAATCAATTAGATATTCAACGCAACAATCAAGTAGTAGTGCTCGGTAGCGATTTAACTGAAAAATTATTTGGTAACAGTAATCCCGTAGGAGAACAGATACGGATTAAAAATACCAGCTTTCAGATAATTGGTGTCTTGGAAGCAAAAGGGTCTAGCGTCGGTGCAGACTATGACGAAGCAGCATTAATACCGATTACCACCGCAGCAAATAGGCTGATTGGTAAAAACTCTCCCTACGGTATTGCTTTAGATTATATGGTCGCAGCTGCTAAAGATACTGACAGTGTAGATGCAGCAGAATTTCAGATTACCAATTTACTCCGTCTTAGACATAAAATTACTGGTGAAGATGATTTTTCTGTACGTTCTCAAAAAGACGCATTAGAAACAGTCGGACAAATCACCGGTGCTTTAACTATTATGTTAGCTGCGATCGCTAGTATTTCTCTTTTTGTTGGCGGGATTGGGATTATGAATATTATGCTGGTTTCTGTTACCGAGCGCACTCAAGAAATTGGACTCCGCAAAGCAATTGGTGCAACTCAGCAAGATATCTTACTGCAATTTATGATTGAAGCTGTGATTGTCTCCGCTGCAGGTGGTTTAATCGGTACGGGATTAGGTGTTGGTGGAATACTTTTAGTTTCTGCTGTCTCACCCCTAGAAGCGGGGATTTCCACTGCTGCTATTATCAGTGCTGTTGGTGTTTCTGGCGGAATTGGTTTATTTTTCGGGGTTGTTCCAGCTAGACGTGCTGCAAAGTTAGATCCAATTGTGGCTTTGAGGAGTGCTTAGAGGTGGAATGAGTGGGTGGTGAGTAATGTTAATAAATTAACTACCAGAGTCTAGAAATCTTATACTTTGACTAGATTATGTCTTTAGAAACTTGACAAGTATAAATAACTTTGAACTCCAAACATTAAAATCTAAATACTAAATAATTATTATAAAAATTAATGAATGAAATTATTTCTTTAAAAAATATATTTAAAACTTATGGTAGCGGGGTAACTGAAGTCAAAGCGCTTAATGATGTCACCTTAACAATACCAGAAGGTCAATATTGCTCAATTATGGGTCCAAGTGGTTCTGGTAAATCTACAGCTATGAATATTATCGGTTGTTTAGACCGTCCGACCAGTGGTTCTTATTATCTAGATAATGTAGACGTTGCTCAGATGGATGATACCAGATTAGCTCATATCCGTAACAAAAATCTAGGATTTGTATTTCAGCAATTTCATCTCTTAGCTCAATTAAGTGCATTAGAAAACGTTATGCTACCGATGGTTTATGCAAATGTATCCAAAAGCGAACGCAGGGAAAGAGGAGCTGTTGCATTAAAGCGAGTTGGTCTAGAAACACGAATGAATAATAAACCCACTCAACTATCGGGAGGACAACAACAAAGAGTTGCGATCGCTCGTGCAATTGTAAATAATCCTGTAGTTCTTTTAGCTGATGAACCAACTGGTGCTTTAGACTCTCAGACGACCCAGGAAGTTTTAGATATTTTTTCAGAGTTAAATGCAGCCGGAATAACTGTTGTGATGGTAACTCATGAATCGGAAGTAGCTCGTCAAACTCAGCGTATTGTTTGGTTTCGGGATGGAGAAATTTTACACCCGAATTTAACTCCTGATGATTTGACTGAGGTCACTGTATCTTAATTGATAAGGTTTGATGATTGATTTTTGACGATGGTAATAACTCAACCACCCTTATCCCCTTCACCACTCCTTACTCCCCATTTACTTAAGGAATACCAAGAAATAAATTATCCTTTCGGCTGAAAAATTTAAAAAGTTTTCCCCTCCACTCCGCTAAGTACAAAAATAAGTGCAAAAATCTTTTGTTAAATATCAAGACAAAATATTAACTATTCATGCGAAATCTCATTGTGACTAAAGCTTTTTTGGTAAGAAAGTCACAGAGATGCATTTAAATTTTGAAAAATTAAGGAGAAAAGCAGTTGTTGACATCTACTTTACTTGCTACTGCCGCTACTAGTCCTCTGGAATGGAGTCCTACAGTTGGGATAATCATGGTTGTTTGCAATATTATTGCGATCGCTTTTGGGAAAGCGACTATCAGTAAACCCAGTGAAGGACCCCAACCACCTGCATCAAATTTCTTTGGTGGATTTGGTTTGGGTGCAATTCTAGGAACTACTTCCTTTGGTCATCTTCTAGGGGCTGGAGTAATTTTAGGTTTGCATAGTGTAGGCAGAATTTAATTTTTTTCTGATAATTATTGTTTTTTGTTTGTGTCAGAGAGTAGTTTATGAGACTCTCTGACTTTTTTCTTTGGTAAATTCTGGGGAATAAGGTAGTAAGTAGTGAGGAGTAAGGAGTGAGAGTGAGGCAGAAAAACGTAGTTAATTTACTACCATCAATCATCACCCACTAACCATTGCCAATAAGCATTGATAAATGTTACTGGTTTCCTGTTTACTAATAACTGAATAACTATGGGTTTAGCATCGTTAAACCCCTAACTAATAACTGATTACTGAATACCTGATGAGCAATCAATCTCCTATCCCCGTTCTTGTCATGGGTGCAGCAGGCAAAATGGGACAAGAAGTAATTAAAGCGATCGCAGCAGCTCCGGATATGGATTTACTTGGTGCTGTGGATACTTCCCCAGAGCATCAAGGTAAAGATGTTGGTGAATTGGTGGGGTTGAGTGAACCCCTGGAAGTTCCAATTACCGACCAAGCAGAATCGATGTTAGCTTTTGTTTCCCAAGAGAAGCAACCGGGAGTGATGGTAGACTTTACCCACCCAGACAGTGTATATGAAAATATTCGTAGTGCGATCGCTTATGGTATTCGTCCAGTAGTGGGAACAACCGGTTTATCCGAACAACAAATTCAGCAATTAAGTGATTTTGCGGATAAGGCTAGTACTGGATGTCTAATTATTCCTAATTTTTCTATTGGTATGGTACTGCTACAACAAGCAGCAATAACGGCATCACAATACTTCGATCATGTAGAAATCATAGAATTACATCATAATCAAAAAGCAGATGCTCCTAGCGGAACTGCAATTAAAACTGCACAAATGTTGGCGGAAATGGGTAAAGCTTTTAATCCCGCAGCTGTTGAGGAAACGGAACACATTCAGGGAGCTAGAGGTTCTCAGGCAGGAGAAGGTATTAGAATACACAGTATTCGCCTCCCAGGATTAATTGCCCACCAAGAGGTTATTTTTGGTTCACCAGGGCAAATCTATACTTTACGTCATGATACCAGTGATAGAGCTTGTTATATGCCAGGAGTTTTACTCGCAATCCGTCAAGTTCTTAAGTTAAAGTCGTTAGTATATGGATTAGAGAAGGTACTTTAAGAATTTAGGAATGGAAAATGGGCTGATGAGTTATTAGTGATGGGGAATGGGTAATAATTCAATTACTTTTTCCCTTACTATTTAACTCCTTTCTCTTAACTTGCACATTTTATAACCCTTACTTGGCAAAACTTAGCTGGTGTCAAAAAAAGTGTTAATCTCATTTGTTGCGAGTTAGAACTGGATAAATTTTGAGTTTTGCATTTTGAATTCCCACCTTGTGGGTTGCTCACTATTTCACTCCTCCCTCAACACTCACCACTCCCTTAATTCTTCTTTTCTTGTTCCCAATTGATTATATAAACACTTATTATGAAGGCAAATATTTAGTAAAAATGTTAGTCCCACTGACTCGTGAAAAATTTGAACAAGTTATTCCTTTTATAGCTACTGGAGCGCAATATAAGTACTATTCTGGAAAATTTTCTGACTTTCTACAGAGGTTATTAATTTCCATAGCTTCAGCAGCAGCAGTTTTACTGATTAAGCTGGTTTTAGATTTACATTTAGGTGGCTTAATATTCTTTGTGGGGGTATTTGGAGCATTATACTGGATGTGGGATCCTGTAATGCGAGCCAGTTTACGTAATGCTAGATGTCGTCGCTACAAATATATTGGTTTTTTCCGGGGTAGAATATTAGACTACTGGGTAACAGAAGAAATAGTTGGTAAACAAGAAACTGTTAATAATCAAGGTGAATTAGTAGTTACCAGAAATACAGAAAAATGTCTTAACTTAGAAATTGGCGATAATACTGGATTTATCGCTGAAACTAAAGCACCCCTAAGGGATAACTATAAAATTATAGGTCGCGATCGCGTTGCGGAAATGATTGTATTTTCCAACAGTCCAGATTTGAATATTATCGAAGAGATAAGCGATATATATATCCCCTCACTAAACTTATGGGTTGAAGATTATCCTTATGTTCGTCGTGACTTTTTTATAGAGGTAAGTCGTCGTCTCCGCAGAAAGAGAGCAGAATCATCCCGTCGTCCTCGTCCCCGTACCCGTCCTCGACCTCAAAGAAGGTATGAAGATGAAGAATATGGATACGATGAAGAATATGGATATTAGTTATAAATTTATAGCTAAATTTAGTTATGAATTGATTTGTCTAATTTTTCTTTAACCTGGTCTATCTAACTTACTTTTCCATAAACTTGCCAAGCTAAATCAATTAAACCTTCACAAATAGCAGAAGCGATCGCTGCATTTCCTTTGGTACTTCTAGTGATGATATGAGGAACAGTAAATTTTTGTAATATTTGTTTTTTAGATTCCAATCCCGCAAATTCTGGGGGGGTGGCAATTATTAATCCTGGATTTACTAATTTATTTTCAATTAAACTAATTAATACATTTAAAGCAGTTGGGGATTGTCCAATCACAAAAATTCCTTGGGGATAGGGTTTTGCTAAGACTTCTGTTCCTAAAGCTGCAATAGTCTTATTTGGATTATTTTTATCAATATCAATATTGTTAGCTGAACTTATTACTGAATCTAGAGCACAGTAAACTGGATTGATGAAAGTTTTTTGGATTTTTTGAGCGATCGCTGCTTTCACCATAGATACATCTACCACAACAGGTTGACGTAATGAAAGTGCAGTTGCTCCGGCTTCTAAAGCACCGTCAGAAAAGTGAATTAAAGATTTATACTCAAAATCAGCCGTTGCATAAATTACTCTCCTGACGATTTCATATTCTGCTGGAGGAAAAATATGAGAGTCTATATCTCTATCGATACTCGCCAATATTTGAGCATCATTTGAGTGCCATTCCATATTTAAGATTTTATAAATATCTAATTTACAGCTTTCAGCTTATCAGAAGCGATGCCAAATTTAGAATTTACAGAATTTACCCGTCCTTCGGAATCAAACTATTAAAAAAGAATGCTAAACGAACCAATAGTCAATTTTATAAGTGGTCATCTTGACCTAAATAAAGAGGAATTTCACCGATATTACCGTTTTTTGATTGATGAAGCTCTAAAAAATAACCAAAGCTTTGTTGTCGGAGACGCTAGAGGTGCAGATACTTTAGCACAAGAATATCTTTTGGGAAAAACAAAAGCAGTTGTAGTCTATCATATGTTTACAAGTCCTCGAAATAACCCAGGATTCCCTACCTGTAGTGGATTTAAAAGTGATACTGAACGTGACACACAAATGACCTATGATTCTCATCAAGATATTGCTTGGATTCGACCGGGGAAAGAAAGGTCTGGAACCCAGCAAAACTTGGATAGACGTCTCATAAGTAAAAGGTGAAAGGATAAAGTGGATTAAATTACTTGAGAATATTACACTTCCTCTATTAAAGACGTTGTGCTACAACGCCTTTAATCATATACAACACAATAAGAAAGTCTAGGTTTCTGAAGTCGGTGGTTGACTGAAAACTGGAGATAAATAAGCAACTAAAAGCCCAATCAAAAAACCTGAAATATTACGCACTAAAGGCAACCAATCATTGGTACGAGTAAGCACAGGTCCCAAACCGAAGGCAATAAATAAGATACCCCACAAAGGAGAAAATATTAAAGCCCACTGCCAAGCAAATACCTGTCCTTCCTTTCGGGGTTGTGCTGCAAATCCACAGATTACTCCTCCAAGTACTGATGTAATTAGGGTGAGAATCCATTGTTCTCTCGGTAATCCAGGAACAACATTACATCCACCTTGACTTAAGCAATTTTCAACTGTTTTGACTGCGGTCAAAATTGCTTGGTCTTCTCCTTCTTGACGCACATAATACAAATTACCAAATCTTGTTTGTAATTCTATCCAAAAAGTCCGAGGAAGAAGTTCATAGACAGCGTCCCCTACACTAAAACTGAGAATGTTACCACCGCGTCCATCAGCGACAAAAAGAATACTTTTATCATCCAGCCCCCAAAAATTAATTACTGCTCTACCGGGGGTACGGTCAAATTGTGTTAAAACTCTGAGCTTCCAACCAGTATCAGATTCAAAACCATCTAACTCTTGAGCAAGTTTTTCTTCTTGAATACTAGTTAGAGAGTTTGCTAAATCTACGACTGGGGTTGGTTCGTCCGGTAATAATTCTGGATTATCATAAGCATAAGCAGTAGGAGAAGAAACTACCCAAATAGAACTAGCTATCAAAAAAGCTGTAATTGATACTAATATACGTCGCCAAAGATGATGCATGAGGTTTTTATATACGATTATTTCAATCCAATCCAATGCTGTGGTAAAGAAGTTACTTGATACAAGCTCTATGCTGTTAACGGTTGTCTATTAGCGAGAATTTGACCGGAGTTGAAATCCCCACTGATTTTAGATACCGTCACCTTGATATTGAGTCTAAGACCCAAAAGCTTGTAACTCATTGATAAAACTATAAAAAAAATTATACTTCTTTACACTTCGTAACTTGAATCTAATTTATTTTAACTGAGTGCAGCATCTTCTTTGACTAAAAATGCTGTATCAAGCCTTATAAAATATATGGTTTAGATGGGAAATAGGTGGAAATAGAGTGGAAATATATTATTAAATCGTATCCATAAAACTGTGAGAAGAAGCTACAGAAGCTAGTTTAGAAAGTCTTGAGACAACCTCAGATATGTTTCGATGAGCATCGAAACACATCTGAAGTCTTTTTCAGAAAAAATTTTCTCAATATTCCTTCAAAAAAACCTGTTTTTATTTCTCATATTCGATTTTTCATACTGAATTTTCATAAAAACAGGGTCTAAGTAAGGCTTGACCCTAAAAATCTGATCAATAAATCAGATCATTATCTACTTTGGATGGAAATAGAGTGGAAATATATTATTAAACCGTATCCATAAAACTATGAGAAGAAGCTACAGAAGCTAGTTTAGAAAGTCTTGAGACAACCTCAGATGTGTTTCGATACTCATCGAAGCACATCTGAAGTCTCTTTCTGAAAAAAATTTCTCGATATTCCTTCAAAACATTCTGTTTTTATTTATCATATTCGATTTTTCATACCGAATTTTCATAAAAACAGGTTCTAAGTAAGGCTTGACCCTAAAAAATCTGATCAATATGCAGGAGTTTTTGCTGTGCCTATAATTCTTTACGGCTCAAAGAGGAAAACATTTATCATAAAGTAAGCCAGGTAGAGGTTCTTCAGCTTATACATATTATTTTCTCCGTATTCCTTCCAGCCTCAAATGCAATTTTCAGTGAAGCTTTAAATCGCTTAAAACCCTATTTAATCAGGATTTATTTAGGTAATTTTAAACGCCTTTTCTGTAATGATAAACCCTCAGATATACGTCGGGATGTTTTGGGACGTGTAAAGGTTTTCCAAGCTGCTTTTACACCAGCAAATACACTTTTGGTTCCTACCTGAACATTTTGCGCTTGTTTTCTGGCTGAATCAAGACTTTGGTCTACTTGTTTAACTATTTGACCTGCCGACTTGACACCTTCACCAACTTCGTCAGTCAGATCAGTAATTTCTAAATTAGTCATGCGAATTGCATCAAGAGTCGGCGGTAACTCTCTTGAAAGAGTATCAAAAAACTTTTCCGCACTCCGAGCTGCTCTTGCTAATTCTTGCAAAGCTGGTATCGCTGCTACTAAAACCGCAGTTAGACTAACAGCGACTAGGAGAAGAGATAGTCCCAACCAAAATAAGGGTTCGCTCACACTGATATCGTTATTGGCTATCCATTTGCTGTCCAATAGTATCTGAAGATTGTACCTGATGAGAAGTAATTTTGGTCTCATCTGTAGTATTTTCGTTTTTTAGCAATTGACTTTCTTGATAAGTAGCAATTACCCCAGCAGCGATCGCTTCTTTAAATCTATCTAAAGTTTCATCCCAGTTTGAACGTGCACTTGTAGAAAGACGATCTGCTTGAATTTGGACAGTAGTTGATAAATCTTCTGCCAAATCGGGTATTGCATCAGCAGATTTTTTTAATATCTTACGAGTTTCTCGACCTTTGCGTGGAGCAATAAGTAATCCAGTTAAAGTACCAATAGTAGCTCCAAGCATCAAACCGCCGATAAATGTTCTAGAACGGTTGTTAGACATTTTGCTATTTTCTCCTTTTACCCATTCTAAAGCTTTTTCAGCTTAACAAGATTTATCAGGGTATTATTTTATTAAATCCTAATGAAAATATGAACCTTGAAAAAGTTTTCTGATGACTCATGTGTCATATTTCTAACATACAGCACTTTGCAAATAAATTAATTGTAGCTTTGTCATGTGGGGAACAAAGGTTCTATGGAGATTTATTGATCAAAATTTATTCAATAATAAAATAAATTAACTAAAACTTATTAACTCCTATCAAAGGTTTTGCAACATTTGTTACTCGTAGATAGCGATTCCCAATTTTTCTTGCCAAAAATACCAAATTAATAATTTGTTGCAAATATTGAGTTCTTAAATATAAGGCTTTATTTCTTTTCTGTAATCTTTTTAACTGCTGCTGATTGTCATTTATAGATATTGGAGCTTGGGACAAAAAAGTAATAACTCTATCTTCGGCTGCACTCAGATTATCAGTTGTTTTTGCTAACTTTTGTTTAAGCTGCCATATTTTCCAGGCGACTCCTAGAAGAAATAAAGATGTAGAAATATTAAATGCAACAACTATTGCCACCATAAATGATTTTACAGGCGTTTTGATTGGAAATTACGTTTATCATAGCGTTTCTGAGAAGATAGAATGGGCAATGGGTGATGGAGAATGGGAATCAGACATTGGTTAATATTAAAAAAGATTAGATTTCAAGTAATTTCAAATTTAAAAGTAGTAAATTATTCCTAGCAATAGATACATTGGGATATTTTCTTTAAGTTCTCTGGGTCATGCCAAAACGCTTACTTGTAGTTGAGTCTCCTGGGAAAGTTAAAAAGCTCAGTAAAATCCTGGGTCATGATTGGATTGTACGAGCTAGTTGCGGTCATATCCGCGAACTGAGTAATGAAGGTGAAGATTCATTAGGTTTTATGATGGATGGCGATCGCGTGAAGTGTCGCTATGTACCCCGGGATAAACAAGCAAGGGAAACTATTGGTAAACTCAAGGCTGCTGCAAGAGGGGTAAGTGAGGTTGTTTTAGCTACAGACCCCGATAGGGAGGGGGAAACTATAGCTTGGCATTTAAAGGAGGCTTTGGGACTTAAGGAGCCGAAACGAGTTGTATATACGGAGATTACTGAAGCTGCGGTGAGAGCCGCTGTAGCTAAACCCCGGAGTCTGGATTTTAATTTGGTTGGTGCGGGTTTATGTCGGGATTGTTTGGATAAGTTGGTAGGTTACAAGGGAAGTCCTTTGGTCTGGACTTTGAATAATGGAGCAAAAAGTGTAGGTCGGGTACAAAGTGCGACTTTGCATTTAATTTGTCAGCGTGAAAGAGAAATAGTTGCTTTTGTACCTCAAGATTACTGGAGCATTTGGGTTGATTACGCTGAAGGTTTTCGAGCTTTTTTTAAGAAGGATTTGAGTGTAGATGTTACTGCTTCTCCAGAGCAACAGGAAGATGAGATAAATAGGGATTATCAAGGAAGTGATAAGCAAGAGGGTGGTGAGCAAAGGAATGATGATACAAAATTTCGCAGCACTAAAGTACCAGAATCTACCCGGGTTCTTTCGGAAGCAGAAGCAAATCGTTTAGTTGAAGAAGCCAAAAAACATACCCATCAGGTTATAGAGTACGAAGGAAAAGTGGTACCACGCAAACCACCTCCACCATTTATTACTTCCACCCTACAGCAAGCTGCTGGTTCTCGGTTAAAGTTTGCTCCGGAACAAACTATGAAGCTGGCACAGAAGTTATATGAGGCTGGTTTAATTACTTATATGCGTACCGATTCGGTGATGTTGAGTCCGGAGTTTTGCGCTAGCGTTCGTAAATGGTTAGAGCAGCACGACCCGGATAATTTACCCCAGAAAGCATCCAGACACCGTAGCAGTAAAACCGCTCAAGAGGCACACGAAGCTATTCGTCCCACAGATGTGTTTCGTCCTTCAGCACAGTTAAGGTTAGAGCTTCTTCCAGATGAGTTTAAGCTGTATGTGTTGATTTGGAAACGAGCAGTTGCCTCTTTATGTTGTCCTGCACAACTACGAAAAACTTTGATAATTACCCAGTCTGGTGCAATTCTTTGGCAAGCTAGGGGACAGGTTGTAGAATTTTTAGGTTATGCCAAGTATTGGTCAAATTTAAGTGGGGATACTCTTTTACCAAACTTGGAAAAGGGACAAATTCTTAATTTAGAGAATGCCGGTCATGAGAAGAAGAAGACGCAACCACCACCACGTTATACCGAACCCAAGTTAGTCCAATTGATGGAACGTAAAGGTATTGGTCGTCCTAGTACTTATTCCCCGACCATTGCGACTTTGAAAAAAAGGGGTTACGTTCAACTGACAAAGTCTCATTTACAACCCACTGTTTTAGGATTAGAGGTGGATGATTTTTTACAGAAAGCACTACCAGACTTATTAAAAACAGAATTTACAGCCACGATGGAAGATGCTTTAGATGGTATTGCAAATGGTAAACAAGCTTGGCAGAAATATTTAATTAATTGGAATCTGGATTATTTCGCACCAGCTTTAGAAAGGGCAAAAACTATAGCGATTAATACTGGTAAGGAAAATAAATCTAGGGGGAATATAGCTTCAGGGAATGTAGCTCCGGGGAATATATCTGGAGGTAAAAAATCAAAAGGGAAATTAAATGGTAATAAAACTTATTCCCCAGCCACAGGAAACTATGATAAATCAAGAACTCGCTGTCCTGAGTGTAATAATCATTTAGCCAAAATTAAAAGTAGTAAAGTTAAAAAGAAATATTTTTTGAAATGTCTTAGCGGTTGCGACAATATTGTTTTATTCTGGAGCGACTATAACAAAACTTGGCAAGCACCCCGTCAAAAAGGAGATGACAGGGCAAGTGATCAAACTACTCCGATTGATCAGGTTAAGAGTAAAAGTTCCAGTAAAGTTCGTAAAACACAGAAGGCTAAACTTACTAAATATTCTTGTCCAGTATGTCAAAAGCCATTGGAAGAATACGCTTATGTCAAAGATGGAGTAAATAAAAGTATGCTACGGTGTTCTGATGAGAATTCATGTAAGGATAACAAACATAAGGATGTGGCTTACTTTAATACTGCAAGAGGATGGTGGAGTCCTAAGTTTGGGAATTTGAAATAGAAGATGTCAATTCAGTTATCAGTTATCAGTTATCAGTTATCAGTTTCCCCATCGATAAATCGAGGGGCTTGAAAATAAGGAAATAAATTTATTTTTTTCCACGGATAAATCCAGGGGCTTGTTATCCTCTTTCTTTTTTGGTCACCGGAAAATATATCTTTCCAATAATAAATAAGTAATTAGGACTTACGCATTGACAGAGAAAGCAAAATAACAGGTATTGTTTTCAAGTCTTAGAGGCAGATTTTTAAATCATACTTTTAGTGTTCGCCAAAAGTAACAGTGATATTTAAAAGCTTGAAACGACGTATTTACGTTGA
>JBHJJE010000084.1:0-77992 GCA_050042865.1 Mastigocoleus sp.
TCGTCTAGATCCCATGAAGATTTTACCTATTCCTGGGCAGGAACTAGAACTACGGAATAGAACCCCATATCTTCAGTTGTCAAGGTACAGATTGCCCTTGGGCATTTGGGTTTTTATACAGGTTGATTACCGTTCCTGTTAGAGCAATTATATCATTTCATGGCAGGATAAATCCTGCAATCAGCTTTCATCCCTGGACTAAGATTCACAGGGTTTTCAGCATTTTTCTTATAAGAACCGCGATCGCTTGCAGTGGGTGCTACCGTACCATCGCTTTGGGTGACTTGTTCAATAATTCCTGGATCAATTCCGAAGAATGCAGCGACTAAAGCAAGTACAATTGCACCAAGACCACCACCAATTAAGGGAGCAGATACCTTTTTACCACGTCTATCTTCCACATTGTTACTTCTACGACCAAATTCCCAACGCATAATTATTTACCTAAATTATTTACCTAAATTTTTGTTATTAATTGATTTTTAGTTTTTAGCTTATTCGTTTTTATTACTTAGTCGATAAGTCTTAGACCTATGGCTAATCATGGTTCTTAGCTAGCTATGAATTTAAGTAATTAATAGTATGAGTTATCAAGAGTAGATTTAAAAGTTAACTTTTGTTGGATTTTTAATTTTCATTAGGGATATGTAATTTTTCTTAAGTAACAGAAATAATAGTATATAAATATACTTGTATACTATTTCTGAAGATAGGTGACAATTTAGAGTAGAAGTAGTATATTTCAACAAATATTTTGATAAATATAAATAAGTAGTAACCTTTTATTTTCCTTCTAACTCCTTACTTCTAACCCCTTACTCCTTGTCTTCTACCCTGCGTATTTTCTATCCTGCTTTAAAATCAATCAAAATAAATACAAAAATCAGTACTAAAGTTCTACCACTGACGTAATAACAATAGTATTATTAAGAATTGTCTCTTGCTGCTGTACTCCCCTTGCAAATATGTCAGATACCAAGCTAGGTAAATCTTTAAATGAAAGCCTCCCTTACTCTAACAATGGTAATGGTCGTAAAAAACAAAGCCAGAATAAAATATGTATTCGAGGTGCTAGACAGCATAATTTAAAAGATATTGACCTAGAATTACCCCGCGATCGCTTAATCGTTTTTACGGGTGTGTCTGGTTCTGGTAAGTCTTCTTTGGCTTTTGATACTATTTTTGCTGAAGGACAGCGTCGCTACGTGGAATCTCTGAGCGCTTATGCTCGTCAATTCCTCGGACAGATGAATAAACCGGATGTGGAAGCTATTGAAGGGTTGAGTCCGGCAATTTCTATCGACCAAAAATCAACTTCCCATAATCCCCGTTCTACGGTGGGAACGGTTACAGAAATTTACGATTATTTACGATTATTATTTGGTAGAGCTGGAGAACCCCATTGTCCGATTTGCGGTAAGTCTATTTCGCCTCAAACAGTAGACGAGATGGTAGATAAGGTAATGGAGTTACCAGATAAGACCCGCTTTCAAATTCTTGCACCAGTAGTACGGGGTCGGAAAGGGACTCACCGCAAATTATTATCTAGCTTGGTGTCTGGTGGTTTTGTCCGGGTCAGAATTAATGGAGAGGTACGAGAACTTTCAGATTCGATTGAGTTAGATAAGAAGCAAACTCATACCATAGAAGTTGTCATTGATAGGTTGGTTAAGAAAGATGGAATAGCTGAGCGTTTAGTTGACTCCTTAACTACCTGCTTGAAACAATCTAATGGGATTGCAGTGATTGATATCGTCCCATCCAAAGATGAAGAAGGCAAACCCAAATCAGATAAATTAAAAGAAACTCAATTAACCTTCTCAGAAAACTTTGCTTGTCCAGACCACGGTGCAGTAATGGAAGAACTGTCACCTCGTTTATTCTCCTTTAACTCCCCCTATGGTGCTTGTAGTAATTGTCATGGTTTAGGAACCCTCAGAAGGTTTGCAGCAGAACTAGTTATACCAGACCCGGAAGCACCAGTTTATGCAGCGATCGCTCCTTGGTCTGAAAAGGAAAATTCCTATTATTTAGAGCTACTTTATACTCTGGGTCAAGAGTATGGTTTCGAGTTGCAAACCCAATGGGGTAAGTTAACCCAAGAACAACAGCAAATTATCTTACAGGGTGAAAGCGCAGCAACTACACCTAAAAAGGCAGACAATGGTAAAAGAATATTTCAAGGCGTATTACCAATTTTACAGCGTCAGTATGAGGGCGGTACAGAATTAGTCAAGCATAAATTAGAGCAATATTTAATCGACCAATCCTGTCCAGTCTGTCAGGGTAAACGTTTGAAACCAGAGGCTTTAGCAGTCAAATTGGGTCAATACGGTATCTTAGATTTGACAGGGGTATCTATTAGGGACTGTCAGCAGAGAATAGATAACTTAGAAATGAGTCCCCGTCAGATGCAAATCGGTGATTTAGTGCTGCGAGAAATTCGAGCACGGCTACAATTTCTCTTAGATGTCGGATTAGATTATCTTACCCTAGACCGTCCAGCAATGACCCTTTCCGGAGGAGAAGCACAACGCATTAGACTTGCGACTCAAATTGGTTCTGGTTTAACTGGAGTTTTGTATGTTTTAGATGAACCTAGTATCGGTTTACACCAGCGAGACAACGGTAGACTGCTACAGACTTTAAATAGATTGCGGGATTTGGGCAATACTTTAATTGTGGTAGAACATGATGAGGAAACCATTCGTGCTGCCGATTATATAGTTGATATCGGACCCGGTGCAGGAATCCACGGCGGAAATCTGGTCGCTCAAGGCGATTTACAAACCCTTTTAGATGCTGAAGAATCCCTTACAGGTGCTTATCTTTCCGGTAGAGAAGCAATTCAAACCCCAGCAAAACGTCGTCCGGGGAACGGAATTAATTTAATTATCAAAAATGCTCATCGTAATAACCTGAAAAATATTACCGTCGAGATTCCTTTAGGTAAACTTGTTGCGGTGACTGGTGTATCTGGTTCGGGTAAATCTACATTAATTAACGAACTGCTTTACCCATCATTGCAGCATCATCTAACTAAACGAGTACCTATGCCCAAAGAGATAGACGGGATACAGGGACTCAAAGCAGTAGATAAAGCCATAGTAATTGACCAATCTCCCATTGGTAGAACCCCTCGTTCCAATCCTGCCACCTACACGGGGGTATTTGATGCCATACGTCAGGTATTCTCTGAAACAATTGAAGCCAAAGCTCGTGGTTATAAACCCGGACAATTTTCCTTCAATGTGAAAGGTGGACGTTGTGAAGCTTGCTCTGGACAGGGAGTAAATGTGATTGAAATGAACTTCCTTCCCGACGTTTATGTCCAGTGTGAGGTGTGTAAAGGTGCCAGATATAACCGGGAAACCCTGCAAGTAAAATATAAGGATAAGTCAATTTCCGACGTTCTGAATATGACAGTAGAGGAAGCTTTAAACTTCTTCCAGAATATTCCCAAAGCCGTTGCGAAACTGCAAACATTAGTAGATGTCGGTTTGGGTTACG
This sequence comes from Mastigocoleus sp., assembly GCA_050042865.1. GTDB lineage: Bacteria > Cyanobacteriota > Cyanobacteriia > Cyanobacteriales > Nostocaceae > JBCCDM01. Next base: position 3,511 of record JBHJJE010000084.1, read on the forward strand.
TAAAACTCGGACAACCAGCAACTACCTTATCTGGTGGTGAAGCTCAAAGGGTAAAATTAGCCACAGAATTGTCCCGTAGAGCTACGGGTAAGACCTTATATTTGATTGACGAACCAACCACCGGTTTATCCTTCTACGACGTACATAAACTATTAGATGTATTGCAAAGACTAGTAGATAAAGGTAACTCAGTCTTAGTCATCGAGCATAACCTAGACGTAATCCGTTGTGCTGATTGGTTAATAGACCTTGGTCCCGAAGGTGGTGATAAAGGGGGAGAAGTGATTATTGCGGGTACACCAGAAGAGGTTGCAAAAAATAAAAGGTCTTATACAGGTGAGTATGTAAAGCAGGTATTAAAGCAATATCCAGCAGGGAAAGGGGGGTGATTAGTTATTGGTGATTCTTAGGAAAGAGACGTTACTGAAAGGTTATTGGAGAGTTGCAATGGTACATGAGTACTCAACTTTAGCGATCGCAATACTTATGAGATTTATTCTAAGCTTTTTACTTTTCGTTACATTGTTGGTTTTATTGGTGCTGACTTACTTATGTAAATTGGCATTCTCTATGGTAATTTCTAATTATAAATACTTCAATAATACCCCATAGTAATCTAAAATTGGACAGCAATCTGTATCTCATCATCTAATGACTAGATTCCCATACGACCAGTTTGCCCGCATATTATTTTACAGAATTATTACAACCGTTAGGAAAGATAGAAACTAGCAAATCAGTACCAGCAGAAATTAGAGAAATCGACGTTTACTTTGCGCCTTCATCTCAAGCCAGAACGGATACAGTACAATTGGGATTATTGAGGCGATTAGCTGATAAACCCGCACTTATAGAACCCTTTAGAAATGCGGTGAAAATCTCAGAAATTCGTAGCTGTATGAATAAGTTGTTTTATATTATTGTGGATATAGAACGTCAAAACAAGCGGGATAATATTTCTACACAAGAGGAAAATTTACCATTATTATGGATATTATCTCCTACAGCATCTACAACAATATTAAATGGATTTAAAGCTAGTTTAGATCAAGAAAATTGGGGTACAGGTGTTCATTTTCTGGGAGACTATCTCAAAACCGTTATTATTGCTATCCATCAGCTACCCCGTACACCAGAAACTTTGTGGTTGAGGCTTTTAGGGAAAGGACGAGTACAACAACAAGCCATAGAAGAGTTAGAAACGCTTCCTCAAAACAATCTCCTACGGAATAAAGCAATTGATTTATTATTAAATCTAAAGACGCAAATAGAAATTAAACAAAACCCTTCGGAAGAAGATAGGGAGTTAATTATGAATTTATCGCCAATTTATCTACAAAGATTAGCAGAAGCTGAACAGAAAGGACGCTCAGAAGGAATTCAAGAGGGAATTAAAAATGAACGCCGTACTGTGATAGAAAATTTATTAAGAGCAAGATTTGGTGCTTTAGATGACGAGTTAAATGCAATTATTCAACCATTATTAGCATTAACTCCAGAAGAATTTTCGACCTTGTTAATACAGTTATCCCGCGAGGAATTAGTTTCAAGATTTAGACAGCAGTAGTATTATAAGATTTAACTTTCTCTATTTACTTCAAGAATTTTTATAGTAATGACAGAATAATTTCAGGAATAAAAATATAAAGCGCCCCCATTGGGCGCTACACTATAAACTACTGACCCAAATGACGACTAGCCATTTGCATCATATCAGCCATATCAACATCACCATCACCATCTTGATCTAAAAAGCTATTTAAAACAGAATTTCCCCCACCTTGACTACTAGAACCTGTTTTCAATAGGTTTAATACCATAGGAACAAGCATGGGTAACATACCCTGGACTACACCCAAATCTAAACCAGTGCGTTGAGAGACTTCCTGACTTACCTGCTGTTGTTCTGCTCCTGATAATACAGAATCAACCGCTTCAGCATTGGGTGCAGTACCACCAAACTGATTTACTAAAGCTTCTACAGTACCTGCTCCTTGATTAGCTTGTTTTTGTTGTAGAGAGGAGCGGACAAAGTTACCAACAATACCCATTGCTGATTGCATTGTAGAAGAGTTTGTACCGGTGTTATTGCTTAACTGCTGTACAGTGTTGAGAATAGTACCAATTTGATCCATGCTACCTTGTGTATTGGGATTAGCAACAGCACCCATAATCTGATCGAAAAGTCCCATATTTTATTACTCCGTATGTTTTTAAAAACTCTAGATGAGAAAATCTAGATGAGAAAACCTAGATGAAAAATTCTCGATGAGAAAATCTAGATAAAAAAATCTAGATGAAACCATCAAAAACAGATTTTCACACGCCTAATATAGCTAAGCTGTGAATGTTAATAATAAATATGGTTTCATCAGACACATATCGCAAGGAACTTAAGATACATATTTTCATAATCAGAGAAAGGTAACCCCATACTTGTATCTTTTATCTTTTCCGTTTACATTAAAAATTTCCCGCTTTCTTAAATATGCGCAACCTGAAAACCTTGTAAAGACCTTCAATTTTTAAATTTAACCTCTCTATATTCTTTACCGGAGAAGTCTATTACAATTATTCAAACAAGTGATCATTCAAAGCCAGTAGTTATTCAAAATACAAGTAAAAAAAATCCGATTTCCTTTGGGTTAAATCCCCTATAAATAAACAGCATTGAAGTATTAAAGGATTGGATTTGATATTAAAAGTACGGTTTTCACAACCCGAAATCCTTAACCATTTCTTCCATTAATATCAAAAGCATCTAAGCTAAATATATCTGTAAACAATCTTCCTTTTCCACCCATGCGTCTGTCGCGATTAATTACGCTAATTGTCGGTTTAGTTGTCATATTAGGGATGAGTCTGTGGCTGATTGATTCCCTGAGTCGGTTATATTGGCAGTTATCTTATTCTCCGTTGTTAGGTAATTTACTTTTAATATTGTTAGTTGTACTGATTGGAGCATTAATTGCTGCTTTTGTGTACTATTTCCTGATGATGCAGTCTGGAGAAAAACGTTCTTCTGGTTGCAGACGCTCTATTGCATCGATTAAGGTTCCTGAAGTCAAGTCTGATGCTGCTTCCTCTACTTTGGAAGCTGTCCGCAAACAAGTAGACCAAATTCAAGATGAAGTTGCACGTCAAGCATTATTAAGTAAGTCCCGCGAGATTGAAGCAAATTTGGCGCGGGGGGAAATTCAAGTGGTAGTATTTGGTACTGGGAGTGCGGGTAAGACTTCTTTGGTAAATGCGGTGATGGGAAGGATGATTGGTAAAGTTAATGCTCCCATGGGTACTACCCAGGTCGGAGAAACCTATTGCTTGCGTTTAAAGGGTTTGGAGCGGAAAATTTTAATTACTGATACTCCTGGTATTTTAGAAGCTGGTGTAGCGGGAACTGAACGGGAAGAGTTAGCGCGTTCTTTGGCAACGGAAGCCGATTTATTATTATTTGTAGTAGATAATGATTTAAGACGCTCTGAGTATGAACCTTTAAGAGCTTTAGCTGAAATTGGGAAGCGTTCTTTAGTAGTTCTGAATAAAACTGACTTATATACCGAAGAAGATAAAGAAGTAATATTAGCAAGATTGCGTCAACGGGTGAAAGGTTTTATTAGTGCAAACGATGTCGTTGCGATCGCTGCAAATCCGCAACCTGTAGAAATTGAGGATGGGGAAGTATTTCAACCGGATATAGATATATCTATTTTACTACGGAGAATGGCGGCGATTTTGCGAGCCGAGGGAGAAGACTTAGTCGCAGACAACATTTTATTACAATCGATGCGTTTGGGTGAAGAAGCTCGAAAAATCATTGATACCCAGCGTCGTCGTCAAGCTGATAAAATTGTAGAGCGATTCCAGTGGATTGGTGCGGGTGTGGTTTCTGTAACCCCTTTACCTGTAGTAGACTTATTAGCGACAGCTGCTGTAAATGCTCAAATGGTCGTAGAAATCGGCAGGATTTACGGTTGCGAACTAAATATGGAACGGGGACGAGAATTAGCCCTTTCTCTAGCAAAAACCCTCGCGAGTTTGGGTATAGTCAAAGGAGCGCTACAATTAGTTACTACCGCACTACAGCTAAATATTAGTACCTTCGTGATTGGTAAAGCCATTCAAGGTGTCACCGCAGCTTACCTCACCCGAATTGCAGGTAAAAGCTTTATTGAATACTTCCGTCACGACCAAGACTGGGGAGACGGAGGAATGACAGAAGTTGTCCAAAAACAGTTCCAACTCAATCGCAGAGATGAATTTATCAAAGCTTTCGCAAAAGATGCGATCGCGCGAGTTGTTAAACCCCTGACTAATAAATCCAAAGTCGCTGAAGAAGAAGTTGATAAGGCTTAATATACAAGGGTGTGTGAAGACCTCTGTAAACTATTACTCATAATGAAATGATTGATGCTGTCTTTGCACCAAATTAACTTACGCAATTGTCACAATACCCTGCTGGTGCGTGACACTAAAAGCATTATTACTACGTTAAAAATTAGTCAGTGTACGAGCACTCTTGTATATTAAGAGTTATCCGTTGGTGCGTGACGGTAATATGAATCCCAATCGTTAAAGAGGGAAGATTTTTAGTGACCGTCACAGCACGCTACAAAAATGTCAATTATTTACACTCCAGAGGATTTGACTAAGGAGGGTAAGAAGTTAACTATCTGGGGGAAGGTGATAATTAAAACTAAGACCAGGATTTGTAAAATAATGAATGGTATTACCCCACGATAAATATCTGTGGTGGTGACTTCTTCTGGTGCGACCCCCCGGAGGTAAAATAATGCAAAGCCGAAGGGAGGTGTAAGAAAGGAGGTTTGCAGGTTTGCTCCTAAAATAACTCCGTACCAAACTAGGTCAATACCTAACTGTTGAGCTACGGGTGCAAATAGGGGTATGACTATAAAGGCGATTTCAAAAAAGTCGATGAAGAATCCTAAGAGCAGTACTACGCTCATGCTAACGATCAGAAAACCGACTTGACCTCCAGGTAAATTACTTAAGATATTCGACATCAACTCATCACCGTTGAGTTTGCGAAATACTAAACTAAAGGCGTTGGAACCTAACAAAATGAATATTACCATTGTGGTAATACGCAGGGTTCCATCACATACTTGGAGTAAAGTATTTTTACTGAGTTTACCATTGAAAGCTGCTAAGATAATTGCCCCAAAACAACCAACTGCACCTGCTTCTGTGGGGGATGCGAGACCAAAAAAGATACTGCCTAATACTGCAAAAATTAATACTATTGGCGGTATCATAACTTGAATAACTCTTTTTCTGAGAGCTTTTACACCAATATCTCGGACTTCTGGGGGGAGGGGAGGAGCAAGTTCGGGTTTGAGAAAGGCTGTAATTAGTACGTGTGCAGCGAAAGCTCCAGCCATTAATAAACCTGGAATTATCGAACCAATGAACAATTTACCTACGTCTATTCCTAACTGGTCTCCAAGTACTACTAAAACTACGCTGGGGGGGATAATTTGTCCGAGGGTACCGGATGCTGCAATTACTCCTGTTGCTAAACGTTTGTCATAACCGTAGCGGAGCATGATGGGTAGGGAGATTAAACCCATTGCGACCACTGTCGCTGCGACTACTCCTGTGGTTGCTGCTAAGAGTGCACCGACAATCACTACAGCTAATGCTAAACCACCGCGCAAACGTCCGAATAAAATTCCCATTGTTTCTAGGAGTTTTTCCGCAATGCCGGTTTTTTCTAGCATTCCACCCATGAAAATGAAGTAAGGTATGGCAAGTAGGGTATAATTATCCATGACGCTGCCATATATCCGGTTGGGCATGATGCTCCAGAAATCTGGGTCGTAGATAATACCCAATTCGTACCCTAATTCCCCGAATAGCAGTGCGACACCACCTAAAGTAAAAGCAACAGGATAACCAAACAGCAACATTCCCAAAGCTACTGCAAACATTACTAAACCCAACCATTCATACTCCATTATCTTCCTCCTGGTTTGGTTCTTGATTTAGTTGTGAGTTTGCTTGTTGTGAGTTTGATTGTGGGTTTCGTTCCGGGTTTGGTGGTTCTAATCTACCTGTAACAATAGCTAAATTTTTAATTGCTTCGGAGATTCCCTGAATAAATAAGATTGCAAAACCAATAATAATAAAACTTTTAATAGGATATCTGGGTAAACCATCAGGACTAGGTGATATTTCTTGTTGAATCCAAGAATTTGCTACGTAGTCCCAAGAATAATCGATTATTAATATACAAAAGGGAATTAGAAAAAATATTGTTCCTAACAAATTTATTAAAGCTTTTCGCTGAGGATTTTGCTTACTATAAAAAATATCAACTCGCACATGTTCGTTATGTTTGAGGACGTAAGCTGCACCCAAAAAGAAAAATATATCAAAAATATACCATTGGGCTTCTATGTAAACATTAGAAGCAATGTTACGTCCAATGATTTTTCCTATATATCCCAAGAAAACATTCCCCACTCCAATAACTACCATCACTAATACTAAAGCGCTAGTTATTTTACCAAGGCGATCGCTTAAATTGTCAATAAATCTAGATATTTTCAGTAGAATGTTCAATGCTCCCCCTTTTCCCTAAGTTGGTTATCCTAAGTCAATGTTCCTAAGTCAATGTTCTTAAGTTTATTTTTATAAGGCTTTTAAGCTATTTTTAATTCTTACTAACCCTTACGAAGTATTCTTAACCCTTTCTAATTTTTTGTATAAATTACATAAATCCGATAATCACACCCCAAAGATAGTCTTCAAACATACTTTCATCCTGTTTAAGCTGTAATTTTTTCCCCCAGGAGTAAACATCTAAGGTAATGTAGGTACTATCTTCCTCCAACCATTCTCCACCTTCTGTCGAGACATTTTCTATAATCGAAACCCAATGGTTAGGAGAAGGTAAAAATGGTTGCTCTGTACCGAATAAACCTTGAGATGTGATTAAAGCGAAGACCACACCACCATCAGCGATCGCTTTAGCTGCATCCTGGAGTGAATCTAATTCACCGTATATTAGAGTATTATGGTATTTAACTTGTTTGCAACCTAAAATCTCTTTTGCCCAGCCTTTCATTTCCCAAGATTTTATTAGTCCCGGTACATTACGTATAACGTCCGGTGCATCTAATTCTAGAGGAAAAAAACGACTTTCTGATTCTCGCAGAGTTGATAAAATCATCCAATCCACAGGATTCATGCGCAATCTAGGACGACTTTGACGCAGTTTTTCTGAGGCTCGGAATACCATAGTATCACCTTTAATGGCACCGGTTTCAAACAGTTCGCGACAAATCTCTACATAACGTGCTGGTTTGTGACGTGCTAATTCAAATAAAATAGCCGCAGTTCCAGAAAATGTCTCTTTCCCCTGGTGAATTTGAAAGGGGTCTTCTATACGCATTCTAATTTCTGAAATTAAAGCTTTTTTATCTATCTGTTTCCAGACTTTAGGGGTTTTAGATTGTTCAAATTTTAATAGTGCTGACATTGCAGCAGGAGATGTAAGGTCAGAAAACATTTATTTTAAACTTCATCGGGTAATAGAATATACGCTTTACTTATACCCAGTTGACCCAATTATTTAAAGAATCTCTCGACACATCAGATAAATATTTATTGTAGGTTCATAGATACAGCTAATTTTCTATTTCGACAAAATTAGTTTGATTTTTATTTTTAGTTTTATTTATTGACTCTCCTTTAGACTGGAGAGTTTAATATTGAGAAGTCAAGTTTAATGGCGTTAAATTCTTATTAAATTAATTCGTATTCAATTAAAATGATCACTCTACAATTAAAGATTCCCGATATTGCTTGTTCTGCTTGTGTGGAGAATGTGACTGTAGCAATTAAATCAGTTGATGCGATGGTGCGGTAGCACCCGCTGGAAGCGATCGCTACTGTGGATGCTGATACAAAGACGAAAATGGTTACTGTCCAGACTGAGGAATCAGAGGAAAAAATTAGATCGGTATTGGATGAAGCGGGTTATCCGGCTGATTAGTTATATTATCTCACTACTTACTCCCTCACTCTTCCACTCCCTTACTCTTCCACTATCTCACCTTTAAAAAATAACCATGAATACTCTAAGACTGACAATAGGAGGTATGAGCTGTGCTTCCTGTACTAAAAGTGTGAAAAAAGCTATTACTTCTGTTCCGGGAGTAAAGGAATGTCATGTAAACTTTGCAGCAGAACAAGCTACTGTTGAGTACTCTCCTTCCAAAACCACTGTTAAAGCAATTCAAGATGCAGTTTTAAAGGCAAGATATACTGCTGCTGTATTTTCGGAAGAAGATATCATTAGTAATGATCACCAAAATCAAGCTCGTCGAAAAGCACAACAGCAAAGCTTGATACGTAAGGTGATTCTTGGTGGTGGAATTAGTATTATTTTAATAGTGGGTTCCCTACCGATGATGACTGGGTTAAATTTGCCTTGGATTCCCCAATGGTTACATAATTCATGGTTGCAATTAATTCTCACAACTCCGGTACAGTTTTGGTGCGGTTATGGATTTTATATTGGTGCTGGAAAGGCTTTACAACGCAAAGATGCAACAATGGATACCCTAATTGCATTGGGTACTAGTGCAGCATTTTTCTATTCCCTCTTTGCGACTGTATTTCCTGGTTTATTTGTCCAACAAGGTTTGCAACCTGATGTATATTATGAAACTGCAGCAGTGGTAATCACTTTAATTCTCTTAGGAAAATTCTTTGAGAATCGTGCTAGAGGAAAAACTACAGAAGCGATTCGTAAGCTAATTGGTTTACAAGCAAGTTTTGCACGAGTTATTCGTAATGGAGTAGTTATAAGTATTCCTCTACCGGAAGTTCAACTCAATGAGATAATTGTAGTACGTCCTGGGGAAAAAATTCCCGTGGATGGAGAAATTATTGAAGGTGCTTCCACTATAGATGAAGGGATGATAACCGGGGAGAGTATTCCTGTCCACAAGTCTCCTCCAGATGAAGTAATTGGCGCAACAATTAATAAAACTGGTAGCTTTAAATTTAGAGCAACCCGGATAGGGAAAGATACTGTTTTAGCTCAAATTGTGCAGTTAGTTACACAAGCCCAGGGTAGTAAAGCACCCATTCAAAGATTAGCAGACCGAGTTACAGGATGGTTTGTACCAGGAGTCATTGGAATCGCGATCGCTACTTTTGTGATTTGGTTGAGTGTCACAGGAAATCTGAATATGGCTTTAATTACCACTGTTGGTGTTTTAATTATTGCCTGTCCCTGCGCTTTGGGTTTAGCGACTCCCACTTCGGTAATGGTGGGAACTGGGAAAGCAGCAGAAAATGGTATTTTGGTTAACGGGGCTGAAAGTTTAGAAGTTGCTCATAAAGTTCAAACTGTTGTTTTAGATAAGACAGGGACGTTAACTGAGGGTAAACCTACTGTTACGAATTTTCTGAGTGTAAAGGGTACAGCAAATCAAAATGAACAGAGAATTATTAGTTTAGCAGCCTCTTTGGAGGATAATTCTGAACATCCTTTAGCGTCAGCTGTAGTTAGATATGCTCAGTCTCAAGAAGTTAATATTCAAGATGTGCGAGATTTTATAGCTATCCCGGGTAGTGGAGTACAGGGATATGTGTTCAATAATTTATTCAATGATTTTGTACAAATTGGTACTTTGCGCTGGTTAAATGAACAGGGTATTTATACAAAAGTTTTGCAAGAGAAAAAGCAAGTTTGGGAAACCGCAGGAAAAACTGTAGTTGGAATTGCTGTAAATGGAGAAATGGAAGGTTTAATGGGAATCTCCGATTCTCTGAAGTCTACATCTTGCGAAGCTGTGAAAATGATCAGTCAAATGGGTTTAGAAGTGGTAATGCTGACAGGAGATAATTACCCCACAGCTTTATCTATTGCTAAGGAAACTGGTATAGAGCGGGTCTTTGCTGAAGTCCGACCAGGTGAAAAAGCTGGTATTATTAAAACATTGCAAAATGAAGGTAAAATAGTGGCAATGGTGGGAGACGGTATTAATGATGCTCCAGCCTTAGCTCAAGCAGATGTGGGAATTGCTATCGGAACAGGAACAGATATCGCAATTTCAGCTAGCGATATAACTTTAATTTCCGGAGATTTGCAGAGTATCGTTACAGCAATCAAACTTTCCCATGCAACCATGAAAAATATTCGTCAAAATCTCTTCTTTGCCTTTATCTACAATCTATTGGGAATTCCTATTGCTGCAGGAATTTTATTTCCTATATGGGGTTTACTCCTTAACCCAATTATTGCAGGAGTTGCAATGGCTTTTAGTTCTGTTTCTGTGGTTACCAATGCTCTAAGATTGCGTAATTTTAAGCTGAAAATATAATTTACGTGTTATATGAATTAAAAATAGAGATTTAAGCGAGTTTCAAAATACTTGTAGAACAACGGACATTTTTAACTAACATTACGTAATTTATAAAACCTGCATGTCATTTCAATAAATGATTGTAACAGAGTCCTCAATAGAGAGGTTTTACCCAATGTCTTTAAAGAAATCTACTTATCGCATTATTTTTCTGAATTGGTAGAAGCATTGGAAAAAATGGGATAACTGTTTGTGTATCAACTTGGATAATTCTATATTGTCATTGCGAGGAACGAAGCAATCGCAAGGACTTGAGGAATTTATAATTTAAATTAATTTTGTACGACTACTAATCCAAATTATTACTTCCTCTCCTTACCCTTAGCCGATAAGAGGTTTTCAGTGTCTCCTAAACACTTTTTTCGCACACATAATATAATATTACGCGATCGCCCATGGCGGACACTATCCTACCATCGCTTAGGATTTCCCCTCAGATGCGATCGCAAATTTCATTTACAATGGGTTTACACTTTCCTGCATAATCTGAAATAAAGTAAGTTGCAGTAAATTTATTTTGACTATTTTGAATCATTTCTTGACGAAGAGGTGTTGATTTTTCCATTCTCACAAGAGTTCCTTCCCAGACTAACTTTTTATCCTTCCAGTCTGATGCAGTCATATTGTAAGAGTTACCGTTACCCACCACCACCGATATTTTTATAGTTATTTAAAGAACTCATTGTTTTAAAAATTAATATTTTGAAACACAATATAAAAAAAAGTACAAGATTATCAGTTTTTAAAAGCTCTTTTAGGAAAAGTTAATAATAAATTATGTAAAATTCAATTTTGATGATTTCAAAAGTGGATGTTCCTACAGTTTCTATGCAAAAAAGCATTATCGCTGATACTACATACATCAAAATTTTTGTTTGATATTAAAGTTGCTAAAGAAAAAAGTAACTATACGCATACTTGGTATAAAATCCAATACAGTTAACTGTTAATTGAGTTTCCTATAAACCACGTCTACTTTGAGAACCGTAGTTTTTATCAAGACTAAGAGATTCCTTCCTTACGTCGCAATGACGTATCGGGAGAATTAGGAACTCCAGGTTTAAACATGAACGGGGTTTAAGTCCTTTAAAAATATTTGAAATGACTCAGAAACTTGCAATCGTGATTAGTGGTGCTGTATCTTTAGGCAGCTATGAAGCAGGAGTACTATATGAAACAATTGAAGCGATCGCTCAACATAACGAGCATCCCGATACTACTGAAGAACAGAAGATTGAGATAGACGTAATTACGGGAGCTTCTGCTGGAGCAATGATTGCTTGTATGTTAACTCAGAAGCTACTGTTTGAGGCAGATGCTTTGCGCAACGATCCTTATAATAATGATTTATATAATGCTTGGGTAGAAGATGTAGATATCGAAAAGTTCTTACAAATTAAAGAAAATGATGACCCTGCAAAGTTTCTTTTGTCTTCGCAAACGGTTAAAGAAATAGGATACAAGTATCTTTTGGATAGATATAATTCTAACTCAGCTAAACCAATTCAGACCCATCCAGGCACTGCTAGTTATGGTATTAGTCTGGGAATTGCCATGTCAAATCTAAATGGATTTGACTTTGAGAAAAAGCCTACTGAATATCAAGCCATTGATAATAGTCCAAAGAATTTATCTAATGGTAGTTCTTTTAAATATACTCAACATAAAGACTGTTTTACAACCGAAATCAAACCGGGGATAGAATACGACCAAAAATCGATTTGGGAGAAAATAGAAGAGATAGGACGTTCATCAGGTGCATTTCCCTTTGCTTTTAGCGTAGTAGATATTGAACGCAAACCTGATGAAGAAGAAATATATCAAGATGCAATCGATTTCTCTCAACCCAAAAAGTTTACTTATACTGACGGTAGCGTCTTTGAAAATGAACCTTTCGGAATAGCAAAGTCTTTGGTTAATAAGATAGATACAAAACCAACAGATTACGAAAATCGTTTTTATCTTTATATTGCTCCAGGACTACAAGAATCTGAGGGTGAGGAGGAAGAGAATAAAGAGAATGAATTTAGCGCATCTAATGCAAATTATCTTACAACAGCAAAAGCACTTGTGGGAGCAGTTTATAATCAAGCTAAGTTCCAAGACTGGATTAGAACTCAGGAAGTTAATCAAAAAATTCGTAAATTTGATGTAGAAGCTATTAAACTCAAAGAAATTTTAGAAGAAAACCAGTCCTTAAAAGAGAAGCTAAATGATGTTTCTACGGAACTTTTGAATGTACTATACAATGATAATCACAATTCTTCAGAAAAAGATTATCAAAGACTTAAAGAGCAATTTGAAACTGGCTATAACGACTTAAAAAACCGAAAAGACCAAAGTTTAGCTGATACTTGGGTGAAAATTGTCCAGGTCTTAGAAAAAGCTGCTGATTTAGGCGATCGCGATATTATGAAAATATATGCTATTACCTCTACAAAAGAAGAGTTGGTGGGTGAAGAGTTAGGTTCTTTTCTAGGTTTTTTTGATAGGGAACTCAGACATCGCGATTATGAGACTGGACGGAGAAATGCTGTCAAATCTTTGCAGAGAATTCAAGATTATAATAAATTATCTAGAGATAGCTCGCGGACAGATGAAACAAGAATTAATCAAGAATATAAAAAATCAATTATTGAAAATGATGAGAATCAAAGCCATAGAGAAATTTATTTTACAAACTTTGAGCTAGAGAATAAATCACTTTTGCCTTCAATAGATCCAGAAGTTGATTTTGTTGCAGATGTTCTGAATCAAGAAGATAAAATTCGCAACATATCTAATGATTTTGCAAAAGTTTTAAGTAAACTTATATATACACTAATAGTATATGCATTTCGAGGTAAGGATATTACACAACCTGAAGATTTAGTTTCTAAAAACTTATATTCGGATAATTCATCTACTCAGAAGAATAATAATATATTTGCCTTTATCATCAAGTTATTGCCATTAGAAGGTCTGTTAAAAGTATTCATAATTTTATTGGAAAAAGTCATAGACTTTCTAGTTTTTAGAGTTATCAATAAGTGGTTAAGGGGAAGAAAATTAGAACCATAATTTTTTAATAAGTATTTTAATAAGTAAGTCGGTGTTAAAAAATAGAGGTTGTCATTGCGTAAAGCCTAACGGCATAGCTCCGCTTAGGGTTGACAACGTTCTCGAAGAGTGTGAAACTTAGTCAAACGACGCAATTGCAGATATTTGAATGTTATTTACATTTTGTTCCATAGTGAGGTTTATTTGTGCTGACCTACTTATATTTTTTTGATATTAATTCATAAAAATTAAAATGGTGGTGGATGGAATGATAATATAAAAAGTCTAATAGGGTTTTGCGGTAGTCATTGTTAAATCAAACTTACCTTATTCATATTAGTTTTCATAAGACTTTGATTATCAGATTAACTGATAGCAAAAAAACTTCCTACTAAACCCAATACAATCAAGCCTCCCAAGAGATATAACATTACAGTAGTTCGATTACTTTTAGTTAAAATTTCTGAGTAAGATAACTCATGATTTTGAATTAGTAAAAAAGAGTGGTTATTAAACAAGAATGGTAACGCACGACTTAATAAAAAACGTAGAAAAAAGTTGATACTCCACAATCTTTTTTGGAAAGGATTTTGATTATATTGCCAAGGATAACTTACTTGAGCTAAACGAATTAGAGCTTTTATATTAGGTTGACGTAAGTTTTCATAACGAGGAAGTGTTTGAGCTAAATTATCTGAGTTTTCTGCTAACGCTTCATATAGAAGATAAACGTCTTCTAAAGCGGAATTTACCCCTTGTCCTATATCGGGAGGAAAACAATGGACTGCATCACCTAGTAAAATGACTGCTGTTCCTTGATTCTCATCGGGTTCTCCCCAGATTTTATGTAGTCCTGAACAATATTGAGGAATTGGGAAACTTCCACCCTGACTATTTGTAAATCTAGCTATTTCTTGGGGAGATACAATTTTTTCTAGAGGAATTTGAGGAAAAGCTTCTTTGAGAAAATTATCAACTTCTTCTTCGGTTGTCAATTTCCAAATTGCATGGTCTGGGTAAGTAATAATATTTGCTGTTCTGGGTGTATGAGGATTTTTGAAGGGTAATAAACCCAGAGAAAGTGCTTTTTTAGGTTCCTTAAAGGTGGATCTAATTGCATAAGCCATTGTAGACTCAGATACATCTCCTTCTTGGTCTGATAAAGGAAACTGAGGAGGTAGGGTTAAAACTTTGTACCTTAAACCAGAACTAGGAGAAGGAAATTTCTGCATCTCGAAGGAGTCAGATTCACTTTCGCTTTCATGAAGAGTTTGACGAACAATGGAATTTAAACCGTCACAACCTACTATTAAAGTTGGATGAAAAGAATATTTCTTCTGGTCTGTAGATTCAGAAATAGATTGAGCAGTTATTTCTAGATTACTAGAATCTAAATTACTAGAATCTTGTTTAATTTCCACACATTCAGTCTGAAACAAAACTTTAATTGAGTCTTGCCAATTTTGCTCTATTTCTTGATATAACAATTGTAAAAAAGCAGGTCTGGGTAACCAATAAGCTGTTTTGCGATCGCTATCAGCAATAGGTAGTTTATTAACAGTGCGTTTACCGTCCTTCTGAATCAGTGTCAGATAAAATTCGGTATTCGGGACGCTCAAAGTCGCTAATTTTGAAGTAATATCAAACAAGTCGGTTAGCTTTTGTCCCCGACCATCAATTTGATAATTAAAGGATTTATCAGGTTCGTAATAATCTGCCGATGGTCTTTTCTCTAGAACAGTAACATCTTTCCAGCCCCTTTTAGCTAACATTAATGCTGTTCCTAGTCCCGTGGGACCTCCTCCAACAATTACAACTTTTCCCTTATGATTATCCCTCACGGTCGGTCTTTCTATATTATTATTTGTCATCTTTCAATTAACTGTTAAAGTTAGATTTCAAGTTAAATATTGAATTGAATTTAGAATTAAACTTAAAAAATTAAACTTAAAATTAAAATTAAAAAATAAATATTACTTCTATATTCCACTTTTTCCCATCACGGACTATTTCAATCTCTTGGATAAATTCCCGCAGATAAAATCTTCTTTCGGATTCTGATAAATCTAGCCAAAACTGTGGAATCGAAACTAAGTTTGCGATGGAATTTAAGTTAGCTGGTGGTAGGGTAGCAAGTTTAGCCTCTAGTGCTGATATTTCTGTACGTATTTTATAAGTTCTTAGTTTAGCTGTTTGCGTGTCTAATATTTCTGTTTTTAATAAATTTGGTATTGTTTCTAATATTTTATGTTGATTTTCTATGGATGCAGCTATATTTTTTTTAACTGTATCTAGCTGGGGAAAGTCAATTCCTGCAACTGCATTCATTAAGCTTTCACATACTTCTTTAATAGTAGCTTCTAATACTTCTTGGTAAGAAATTGCACTGCATTTGGGATTTTGAGAACATTTTATGGGACGTAAGTAGAGATATTCTGTTTTTTTATGACGAATAGTAACGCGAGTAATAGTCATTTTGGACTGACATTTTTTACACCGGACTAAACCAGCAAGAGAACGAGGAGCGCTAGCTGTACGTCTGGGTAAACGACTATTGCGACGTAGCAATCTATCTATTTGTGCTGCTTCTTCCCTAGAAATAATTGGTGTATGGGTATTACAAATAATTTCATTATTGCAATAAGCTGTATCTCCCCTATATACAGGATTGCTTAACCATCTGCGTCCGGTTGTGACAGAAATCTTTTTTCCATACCTTTTAGCTAAATAGCGGACAGCACCCCTCAAGGAACCATATAGTAAAAAATTCTCAAAGAAATCCTTGACTATACCAGATGTACTTCTATCTATCGAGTATTTTCCCTTAGCTCGACGGTATCCATAGGGAACCTTACCTGGAGGAGTAACTGTATCTAAGCGATTACGTGCATGACCTTGACGAATGCGATCGCTACGCTGCTGAGACTGAACTTCATTGAGTAATTTGAGTAAGTCAGCTTGGGAATCATTGCTTGAGAGAGGGATTTTTTGCGAAGCATTATAACCCTGTTCTAATGCAATCGGGGTAATTCCCATTGCTTCTAGTTTTCCCAGGTTCGCAGCAATATTTGTAATGTTGTTTCCTAATTCGTTTAAGCGTCGAACTAGTAAATAATCGGGAGTATCTCTTCTAGAATCCTCTAATAACTGTTGCAGTTGCAAACGATTGTTAGATGAGTTTGCAAAGTCTTGATATGTTTTTTCAACCTCCCATCCCCAACTTTCAATATCTGGTGCAGCTTCTAAAAGTGGGTCTGAGTAGGTATAGGCAAAAATTCTCATGACAAACTTATAAGCCTTACATATCAGTAAATACTAACACCTTATTTAGGTTCTAACTTATAGTTCGCCAGATAATCTTAAAATTTCATAAATCAAATAAGTTTTGTTAACTTCCATTTCTAATCGCAGCTAAAATCTTCGGGTCTCCATCAAACTTACAGTGAGAACTGTCAATATTATTCATCTGTAAACGGACAGATTTTTGCCAAAAATCAAGCTTAAAACGTCGAGTGATAAAGTCGGAGAATACTAAACCAATACCATAACGTTGAATGCGAAAACGCGATCGCTCAAGTTTATCATGCAGTTTTAATTTTAATTGCATGAAAGAATCTACTTGGATTTGTGGTAGTTTACTGAGCTGATAACCCCGTTCAAGCAAAAGGGAAGAGGTACGAGCTTCAACTAGTTGGATTTCCCGCTTTGATGCTTTACGTTTCCACTGGTAAGCAAATTTAAAATCCGGTAATGCATAGTCTGTAGTTTTCACATACTGGTACATTGAAGATGAAAATTCTGTACCAATAAAATGACAAACTTGCTCTAATATAGATTGAGTATTCTCTAAGAAGTCCTCGTAGGATATCTCCATATACCTATCCTGACTGAGATTAGAGCGCATATCCTCCCATAATTCTTCCACTTCTAACCAGCGATCGCTCCCACACCAAACATTACCATTCCACCCCATACCTATACAGGAACGAGCGACATCACGTGGGTCTCGGACAATGTGAATAAAGCGAGCATTTGACCAAATTTTTAATAGACGATCGAAATGTCTATGACAGGTCAGTCCCACTAAAGGTTTCTTCTCCTGTTGCTGTCGCTGATACACAAAATTGTCTATCAATTCGGGATAACTAAGCTGAGGATTTATAGTAAATCCGTGAAGCTGAAATATTCGATTGGTTTCAAGATAGCGGTAAAATGTTTTTAGTGTGGGATAGGATTGAGTACCATCTTTCATACACTCTACAGCGTATTCAAATTCAGAACACCAAGCAATGTCAGGATGGTTATCGAGCATCAAACGCAACATTGTTGTTCCTGAGCGTTCAGCACCGACCAAAATTATAGGCTGAGTAACAAATTTATGGGCTAAGCCCCGCAGTGAATGATCGCGATTGATTGCAGGCATACCAGTGAAGCTATCAAGAATATTTGGTATAACATTTTAAGCAATATTTAAGTACTTTTTAATTAAATTTCTATGAAGATGAAATATTTAATTTCTAATTTAATTTCTAATTTAATTTCTAAATTTTACGTAAGACTTTAAGTATATACAAAAGTATAAAGAAAAATTATCAGATAAATAAGTAAACAGGTGCCAATAAATTCAACTATATAACAGAATATACAATATCTAAAATATCTAAAATAGTAGCTATTATTTAATTTAACAGGGCTTCGGACATAGTTGTAAAATTTTTCATCCATCTACTTGCTTCATAATCAGCCTGTTAAGAAATCAACTAATTACTTCTTTTAAAACATCATTCATCGGATGTTCTGGGTCAAACAAATCTAAAGAAACTTCACATCGAGTTAAAGGAAAAGGTTCGAGTAATTTACCTTTTTCTCTACTTTCAAGTCTCCACCATAAGGTTTGTACAGCAACAGGTTTTCCTGCAACCGTCTCAAAGGTAATTTCAGCAATATTATTAACCCCTACAATTTCTTTTCCGTGACCCCTACTATGAGTAAAGTCGCGGGAATTTCTCACCATTGCTAAATAATCAGCTAAAAATTGAGAACGGTCTTGTTTAGGAAGTGGTGCGATCGCTGATTTTCCACCGCTAAAGTAACTGTTTGGTAGGTCTTCTGTTTCTAATTTGGCATTGAGAAAGTCAACTCGATACCACCATTGTGGAGCTTTGGTAATTTCTATTTCTCTGAAAGTACCGCGTTTTTTTACTAAATCTACTTTTGCCGGATTATTTTTAGTTTTTAGGGGGATATTTTGTAATGTATCGTCAACAAAGTTATAACACACACCAATATGTAATTCTTCCTGGGGTTGATTTTCCCAACCTAAAACTTCTGATGTTGGTCTATCAGTAATTAAGGATAAAGGAACAAACCCCTTAATATGTAGAGAATGACTACCTCCTGCTCCTTTGACCTCATTTTTAAGAGAACTGCTAGTAAATTGTACAATCAGCAGTTCTGTATTAGATTTATTTAAATTTGAACCAGAATTTGAATCTGAACTTGAATTTGAACTTGAATCTAAATTATCCGATTCCTCTTCGGACTCAAACGGTCGCTGAGCACAAAATTGTAAACGTGCAGAAAAACTGTAGTGAACATCCCCTGATAGGATGATAGCGCGAGTTGGTTCCTTAGACGACCCTCGTAATGCTAATTTCGAGAGTAATCTTTCAAAAGCTGCGTCTTCTAAAGCCCAAGCTTCAGTATCAAATCCCCATGCAGCCTTACCGAATTTCTCGGATATATTTTTAGCAACTTTTTGTATGCTCTCTAAAAAAGGTAGACCTATAACAGGTCCTGGAGATATGACCATAGTTACCTTCGCACCAGCAGCTTGAGGAAAGTGTAAAATTTGTTCCTCACAAGCTTCTTGACTTAATAAAGCCGGAAAATCAAATTCAGCCCCAGGAAAACTACGTCTGGTACGGGTATCAAGAACTAGAACCTCATAACCAGAACCATTAACAATGTAATGCCATTTTAATGCCTTCTGAGATGATGGTAACTTCTTCGGTTGGGAATCATGAATATCTGTAAGTTCTGGTAAACCAAGGTATTGATAAATATCTTTTTCTGCTGTGGAATCCTTACCAACCGAATTTGTCCATCTTTCTAGCGCTTGTAATAACAGTTCTCCAGACTCACCACCTTCAAACTGTTCCGGTGTATTTCCCCATCCTTGGAATAAAGCATATGCAAGCATCCCATTTTGTAAAATTCGTCTACCCAAAGGTTTAGTCAAAATGCGATCGCACCATGCAACATTCAGATACCAGTCGTCGGTAATTTCATGGTCATCAAATATCATATACGTAGGAAGATTTGCCAAAGCACGTCTGACTGGTTTAAGTGTCTGCCAAAACTCCTTAATATATTTCGATTCCTGCTCAAAAGTACTTTTTACCTTCCCAAAAATATCTTGCAAAAATCCCTGCTCATCATGTACCAGCTTCAGGTCGGGAAAATCTTCAGGCTGCATCCATAGTACATCACTCCAGGCAAATAGATACATCGCACAGTATTCGCCGAAAGCAAATAAATGACTTTTACACAAGTTAGAAATATTACCTATCTTGCCAATACTACCAGTCAAACCAGCAACATTAGTAGCGATGTCATTTCTCTGACCGGGTTCTAATTGAGCATCATTTACTATATCTGGTAAATGTTCCGACCATCCGAGCAGAGTTTGCGCAGCATCCATCAACATAAACAGCAACACATCTGCAACATCATCAGCATAAATCTGATCTCCAGTTAAAAACAGTTGATGAGGTCGCTTCCTTTTATCCAAACTCAAAGCTTCTGCAATCATTTTATCCAAACTAGCCATTGCATCGATACTTTCCCCGTGAGGTTTGCGACAGGAGCCGTGAACAATCCGCAAATCATCTAAACTGTTAGGAGTAACAGGAAAGCTGGGTAGTTCATATTCAGAATAAGTAATATCCGTAATAGAGCCAGATGAAGTAATTACACCAGGAGAACTCAAATTTTTCCCATCACCGAAATATAAATCGTAGAGATAATCCTGACCATTAGATAAAAAATCTGATGTATAACTAGCAGTTACAGCGACAATATGTAGATTTTCGCCAACTTTAGTAGTATTCCTTGTACCCTGAATTAACTTAGTTTTATTAGTATCAAATATTTCTAAAGTTACCTCTTTACTATCCTTCAAAGCCACCCAGACCGTTACAGCATCTTTAGTTACGCATCGCACAATAGGACCAGCAAGGACAAGCGGTAATTGGTTAATGCGCTCTCTCAAAGGTGTCCACACCATGCAAAAATTGCTCCCGCTATCTTATTTATTCACTTCTCTCCATAGGTTAACTATAATCAGCCTGGAGTAACAATGGTAATTGAGGAGTGAGGGGTGGTGAATGGTAATGCAATTAAAAAATATTTTGAACCAAGTGCATAAAACAAATTACCCATACGTATTGAATTAAGGAAGGGGGTTAAACACCTCTAAAAACTAGCTTTCACATCTAGAAAATAATACTTATAAGGTCAAATATTATGTTAAAACGTACATTAGCTTTAGCAACCCTAACTACTACAATCACAGCTGGAGCGATCGCACCAGCAATGGCTGCACCCAGAGATTTTGTCGGAACTTGGGTAAATTCTGACACTAATACTCGCGGTATTACTAAAATAGTTGTCCGACGTGCACCTGGTAATAAACTTGTTATTAGTACCTTTGGTAAATGTCATCCCACCGATTGTAAGTGGGGTGCAAAGAGATTAAGTACTTACGGTACAAGTGTTCAAGATAAGAATCATCGCTATGCTACCACTATCTACAATAAGAAATTTGCTACAACTTTCTTAAATATTGGTCTATCGGGTAGAAACAGATTGCGCTTACAAAGTTTTACTAAATTTACTGACAATAGCGGTAGACAAAACTATTCTTCTAGAGCAGTTTTCGTTAAACGCTAAATTAAACCTACCCAAAACTAACACTATTTAGACTTAACGCCGATACTAGTAGTTTTGGCGTTAATTTCTTGTTTCAATGTAATTCATATCTTTATGTTACAGATGGTTATCGGGTTTATCCATGTTTTATTCATCAGGAAGAGTATCTTGTGAGGAAGTTTATCTATTCATATCTTGCACCAAGATATATGGATGGGAATTAATTACTCAGTATTAAGCTTTAAATATTAATTTAGCCATATCAACCGGCGTTGAATAATGTAAATTTATTGCATATTTTTTTTAATTTTCGTGGTTTATACGGTTAGGTGCAAGATATGAATCTACTTACTTCTAACTATTTCTATAAACTCAAGTAATTTTTGTGCTTTAGCTGTTTCACCTTGCTGTTGATACATATAAATAGCTTTTTTCAAATCTGTCATACCTCCAGTTTCGTCTCCTGAAAATCCACGAACCATACCCCGATTGCTATAAGCATCAGCGTAATTAGGATTAATTTCTATCGCTTTATTAAAATCAGCGATCGCTGCTTTCCAATCTTTTAACTGACGACGAGCAACACCCCGGTTGTAATAAGCAGTGTATAATTTGGGATTAATCTGTATTGCTTTGGTGAAATCAATTATTGCTCTTTGATAATCTTTTAAACGAGCGCGAGTAATACCTCGGTTATAGTATGAAATTGCTATTTTAGGATTAATTTGTATGACTTGATTAAAATCAGTGATTGCTCCGTGATAATCTTGTAATTGATTGCGAGCACTACCTCTATTGAGATAGGCTTCAATATATTGAGGATTAATTTGTATGACTTTGGTATAGTCTGCAATTGCTCCTTGATAATCTTTTAGATTAGCGCGAAGAACACCTCGATTATAATAAGCTTCGGAATCTTTGGAATTAATTTGTATAACTTTAGTGAAATCAGTTATAGCTCCGCGATGATCTTGTAATTGATTGCGAGCCATAGCTCTGTTATAGTAAGCTGCACTCCCTTTAGGATAAATTTCTATAGCTTTCGTGAAATCAATTATTGCTCCTTGATAGTCTCCTCGCTCTAAGCGCTTTTTGCCACTGTCAAAGTATTTTTCAGCATCTTGGGAATTTACTTGAGCTAGCTTTAATATCGATTCGGACTTTAGTTGAGTATTAAAAGATACATCTGTAGCATTAGCTTTCGGGCTACAAGCAATTACTCCTAATATCAATATTATTGCTGCTTTTTTTGATACTTGCACCTTGAAAACCTGTTTATTACGTTTATTAAAAGTTTTTAATGAGACAATGCTAACTAACTTTTATTAGGGATGTAATACGGGTTTTTACTAATATAGATGTAAAGCTTTATTAGACAAGTAGGTAGGTACAATCTTATTACATCTCTTCAACTTTGCAATAAAAATAAAATAGATTTATCTCTATTTATTTACACATACTACATTTATGCTACAATGAATTTGAAGTAGTAATCCTACTACATAGCTATAGTTTGGGTTCAGTATACCTAACTGGTGCGCTGAGCAATGCTTCAAGCGTATACCGCATTTGTAGTACGCTATTTCACACAGTTCAATTAGCTCAGTGTTTGAGCAATCGATTTAGGATCGATCTGACGTAAGTTCTCCCTTCGGGAGACGCTAACGCGAGCAAATCTTACATTGAACACCCGGAAGTTAGCTCAATTGTTAGAGCGTCTGCCTCATAAGCAGGATGTTATAGGTTAGAGTCCTATACTTTCAACCAAACCTCGTCTAGGTTTACAAGACAAATCCGCAGGATAGAGTAAAGGTAAGCTCGTTGGACTAAAAATCCAAAGTTAATGGTTCGATTCCATTTCCAGCAACCAAAAAAAACGAAGCCAAACGTAAAATAAGGCGCCTTGTTTGAGTCAAGGAAATAGCTCTGCAAAAGCTAAATAATTCATGGGATAAATCCCAAAATCTCTGCAGTGTAGGTAAAGCTATTTTTTATTATTTGATGAGTCATTTGGTAAGTCATATGGCAAGTTAATTGATGATTAGTAGCAGCAATGAAATAGCTTGTATAAATGTCTTTCTTCTTAATTCGAGTATGTCCTTCATTTTTCATATCCAGTTTTTCTGTAGATTTTTCTAAAGGAATTCTGGAATTGCGAAATAGAACGCCATATTTGTAGTTTATTGAGTTATTTTTGTTTAACCTCTGGGTATTTTAAGGTAGCCAATTTCTACTTAATCCAGTTATTAAGTTGCTTTTATCCGCTATGGAATTGTTAACACCTGCATTTGCAGGGTTTTTAAAAACATATCTAATACTATTTTTAGATGAACTTATATAAGGCGGAAGTTTAAAGTAATGAGTAAGTGAATTGAATTATATGTAGTCGGATAAATTTAATAACTTTATCAAAATATCTAACTATAAAAATCATCTATGAATATATTTATATCGATGTGGAAAACATTTTACATTAAACCCAATGAAATTGCACTTTTATATCACCGCAGTGACTTTGAAAAGATTTTAACCTCTGGAGATTATACCTTTTGGGGTGGTCACTGGAGCGTTAGAACTTTTAATTTGAATAAACCCCAAGCAGATATTGAGAACTTGGAGCTTTTGCTGCAAAACCATAGAGCAGAGTTAGAAGAGCATCTTTTAATCGTGCAAACCTCTTTTAATCAAGCTGCATTAGTACGCTTGGGAAGAGATTGGATAAGTATTTTACCAGACCAATTAAAAGCATTTTGGCGTGGTTTTATTCCCGTAGAATCTTATATTTTCAACTTAGAAGAAAATCTACAATTACCACCGCAATTTGTTCAACAACTGCGCGGGATTGCTATAAATGGAATCAAAAAATTCCAGGTTCGCGAATATGAAATTGGTTTACTGTATGTACAAAATAACTTTGTACAACCCTTAGAATCAGGAGAATATGCATTTTGGTCTATCAATCAAAATGTGACTGTCCAAAATATAAGTCGAATTTTACCAAATCCCCAATTTCCTCAAGAAGATGTTTTAATTGAAAAACATCCTGATTTTGTTGAAACCTACTGCGAGATGGTAGAAGTATTATCTCAACAGGTTGCGATTGTTAGATATCGAAATAAAATTATCTACGTTTTGCCACCAGCTAGCCGGAAGTTATTCTGGAAAGGTGTGGAAGTAGAGATTATTGATATCAGCAACGATGCAAAATTACCACCTCGTTTAGTATCAGAGTTGGTTTCACCTACACTTTTATCCAAGTCACCAAACTCCAATGCTTTACATATTTGTCAAGTACCTCCCCAACACGTCGGATTACTTTACATCAACCAAGAGTTTCAAACACAGTTGAACTCAGGAATCCATGCTTGGTGGTTTTTTGAACGTTCTTTCAAAACAGACGTTATTGACCTACGTTTGCAAACCATGGAAGTATCTGGTCAAGATATTTTGTCCAAAGATAAAGTACCTTTACGCTTAAATTTAACTGCTGGTTTTCGTATCCAAGATGCATTAAGAGCAAAAAATGGTTTGTCAGATATTAATAGCTTCTTGTACAAAGAGCTACAGTTTGCTCTACGTGCTGCGGTCGGTGAAAAATCCCTTGACTTACTTTTGGAAGACAAAGGAGCAATTGATTTAAGTATCGCTGAATACATCCGTCCCAAAGCAGTAGAATATGGAATTGAGATTGACTCGGTAGGAGTAAAAGATATTATTCTTCCTGGAGAAATCAAGAGTATTCTCAGTAAAGTTGTAGAAGCAGAAAAAGCTGCACAAGCAAATGTAGTACGTCGTCGTGAAGAAACTGCTGCAACTCGTAGTATGTTAAATACCGCGAGAGTTATGGAAGATAATCCGGTTGCTTTACGTTTGAAGGAATTGGAAGTGCTAGAAAGAATTTCGGAAAAAATCGAGAAAATTCAAGTTAACGGTAGCTTGGATAGTATTTTGACGGAGTTAATTCAGATGAATCGGGATTGATTTTTGATTAATGTGTTATTCTCCTGAATTTTTGCTTTTATCTTCATTTCTTTTAGATTTTTTATTAGTCCCAGTCTTGTGAAATAATGCTGGGGCTAATTTTTTTTGTACTAGTGATTGACAATCTGAGGGTTGAGTGTAAACTGTGCGTAACTTCTTGACTTATTACTTATTACTTATTACTTATTACTTATTGCTTATTACTTATTACTTATTGCTTATTACTTATTGCTTATTACTTGCGCTTCCACGCTATATCTAGGAGGACGGCATTCATTTCTTTAATTCTACTGCTAGGATGTCAATACAACCAAGTTTGAGAAAACTATGCAAGCCGATAAATATCCATTTGCAAAAGAACTTGTTACCGATACAGAAGGTAACGTCCTTTCTGTAGTGATAGATTTTAACGATTATCAACGTTTGACAGCAGCTATTGAAGACAAAGGGTTAATTTCAGCAATGAAAGAAGTTCAAGCAGAAAAGCCACTTACTTTAAATGAAGCATTAGCAGAATTAGAAAAAGAGTGAATACTGAATATCAACCTACTTTTTTAAAAGACAGGAATGACGGTTCGTTGAAAATGTTCCTGTAAGGTATTAATAATGTCGGAATTGGAGCGTAGCGACTGACCTGCATCCCACAACTTTTTTTCAAGTTCGCTGTTCACTGTCGAGATTTACTCTTCTTTCTCCAAACACCTTGAAAGTGTAGCGACAACAGATTCTCCAAGTGCAGCTAAATCGTAACCACCTTCTAAACCAAATAAAATATTGCTGGTAATTCCTAAACAATAATCTGTGAATACACCGTAGTCTTGGGGTTGTAAGTTGATATTTGCTAGGGGGTCTGCTTGATTTGCATCGTATCCTGCACTAACTATAAGTAAGTCGGGATTAAATTCGGAGATAAAAGGAATTACTAATTTTTCAAATCCTTGTTGATAAACTTTTATATCATTGTTTGGTGGGATAGGAAGGTTTAAAACGTTGTTATGAAAACCTTTCTCTGTCATCTTCCCGGTTCCTGGATAACAGGGATATTGATGTAGGGAACAATAAATAATATTGGAATTATTCTCAACTATTGATTGGGTTCCGTTACCGTGATGTACGTCCCAGTCTAAAATAGCGACCCGATTAATGTCGGTTTTTTCTAAAGCATATAGGGCTGCGATCGCTGCATTACAGAACAGGCAAAAGCCCATCCCTGTCTCGCTTTCGGCGTGATGTCCTGGGGGACGCGCTAGTACAAAGGTTGGTTGGTTTGTTTCCCTAACTATGTCAACTCCATCTATCCAAGCATTTACTGCTAGTAAAGCTACATCATAACTACGAGGAGACACAACGGTGTCTGTGTCTATGTAACCACCACCTGTTGCTGCAATTTCTTTGACTTTCTGAATATATTTGGAAGTATGAACGGATTCAATAAAAGGTATTACAGGTCGCTGTTCTACCGGTGTTGGCTGTTTCCATTCAATTTTAGGAGCTATATCTGATGCTGCGATCGCTTGTTTAACTGCTGATAAACGTTCTGGTTTCTCTGGATGAAAGGGTCCAGTCTGGTGGTCTAAAAATTTTTCAGAAAATACGACGTTGAGCATAAGTTAATGATTATTTAGCAAGCAATAGATGTTGTTTTTTTTGACGGTCGCAATATCAGTAATAAATTTATATTATGATCTAAATAAACTGTCTCTAAATTCTGTTTGACAATTAATCTTTTAATCTCGCTACATTTTAGCTTATAGCCTACTTTTTTTGAAAGCTATTTTTTCTTGGAATATATATTTTTAGCTAATATAATATTTTTTTATTCATAAAGATATGTTAGATAAAAATAATATTTTTATTTCCTCCATTTTATTTTAATTGTTTGAAAATTATCTTTAGTTTTAATAATTATTTATTTCCTTGTTTTAATCTTTTTTATATTAATTATATACATATTTTTTGTTCTTTTAATTTAGAAAAAAATACTGAGATATTCTTCCTGGGAGTATCTTATTTATACTACTATTAAAATATTTATCATATACATTCATGTTTATGTATAATATTTTCAATTTTTTGTATAGTAGAGCTTACAACTAAAATTATATAAAATAGGCTGCGGTATATATTTCTTTGTTTTTAAATTAAATTATCAAAATAAATGATTATTTTCTTACAAATAGCTACAATAATATATATTAATTAATTGTTGAAAATATATTAATTTCCCTGAAAGATAAATGAAATATTAAAATATAATGTATAGATTTTAGATTATGTAATTTAATAAAAAAATCCAAAAAACAAAAGTAGAATGAGTAATTAGAGATGATTAATAATTAATAGAATTATGCAACTACTAAGTAGCTTTAAAAATATTTGGTAATTAGCATAAAATAATAAAAATGACGTGGAACTATCCCTATTTTCAATCTTTGAAATAAGTCTAGCTATTAGCTGAAAAATTTTGTATTTTTATTTTTGATGTTTGACCGTACAAACTTTTCGTAAAAGTGGTATAAAATATGTTAGAATTATAGCAAATAATAGCGGTTATTCGATAGTTGTCTGGAATAATTATGCTTCATCGAATTTAAACGTTAAAATCTGCGATTTTTGGAGTTTTTTAGGTTATGACGACCTCTCAGGAGAGGATTATCCCAACCGATCTGCGTTCGGAGATGTCCCGGTCTTATCTAGAATACGCAATGAGCGTAATTGTAGGTCGGGCATTACCAGATGCCAGGGATGGTCTTAAACCTGTGCATCGCCGCATTTTATACGCCATGCACGAATTGGGGTTAACCTCAGACCGTCCTTTTAGAAAGTGTGCCCGTGTAGTGGGGGAAGTATTAGGTAAGTACCACCCCCACGGTGATACGGCAGTGTATGATGCCTTAGTACGAATGGCACAGGATTTTTCCATGAGATCGCCATTGATCCAAGGGCATGGTAACTTTGGCTCTGTGGATAACGATCCTCCAGCTGCGATGCGATATACAGAATGTCGCTTGCAAGCTTTGACAAGTGCTGCTTTACTCCAAGATATTGAGTCAGAAACAGTTGATTTTGCTGATAACTTTGATGGTTCACAACAAGAACCGACAGTTCTACCAGCAAGGATTCCACAGTTATTACTCAATGGTTCTTCCGGTATTGCAGTGGGAATGGCAACTAACATTCCTCCCCATAATTTAGGTGAATTAATTGATGGTGTAGTTGCTCTGATAGAGAATTCCGAAATTACAGATTTGGACTTAATGAAGCACATCCCAGGACCTGATTTTCCTACAGGAAGTCAGATTTTGGGAACATCTGCAATTAAAGAAGCTTACACCACCGGACGGGGTTCAATAACCATGCGGGGTGTAGCAACAATTGAAACCATTGAACAGCGTGGAAGACCTGATAAAGATGCAATAATTGTTACCGAGCTTCCCTATCAAACCAACAAAGCTGGAATGATCGAAAAGATAGCGGAGTTGGTAAATGATAAGAGAATCGATGGAATTTCTGATATTCGTGACGAAAGCGATCGCGACGGGATGCGGATAGTCATCGAACTCAAGCGCGATGCTTATCCGAGGGTGGTTTTAAATAATCTCTATAAACAAACCCCGCTACAAACAAACTTCGGTGCAAATATGTTGGCTTTAGTAGATGGGGAACCCCAACTGCTGACCATCAAGAAATTTTTGGAAGTCTTTATAGATTTCCGCATCGAAGCAATTACCCGCAGGACCCAATACGAACTTCGCAAAGCTGAAGAACGGGACCATATATTGCAGGGTTTATTAATTGCTCAGTCTCAGTTGGACTCAATTATTGCTCTTATTCGTAGTGCACCTGATGCACCGAGTGCAAAAGGAGAATTAATTTCGAGCTATGGTCTATCAGAAGTACAAGCAGATGCAATTTTGCAAATGCAGTTACGTCGTTTAACAGCATTAGAAGCAGATAAAATCCGTCGAGAGCACGATGATTTACAAACTTTAATTGCTGATTTACGAGATATTTTAGCTAAGAGGGAAAGAATATTAGAAATCATTAAAGAAGAAGTTGAGCAAATAAAAACAACCCATGCAACACCAAGACGTACAGTTATTACCCATAGCGAAGGTGACTTACACGACCAAGACTTGATTGCAAATGAGAAAGCAATCATTCTTCTCACCGAACAAGGTTATATAAAAAGAATGCCGGTAAATACCTTTGAAGCTCAAAGTAGAGCTACTCGCGGTAAAGCTGCGGCAAAAGTTAAAGATAACGACACAATAGAACACTTCTTAACTTGTTGCGACCATGATAGCGTTCTATTTTTTAGCGAACGAGGAGTAGTATACTGCCTGAAGGCTTATCAAATACCCATTGGTTCTCGTACTAGTCGGGGTACTCCCATAGTACAAATGCTTCCTATCCCCAAGGAAGAGAAAATTACTTCTCTAGTTCCGGTAACAGAGTTTAGCAGTGACGAATATTTAGTCATGTTAACTCGTGGAGGTAATATCAAAAAAACTGCACTAGCAGCATTTAGTAATATCCGTTCCAATGGTTTAATTGCAATTTCTCTAGAAGAAGGCGATCAGTTACGATGGGTAAGACGCGCAAGAGCTGAAGACAGCGTAATTGTAGGTTCTAGGAAAGGAATGGCAATTCACTTCAAATGCAGTCACGAACAATTGCGTCCTTTAGGTCGAGCAACTAGGGGAGTAAAGTCCATGAAACTGCGACGGGATGGAGACGAACTGGTAGGGATGGACATCTTACCAGCATCAGTACTTGCCACCTTAAATTTGGAAAATAACCAAATCGATGCTCAAATTGATACTCAGGTAGAAGAAGTTGAAATCGATACTCAAGTAGAAGAAGTTGAAACTGAAGAAGCAACAGAAATTAGTTCAGGTAATGAAACCGGACTTTGGGTATTAGTAATTACAACTGGAGGTTACGGAAAACGCGTACCCGTCGAACAATTTAGATTGCAAAATCGAGCCGGACAGGGTTTAATGGCTACTAAATTCAAGAATAAGAATGCCGAAGACCAAATGGCAACCCTGCATATTGTCAATGACGAAGATGAGATTATGATGGTGACAAATCGCGGTATTATTATCCGTCAAGCAGTTAACGCCATATCTATCCAATCACGAGCTGCAACTGGAGTTCGGGTACAGCGTCTTGATAAAGCAGATGCAATTACAGGTGTTGCAATTGTCCCACCAGATACAGTTGATGACACAGAAACAGACGACGAAGAATACGAAGAAGACTAAAAAACTACAAATAGGAGTAAAGAAGTGATGAGTTTAGATATTTCTCGATTTTGGAAAACTCAAAGCTTCGTGCTCCTTATATCCTTAGTCAGTGGTATTTTGATGGGAGTAACTGTTGCTCCCGTAAATGCCTTTTTTTTCGCGTGGTTAGCATTTGCACCTTTTTGGGTGTTAGTGACTCAAAACCGCACTCATAATCGTACATGGTTAATTGCTTTTTGCTGGGGAATAGGTTATTACGGCTTTACTTTAGCCTGGATAACCGGTATTCATCCCATGACTTGGATGGGAGTTCCTTGGGTTGCAAGTCTGGCGATCGCGGTTTTTTGTTTGACCTTCATTACCATGTGGGGTACAGCTTTAGCGATTACCTGGTCGATTATTTTTCGCTGGATAGCTACGAAAAAATTAGTAACTGACAATGGATTTATTCGAGTTTTAATTGGTACTGCTTTGTGGTGTACCCTAGAAGCAATTTGGAGTAGCGGACCATTATGGTGGAGTACTCTTGCTTATACACAGAGTCCCCATAACCTAGTAATTTTACATCTAGGTCAAATTTCTGGTACTACTACCGTCACTGCAACAATTGTAGCAGTTAACGGTTTGATAGCAGAATCTTGGATAAAGCTAAGAAATAAACAATCCAGAAATAATCAAGTAAATCAAACAAATCAAACAAATCAAACAAATCACAAGATTCTTGCACTGAGTGCTTTTTTGTTATTTACCACATCCCACCTCTTAGGTTTTTGGCTATATGGTATTCCCCTCAATGATTCACCATCATCAGCTCTGAAAGTTGGGATTATTCAGGGTAACGTACCCAATAAAATTAAACTGAAACCAGAAGGATTTCGACGAGCGATCGCTGGTTATACCGAAGGATATTTAGACTTAGTAAACCAAGGTGTAGAAGCAGTACTTACACCAGAAGGAGCATTACCATTTTACGAAGACGAGATAGTAAAAAGTTCCTTAGTTGCAGCAGTTAAAGATAAAGGTATAACAGCATGGATTGGGGGTTTCGGTTCTCGAAAAGATAAATCTACCTATACCAACAGCTTATTTACATTTACAGCAGATGGTGAGATTTTCAGCCGTTATGATAAAGCAAAGCTAGTACCTTTAGGGGAATACGTACCCTTCCGAAATATTATTGGTGGATTAGTCAGACGTTTATCACCATTAGATGAACATCAAGTTCCCGGAAGTCAGGAGCAAATATTTAATACCCCATTTGGAAAAGCGATCGCGGTTATTTGTTATGGTTCCGCATTCCCAGAACTGTTTCGATATCAAGCAGCAGCAGGGGGAGAATTCATTCTCAGTTCAGCAAATAACTCTCACTATTCAGAATCAATGCCAGCTCAACATCATGCTCAAGATATCATGAGAGCAATTGAAACCGATAGATGGGCAGTTAGAGCAACAAATACAGGGTATTCCAGCATTGTAGACCCTCATGGTAAAACATTATGGTTATCGGGAATAGATATTTATCAAATCCATGCAGATACAGTTTATCGTCGGCAGACTCAAACTTTATATGTGCGTTGGGGTGATTGGTTAACTCCTGTATTATTATTTCTAGCTGGTCTGAGTTGGTTTTTGGAAACTAGAAGAGTGTAGAAAGAGAGCAAATCTGATATTTATTTATTTATTTATTTATTTATTTATTTATTTAAAGTTATTTACGGGAAGTGATATACATTTTTAAGGGTATAAGATGTGTATCCAATTAACGGGACTTAAACAGAAAAGATGTAAGATTCATATTCCAAGAAGAATAAAAATATTGTTAAATCTTTAATTCAATATTTTACAATGTGCTTTTTATAACAAGAAACATTGAATTTCATATTATAAACTCTTGGATAAGATTGCAATCAACATAATACTAATAAATTAATCAGTCCATTGAGTTCTCTGTTTACTCTATTTTATAATTTGGGAATCATTATATTGACAGTTATATATTAAGAGGTTTTTTGTTACTCTTTGCCCATGTAACAGTACATAACGAAGCCCTTTCTTAAGCTATATATGCCACAACTAAGTAGGACAAGGGAAATTATTTAGAACTCATGTCTATAAAGGTGAAGTTAACAATTTTGGCAAGTCATATCTCAGCTTTAATTAAGAAAAGTTAAAATATGCGTTTTTTATCTATGGAAGGCTGAATGCTTATTAAGAATCTAAATATAAAATCTCAATATAAAATCTCAAGTAAACAACAAAATTAACCATGAATTCCGTATCATCAAAGAACGAAGAAAATTTTTTACCTATCAATGAGCTAGAAAACTCTAGAGGTAAATACAAATATAACTATACTCGCATTCCACCCATAGCAATGGTGGATGAGCTTCCAAATGAAGAAAATTTTTCTACTGATTGGTTGCGTTTGGTAGCAAAAGAGTTAAAAGTAATTTTCGTTAATGCTTTAATTGCAAACCGAGGAAATCAGGGTTCCCAGAAGGTTGATGATGACATCAGATTATTTATTCTAGAAGTCATATTAAAGGGAGCATTACCATTCCAATTAAGTGTTTTTGCAAGGGTAATGCAAATTATTCCCAAAATATTGTTGCAAGGAATATCAAAAGATTACCAAGAAATAGACGAATTGTTCTTTTCCGCTCTCAAAGAAAGTGGACTCTCAATTTTCCGAGATTCTTTCAACCGAATTGAGGAGTTAATTTCTCAAGGACAACCTAGTGGACATGTTGGGAAAATACAGGACTACAATAAGCTGTTTCCTATTATGGAACTTCCAGATATTGCAAATACATTCACTGAAGATGAAGTTTTTGCTTATACACGAGTCGCTGGTTATAATCCCGTAGTTATTCAAGTAGTCAAGAATTTGGGAGACAGATTTCCAGTTACAGAGGCACAGTATCAAGAAGTAATGGGAAGCGGAGACTCCTTAGCAGCAGCAGGAGAAGAAGGAAGACTTTATTTAGCTGATTATGGCATTTTAGAAGGTGCAATTAATGGTACATTTCCTAACCAACAGAAGTATATTTGTGCTCCTTTAGCATTATTTGCAGTTCCTAAAAAAGAAAATGAAAATGACTCTGGTTTAATGCGTCCCGTTGCAATTCAGTGTGGTCAAGACCCAGAAAGTACACCAATTTTAACCCCTAAATCAGACAAATATGCTTGGTTGTTTGCAAAAACTATAGTCCAAATAGCAGATGCTAATCACCACGAAGCAGTAACTCACTTAGGACGCACTCATCTATTCGTCGGACCTTTTGCGATCGCAACCCATCGTCAATTACCAAAACACCATCCCCTACATATTTTGCTAATTCCTCATTTTGCAGGTACTCTTGCAATCAATGATTCAGCTCAAAGGGTTCTGATAGCTCCTGGTGGTGGTGTTGATGAGTTATTAGCATCCACAATCGATAATTCGCGGGTTTTAGCAGGAGCAGGATTACAAAGTTATGGTTTCAATGATGCAATGTTACCAAAACAATTTAAAAAACGTGGTGTGGATGATAGCAAAAAACTGCCAGTATATCCATATCGGGATGATGCTCTACTGATTTGGAATGCTATTCATCAGTGGGTTTCAGATTATTTAGGAATTTACTATAAAAACAATAACGATATTCAAAATGATAAATATCTCCAAGCATGGGCTATAGAAGTTGGGGCTTATAATGGTGGAAGAGTCCCAGATTTTGGTCAAAAAGATGGGGGAATCCAAACTTTAGATTACTTGATTGATGCTGTAACGTTAATTATTTTTACTGCTAGTGCTCAACATGCAGCTGTAAATTTTCCTCAAAAAGATATGATGAGTTATGCCCCTGCAATACCTTTAGCAGGCTATCAACCAGCCTCACTTCTGAAAGATGGAGTTACAGAACAAGACTATCTCAATTTACTTCCACCTTTAGAACAAGCACAAGGACAATTAAATTTAGTTACTTTACTAGGTTCAATTTATTATACTAGATTAGGTAATTATGAAGAAGAATACTTTAAGGACAATTTAGTAGAAGAAGCTTTGCAGACATTTCAAAATAGTTTACGGGATATAGAAGACACTATTAATCAACGTAATCAAACTCGTCTTACCTATGAATATCTTCTACCTTCAAGAATTCCTCAAAGCATCAATATTTAAAAATTTTAAAAATAGCTCTTGTAGCGTTGTTTGTATTGCTGGGAAAATACATAAATAACTATTGTAGTTTTTACGGTCGATAAATGATGAATTAGAATACCATAGTTTACTAAAAGGAAAAAACAGGTTACAAGAAGCAGAAAAAATATCCTAAACAGCTAGAAGGTCGCGATATTAAGAATTTTTCCTCAAATTCAAAGTTATTGGCAACTACTTCTACATATTAAATCATCTATTCAATCATTTACTCGTGAGGCGATCGCGTATTGTAGTTATGTAAAAATATCAACAAAGAATATAAATATTTACTATAAGCAATTATTTATAGTTTACCTAGAGTAATTTACAGTTACTTTTAAGATGATGATTTCTCAACTGGATATATTCTAATCCGATAATACATTAGATATTTTCACTTTTTTGCAATTATCGACTAAATTACCAACAATCAGGGAAAAAAATGGCAATTAAAGAACAAGTAATTAAAGCGCAAAAACGTCAAATCCAACTCACAAGTACTTTAGCAAAAGTAGGTTATGACAGTGCAATTGGTAAACTACTGCGTTTGCGAGTTTATTATCTAGATGCTTTTATTATGCTCAGAAAATTAAAAAGTTTTCTGGAAACAGCAAAAGAAAATATCGGAAATAAGTTTTTTGCAGTAGACCAAGCAATTGTTAATACCTCCCACGAAGATGTTAAAGAAATAATGCAAGTCGAACCTCAACTACGAGGGAATGATTTAGGTATTATCAGAATATTAGCTCCTAGTTACCTACTCAATAATCCTTTGAGTTTAGGTATGAATGGAACCGAACATAGCGGTGCTCGTGCGATATTTTTACAAGCTTTACCAGAACCATCCGAAGATATCAAAAAAATTAGCAGTCTAGTTGATGAATGTTTATCTGAAGCTGCAAAAAAAGGCGAATTACATATTGGTAAAGACTTACCAAGAATGATATTGAAAATTTTGCATGAATTGGTTTTTCAAATTTCACTATCAGATAAAGAAATTACCGCATCCAATAACTTCATTCAACGTCTATCTTTAGCATCCTTACCAAATTTTATCAGCAAGTACTTACTTTGGATAATTACATCTCCAGTTATCAAACATCGTAAATATTTAATTGAACAATACCAAAGCTCTTCAAAATGGTCATCTTACTTTGCAATTGGTAGTAGATACGATTTGAATGAACATCAAATAGCCAATATCCTTTTTGATATGATTCACATAGCTGGAACCGCAGGTTCTAGTGCGCTTTTAGGTTCTGTAATTGGTGTTCTGTGTCTGGATGAAGAGTTGAGAAATCGAGTCACATCAGAGGTTAATGATATTTGGGGAGAACAAACAAGCTTAAACTCAAATGCATTAGAAGAATCAAAGTTAATCAACAAAACTATTTTAGAAACCGCTCGTCTGTATCCTGCAGTTCGATTTGTTAGTCAACTAGCAAAAGAAGAAGGAGAAATCGAAGTCGGAGAAGTAAAGTGTCCTTTCCAAAAAGGTACTCGTTTACTTGGTTCTATTTTGACAGCAAATAGAGATTCTCAAAGATATGAAAATCCTGAAGAATTTAATATAGAGCGGGATTTTTCAGATATTTTATCGTGGAACGGGCAGGAACATGAAAGGGCTTGTCCTGGAAGAAGTTTATCTATTGGTTTGATTAATATTTTCTGTTTATATTTATTCAAACAATATAAGTGGGAATCAACCACACAAGTGGAATGGGAACTTGAAAGAGTGACTGCTGTAACCCCGAATGATTTGGTCTTACAGGGATTTGCAAAACGATGATTGACGGATGAGGGTTAATGGTGGATGGATAATGTATGAGTATTAATTATTACATGTACAGCGCATAAACTATTAATCATCAACTAACAACCATCAACCATTAACCAACAACTATCAAGCAACAACTAAAATGACTTTAAAAATTGAGAAGAAACAATTCCAGAATATTGCGACTTGGATGAAACCAGTCAAGGAGACAAATCTACCGGATATCCTCAAAGGGGTATTCTTCATGGATGGTAATCCCCTTCCTGATGATTGCATCACTATGTATAACTTGGAATGGGATGCAGAAAATAAAGCTTTGTCTTTACCAGTTTTCGGAGAAGCACAATGGACTTTTCATACTTCTATTGGGGGACGTATACTACTTATCGGTTCTTGGTTAGCTCGCTTTACCTATACAATTCAATTTGAAGATGAAGCTGAAGAAGGAAAACTAAGGCGATCGCAAATTATACCTTTTGCATTTGGGATCAGAATTCCGAAATGGATAATTAATCCAACAATGTGTCAAGAAAAAGACTCTGAAAACGGTGATACTTGGGCACGTACAAATATCTGGTTTGGTATTATTCCTCGTATTGGTAACTATACCCTTCGTAGAATTGTGAATGAAGATGGTAGTTATACACCAGCTTTTAAGGATATGCTCAGCGTTGTTGACGAAGAATGTTTAATAGTTGCTTCATCCTCCTCTACAGATAACTAATAAGGAAAGTCAAAAAATCAAAATCAGTTATAATACTTAAGTTTGTCAGTTGAATTAATACATTAATAGATGGTTTGAAAATTATGACAACTGATAGGAAATAAAATTCCTATTTTTTTTGCTGTTTGAATTCAAAGGTTTGAGTAAACGAAGGTCTGTGAGCTTTCCCTAAATTCACCAGTTTTGTTAGACCCTGTTTATAAGGACTGTAAATTTAGTATATTTGTATCAACATAGTCACATTAAAGTATCAAGTATGGCAAAATAATATTTGTTGTCTGGACTTCACTTGACTAGTGTTGTAAAGAAGTTTAATTTTTTTGAGGAAATCGTGATAATTCCCCGCAGGGTGACTACATTTGTTAAGAATATTTGTTTAGAGGTTTGTCTAGAATACTCTATTTAGTCAAAAAAACCTAGAATAAATCTAAATTTATTCCAGGTTTACTCTAAATATATATACGCATGTATTCCTTTTAAGCTTCCACTTTGATACCTCGCCAAAATGCTAAATAGTTTTCAAAATGTTTTGCCTTTTCTTTTGCATCGGGGTAATACCAAGCAGCTCCTTTACTGACTTGTTCATCTACTTCAATATCATAGTAATTGGCAATACCTTTCCAAGGACAGTTAGTATGGGTATCAGTTTCACGGGGATATTCTTTCTTGACTGAGTTTGGGGAAAGTTAATGATTACCTTCAACTAATATAGTCTGATCGCTTTGAGCGATTACGGTTCCATTCCAGGTTGCTTTTGCCATAATTCCAGATATACAGAATCTATTGTCTGAATTTAATCTCTAAAATCGATCACTTTAACAAGTTGATAAATAAGATTATCAACTTAAATAGGTACATCTAGACAAAAAATCTTGAATATTTCATTTTTATACTGTATCTATCCTCGCGGAGAAAAAATTTTAGCATTTTTAGTCTAGGACTATTATTTTGTCTTCAACAGTAAAGACAAAAAGCTAAAACAAAGAGTAAGACAGTGTAATACTGACGATTGATTTTCCCTTCCCCATCCTGAATGAAAAAGTTTCAGCTTGAAGCAATTTTTTGGTCTAAGAGTGAGGTTATAAATGAAACGGGCAATTTTTTTAGATATTGAAGGTACGCTGACACAACCAATTTCTAGTAGTTCTGAGTATTTCACTTCTGAGTATGTAAAGCTTCTACCTGGTGTAGAAACAGCATTAAATTATTATTTGAGTCGAGAACCAGAACAGTTGATTGTGGGAATTAGCAATAGAGGGGAAGACGGAGAATTATATTTAGAGCAAGATTTAGAGGAAGATTCAGAGCAAGATGAAGAAGCACAATTAGAAGAATACTTATCAAATAACTCAGAAATAATTGATGTTCCCATTCACCAACCCCAAAGTAATGTTGATATTGTGATTGAGGAGATGAAATATACTCTCTCATTACTCCCACAGTTAAAAGCGATTTATTTTTGTCCTAATATGAAAGGACGCAGTTGTTGGCGAGTAACTCGCAATAGTGCAGTAAAAATTTCCAAGGATTTGAATAATCATGAGACTTATATTCCTCAAAAACACTCATTTCGCAAACCCGGTGCAGGAATGATATTTGTTGCATCTCTTGATTATGATATCGATTTAGACCAATCTTGGATGGTAGGAACCACTGCTGAGGATAAAGATGCAGCTGCTAATGCTCAAATTGATTTTATGCCAGCAAGGCAATGGCGCAATCAATTTTTGAGCGTGACTTGAGGGATAATATTAGGGGGTAATTTGAGATTCACCCCCTGAGGCTTTGATTTTGAATTCTATAAGACTAATTTGCTGATGAATATTATTTTGGAGACCGAAAGAATTATTCTACGGCAGTTTATCGAAGCTGATGTGGATGATTTATTGGAGTTAAATAGCGATAACGATGTCGTTAAGTACACTCCTGATGCTGGTTGTTCATTTGATTATGCCCAAACTCAAGTAAAAATCGCTGAAATTATTGAGTCCTATCAGAGATATAATGGTTATGGCATCTGGGCAGCAATTGAAAAGTCATCCCACAGTTTCATCGGTTGGTTCTTATTTCGTCCTGTAGTTGATGCATCTTACTTCGATCCCAATTTGGCAAATGAAGATGATATTGAACTAGGTTATCGTTTGAAAAAAGTCTTCTGGGGTCGAGGTTATGCAACCGAAGTTTCCCAAGCTTTAATTGATAAAGGCTGGGAATCAGGAATACAGAAGGTTTTAGCAGTTGCGATCGCTGCAAATAAGGCTTCTGTTCGAGTTATGGGAAAAGTCGGTTTACAGTTTAAACATAGGTTTGTCTATGAAGGTATTGGACAAGAAGTTGTTATATATGCTCTTGATAATCCTCTGGTAAGATAAATCCCAATTATTCCCAATCATTTCCATAATACCGAATAACGGAAAAAGTAAATATTCCATAATTCCGGTTGAATGCAGATAACCTCATTACACCCCACTATATCTATTCCCGATGTAATAAGTAAAATTCCACCTTTGAGAGCAGGTCTAATCGGGTGTAGTATTGTATCATTAACATATACTACATATTTTTATATAAACTATTGCAGCCTTGATACAGTCTGAGACTTTAGAACTTCTTGAGTGGTTTCGCCTTTGTCAGCACCTTTCTACCTTTGCTTCCACTAAGCTGGGTGCTATTGCTGCACGTAACCTAGAAATCCCTGACTCTTTAATAGTTAGCGAAAATTTATTATCTCAAACAAAAGAAATATATGAATTAGATAGTCGTCAAAATGGCGGACTATCTTTTGATGGAATTAAAAGTATTGGTAGTTTCCTAGAAAGAGCAGAACTCAGAGGAGTTTTAGCAGGAGAGGAACTTTTAGCGATCGCAACGACTCTTGCAGGTGCAAGAAATTTACGTAGGGTCGTTGATAATCATCCCGATTTAGAAATTCTCAATCAGTTGGTAGCGGATTTAAGAACTTATCCAGAATTAGAAAAAGAAATTCATCGCTGTATTGATGATAGAGGTGAAGTTGCTGACCGTGCAAGTCAGAAACTCACCGATATCCGGGAATCCTTGCGGGGACAACGTCGTCAAATAACTCAAAAACTACATAATATACTACAAGTTAAATCAGGTGCAGTCCAAGAGCAGATAATTACTCAACGAGGCGATCGCTATGTAATTCCGGTGAAGGCGCCCCAAAAGGATGGAATTCCTGGTATAGTTCACGATACATCTACTAGCGGTTCTACTCTTTATATCGAGCCAAATTCGATTGTTTCTATGGGGAACAAATTAAGAGAATTGCTCAAGAGAGAACAGGTGGAATGTGAAGCTATTCGTCGTGCTCTCACAGCAAAGGTAGCCGAAGTTAAACCAGATTTAGATAGATTAGTCGAAATCGTGACAATCTTGGATTTAGCAGCAGCTAGAGCTAGATATAGTGAATGGTTAGAAGCTAATCCCCCGCGTTTCGTCAAGCGTGAAGAAAAAGAAACAATTACTCTGAGAAAATTACGTCATCCTCTATTAGTATGGCAGCAAAAACATGAAGAGGGACAACCAGTTATACCTGTAGATTTACTGGTTAAGCCTCATATCAAAGTTGTAACTATTACAGGACCCAACACCGGTGGAAAAACAGTTACTTTAAAAACCTTGGGTTTAGCGGCTTTAATGGCAAAAGTTGGACTATTTATACCAGCCCGGGAACCAGTAGAAATGCCTTGGTTCAGTCAAATTTTAGCAGATATTGGTGACGAACAGTCCTTACAGCAAAGTTTATCTACCTTTTCTGGTCATATTCGCCGCATTAGTCGGATTCTCGAAGCTATAGAATCAGAAGTTATTGAAACCGAAGATATACAATCAGAAGATATTGAAACAGAAAAGTCAGAAAATACAGAAAAACATAACAACCTTACTGCAAATAACTCCCAATCATTAATTCTCCTAGATGAAGTCGGTGCAGGAACAGACCCAGCCGAAGGTAGTGCTTTAGCGATCGCCTTATTACGTCATTTAGCGAAAGCTGCCCAGTTAACAATGGCTAGTACACACTTTGGGGAACTAAAAGCATTAAAATATCAGGATGAGCGGTTTGAAAATGCTTCCGTAGAATTTGACGAAGCCACATTATCCCCCACCTACAGGCTTTTATGGGGAATACCCGGACGCTCCAACGCACTTGCGATCGCTCAACGTTTGGGATTAAGAACCGATGTGATTGCAGCAGCAAAAAATGAGATGGGAGGTGGTAGCGATGATGTGAATCAGGTAATTGCTGGTTTAGAGGCACAACGTCGCACTCAAGAAACCAAAGCTGCACAAGCCGAAGATTTGTTACAGCAAACTGAGCGCTTACACCGAGAACTTTATCAAAAATCCGCAGAACTGCAGGAGCGAGAAAAAGCATTACGTGCTTCCCAAGAAATCGCTGTCCAGAAAGCCATAGCAGAAGCCAAAGGTGAAATTGCCAAAGTAATTCGACGCTTACAAAAAGGCGAATCCACTGCCCAACAAGCTCAAAAAGCTACCAACATCGTCAATAAAATTGCTGAGAAATATACCCCCAAAGCAGAACCGAAACCGAAACTAGGGTATATGCCAAAATTAGGCGATCGCATCCGTATTAGCAAACTAGGACAAACTGCAGAAGTAATTAGCGAACCTAACGAAGATGGGGAACTGACCGCCAGATTTGGAATAATGAAAATGACGGTGAAGTTAGAAGATATTGAGTCCTTGGATGGTAAAAAGCCAGAACCAGCACCCAAAGCGAAAGCAGCACCTCCACCATCTCCAACACCCCAACAGGAAGCTCCAGCAATTCGTACCTCTCGTAACACCTTTGATATCCGTGGGAAACGAGTCGCTGATTCAG
Source organism: Mastigocoleus sp. (assembly GCA_050042865.1). GTDB lineage: Bacteria > Cyanobacteriota > Cyanobacteriia > Cyanobacteriales > Nostocaceae > JBCCDM01. The sequence goes on from JBHJJE010000084.1 coordinate 45,666, forward strand.
AGATAATTTTAGATAAAGCAATTTCCGAAGCAGCAGGACAAATTTGGATTATTCACGGACACGGTACAGGTAAACTACGTCAAGGAGTCCATGCTTTTTTAAAACAGCATCCCAGGGTGAAAAACTTTGAAGCAGCAGAACGTGCTGATGGTGGTAGTGGAGTAACTATTGCTTATGTTGATTAGTTGATGTGTCAGTCGTGAATGTATAGATTTGTTATGCAATTATTGTAGGGGTGCAAGGTTTGCGCTCTGATTATTGCAGGAATGACCACAATTGTCAGTCGCTACCCTCCAATTCAAAATTAGTAATACCCTACGGGAACGTTTTCAACGAACAAATATAGCAGTTTTTATTTGAGTTAAATACAATCTTGTGGAATGAAAATCCCTCCCAGTGGTAATTCACAAATTTACTTTGTATTGCAGTCAACCGAAAAGCGCTATAGCCCTCTTCTGTCATACTCCGAAAAGTCTTATAATTTCTAATCTATTTAACTGTTGCGTGTTAAGCAGTTGCCCAATTATTTGTTAATATGATTTCAGCAAAATGGAAAATTGACAGAATTTTGACTCAAAACATCTCAAACTATTGATATTACATCTCTTGAAAACTTTTTATTAATAGGAGAAACCGGAAAGTGACAGAAGAGGGATAGTTAAATGGTATTACACAATTCTATTTAAATTTATGTTCTCAGCTATATGCGAGAATTTATATATTTTGTCAAACTATTAACAACATTTCTTGCCCATTTTTCCCCTTGTTTTTTCCCAGAATGTAAACTAGTTGCAACAGTTTTATCTTGACTATCGCGTATAGTTACAAGCCATTCTTCACTTTCTGGAATTTCCTTAAAATTGATTGCAAACTGACAGTCTAGAAGATTAATCATGAGTAGTAGATAAAAAGACTTATGATTTATCTTAATCACGCAGTAATCTCTTGACTTGCGCAAAAACAACCAATTTATACAAGTCTCTAAGTCCTCTACAGTGTAATTCCGTAACGCGATCGCCTACAGCGGGTGCTTACCGCACCATCGTCTAGCGGGACTTAGACATTTTTTTGGGTCAAAAAAGACTCAAAGCTTTATATGTCAATGATTTTACATCGAATTGGTTATTTTCTTGATATATCTGAGTTTGAGCGATTTTTTAGGCTTTGACGTATATTCTTTGCCCTGACGACCTTTGAGGCTTTTTCCTCCTTGTTTTTGTCTAAGTCCCGCTAATAATGAGGCAGAACGGGCTTTACGCCATGCTGTAATTGCACGACGTATTAGCTATGGAACACGCACCAGTGAAGGTAGTTTGGCTTATTGTTCTGTTTTGAGTGTTATTGAAACTTGCCGTTTGAGAAAAGTTGACCCTTGGAATTATATTGCTTAAGTTCTTACTCAAGCTCGTCGAGGTATAAAAAATCCTCCTATTCCTGTTACTTCCTAATTACTTTTTTGGGGGGAGAGTGAATAACTACTAATCTAATTATTAACTACTAATTACTAACTACGAATTTAATTGACGCTGCGCTTCATATAACATTAAAGCAGCAGACACAGCTACATTCAAAGACTCCACACCCTCAGCTAAAGGAATTTTTGCCTGTACATCAACCATTTGGGTTAACTCTTTCGACAAACCAGCACCTTCATTTCCCATCAAAATCAAACTTGGTCGCTTCCAATCTATTTCCCAATAGGTTAAAGCTGCATTTGGTATAGTTGCAATTATCTGCATCTGCGCATTGCGAGCTTTTTCTACTGTAACTTTTAAATCTTCGCTGACACCTATTGGTAATCTGAACCATTGTCCTGCACTTGCACGCAAAACTTTAGGATTATCTAAATCGACACTGTTTTTACTTACCCATAACCCAGAAGCACCTGCTGCTGCTGCTGTACGAATCATCGTTCCTAAATTTCCTGGGTCTTGTATGGTCTCTAATCCTAACACCAAACCACTGAAGGGAACTTCTTGAGACTGTAAACCTTTAGCAGCGGTCGCTATTACCCCATCAGGCTGTACAGTAGTTGCCATAGATTTAAGAACTTCAGCAGAAACAATCTCTACGCGATCGCTGAGTCTTGTGATAGTATTCCACAGTTCCCTATGCATTATCTGCCACTGTTCGGTACAGCATACATTTATCAGAGGGTAATCGACAGCACAAGCTTCCTCTAACAGATGGGTTCCCTCCAGAATAAATAAATTCTGCTTATTACGCTCTTTAGCAGAGTGTAACTTCCGAATTTGCTTGACCAAAGGATTTTGTAAACTTGTTAACACAATATAAATTATTGCTCAGCTCTAAGGAATCACTTAATCTAAACAAAAATACTAAGGTGGTTTGCAGAAAATAATTTTACCAATGATTAGGGCGCAAACTTTGTACTCCTAAAATTGTACTCCTAAAATATATTTGCGGTATCGTGGTAGTTTAAATTGCCTATTTCTCCTAATTGCTATATTCACCGACTAAACTTACTAACTGAACCTGCTCTAAATGCGGAACCCGGGACTTGAACCCGGAAGTCCTAAACGGACACTAGAATCTGAATCTAGCGCGTCTACCAATTCCGCCAGTTCCGCGTCTTTTCTATTTCAATAACTGTCATATCAATTTTTTCTAATTTTTAAACTAGTTTAAGAAATTTTTAAATAAGTTTTAGAAATTTATATTAAACTATTTTTTTAATAAATTTCTAATTTTTTCTAATCTAATCTTCTAATCTAATTTAATTAACTAAATTAATATCTAACAGTTTTTTCACAGCTTTTAATTATTGCTCATATTTTCTCTACTTGTCAAGTAATAAAAATAAAGTACCTTCACGAACATAAAATCATAACCAGAGTTAATTAGTACTTTTGCAAGTCTTTGATCACTTTTTTCTTAAACATGATTAATTTAGTATACTATTACACTTTCTTTTCAAGAACATGACTATATTGCCCGTAATCTATTCACAGTAGGCTTTCTGCCTAATCATTAGTTTCATAAACCCTTTATCCAACAATATAAATTTACCCCTTTTACAGAATTACTCTTTTTTATGTAATGAAAAAATGTAGACAAATCAAATCTTTACTGTAGAATCAAAACCAACTTGAAGTAAGTAAAATTAACCTTTTAGGATGGGAGGTAGGCTTATTAATTACTCCAGTGGCTTGCCGAGTGCAAAGCCCTCAGAAACAGTAGACTCCTCAGTCTTACGAATTTGGGGGGGTAATTCTTTACAAGGTCATGTCAGAGTTAGTGGTGCAAAAAACTCAGCACTAGTTATTATGGCTGGAGCACTTCTATGTTCGGGAGACTGTCGAATTCGCAATGTGCCTTTACTAGCAGATGTGAAGCGTATGGCTCAAGTTCTCTCAGCATTAGGAGTAGATATTAAGCAAGATGGCGATACTTTGGATGTTAATGCCAAAGATTTCTCCATGCCAAAAGCTCCTTACGAATTGGTTACTCAATTGAGAGCAAGCTTTTTCGCAATTGGTTCTATAGTCGCAAGACTAGGAGAAGCACAAATGCCTTTACCAGGTGGTTGTGCAATTGGAGCTAGACCAGTGGATCTCCATGTCCGGGGACTGCAAGCAATGGGAGCCAATGTTGAAATTGAACATGGCATATGTAATGCTTACATACCAGGTAACAATCGTCGTTTAAAAGGAGCCAAAATTTATTTGGATTCTCCTAGCGTGGGAGCGACCGAAACTTTAATGATGGCAGCAACCCTCGCAGATGGTGAAACTATCCTTGAAAATGCAGCTAGAGAACCAGAAGTTGTTGACTTAGCTAATTTCTGTATTTCTATGGGTGCAAAAATTCAAGGTGCTGGAACCAGTACAATTACCATTGAAGGTGTACCTGAATTACACTCAACGGACTACACAATTATTCCAGATCGTATTGAAGCCGGAACATTCTTAGTTGCTGGTGCCATAACTCGGTCCGAAATTATATTATCCCCAGTAGCACCAGAACATCTCATTCCAGTTATAGCTAAATTGGAAGAGATGGGGGTTGAAATCATTAAAGAAGCTCAGGATTGTCTACGGGTAAAAGCTGTAGAAAAAATTACTGCTACCGACATTGATACATTACCTCATCCTGGTTTTCCCACGGATATGCAAGCGCCATTTATGTCCTTATTATCAGTAGCGGAAGGCGATAGCGTTATCAATGAAACAGTATTTGAAAATCGTTTGCGTCATGCTTCCGAACTCAACCGTTTAGGAGCAGATATTCGAGTCAAGGGAAATACTGCATTCGTTAGAGGTGTACCGCAACTGTCTGGGGCACCTGTGATGGGAACAGACTTACGAGCAACAGCAGCCCTTGTTATTGCAGGACTAGCAGCAGACCAAGTAACAACTGTTGAAGGATTACAACACCTTGACCGTGGCTATGACCGATTGGATATAAAGCTACAACAATTAGGCGCAAAAATTGAGCGCGTTAATTTGGAAAAAGCGGAAACCCAAGTTACAGAAAAATCCAGCGATAATAATGAACACCCTGTTTCTACTTAATTTTACTTAATATCTTATATGCTTGGAGATAGCTGATATTGGTCGGAATAATAATCTCAAGAAGTAAAATTTGAATATATAGTAATACTCCACGAAGATGTTTTAACAGTAATATTTTCGTGGAGTAATTAATTCGTTAATTTGTAAAATACTTAGAGAAATTGTGGAAAATTGGGAAAGCCCTCTGCAACTTTTACACAAATTAGATAGAATAACTTTTATCGAGCTAACTGTAGTTTGTTAATCGACTTGATTGCGAACAATTGTTATGATGCGATCGCATTCGTCTACTGACAGTTTTTACCAAAGAGTCTTCAAAGACAAACTCCCAGGTTGCTCAAATTGTATTTTATTTAAAAACTTGCTTTGCTATGCCTTCCTTAAAGACTCAGTTGATTGGTCTAAGAGCAGATTCTTTCCGTCATCCTTTAGATTTAGAAGCAACTAAAGCACTTAAGCAAATACCAGGTGTAGATATGTTGGTGCGAAATCTCCTGGGTCCTGTAGCAGAGCAAGTTTTTTATGTCGAGAATATCGCTTCAAGTGTCTTAGTTAGCGACAAACAACTCCCAGATTTGCATAAACTTTTGTTAGAAGCTGCAAAAGTTTTGGATATCGAACCACCTCAACTGTATGTTAGACAGCATCCGGCTCCTAACGCTTACACTTTCGCGATGCGAGGTAAACAGCCCTTCGTGATGCTGCATAGTTCTTTAGTGGATATGCTTACCCTTGAAGAAATTCAAGCAGTTATAGCTCATGAATTAGGTCATCTCAAATGCGACCATAGTCTCTACTTGACTCCAGTCAACTTATTAATTCTTGCAACTGCTAGCGTACCTGTCATTGGTGTCTTTATTGCCCAAGGAATTCAGTCACAGCTCTTAGAATGGATACGTTGTGCAGAATTTACCTGCGATCGCGCAGCTCTTTTGGCTACCCAAAATCCTAAAGTTGTAATGTCAGTATTAATGAAATTAGCTGGTGGTTCCCCAAATTTATCATCTCAACTGAACCTAGATGCCTTTATTGACCAGGCACGTGCTTATGAAGATATCAGTAAAACTGAATTGGGCGAACTAGTCAAAGCTTCTCGTACCTCTCAACTCACTCATCCAGTACCAGTACTGCGTGCAAGAGAAATAGATCGCTGGTCAAGCAGCAAAGAATATCAAAAACTTTTACAAAATTCAGGAATAGGTTATAATAGTCAAGTTGAATCAAAGGGCGAGTGGCGAAATTGGTAGACGCACCACACTCAAAATGTGGCGTAGCAATACGTGTCGGTTCGAGTCCGACCTTGCCCATATACTTATATATTTTTGTTTAATTAAGAACTCTAATTGAAATTTAATTTAGTTGAGTTTATTTTAGATTTACTTTTTAAATTTAATTTGCAGCCATCAACTTAATTAAGATTAAGTTGATTAATTTTTCTAAGGCTCAATTGACAGATTTCAGGACTTACGCAAAACCTACGTAACTCCGTCCGAGACCGTTTGCGTAGCATGTCCGTTAGGACTTTCCGTTTGCGAAGTAATCGCAAAAACTCTGAGATTGCTTCCCTACACTACGTTTCGGTCGCAATGACAAATCGACCTTGCGTAAGTCCTGGATTTGATATTATTCCATATTATGTAGTATAATTGAAATACATAATTGAAGCAGTGAGGTTGCTATGCGTCTGAAAAGGTGGGAGTCCCCGCGTAAGCAAGGAAGAAACCGTAAAGGTAAAGGAGGTTCTGCTAGACAAAGACAGCTTAAAAAACGACAGCAGATGCTCATGCGGAAACTTAAAAATAATGACAGTAGTAAATCCGGGGATACTAGCAAGCAAAATAATCAGAGGGAAGATAATTTATCTTCCCTCTTTTTTATTTAATACTTTTAATATTAAGCAATATATTTAATTTGAATTACATACAATTGATAATTTTTAAAAACTGCTCAGTCACAGATAATTAATTTTAAAAATAGAATTATATCAATAATAGGATAATTAGTATTTATTAAGATATATTTGCCCTGAAACCGTAAATTGAGTGAAAAATAACGAAACGTAACTTTTATAATTATGGATTTACATAACTTTCACCACGCATAATTTTAAAAATATCTCTAACAACTTTATTGCGAATATAAATTAGATCCTGTGGATCTTCAAAATTACCTTTCTTCAATTTTAACTTTTCAAAATATGTATAAATCTTCTCACAATGACTTTCAATATGTCTTTTGTAGCGTTCTTGTCCGCAAGCATTCCCTAAAATTTGTTTGGTAGAACCATTAGATAACTTATCCAATAATCGATTAATCTCTTGTCAATCAATATTTAAACCATGTAAGTATAAAATAGATTTACAAGTAATAATCCAAATTTTTCCTGAATCTGCAAATTGTGTTAAACGATGAGGATACAATCCTTTGACGTCTTTATAGTATTTACCATCCTTACGTATCCTACCAATATTTTGAATAATTCCAATGTAAACGGAAAACGAAAAAGATATCAGAGCTAACCGTAAATATTTAAAAGCTAGCTTTTTTTAAACCCAAATCAGCAGCTATGCGATGAGCACAAGCGAATCCAGAAAAAGCCACTGCATTTAGACCTTGACCGGGAAAGGTACTATCTCCTACACAGTAAAGTCCTGGTATTTTAGTTCGATTAAATGGCATTTTTAATAAACCTGGTAGCTTTCTTTGGGGTATAGGACCATAGGTACCGTCTTCTCTACCCAAAAATTTACGGTGGGTTTTTGGAGTACCAATTTCTAAGTAATCTAAACCTGCATTTAAACCAGGAAAAATTTTTTCTAGTCGGTCAATTATTTGTCCTGCAATATTTTCTTTTCTATTTGTATATTCCTTGGATGTTAATCCTTCCCAAGAATCTACCCAATCGGGAGTAAATGAATGAATTATATGTTTTCCTTCAGGTGCTAGACTAGAATCGAGTAAGGTTGGTATGGAAACAAAAAGAGTACCAAAGGGTGCTTCCATATCTTTCCAAGATTCCAAAAAAATATGATGGCAATCAGTTCTTTCTGTTATTACTTCAGCTCTCACACCCATGTGTAAACTGAGGAAACTGGGAGATTTTTGGTAATTTTTTTGCCACTTATTTTGCCGCTTCTTTTCACGAATTGCAATTTTTTCTGGTGGTATTAATTTATCGAAGGTGTCCCAACGTGTAGCATTAGAAACGATACGTTGAGCGTAGTATTGAGTACCATTTACTAATTTAACCCCTACCGCTCGACCCTCCTCTATTAAAATTCGCTGTACTTTGGCTTTGAATTGAATATTACCTCCGGTACGAAGTAAACCTTCTACCAACTTTTGAGCAATTTTTCCTACTCCACCTTTGGGATAATTAACCCCTCCATAGTGTCGATCAGAAAATACCATCCCTGCATTTATCATCGGTGTCATGTTTGCAGGAACTACTGACCAACAGTAGCATTCTATATCAATAAATTTTAATAGTAGGGGGTCTTTGATATACTTTCTGGCAATATCACCGACATTTTGAGGTAAATACTTCAGTAATCCTAAACAAGCATTAGGATGATTTACAAAGGATTTGAATAAATATCGTGGTTCTTCGAGGGAAAGCAATTCCATCTGATTCAAACAGTTAAATACCTGCCAACATTCTCCATAAAATCTACGTATCCCTTTCTCTTCCTTGGGAAAGTATTCTATTAGTTCTTGTAAAAACTGTTGGTAATCTTTATGAACTTTAATATTTAAATCATCTGGAAGATGATAGTGAATCTGTACGGGGTCGGGAATGACTTCTAAACTAGTATCAACAGCAGCAAGAGCACGACTAAGTAAATTAGTAGTTCCTTGTTGACCAAATCCAAATATCATGGATGCACCAACATCAAAGCGATAGCCTTTTCTATCAAAATAGCCAGCACTACCGCCAGGGATGAGATACTTTTCTAATACAATAACTTTGGCACCTTTCGCAGCAAGTTGTGTTGCACTCACTAAGCCACCGATACCAGAACCAACTACGATTACATCAAATTCATTAACATGAGTTTGAGGCATAGATTCAATTACGATTTAACTCTCAAAGATTGTTTGATGCCGTTAGATTTTACATCATTTAGTGAGAAAACGGGAAATGGGAGTTAATTGACTAAAGTTTAATTGACTAAGTATTTTTTGACTAGATAATTAATTAGTTAGTTGGAAGTCAGTTTACTACCGTAACCTCTATTCAGATGCGATGGGTAAACTAATAGTGAATGTAGAACCTTCAGATAATTTACTTTTGACTGAAATTGAACCACCACTACGCTGTAATAATTTCTGCACAATAGTTAAACCCAATCCTGCACCACCTGGATCTTCTGTGGTTGATGGACGCACTCTGTAAAAGCGTTCAAATATTTTGGGAATTTCATGATCTGCTATTCCTATACCCGTATCGCGGAATTCTAACTGAATAAAACCCCCGTGGAGTCTGCCACGTACCCATACTTGACCACCTTTAGGTGTAAAATTAATACTGTTAGAAAGTAAGTGAATGACAATTTGCTTAAGTCCACTACTTACACACCATACTGCTGGTAATTCCATAGGGACGGTATACGCTAGCATGATGCCTTTTTCTTGAGCAATGGGTTGATAAGTACTTACCACACCTGGAACAATATCAGCCAGCTTTACAGCCTCTAAAGGTGTCTCTTCGATATTGCGCTCTATTTGAACTAATTCTAATACTCCACTAATCACAGAATTTTGGCGATCGCACTGGTTACTGAGCATTTCTAAATAGCGTTGTCGCTGGGGATTTTTCAGGGATGGAGAATTTAGTAAACTCAGTGCTGTTTTCATATGAGTTAGAGGTGTAGATAACTCCTGACATACATTACTGAGATATTCGTCTTTTAGTTGTAAATCGTTGTCTAATTTCTGTGCATGTTGCTGTACTTTTAAAGCACGTTTTTTGGCTTTTTGTAGATTAATTTTATTTTGTTGCTGTAGCTGTTTGGCAAATAGTTTATCTATGAGAATTGGGTCTGGTGTAACGGGTAAATCATCTTCTATTTTTTTCGGGGGGATGTCGGACTCAATGGTGAATTGCTCAATTGCTTCTAAAATTGGTTGAATAACTCTAGATTCAAAAGTAGTTATACCTATAAGCTTTGGAATCTTTTTTACTTTAATAGTTTTACTGGTCTGGGGTTTTTTCTTCTGGAATGGTCGATAAGCCAAAATTAAACTACACCATTGTGGCGATAAAATTGCTACAAAATATTCTCTTTTCAATTTTCGCACTTGCTGGTACTGAAAATTAAATCGATCGAAATTTCCACTGTATTGAGGGGAATTAGATAAAGAATTAAAGCGGTCGAGACTAATATTTATATCTGTTGTATTGCTCAGATTATTACTATTAGCTGGTTCTAAGCAAGTATTTTTATCTGCGTTTAAATAGCAAACAACTTGAGAACCCCCAGACCAAGAGTGGTAGCGTTGCACTTGGGAAAACCAAAGTTTTCCTGGTGGTAGCTTAACCCACAAAGTTGCTCTAATTTCTTGCTCGATTAAAAAGTCAATTTGTGACTTCAATAAGGACAGTAATGTCGCAGCACTTAGAGATGATACAGAAGGAGGATTTTCTATACCTAAAGCCAATTGATATAAAGATTTCTTTTGAGTTAAAGACACTTTCATGAGTTAAGCGCAAACAATTGCAACAAAGAGAATTAAGGTAAAAATAATACTCTCTTATCTTTTTACACTTAAGTGACGAATTTTACAAAGATTATCTGAAAAATTTGGAGGTGTGGAAAGATGAGTGGTGAGTGGTGAGTGGTGAAGGGGGAGTGGGGAATTAATTTTGAATTGTGAATTAATTAATCCCCTACCTTCTGACAAATAAACTATGTTTGGAAAATTATGCTTGGACTTGCATTCTTGCTTTTAGTGCTTCTTCTGCGTGTTCTCTATCGTCAAAGTGGATTTTTTCTGTGCCGAGAATTTGGTAGTCTTCGTGTCCTTTCCCTGCAATTAGTATGCCATCTCCTGGTTTCGCTTGGATTATGGCTTCGCGGATTGCTTGTGCGCGATCGCAAATTACTTTGGGGTTAATTGTGTCTGGTATTCCCTGGAGAACGTCTTCTAAAATTTTTTCAGGGTCTTCGGTACGGGGATTATCTGATGTGACTACAGCGATGTCAGATAATTCGGCGGCAATTTTACCCATTTTTGGACGTTTGGTGCGGTCTCTGTCTCCACCACAACCGAAGACGCAAATCATGTTTCCTTTGATGAATGGACGGGATGCTTTGAGTAAGTTTTCTAAGCTGTCGGGGGTATGAGCATAGTCTACAATGACGCTGATATCTTGCTTGGGATTAATTTGTACTCTTTCCATGCGTCCTGGGACTCCAGGGAAGTTGGTAATGGCTTTTGCTACTGAGTTTAAGTCTAAGCCAAGTTGGAGTACTGCTCCGACTGCTGCAAGTAGGTTTTCTAGGTTATATTGACCGACTAGGGGAGAATTAAAGTCAATTTCACCTCTGGGGGTATGTAGTTTACCGCTTATACCATTAGGCTGATAGTTTAGTTCGCTCATCCACAAATCAGCAGAGCTATTTTGAGTGCTGTAACTCCAAACTTTATCTGTTTGTAGGGATGCAATTAGTTTTTGACCGTAAGCATCATCAGCATTAATGATGGCTGTACCTGTTAAATATTCTGGACTGAATAACAATGCTTTTGCGGCAAAGTAATCATCCATATCTTTGTGGTAATCTAAATGGTCTTGGGTAAGGTTACTAAATACTGCCACATCAAATTTACAGCCTAATACTCTTCCCTGTGCTAGAGCATGGGAACTGACTTCCATGATTCCGTATTCATTTCCGGCATCGATTGCTGCTGCTAATTGCTTTTGTAATTCTACAGCAAAGGGTGTGGTGTGTACTGCCGTCTCAGAAAAACCTTTCCATCGAGTATACAGTGTGCCCATCAAAGCTGTTTCTAACTGAGCCTGATGCAGTAAATATTCAATTAAGTGACTAGTTGTGGTCTTACCATTGGTTCCAGTAACTCCTACCAACTTTAATTTATGTCCCGGATACCCATAGAAATTAGCTGCAACTTGGGCACAGACTTGGGGCATATCATTGGCATTTAAGACGCAATCTTCGGCTGTTGGAGGGTGATTCTGGGCTGCCTGTGGTGATACTATCGCAGCGATCGCTCCTGCTTGAATTGCACTTTCCCAAAAATCTCCACCATCAACTCGTGTTCCTGGCATTCCGATGAATAAATCTCCTGGTTGTGCACCATGAGAATTTGTAGTCAGACCTTTTACTTCTATATCCATTTTAGAATCGAGTGGTAAATTAATAATTCCTTTTACCCCTGTTAGCAAATCACGCAGTTTCATTGTGTCAACCTCAACACGCGCACATCTTGCGCCTATTCTGCACTATTTTTCTCTATATACAAATACCTAAATATACTTCTGGATAATTTTTTCTAATTGTCCGACGCTTGCACGGGGGGATGGACGTTTAATCATTTCTAATTTGTCTTCTGTTTCATTCTTAATGAACAAAACTGGGACTTCATATTGGTAAGCTGCAAACCAATCTTCACGAGTGGTAATATCTCGAATTTCTAAGTCAAATTTAATGTTGGTTATTTCTTCGAGTTTTTCTTGTAAACCTTCACATAAATGACATCCTGGTTTACTGTATAAGACTAATTGCATTTGTTATCTTTTCCTGACAATTTGATTGTTTTTTGTTGCTGTACTCATATTTATACGAGTTGAAAAACTATATTTTACCTGGGATATGGCAGGAGAGTTTAGCAGTGCATTAAGTTGCGTATTTTTAATAAACAACTTAATGCACAACAGCAAGGAAGAGCCGAAATAGGGACAAGATTTATAGCCATTAATCAATGCCAAATGAATATATAAGTTAAATGCATAGCAGCTTATTGGGCATTTGATTTAATTATTTATTAAATATTATTCAAATATTTTTCAATTTTTGAATAAAAATAATTTTTTTCATAAATTTCTAAAAATTAAATAATATTAAATTGTATGAAAATCGAAGCAAAACTTAGATTAAGATACCCAACCTATGCTGCAATTCTTGATCATATTTCGCTAGTCGCCAGTTTGTGGCTGATTTTAACTGTTCTGGTGTCAAATTAACTGCTCCGGTAAAGTCAACATTCTTGATATTCGCTTGATTTAAATTAGCATCTAGTAGGGATGCATACTGTAAACAAGCACCTTCAAGTTGTGCTCCAGCCAAATCGCTACCTTCAAGTTGAGCAAAACTCAAATTAGCATCACCCATAAATGCTCCCTCTAACATAGAACCATTCAAATTTGCATAGTTTAACTTGGCATCTTTGAGATTAACATTACCCATATCAGTACTGCTCAGGTCCGCATAAGAAAGGTTAGCACGGAGTAAATTTGCTCCCTCCAACTGTGCAGAGTTAAGATTGGCATAGGTGAGATTAGCTTCCCTGAGACTGGCACGACTTAAGTTCGTACCCTCTAATTGAGCATCACAAAGATTTGCTTCCTTGAGATTGGCATAAGTCATATTAGTACGGCTTAAATCTGCAAAGTTTAACTGAGCATTAGCAAGATAAATTTCACTTAAATAAGCACCTGGTACATCCAAACCTTTAAGGGATACGCCATACTTATTCAAATCTTGTAATGCTTTGACTCTAGCAAAGCTGGTCGATACATTAGCTGAAGCGGCATTATCAATAACCTGCCATGCCTCATAGATACTATTACGTCTGCGTTCTCTACTTTCTAATAGAAATAAAGTAGCTGCTGCTAAGATACTGAACCCTTCTATATTTTCAAGTGTAATTACCGTTGATAGCTGTTTATAAAAACACTCAATTTTAGAATCTTCTACTCCACAGACAAAATTCTGTCGATTCCACTGCTCTATTTGGGAAACACTCAACATTAAAATATAAGCGATCGCAATTGCTAAGAAAACGCGAAACCAAACTACATCAAGAAGGTTTTTCAGATTTTCTCTAATTTTTCTAACAAATTTCCAGGGATAAATCATATATCTTACGTTCGTCAAAACAATAAGAGAGCTTTGACGCAGTACGCAAAAGATAATATCAAAAATATCAAATAATTCACTAATGGTATGCAACAATAAGTAATTTTTGATTACGACCCATTCGTGAATGATTAAATTGAATCACTAAATTTGAGCAAGTAAAGCATCCCAGTCAATCGCTGATGGACGTTTACCTTGATTGACTACTTCAAAGGCTTTATTTTCACAGTTAGGATTGTATAAAGACTTTACACAAACATTTGCCACATCAATTCGACTCGTTTGACCAGTTAAAGTATCACCCGTACCAACAACTATATCCAACTTCCCATCAGTTGTGGCTCGCGTTAAAGTATTTAGGTCATAAGATGTATAAGGACCATCTATCAAGCGTCCTGGACGGACTATGGTGTAGGGTATACCTGAATTGATAATCGACTGTTCCCCTTTTTCTTTTGCATCTAATACCCCAAAAGCATTTAATAAGGAATAGGGAAATTGGTCTTTGCGCTTTACCCCACAAGAAGAGACAAAGACAAACCTTTTCAGGTTATTTGGTACTGCTGAGACTAAGTTACTTACAGCTTTTGCATCAACTTCATCAGGACTATTTTTAGCTTGTGCGATTAAATCCCTATCTTGAAAAATTACTCCGATCCATTCCAACGGGTTGAGTTCCTTGTCAAATTCCCATCTTGTAGAAGGAAAAGCAGTTGTTCCCACACAGCAAATAATATGGGTAACATCGGATATAAGTGCAGGTAAGTTATCTGATTGACGTAAATCGCTGACAACAATATCTACACTGTCAGAAAACATATTTCTAGCTTTCTGGGCACTACGAGTTAATACCTTTACTCTACTCCCTTGATTCAACAGTTTGCTTACAACTAGTTGACCAACCCCACCGGTTGCACCTACGACCATTACTAAATCTTCAATCGATACATCTGTATTACTCATGAATTCACCTGGGATATCTATTTTAACTAGAAATGTGGATTGAATAAAGTAAGGTGATAGAAACTACAATTACAAACTCTAATTACCTGCCTCACATTAGTGTAAAGCTGTTTAACTACCTGGGGCAATCAAGTTTTCTTCTCAGTCTGGGGCTAAAACGCCAAAACCCAGCCAAAATGGCTGGGTTTGAAATAATATGGCATGGGACTATAGTTTCCCTATTTTAGATATAGAAAGTTAGATATAATTTGTAACGCTAATAATGATTACAATCTAGGGGTAATTGTTTCCGGAAATATTTCAAAAATCATCTCGTCTGTTGATAATATCGATACAAGATCTCTATGGGAATTAAAATATAAATCCTGCTCATGTTACAAACCCGTAAAAAAATATACTTTTACTCTTGTATCTAGATGAAGTAATAATTACAGCTATTGAGCTTATTAAGTGCTTACTTTAATTAAGATAGCCATAATAGAATACATTTAAAAATACTTATATAATCACTAATCAAAATGAAGCAAGTATTATTTCTTTGTACGGGGAATTACTATCGTAGTCGATTTGCCGAACATCTTTTTAATTGGTTTGCGACTCAAAAGGGATTGAATTGGAATGCTGATTCTAAGGGTTTAGCTTTGGAAAGGGGTGTGAATAATGTCGGTGCAATATCACCCTATGCAAAAGAAGCGATCGCTGAGCGAGGAATTAATACAGTTACACCACAGGAGCGTTACCCACAGTCGTTAATGGAGAAGGATTTCCAAGGTGCAAATATGGTTATTGCTTTGGATGAGTCTGAACATTTACCATTAATGCAAGAGCGTTTCCCTAATCATGCTGATAGTATTATTTATTGGTTGGTACATGATATTGATAAAACCAAGCCTGAAGTTGCTTTAAAAGAAATAGAGAAGAAGGTTTTTGGACTAATAGAAGATTTAGTTATAAATATTTAATGAGTTTATTTTAATAAGTTCATATAGTTTGATTTTTCTGCTTTCAAGTTGAAAAATTAGGGAAATTTAGGAAAAATTAGGGAAAATGTTTATTTAGATTTATTTGGAAATAGTTGGAACATTAAATCTAAAATTATAGTCCTAAATCTTTGGTGTTTCAGGATGCTTTCTTGCAGAAAAATTTAATATGATAAAGCAAGTAATATTTTGTTCTGCCTTAACTTGCCCATTATGGTTGATGACACCAATTATGGCAGGTAATAATACTGCTAATAGTACTGCTAATAGTACTGCTCATAATAGTAATAATAGTGATTATAATACTACTTCTACTACTATTTACTTGATGAATGGAATATCATTTTCGGATGTTTCTAAAAACCATTGGGCTTATAATGCAGTAAAAAAATTATCTTCATCTCAGTCATCAAATCAAATGTCTCTACCTGCAAATAATGTGGAAGGAATTCCTACACAGATTACAATTGAAGGAAGAACTTATAGCATGAAAAGCTATATTTGGCGGGATTTTATGCCTATCAGTCCTTCGTCGGGTAAGGGAATGATTGCGAGCATCAGACTAATAGCACAAGACGATAATCCTATACCGTCAAATCTTGTACCGGATAAACTATGGATAATTAACCCTAATCAAGATGAAGTGTGGGAAACAGCTTTTAGCGACGAACCCAGATTTTCTCCGGGGACTGTAGAAATAGTTGCTAGAGGAGGTCCAAAATGGGAACCTGGTATAATGGTTGATGTAGTTATCAGAATACCTTCTAATGATAACGGAGATACTTACTTTTTAAGACTTCCTAATCAAACTATTCAACGCACTAGTTAATTAAGCAGACTACATCATAAACCGCCTAGGATTGAAACTACTAGTCTAATAGTCAAAGTCCTCTAAAAGAGGACTAATTAAGTAATGAAAAAAGCAGTTACAAAAATTACTTAATATTGTTTTTTTAGCTATTTCTGCTTATAGATGCAATATAGAAATTAACCTCCAGGAGTCCGGATATAAGCCCAGAGGAATACAGAGTTTTTCAAGTATTGACCATTAACATTAACCACTGTATAACTTCTTGGATGGTAGTAACCTTTTCACCAGTAGGGAGAGGGGGACGGTTAATCATCACAACTTTGACTCCTAGCGATCGCGCAGCAGCTATTTTAGGATAAGTTGCATCACCACCGCTATTTTTACTGACTACGGTGTCTATCTGATATTTGCTGAGTAATTGCAATTCGTTGTTTAGGTTGAAGGAACCTTTTTCAAAAATCATTAACCCCCTGGGAATTATATGATTATTTTGGGGAGGTTCAATTAATCTCATTAAAAACCAGATATTTGGTAATTGAGAAAAATGGGGTAATTGTTTTCTTCCAACAGTTAAAAAGACTCTTTGAGATTTCTCCCCTAAAATATTCACAGCTTCTTGAATATTATTGACCTCTACCCAATTATCAGAGGGTAGCTTTTTCCATGAAGGTCTAATCAACATTAACCTGGGTATATCTAACTCCTTAGCTGCAATATATCCATGAGTAGAAATTTGTGCAGCAAAAGGGTGAGTCGCATCAACTAAAATATCAATACTGCGATCGCGTAAATATTCTATCAATCCAGATACACCACCAAAACCACCAACTCTGGTCACACCGGGTTGATTTCCTGCACCAGAAGTAGACCCAGCAACGGAAAGCTCTACATTTAAGTTAGGAATGTTTATTGCTTGGATTGCTAATTTGGACGCTTCACCGGTTCCACCAAGAATCAATAAGGTTTTCAAGGTTTTCATGAAATATAACAATGAAAATAAGTGTTTATTTACATATTTTTATACTCAGTTACATAACTATTTATAGTCTCTGCTTATCATTTATTCGGTTGTATTTCTTAACTTAAAAGCTGTGACATTTTGTTTTACTCTTTTAGAGGAATGTAGAAAGCTAATTTTTATATTTTTAACATGCCTACAATTGCAACTAACAATGAAGTTGTTACAGTTATTATTATTTTCTCTGTTGAACCGCAACGTCAACAAGAATTATTAGATGCAATAAATGAGTTTCTGGATACAGTCAAAGAACAACCAGGTTTTGTTTCAGCTAGTCTCCATAAAAGTATTGATGGGTTAAAAGTTGCAAACTATGCTCAGTGGAGAAGTCAGGAAGACTATGATAATTTCCTTAATAATAAACAAGCCCAGGGTAAAACAGCTAAATTAAAACAATTTAATCCTCCAGATGTGCATGTCTATGAGGTAATTAGTTCTGATTCTAAAGAAGGACCCCCCCAGATAAAACAGGGAGGATATATCGCTCACTTTGCAGAATTTCGGATGCAGCCCGAAAATCAGCCACGAATGGTAGAATTAGCAAAAGAAAATATCAGTAAAGCTATGGAGCTTCCGGGGTTAATTTCAGCGAATTTTCATCGCAGTATTGATGGAACTCGCGTGATTAACTACGGACAATGGTTAGATAGAGAGACTATTGAAACCTTGAAGAAACAACCTGGTTTCGGTAAAGATACTCCCTACTGGGAAGGTATTGCTGAAAATGAACATCACCTTTATGAAGTTACTTTTACCTACCCTCATGAATAGTTAAATATGGGAGCAAAATATTTAAAACTTCGTTAGGCATACGATACCGTATGTCACGATCAAAAATTAGAGAGTTGTTAAATGATTGGGTTGGAGTATCCCTATCAGTAGGAACAATTGACAGATGTATTCGAGAAGTGGGAATAGCTTGTTCTCCAGTAGTTGAGGAATTGATTGAAGAATTGCAGTCAGAAGAAATAATTCATCTTGACGAAACACCTTGGTACGAGAAGGGTAAATATCGTTGGCTGTGGGTTGCAATTACAAAGACAATTGCGGTGTATCACATTGGTAGCCGCCGTAAAGAAGAATTACTACGGTTGATAAGTGATGCTTTTGTAGGATGGTTAGTCACTGATGGATACGGGGCATATAGCAATTATCCGAAACGTCAACAAAGCTATTGCTCATCTAATCCGTAAAGCAATTGCTTTGACTGAAGTTGTAGATAAGGAAGTGGCGGATTTGGGGCAATGGCTTTTAGAGGAACTGAGGGAATTGATACATACCCTTGCCACTGGCGACGGGGATAAGGATGAAACCGACTCAAACCTCCGAAGTTTGCTCAACGGGGGGAACCCCCGCACGCAACTTCTCTCTTCTCGCCTCTACCGAGTCTGCCGATTAGCTACGGGAGTTGAGCATACAAAGTTAAAAGCTCTGGCAAAAGAGATTTTAGCCGATTGGGATGCTGTGGTTGCGTGTTTTTATCATCCGCAATTGCCACCAACTAATAATGAGGCAGAACGGGCTTTACGCCATGCTGTAATTGCACGACGTATTAGCTATGGAACAGGCACCAGTGAAGGTAGTTTGGCTTATTGTTCTGTTTTGAGTGTTATTGAAACTTGCCGTTTGAGAAAAGTTGACCCTTGGAATTATATTGCTCAAGTTCTTACTCAAGCTCGTCGAGGTATAAAAAATCCTCCTATTCCTGTTACTTCCTAATTACTTTTTTGGGGGGAGAGTGAATAACTACTTAGATTATTCATAATTAAAACTTAATAATTGCAGCTAACTGCGGTGGTGTGTTTATTTCGATGAATATTGATTACTGATTTTCTGTATCTTTAGGCTTTTCTTTGCGCTTTTCTAAGTACTGCTCAATATCAGCGATCGCGTCTTCCCAGATGGACAAGTCATTTTTATGATCAAGTTTCTCTTGACTAGATAAGTTTTTGCTCTGCTTTTGTTCTTGGTTCTGATTCTTATCTAAGATATTTCCTAAGTCTTCGAGAGATTTCTCAAAGTTTTTAGAGACAGGGTGATTATTCTCTTTTGAATGTTCTTCCATGTTTTTATGACCCCTAAAATGTAGTAAAGACAAAAGTCTGAGAGGATGTTTGAAAATTGATTAGGAATAATTATTGGATATTATTGGATATTATTATATCCTACCTAAGTGCAGGACAAAAATTGCAGAGTTTCATAGGACTTATGCTTCCCTACACCCCGTTCCGGTCGCAATGACAAATCTTCATTGCGTAAGCCCTGTTTCAATAAAATTTTATTTATTATTTTAGTTTATTATTTTAGTTTATTGTTTTACACTACATTTAAATTCCATGTTATCTGTAAGAGTTTAGCTGTGGCTTCTAAAGTATTGGTGCAAACTGAAAAAAGTTAGTTAAAATTAGCTAAATCTTCAACATTATCTTTCTTCGCAATTTGCCAAACAACTCTAAATGCTTGAAAAGATTCTTGAGAAATTCTTTCTGAAACTAAAGCATTAACACTTCTTTTGAAAATAGTATCTAAGTCTCGATTAATTTCTTGACGTTCCTTTTCTACAAATTTAGATAGATCCCCAGATAAACCCTGAAACGAATTTTGCTTTTGCGAAGTTGACATGGCATTTTTGAGAGTAGTTGTTAACTCAAGTTCTAGCTGATTGCTGTCTTCAATGTTCCGTGAAGAAAACCGGTTTACACCATTCCCTACTGCATAAAGTAAAGAGTCATTTGACGGTTTTCCTTGTCTACTTTGAAGAATTTGTGCTGCTCTTTTAGGAATTTTATTAAAGATAATCTCTGATTGGGAATCTGGTAATTTTTCTATTGTACTTATGACTTTACGCAATGTTTTACTAAATGATTCCAAAGAATCTTGAGAGATTTGTTGCTTTCTACGGGCTTTTTCTGCTTCTTTCTTGTCAGCTAGAATTTTAGCAGTTTTTTCTATAATCAATTTCTCAAAGCGTTCTATTGTCAGTTCATCGCTGACTTTGTTGGCATGAATAAGTTTAAATATAACTTTGATGGCTTCCTCTGCATCCATTAGAGCTGTAACTTCTCTAATATAGTCATCAGCTTTGTTCTTTCGGGCAGCTTCTATTCTTTTCTGAAATAAGGTTAACCAAGATATGAAAGGAATAGTAAGAGCAACTATAACTTCAAAAATACCAGAGTAACGTTCCAAATAGGAAGGTTTTTCTCTATTGTAGTAAGCTAATGCTCCAGGATGAATTGATTTACCAGTATCGCTAAAATTTTTGGGTTGACTAATTAAGGCTGCTGCTGGCATCCTTTTTTTGAGATATCTACTATATTTGCATTCTGTATCTTCTGAATTAAATTCAGTGCAACTATAAACTAATTGTTGACGACGCTCATACAAAATTCTAGTTATTTCCCGTATTGCTTCTTTGGGTGCATTTCTATGTGCAAGTAAAAGTCTGCGGACAGATACAGTACTGATGTCTTCAGTTGGAATCGCTGGATTACCTTGATAAACACCTTGAGGGATTTTACCTTCCTCTAATTCTGGGTGTTTACTAATCATGGCAGACCACTGTTTAATAGGAACTAATTTACCTCCACATTCTGTCAACAATCTTTTAATTGTGGAATTACCTATGAGACGGACATGAAACACTGCGTCTACTTGAGAATCTTTTTTACAGAATTCTTCATCCGCATTTTTATTTTCTATTGTCTGAAAATCATATTGTTTATTTTTATTGTTTCGTAAACCATAATGATTTACAAGAAATTTAAAAGATTCTATTTGACCTCCTTTGAGTGGTGGTAAAGCAACAACCTTATCTTTAAGGTCTAACACGTCCTCTATTTGAGAATCTTTCTTTGCAATTAGCTGATATACGTCTGGAAATAAAAATGATATTAATTGAGCTTCTGCTTTCACAGGTATGTCTGCTTGAGCCATTGCTAGCTGTACTTCTCCTTTTTCTAGGAGGTCTAAGTTCTGTTCTGTACCATCAGTTTCGTCAAGAACTTTTATTTCGACATTACTATTAGTATTATTGACTATATATGCTAATTTCTTGGCAAAAGTATAACTATCTCCATTGGATTTTCCTGCTGCAATATTTAGCTTATGTTTCTCCCAGGGGAACTTAGGTAGGGATATTATTTGATTTTGCTCAGATGAGGAAAAATATTCTTGCACCAAATTGATTGCAAGGAAAATCAATAGTCCCGAACCCAATAAAACAAGGAAACGATATTTAGGTTTCATCATGGGTAATATTGAGATAATTTTCTAGTTTATAAAAAAGTTAATTTTTGATTAACAAAAACATTTTAAAAAGTTAAGGGATTCAAGAAAAATAATTTATTTTCTTGATATATATGCTACTACAATAGCTGATCTATATATTCCGAATTCAAACAATGTATAATTTAAAATATGATTTAAAATATGATTTAAAATATAATTTAAAATTATCTGATTGGAAAAGATGAGCGGCAATTAGATGATTTAGTTGGAGTGATGACTACTGTAAAGGCTAATTATTTTAATTATGTTTACTATTTTTAAACGCCTGGAAAGAGCTAAATAATTAATAGACCTCTTGCAAAAGTTTTTTGTGGTACGATAATAAATTTGCTATTTTGATTAATTTTCTGGTGAGCGCAGCAATGTTGGGATAAGCGATGGCTCCGCCGACCCCTTCGAGGGGTATCGCCATTGATTAATAAATTTGATTAGAACTCTTACTCCAATCTTTTATGATAAGAATAAGTGTTCATTTTTAGATTAATCTGCAGGAAATATTGGCAAGCTAAAAAACTAGCATCAACTGAATTTAAACGTATGACAGGAGTAAAAAAAACTTTTAACTTGATGGTTAGGATAGTTAAATCGAAGGAAAAAGAAAAAAATAAATGTGGTCGTCCCCCAAAGTTAATAATTGAAGACCAAATTTTATTAACTCTTCAGTATTTAGGGGAATATAGAACTTATTATCATATAGGAAAAGACTGGAAAATTTCAGAATCAAATACATACCGTATTGTCTTAAAAATTGAAAATATTTTAATTAAATCTAAAAAATTTAGTTTGCCAGGCAAGAAAAAATTGTTAGATTCCTCTCTTGAGAAAAAATTAATTTTAATGGATGTCATGGAAAGTCCCATTGAAAGACCAAAAAAATGTGAGAAAAGATTTTATAGCCGTAAACAGGGAGAACATACCTTAAAGACACAGGTAGTATTTGGACAAAAAACTAATAAAATCATGTGTTTAGACTATTCTAAAGGTAAAACTCATGATTTTAAATTATTTAAAAAAAGTCATGTAAAATTTCACAGATTACTTAAAGTAATAGCTGATAAAGGGTATCAAGGAATTTCTAAACTTCATAATTTAAGTCAAACTCCTATTAAAAAGCCGCGTGGTAAAAAATTAACCAAATCTCAGAAGAGATATAATCGAGAACTTAACCGTTTAAGGATAGAAGTTGAACATATTAATCGTCGGCTAAAAATTTTTAAAATCTTATCTTACCCATATAGAAATCGTCACCGCAGATTTGGCTTAAGAGCTAATTTAATTGCTGGTATTTATAATTATGAAATAGCAGTATAAATTAAGAATGAAAATTAAATATACTACAAAAAATTAGAAATTAATAAATGACTGAATCAGTTTTTTATGCCATATTTTAAATATGGTATATATTCAGATAACACTTAACAGAAAAACTGCCTGCTTCTTATTATTTTAAACACCAAAATTTTAGATATAAACAACCCGTTATTGTACCACAAAATATTTTTGCAAGAGGTCTATAAGCTTAAGTAAAGAAGATTTACGCTTTTTCCTGTTCGTTGCCGAAGTTTCACTGCAAACTTGAGTCATCTTCTCTCTCTATTTATGTGGATTCTCTTAGCATAAAAAAAGACGGGAAAAATCCCGCCTACCAGTATTTAGCTAAAGGAAAAGCAAACAGATAGATTAGATAGTTTCAACAGTTAGAACTAGATCGTTGAAATCTCGATCTCCGCCACCGAATAAATCTTCAAAACCGAATTTTTTATCTTCCAAAGTAGCTACGTGGTCGATACCGTCGGGGTTAGCTTCGGCAAATTCAGTATAGAAGGCATCGCCATTAGACAGAATGTAAGGAATATAAGCAAAACCACCTGCAAGGTCTACAGTGGTAGTGTCACCATCGCCAATTTCTACCATACTATTAGCCAAAGCAGCAGCTTCGTAACCTGCATCTCCAACGGCAATTTCCATACCGTTTATGGGATCAATGACCGTACCCTTAGCATCGATCGCTTTGTAAAAACCACCAATATTATCAAACCCTGCATTGACTTCTGCACTAACTTCAATGCTGAGATCTTCTTTACCCAAGAGATTAATTAAATCTCCTTTATCCTCTGCTGGTTCTTCCATATTGAGAATAGCTGTACGCGCTGTCTGCGCTATGTGTACCAAGTCTATGTGATCGGGAATACCTGCTACCTCAACACCATAGTTTTCAAAACCTTCACCAATAAAACCATCTAGCACGTCAGAACCAGCACCTTGATAGTAAACGGGAACGGGACGGTTAGAGTGAGAACCCCACTGATACTTATCTTCAGAGTCAGAGCCAAAGTAATGACCAGCAGTAGAAGAATCAAAAGCAGTAGTTAAAGCTTCACCACCATACTCTCGGTAGAGAGCAGGGAACTCTTCGGTTAGGGTCATGTAGTGGTCGTGATCGGCTGTCACGATTAAGAGATTCTCTTCCCAACCACCATTTTCTTCAATCCAGTCAATTGTGACTTCGACAGTTTCATCAATATCTCTAAATGTTCCGAGTAAGTTATCCATGTTGTTGTCATGGAGTACCCAATCCATATCGCCTTGTTCGACAGAAAGGAAGAAACCATCTTCATCTTTGCTGAGAAACTCTAAAGAAGCTACTGTCATTTCAGCCAGAGTAGGATTCTCATCTGCCTCGCGAGCGATAAAGTCTTCTACCGTTTCGCCAGGAAGAAGCGGACGATTAATATCGGGAGTTTCTCCCGCCATTTGAGAAGAGCGATGGGAAAAAGTATTCAAGCCAGTGTTACTGTAGTCGCTGTCTGCGGTTACTAAAGGCAAGTTACCGTTCTGTCCTCTAGCTCCATAAAGACCGAACAAGCGATCGCCATCTTCAGGATTGAGTGCGGTTGCTGCTTCTAGCAAAGCCTCTCCAGCATTAGGATTGCGCTCTAGAAAATTGTAGCCATAAAGATTATCGCCATCAGGATTATTGCTTAGTTCCTCATAGGTAGACTCGGCAATAAATCTAAAGCTAAGCTCGCCACCAATTTCTGAGTCCGTGTTGTTGTAATCGAGAGGATGACCACCACCGAGAATGAGATCGGGTTGCGTTTCTAACAGCATTTGCTGGGTGACGCTATCACCAACGTCAAATTCCCCTCCTTCTAAAGCACCTTCAGGAACGCCATCATCTAGCTTACCTCGGTTGTTAACGTGGGACGCAGGTGCAGCAGGTGTGGCATGGCTAAAAGGAACGCTAGAAACTGTACCAGTAGCTTTTCCTTGTGCTTTAGCAGTTTCGAGAATGGTTTCAACTGGCTGCTCGAAAATGTCAACCCCAAGAGCTCCTGCAAATGTCTTGACTCCCGAATAAAGAGACGTACCAGCAGCAGCAGAATCAGTATAGTTTTGCTTGATGTAGTCGGGATTAGAACCATCCAGCCAAGGTTGAGTACCGCCTTGCTGGGGGTCGTAACCAACGAGATTACCTTCTCCTGGAGAATCTTCATCTGCATAGGGGTTAAAGATGGGATTGAAGCCAGTTGAATCTGAATCACCTGGTAAAGTAAATCCTTCGCGCAGTTCCCCTTCACCGGTAACACGGTCTCTAGGATCTCCTTTAAGGGCTGAGTTACCTTTGTCACCGTCGATAATTGTTGAATAAGTTGTGGCATTGGTATAGCCTTCTAGCTCTTGAAAGCTCAGTCCTTCGCCTTTACCTTCTGTATAAAAATCCTCTAAAGTATTTCCTTGATGTCCTTCGTCAATTTGTTGGGCAATAGCAGCAGCACGAACCATTTCCCAGCCCATACCATCACCAACAATTATGATGACGTTTTTAGGTGCATCTATTTTTGGAACCATTGTGTCATTAGCATCAATCACAGCACTACCTCCTAAAGTAGAGTCTAAATTTAAAGGTGATTCGAGGTCGATTAGAACTGCCTCGTTATTGTCGATATCCTCTTCTCTGCCTTGAGGTGCGAACTGCACCCCACTAAAAGTAGGCTGTTGTTGTTCTAAAAGTTGTTGCCAGTAAAATCTCAACAGAGAGTAACAATGCTTAAATTAATTGCAATTTACAAGCTCTAGTTAGAATTCTGACTTTTCCCGTTATCTTTTTATTACAGCGATCACCGAAGGTGGGTCTTTGACCATCGCTATCAGGGGAAACTATTCTACAATTCCTATTTTCTCGTTGTTATGTTGTCAATAAAGAACTTTTAATGGCAATAATTCTGTTGTCTGAAATCTTTGCTCAATCAAGGTTTCCAGACTTAATGAGAAAAGTCAGTAGTTAGAATTGCGTAACAATAACTACATTTCCTTGTTTGATTGCCAAGTGCTATTTTTGCACAACAAAATTAAGAAAAGATTATGAAGACTAAAAAGAGAAAATAAAATCTGGGTTTGGACAGCAATTAATCATGATTTACCAGGAATTCTAGCGATACAAATCGGCGATCGTAGTGGCAAAACCTTTGCAAAGCTTTGGAAGAGAATACAAAATTGGAAGATATTTTACTGATGACTATTGTGTCAGGGTAAGCGCATCTTAAAATGTATATGAGAATACAGATTTTTGAATAAAAAAATGAATGAAATAACATATTTGAGTATGAAACTTGTGAAGTAGTACGCTGATAATCAAAGCCTCTACTTTTTATCAGGTATAATCTCGTGGCATCCGGTTTTAAATCTCCACAAAAAAAGACTAAAAGCTCCAAGGCTCTGAGTATAGCTTCGGCAACCTTGTTAACTGAAAAAATAGGAGAACTCTTTAGTGAAGTGGAAGACCCCCGTGTTGAAAGAACACGTGTCCACTTGTTAACAGATATTTTAATTATCGCAATACTATCAGTAATTGCTGGGGCTAAAGGATGGGAAGATATGGAAAATTATGGGGAAAGTAAATATGAATGGCTCTCCCAATTTTTAATTTTACCTTATGGTATCCCAAGTGCAGACACTTTCCGTAGAGTATTACCTCTTAGATAGACAGACGTGGCAAACTAGTAAATAGTTCGTACTTTAATTGAATATGAGACAAATAGCGATCGCAGGAGCAGGACCCACTGGAGCAGCATTTGCTTTATTATTAGTACAACGGGGAATTACAGTAACTTTAGTAGAAGCAGCTCCAGACTTTCAAAGAATATTTCGTGGTGAAGGTTTAATGCCGAGCGGAATAGAAGCGATCGCGCAAATGGGTGTATCTGACATCATAGAAAATATCCCCCACAGAGAACTTAGTGGATGGGAATTTATTTTAGGTAAAAAATCCCTGTTTCGAGTTGATGAACCTGTAGAACCGGGAACTCAACCATGTACCCTAGTATCTCAACCACCTTTACTGGAAGGATTAATTGCACGAGCTAGAGAATATCCAGAGTTTGAATTTATTCAAGGAATTGCAGTCAAAGATTTATTATGGGATAAGAATCAACGAGTTGCAGGTGTAAAACTCGCTGATGGTAGAGAAATTCCTTCCCGACTAGTAATTGGTGCTGATGGACGAAATTCAGTCATCAGAAAGGTTGCAAAAATAGAATTAAAAAGAGAACCTAAGAATATGGACGTTCTTTGGTTTAAACTCACAGCACATCCAAAATTTGTAAAAGATAATGTATTTTCCGCTATTGGTGACGGGGAAAATGCCTTTGCTGTTTTCCATGGTGCAGAAGAGGGAAAATTACACCTTGCTTGGACTGTGTCTCCCAATGAAACCGTAGACACTCAAAGAACTACAAAGCAATGGGCACAGATGTTTGCATCCACCTCCCCATCATGGTTTGCAGAGCATTTTATCCAACATGCAAATACCGTAGAAAGACCGATTAAACTATCAGTTGTAGTCGGTAGATGTCCCAAATGGTACGCTCCTGGTGTATTATTATTAGGCGACGCAGCCCACCCAATGGCACCTATACGCGCCCAAGGAATTAATGTAGGATTGCGAGATACGATTATTGCTACCAATTATTTAGTACCTTTGTTAAATCAAAACGCAGACGAAGAAGCAATTGATAAAGTACTATCAAAAATCCAAGCAGAGCGAGAACCAGAAATTATTCGCGTACAACAGCTACAAGTTAGGGAAGAAGCACAAGCTAGACTAATACCCAGAAATCCTCAACTACGCTCCGTAGTCTTAAAAATTGCTCGCTTAATAAGTCCTTTAGTTCGTAAATCTTGGATACAAAGACAGCATGATATGCGTCATGGTGTTAAAAAGGTGAAATTGAATGTTTAGGGAAAAGTAAAGTGAGATAGTGAGGAATTGAGATACAGAGGTGTTAGGTTATTAGCTATACTCATTACCCATAAACCACCAACCAATTACCAATTACTCCATGCGCGATCGCCAATCTGACACTGATAATATTAGTAATATCAAGATTATTCAGTTACCTTCTTTAAGACAAATTCAAGCAGCAACTCAATGGTTGCATTATCATACCCATCAAAATCCAGATCTGGAATATGCTTTGAGTTTAGTCTTGCAAAGACGAATTCTTCCTCATAAAAGTGGAGAAATTATTCTCATAGCTTGCAATGCATCTACCGTGATGGGTTTAACTCGCAAAGATGTTCGAGGAGTGTTAATGGGTAGTCTTGGTAATACTAATTTATCTTTAGAAAGTGGTGACAAAGCTACTGCACTGTCTTTGTTTTCTCTGATTAAATCCCAGGGTTGTCCCCAGAGAATTGCAGTGTCAAATCAGGTCAAGGAGTGGATAAAACCCTATTTGCTGGAAGATTATCAATTAGCAAAAGAATTTGACCAATTTGCTATGATATGCACTAAATCTCCGTTAGGAGGTGAGGGAAGATGGGCACAAATTAGAGATAAACCGCAGTTGCAAAATTATGCTCAAGCATATTTAAAGGAGCGTGGTAGCGGTAGTTTAACTCAAAACTGGGATGAATATATAATACGTCAACGCATAGCGGTTTTGGAGCGTGATAGGCAAATCGTTTCGGTAGTCAGATATGATGCAACAGACTATCATGCATTAGTTATTGCTCCCTATACTTTTTCACAATATCGCCGACGAGGATATGCTCGGAAGTTATTAGCTTTTCTGACTCAGAAGTTAGTTCGGAGATATTCTGTAGTTAAATTATGGGTAGATGAAGAAAATACCGGTGCTGTAGCTCTATATCGCTCTCTGGGTTTTATACAGGTGGGGAATTGTTATACCGGATATTTCCAAGATAAGGATAATTCAAATATGGACTAATAGACCCATGGGAAAATTAAATTTACCAGGAATTACGCAAAAGCTACGTAATTCCTTGTTAACTCAGATACCAAGGTTTTAGTGTCGCGGTATGGAGAGCATTTTCTGTTCAAACACGACTTCTTCAGCATGGTACAACTAGAGAAAAATCGTAATTTATTTTACAAGCATTTATTCTGAAGAAGATAAAAGCCTTCAAGTACGCTTAGGAATCCCTATGTGAGAAAGAGGTTTACTATATTGATTAGGATATTATGTCTACCATTTTAGCCCCCCAAAGTAAACTAAAGCGTCGATTGGTTCTAGCTGTTTTGATTTTAATGTTTGTGGGTGCAACTATTGCCACTATTGTTCATAGATTGGAACCCAATGCTTACCCGCTTCATTTAATTATTCCTCCCCTGTGCGCAATTATATCTTTAATATTACTAATACTTCTTTATACAAAACCTGAGAGTTTGCAACAAGTAACAAGTCTGACTATACTCCAGGGCGTTATGTTTATTGTGGTGCCCTGTTGGTTTTTCTCTGTGAGGGCATTCAGATCATCAAATATTAATCTTGTAGATAATTTACCACCAATCTCCTCAGTATCGTTGATGTTGATGACGTTTATGTTGATTACCCTACGTCCTCAACGATTGCTATTGGCAACTATACTCATCTGGATAGGTGTTGCTGGACCTATTTTGACCTACTTCATTTTTAACCCAAAAGAATTATATTCCCTACGAGGACTAGATTTACTCATCTCCTTTGGACCAGTAATGGGGACGCAAACTGCACTGATTTTTTTGCATAATCGTCTCCAGTCAATGGTTGAAAGCTTGTATACCGAACGTCTCCAGTACTATGCTCAAATCATTGAGCGACAGAGTATTCGACAAAAGGCTTTAGAACAAGCTTTTACTCAAATTCATAATGGACCACTGCAAACCCTAGCATTACTGCAAAGAGATGTGCAAACCGAGCAGATATCTCAAACGGAATTTTTACAGCGTTTGAAGGAAATAAATACTGAAATTCGCGCAGTAGGAAGCAGCCTTACAGATGAAAAGAATACAGTTAGTAAGTTAATAAACTCACCAGAAACTTTTGAATCTGCTACTTCTGAAAATTTTCTTCGCTTGGGGGAAGGAACCTCTATCAACCTAAATATTCCCTTGCATAATTTACTTTATGAAGTATATTCCCTAACTCTCAAACGCAATCTGACTTGCTTCCAAACTATTGGAGTTAAAGTACGGAATTTTGCACCTATTACCCAACCTTCCCTCACTTTGGAAATGAAACGCGACTTGTGTTTATGGTTGGAGGAAGCTTTGTGTAATGTAGGTAAACATTGCCCGTGGTGTAACTCGAATTGTGGTTACAGGGGAAGAACACGGGGGTAATTATATTCTTAAGGTGCAGGATAATGGTTGTGGTTTAAAGCCAGGAAAGGAACAACTTGGTACAAAACACAGCCATTTATTAGCGAAAAGATTGGGAGGAGAATTTCGTCGGGAGTCTTTACCCAAGGGAGGGGTCATTTGCAAACTCTCTTGGAAGATAGGAGAATTGCCGAAAAGTGCAATGACTAATGGTCAAAAATGACAATAGGCTTTGTCCGTAAGTGTCAATGATTTTACCTTTAATTTAAAAGATACTGAAATTACTGAAATCGCTCAACGATTAAATTAATTCAAAAAACAAGGAGAAAATTATGATTTATACAAGTCAAACCACCAGCACTCGTCCCCTCCTGTGCTTTGGTAGCAAAGGTGAAGATGTAGAATATCTACAAAGACGTTTAAATGGTATTGGATTTGGTTCTTTGTTAGTTGATGGAATATTTGGTGTAGCAACCGAAGAATCTGTGAAGAAGTTTCAAAAGTATTATGGTTTAACTGCGGATGGAATTGTTGGTTCCCAAACTGTGGCTAAATTAAAATCTATCGATGTTTAGAGGAATAAATGAGTATTAGACCTTTAACTATCATCGTAGTTATTTTTATGCTTTTTGTTGTTGTTTTTTCCCAGACAGGCATTTGCTGTAACTCAAAGCAAAACAGTTACACTATTATTTCATCACATCTATTTGGTAATCATTGGGATTTCTAAAATCTGGCATAATTCCCAAAAATTGCAATAATTAATGGTCAATAACTGCCATCTTGTTTGCCCGTAACTGACAATTTTTTCCCTTTCATATTCGACCATACTAAGATTGTTGGGCGTTGCTGATTAATGGGATGATTTTAATTAATTTTGAACGAATCAATAATAGTTTCAGCTTCTAATTCATCTCGCACTTATGCAACGCCGATTGTTGAAACAAATTAATCTCAGCAGAAAATAATGAAAAATCTTAATTTTTTTTATTTTTAGTATTTCTACTGATTTAGAGTAACACAAATTGTTACGGTGCAATAGCCCTAAATAATTTCTTAATCTACTATTTTCGTACTTTTTATCTGAGCGGATTAAAAATTATAAATCACACTGCAAATATCAATAAATAATATAACTATGGCTTCATATCAGGACGAAATTCTTCAAGACAATCCCATTGCATACTGGAAGTTAGATGAGGAAAGTGGTACTACAGCAGTTAACTTCGGTAGTTTGGGTAGCAGCATCTATGGAAGCTATTCAGGAAGTCCCACCAGCGTATCGGGATTATTTGGTAATGATGATAACGCGATGGATTTTGATGGTGTTAATGATGGGGTTTTAATTTCCAATAACAGTAGCATCAATACAGGTACTTCCTATTTCCAGAAAACCATTGAGTTAACTTTTAATGCTGATAGTGTTAGCGGTACACAGATTCTCTATGAACAAGGAGGGAATTGGAGCGGACTCAACATTTATTTAGAAGATAATCAACTAAATTTAGGAGCTTGGGCAAGTGGTTCTGGAGAGTGGCTGAGTTACGATATAGATACTAATACTACATACAATGTGGCTTTAGTTTTTGATAATGGTAATCTTGCAGGTTATGTAAATGGGGAATTAATCGATACAGTAACTACTAGTTTCAATTCCATTCCCAGTCATACCGGTGGTATTGCTATTGGTCAGCTAAATAACGATACTCGCTTTTCTACAGGAAGTATATTAGAGAACAGTGGCTATTACTTTGACGGTACGATAGATGATGTTGCGCTTTACAATACTGCACTTTCACAGGAGCGAGTTGAAGCACATTATAGTGCAATTCCTATAATTGGAAGTAAGTACAATGACTACCTTCAAGGTAATGCTGGTGATAACTCATATCTTGCACCTCTACGTACAAACCCATGTAAAGTCAAAAGATGTGCGATAAAGCTACCTCATAATCATGTCTTTTTATAACTAAATAAAGGGTTTTGGCTTTTTACTGAGTAATAAAAAAACATCAAATTTTGTT
>JBHJJE010000085.1:0-3191 GCA_050042865.1 Mastigocoleus sp.
GGGAATCTCCACAATGGCGTTCAACCTAAACGGTTTCAACTTCAACCAGTCTGTAATTGACTCTCAGGGTCGTGTAATCAACACCTGGGCAGACATCATCAACAGAGCAAACTTGGGTATGGAAGTAATGCACGAGCGTAACGCTCACAACTTCCCTCTAGACTTAGCTGCTGGTGAGTCCGCTCCTGTAGCTATCAGCGCTCCTGCAATCAATGGTTAATACTTAAGTAAAATTAAGTAATAGCTTTTAGGAAAGCACCTTCCCATGATGGGAAGGTGCTTTTTTACTGCTTAATAGTTAAATTCAAAATTCAAAATGTTTTAGGACTTATACAACCGGCACATTTGTCTTATGGGGACACGTAACACTTTGACTAACTTTGTAACTAAGTAATAAGGTTTTTAGTGTTATATACCAGCCGGGTATTGCAACAATTGCGTAACTCCTGATTTTTGATAAAAGAATACTAAGTACCTAGGCAAAATTAATTGTTTATTTGTCATTGCGAATGGAACGGAGTGAAATATTAGCAATTGCAACACTTTGAGATTACTGAGTCCTATCGGACACGCTCCGTGTTTACGTAGTATAGCGTTAGCTAATCTGTCGCTCGTAATGACACAAATAATTTTGCAAACCTACTTACATACAAGTCATATATAGCGATCGCATACAATAAACACTCTTTTGGCATCATCTAATGATTAAGAGTGCTGGAGCAAAAAAATTCTCGTAGTTTCTCAATTTATCTATATAAAACTCAAAAGTAAGATTATCATCTAAAAAATCTGCATCAGCATCAAAACTGTAAGCCTACTTGTAATCAAAGCAATAATATATTCCGGTATATGGATATTTGAAGATAAGAACAACACATCAGGTAAAATACACTAGTTGAAACTTTTTTCCTCAACATCATGGGCAACACTTTTGGGCATTTATTTCGCATCACAACATTTGGTGAATCTCACGGTGGTGGGGTGGGGGTTGTAATAGATGGTTGTCCCCCACAGCTAGAAATTTCAGCTGAGGAAATACAGTTTGAACTCGATAGAAGACGACCAGGGCAGAGTAAAATTACTACACCTCGTAAAGAAACTGATACCTGCGAAATTCTATCGGGAGTATTTCAAGGTAAAACTTTAGGAACACCCATTTCTATCTTGGTACGTAACAAAGATACCCGTCCCCAAGATTATAGTGAAATGGCGCAAACTTATCGTCCTTCTCATGCCGATGCAACTTATGACGCAAAATACGGTTTCCGTAATTATCAAGGTGGTGGTCGGTCTTCCGCAAGAGAGACAATTGGGAGAGTCGCTGCTGGTGCGATCGCTAAAAAAATTCTCCGTCAGATAGCAGGTGTAGAGATTATTGGTTACGTCAAGCGCATTAAGGATTTGGAAGGTAAAATTGACCCCCAAGAAGTAACTTTAGAGCAAGTAGAAAGTAACATTGTTCGGTGTCCCGATACAGAATGTGCCGAAAAAATGATTGAGTTAATTGAGCAATTTGGTAAAGATGGTAATTCCTTGGGTGGTGTTGTAGAGTGCGTATCGCGGAATGTTCCTAAAGGCTTAGGAGAACCTGTTTTTGATAAATTAGAAGCCGATATTGCAAAGGGTGTGATGTCTCTTCCTGCAAGTAAAGGTTTTGAAATTGGTTCGGGTTTCGAGGGGACTTTATTAAGTGGTATTGAGCACAACGACGAGTTTTATATTGATGATAACGGTCAGGTTCGTACTGTAACTAACCGTTCCGGTGGTATTCAGGGAGGAATATCCAATGGTGAAAATATTATTTTAAGAGCTGCATTTAAACCTACAGCAACTATCAGAAAAGAACAAAAAACAGTAAATAACCAGGGTGAAGAAACAGTTTTAGCAGCCAAAGGAAGACACGATCCATGCGTATTACCCCGCGCTGTACCTATGGTGGAAGCAATGGTTGCTTTGGTCTTGTGTGACCATTTATTAAGACATCATGGGCAGTGTAAAGTTTTGTAATTTTGATATATTGTTTTGATGGTATTCATTTATCGTAAGCTGATACTTTCTATTGTGTAAAACAAGGTAAAAAATACTATTACTAATTGACTCAATTGTAATAGTGGATCTAATCGCCATCCTTGAAAAAAAGAATTAAACTTTTAACAACTTGGTTTTCTTTCCAAGACTGAGTAATTTTTATCTCTTTTGTAAGTGGATGTCCTTCAATAAAATCTTGTACTAAATAAAACTCTTATGGAATGAGGATTAAATAAAGTGCAAAACTTGGTTTAAAGACTTTTATTAAGCAAGTTAGTCGATAAGTAAGAATTGTAAGTTAATAAATCCATGTTCCTAAGCTGATTGATGTGCAGCTAAATTATACAAATCTAAAACGTTATAAGTATTGTAGTGTGAGCATTGTGTTTTATAGCGTTATACAATTTAAATGCGTAACAGCTTAACAGAAGCGCATTAATCTACATAAATGCTACCCATAAATAATTAGAGTCATGGAAAACAGCTTAATTATTTAATAATATTTTGCTGCTAAGACAAATAATATACTTAGATAATTCCAGTTTTATTTGTTACTAAAGTTACAAGAGATGAGTAATATAAAGAAATTAGAAGAAAGTTTTTCGTTTCAATTAAATGATTATCAGATAGAACATCAGGGAAATGCGGTACTTGATATCTCCGTTGATCTAGATTTCCAAGAAGGAATCGGTGTTGATGACCCGTTTGAGTATCCCGATTTTGTTCCCATTGCCAACTTTATTGATGATTTTCTAGTAAACTATCCCAATGAGACTGATTTTTGGGAAATTCTGAATAAAAATTTAGCTCAAACTCTACTGACTGAATCTATCCCGACTGATTTTGGGGTGGAATATAATTTGGAGCAAGTAGTAGATTCTCTGGAAATAGATATTCAAGTGCAATCTGGTTCTAGTGATATTGATATTCCCCGTGCTAGTGTTGTGGTAGCGACTCCTGAAGAAACACCCTCACAAACAATTGAGTTAGAAGAAAGTTTTTCATTTCAATTAAATGATTATCAGATAGAACATCAGGGAAATGCGGTACTTGATATCTCCGTTGACCTAGATTTCCAAGAAGGAATCGGTGTCGATGACCCGTTTGAGTATCCCGATTTTGTTCCCATTGCCAACTTTATTGATGATTTTCTAGTAAACTAT
>JBHJJE010000086.1:0-16660 GCA_050042865.1 Mastigocoleus sp.
TGTGCTTTTTCTTGTTTTTCTTCTGGTTCTTGTTTATCTGGTTGTTCTTTTGTTTGTTTTTTTTGTGGTTGTTCTTCTTGCTGTGTTGCTGCTGTCGGTTGTTCAGGTTGTGGTTCTACTGTCGGTGGTTCTACTGTTGCTGGTGTTATAGTCGGTAGTGGTTCTTGTGTATCAGTATTATTCTGCGGATTTGTGGGTTGAATCGGACGAATAACATCCCCTGTTTGCGGATCTATAGTAGTGTTTCTTTCTGGATACGGATCAGTAATTTGAGGGGAGTTGTTAGTAAGTCTTATTTGAGGTGGATTTGCGACTACTTCTTTACCCTCTAT
Source organism: Mastigocoleus sp. (assembly GCA_050042865.1). Taxonomy (GTDB): domain Bacteria; phylum Cyanobacteriota; class Cyanobacteriia; order Cyanobacteriales; family Nostocaceae; genus JBCCDM01. The sequence goes on from JBHJJE010000086.1 coordinate 333, forward strand.
GGGAGTTTGCTCTTTGAGAGCTTCTGTAGTTTCTTTTTTAACGCTAGCGATCGCAGGATCTTTGATTGTGGTGTCTTGTTTATTTAAATTTAGATTTTTTACTAATTCGCTAGTTTCATAAAAAGTTCTTAAATCAAAATCATACAGAGATTTAATTCTGTCTTTAATAATAATTATTAATTGACCAGCTTTTAATTCCTGAGTTTGAGATTGATCTTTATTTGATACTTCAATACCGCTATCGGTAAGTGCTCCCACAATCGTGGTATCGGTTTCTTTATCGTAACGAACAAATAAAGCAGACCCCCTGATTGCAGCAGCAGCATTAGGTGTGTTGATGCGGGTTTTTCCTCTTCCTGGAGGAATTAAAAGTAGTACGGTACCATTACCTAATCTGAAATTACGAGTTCTAGGTTGAAAATAAAAAATAGCCTGTTGTCCAACACGTGCAAGAGAACCATCATTAAATCGCAAATCAGCTAAAGATGCTCTACCTGTAGACAAACCGTCACCGGGAATCATTCTGTCCCGTAATCTTGCCCAACGCTTAGGTCTATTTCGAGGCATGAGTCGTACCGAACGTCTCAAATACTGAATCTCAGCCTGAGTTAAGGGGACTCTAGCAAAAGCTTGTGGTAAAGGCGAAAATACCATTCCCCATAAACTAAATACTACAACTGGGAATAATTTACGAAACATTGTTTCGAGCCTCTAAAGTTATACCAAAAAAAAATAATTCGATATTTGTTTTTAAATAAACAAAATATAAGAAAAAAATATAAAAGCTATAAATTTACCTAACTGTTTACTGTTATAACAAACTTATTTACGTAAATTTGCTACTCCATGAACAAAATTTTGATATTTTTGATATATTTATTCAGTAAATCCACTATATATTACAACATAGTTGCTTCTTTATTTCAGTAAACATTTTTAATTGAATAATGTCTTAATAGTTACTTTTTACTGTCCAAATCTAAATATAGAAACATAAATAATCCAATAATATCCTATTAAATTTAATTCTCCAACCTCGGAACTAGTAACGAGATATAGCAGTCAAAACTGAAGAAAAAGTAATGAAATATAAGAGATGGAAACAAGTTTGCTTTTATGTTTTCTTTGTATACTGTGGAGGTAGTTTTTACTCTACGCAGACAGTATCAGCACAGACAAATGAATTAACACGATTTCGATTAAGGGAAAGCTTAGTTTCAGATTTACCATCTTTTCGTATTAAAGAATTAGTGGCTCAAAATTGTAAAAAATGTCAACAAAGTTTTTTGGATCTTCAAAAAATAAATCCTATCCAAGAAAATACAATAGGTCCACCAATAAAATTATTAAAAGAAGACAATCTGTTGTCAACTGGTTCATCTAACACTCTAGACAGAAAGTTAATTGCACAACTATCATTTCCGTTGGGTCGAGAAGAAACGGATAAAAGTAACTTCATCTCAGTGAATGATATAGTTTCGCAAAACGAAACCACTTCAGAATCAGAATCGCAAAATAATGAAAATACTAACCTCCCTCAAACAGTCCCACCACCAGTAGAAGGACAAACAACAGAGATAAAAAATCCCTCTACTGAAGATATAGAAGAGCAGTTGGAAACACCAGAGATAGATAGAATTGAACAAATAGAAAAGCTTATCAAGATACTACAAGGAAATATTGAGAAATCAATAGATCCTAATAACGATCCAGAATTAGGAAGGATAGTTGTCAGAGAAAAACCAACAGAATTAAAACCAAATTTACTGAGGACAATAGACCCAGAATTAGGATTCTTAAAGTTGAGAGAAAAACCTATAGAGCAGCTACCCCTTCCTCAACCCAGAGAAGATGATTTTAAACCAGTAGGTTCTTTATCTGTTCATGCTGGATATTTTAATACCAGTAATATATTCTCTTCCGAGAAGAATCCTGAAGCAGATGGTTTAATTTATAGTGGTTTGAGCTTATCCTCAGTTCCAATAAAGATTGCTCCTAAGACTTATTTACGGGGTTCTGTTAGTGGAAATCTATTTCGTTATCTGAATAATGCGGAATTTAATTACAATCAGTTCAAAGTAAATTTGAATCTTTACCAGCGTCTGAGTAAAAAAATGTATGCTGAGCTAGGCTGGAAACATCAGGAATTATTTTATGCAAGAAGTAGCGATCGCTTCAATTTTTCATCTGGGGAGAAGTTTTTGGATGAGAACTCGCTACATTTATCTTTTGGACGAAGAGATCCTTTGACTCGTAGGTTAATGTTAGATAGTTTTTATGAGTTACGGGTTAACTTGACGAACCCATCGATCAAGCGAAACCGAATTGTCAACTTTTTATCAGTTTCTCTAAATTACTATTTTAAGCGTTCTTTACGTCTGGGTTTTGGCTATCAGTATAATTACTCAGACTTTATTGAACGGATTAGAGAAGACCAGTATCATAGACTCCTGGCAAATCTAAACTATGGAGTATCTAAAGATAGTAACCTTAGTTTACAGAGCGGAGTAACCCTTGGTGATTCAACTCAAAATAATATTGATTTCGATAACTGGTTTTTCAGCATTAATTATAGTCTAGATTTAGGTAAGTTTTAGTTTTAGGTAATTTTTAATTATAGAAAGCAGTGCTTTTAGAGAGTTTTTGGTCTTGTAAGTTTAAAACTAAACTTACTTATTTACTGGTAACTAATCCAATCACTCCAACTACCAGCATAGAGTTTTCCTTTACCTATACCTGCCATTTCTAAAGATAAAAGATTAACACAAGCTGTTACACCAGAACCGCAATAAACTATAATTTCTTCCGAATCTTCTATATTTAACCATCGCTGATGCTGTTGCGATAATGAATTTAAATATCCATCAGAATCAGTAACTTCCCTCCAAGGATAATTCAAAGCACCTTCAATATGACCAGCTATTTTATCAATAGGTTCTCTCACACCAAGGTAGCGGTCGCGATCGCGTGAATCAACTAAAGTCACTTTTGGTAAATCTTTACGATTTTTAACGTCTGAAATATCTACTAATAAATTAGTCTGTACCTGGGGAGTAAATTGAGCATTCTTTTCGGGAGGAATAATACTTGTCAAAGGGAAGTTAGCTTTTTCCCATGCACTAAAACCTCCATTTAATACTGCTACTTTTTCATGTCCTAAATATCGCAATAACCACCATAAACGTGATGCAAAAGCAAAGCGAGAATCATCATAGACAACTACCAATGTGCTTTGATAATTAACTCCTATTGCTGCTAATTTTTTAGCTAATTGAGTTGTATCTGGTAAGGGATGTCTGCCACCATGTTCTTTTACAAGACTCGACAGGTCTTTATTCAGGTCTAAATAGTAAGCACCTTTAATATGAGCAGTTTGATATAGTTTCTCCCCTAACTGCGGTTCCGCTAAAGAAAAGCGACAGTCCACAATCGCGATTGATGGATCTTCTATATGCTCTAGCAACCATTCACAAGAAACAAATATTGGATTTTTATTCATTAATTTTTGTATTAAGATTTTTATATCAAATTTTATCAATCTTAACTAAGCGAACTAAATTTTGTTTTACTTTATATCTATATATTTAGCTTAGTATTTACTGTAGATAGAGTATAGGTGCTGTAATTATTTAATTAAATATTTAATTAAATAATTAGATGTACTGCTTAAATGTTGGAGTATATGTCAAAATTTGATGATTTTGCACCACAACTGACTGCTGATGGTTCTTTTACATTTTTCTCCCACCAATTTAACGAATCTTTTCATAGTCATTATGGTGCACGTCAAGAAAGTTTTTGTAAATTCGTTGAACCTACTTATCTTGCTCTGAAAGCCAATCGAGGAAGATTAAAAATTTTAGATATTTGTTACGGTCTTGGTTACAATACAGCTGCTGCTTTAGAAACAATTTGGTCTGTTAATCCAGATTGTCATGTAGAAATTGTTGGTCTGGAGTTAGATCAGGAAATTCCACAGGCTGCGATCGCTCATAAATTACTTGATAATTGGGATTATAAATATATTTCTATTTTATCTGAGTTAGCCTTCAAACAAGAATTTATTAGTAGTAATTGTAAGGCTCGTTTACTTACTGGCGATGCTAGAAATACTATAAAGTCCCTAGTAGATAAGAATTTCCTTGCAGATGGAATTTTTTTAGATTCTTTCTCGCCTCCACAATGTCCTATGCTATGGACAGTAGAATTTATAAAGCTTGTATCTCAATGCTTGAGAGGTGATGGCTTAATTGCTACTTACTCATGTGCTGCTGCTGTACGTAATGCCATGAAATTAGTAGGATTACAAATTGGTTCTACTCCACCAGTCGGAAGACGTTCTCCAGGAACCGTGGCAGCATGGAATTGTAAAAATGATTTTCCACTTCCTCCTCTATCTTGTAAGGAAAAAGAACATTTACAAACCCGTGCCGCAATTCCTTACCGAGACCCAAAATTAAGTGATTCCACTAAAAATATTTGCCAACGCAGAAAGCAAGAACAGATACACTCACAACTAGAGTCTACATCTGGTTGGCGAAAAAGATGGCTGCGAGATAAAAATGATACTTAAGAATATCAAGTATATTACATTACTTACAAACAATTGCTTAATAAAAATTTTGAGGTAATTATTATTTTGTGATATAAATCACTAAAGTCTGGGGGTTAAGGTCGTTATCAAATTCGCTTAAGAGGGGTTTAATAGAAGTTAAGAATATTTTTTGTTCTCTTATCTTATAGTTTGTATCAAAGTTATATTAAAACTGTTTGAATACAAATTTAGGACTTTTAGATTTGAAGGGAATACACTCAACTTAGTATTAAAATTCTAGTTGATATCTTTCAAACAGATAAGATTTGAATGAAACTATAGCGTTTCCTAAGCAAGTGAAGTACACCTAATTTTTTCTCCTACTTGTCTTAAAAGAACACGGATGTGAAACTGCACCTCACTAGACTGGTAAACGCTATATATCAATAAATCTCCGTAAAAAACCTGATTTAACATTTTATATAATTGCACATACTGTAATTAGTGAACGGGTAAAACGAAGAGTAGAATTAAGATATTTTTTTGTTTTTCCTAACCTAAAATACAAAATAACCTATTAAATAAAGCACCGATTCAAGCAAGTCTGTATAGGCTTTTCTTATGTGCAAAATTTCAAACTATAAGTAAATTGAGTTTGAAAACTAGTTTAAAAAAAGTAAAATCGTTAATTATTTTTACAACTGGAGTACCTTTGTGGTTCAATGGAATTCCAATTATACAGGGTCTACCGAAGAAAAAGTTAGTGGGTCAACCCCCTTACCGCAGGCTAAGAAAAATAGTTCCAAACATAAAAGTCGAGAATTACAAAATGCAGATAAACATTCTTTAAATTCATTTAATCAAGAATCGATGGAAAGCACAGAAGAATTTTCATCTTTTACCAGTGTTGATAGTTGTAACTTAGTTTCTTCCCATAAATCTTTGCTTCCTGCGAATTTCTCAATCAAAGGTTTTGGTGTAAACACCTTTGAATCTGATGAACCGAAAGTTTTAGTTGTTGACGATCATGCAGCTAGTAGAATGACTGCGGTTGCTTTGCTAGCAATGGAGGGATACCAGGTGATTGAATCTGACAGTGGTGTTTGTGCGATAGAAATGATCGCGCAAAGTAAACCGGATCTGATTCTCTTAGATGTAATGATGCCTGGTATGGATGGGTTTGAAGTCTGCAAAATCCTGAAGCAAGATGAACAAACTCGATTAATACCAATTATCTTTATTACAGCTTTAAATGATAGGCGATCGCGCATCCGGGGTATAGAAGTAGGGGGAGATGACTTCTTAACAAAACCCTTTGACCGTTTAGAATTAGCCGCACGTGTGAAATCCTTAGTACATCAAAAGCGTTTAAATGAGGATTTAGATCATGCTGAAAAAGCCCTTTTCTCTATTGCTAGAGCTATAGAAAGCAGAGACCCAAATACAGGGGATCATTGCGAGCGCTTAGTTAGTTTGGGTCAAGAATTTGGTGAATATTTGGATTTACCCCGCTACCAAATCAGAAATCTAGTTTGGGGTTCCTATCTTCATGATATTGGAAAAATTGGTATTCCTGATGCAGTTTTACTCAAACGTGGTAAATTGACTCCCGAAGAGTGGGAAATTATGAGAACACACGTTTTAATAGGGGAAGAAATTTGTCAACCTTTACGCAGTATGCGTGGTGTAATTCCTATTATTCGTCACCACCACGAACGCTGGGATGGTTGTGGATATCCTGACAAATTGAAAGAGGAAGAAATACCACTTTTAGCTCAGGTATTTCAAGTTATTGATATTTACGATGCCTTAACTAGTGAAAGACCCTATAAACCTGCATTTACTCCTCAAGAGGCTATAGAAATAATGCAGCAAGAAACAAATAATGGTTGGCGCAATCCTAAACTGATGAAACAGTTTTCTGATTTTATCAAAATTCGTCATAAGCAAAATTTTGTAAGTCAGGATTCACAAATAAAATATTCGCGTCACACCATACCTAAAGCTTAAGCGATCGCTAGCAGGCAGGCAATATCCTACCATCGCTTTGAGGACTAGCACCCGAATTGATTAGCAATTGTAAAAAATAAAGGTTTCGGGTTATCAAAGCTAACTGTTATGATTTGTGCCGGAGTCGGATATAGCCTTCGGCATCAATCGTAATTATATGAACAGTTAGTAGCTTTCACTATGGTAGTTGTAGCAATTTTAGCTGCGGGACGCGGCACTAGGATGAAATCAAAACTGCCCAAAGTCTTACATTCTTTGGGTGGACGTTCTCTTTTACAGAGAGTAGCTGATAGTGCATTGCCACTTTCACCTTCGAGGAGAATAGCAATTGTTGGGTATCAAGCCGAGCAGGTAAAAACGGCTATGGAGTTTATGACCGATTTAGAGTTTGTAGAACAAACAGAACAGTTAGGTACGGGTCATGCAATTCAGCAGTTGCTACCACATTTAGAAGGTTATGAAGGGGATTTATTAATATTAAATGGTGATGTACCATTACTTCGTAGCGAAACTCTGGAAAATTTATTAGCAATTCATCAAAAATATCAAAATGCAGCTACCATCTTAACCTCCCAGCTACCGAATCCTACTGGTTACGGACGGGTATTTTGTAATACTGAAAATGTCGTAGAGCAAATTATTGAAGATAAGGACTGTACGAAAGAACAAAAACAAAATTGTCGAGTAAATGCTGGGATTTACTGTTTTCGCTGGCAGGATTTAGCAAAAGTATTACCTCACTTGCAAACGAATAACGCTCAGAAGGAATACTATCTTACTGATGCTGTAACTCAAGTTAGTCCTGTGATGGCTGTAGACGTAGAAGATTATCAGGAAATTATGGGCGTTAATAACCGCCTGCATTTAACAACAGCTTACGATATTTTACAAACAAGAGTTAAAGAGAAGTGGATGAGTGCTGGTGTGACTTTAATTGACCATAAAAGTATCACCATTGATGAAACCGTTGAATTAGAGTCAGATATTATTATTGAACCCCAAACTCATCTAAGGGGAAATACTACAATCGGCACAGGTTCCCATATTGGACCAGGAAGTTTTATTGAAAACAGTCATTTGGGAGAAAATATTACGGCTGCCTACTCTGTAATTGTAGACAGTACTGTACAAGGTAACAGTCGTATTGGTCCTTTTGCTCACTTAAGAGGTCATGCAGAAGTTGCTACAGGTTGCCGGGTCGGTAATTTCGTAGAATTAAAAAATACAAAACTTGGCGATCGCACAAATGTTGCTCACCTGTCTTATCTCGGAGATACAATTACTGGTACTAAGGTGAATATTGGTGCTGGAACCATTACCGCTAACTATGACGGAGTGAAAAAACATCCGACAAAAATTGGCGATCGCACTAAAACAGGTTCCAACAGTGTGTTAGTGGCACCTTTAAATCTTGGTTCTGATGTATATATTGCTGCTGGGTCTACCGTCACAGAAGATGTAGATGATGATGCCTTAGTAATTGCTCGCAGTCGTCAGATAATTAAAAAGGGTTGGAAAATTAAGGAGTAAGGATGGGGATTTTCCCCGAATCCTGTATTGGTGGAGAATTAGTGAGGGGACAATTACGTCCCCCAAATCTCCTACAAATTATACATTTGATAATTCTTTATATTTTATATTTTTCTGCATATTGGAATTCCCACTATTTCCCTTCCCTCTCAACATTCCCCTCTCACTACTCATTCCTCATCTCTTCGGCGTTATAAACATCCAGTCTGCATACCTATATCAACTTCCAAAGTATCGCCGATTTTCTCTCCGTCATGATACGCAGCGAGCAAAGTTTCGCTAGTTTTTCCCCAAGCGATCGCCCCATTTGCATCTAAAGCGATCGCACCTAAATCTCTTTTGTTTCCTTCTGCTTCGCTAAAGGAACGTCTTACCGCTTCAGGGAAGGAGATACCGTCGCTGACACGTATGACAATTTTAGGAGCAAGACATTCATCTATAATATCTTCCCCTATTCCAGTACAGCTAACCGCAGCGTGATTATTAGCATAGTTACCGGCTGGCATTGCTGAATCGCTGACGCGTCCGACTTTTTCAAAACCTTTACCACCAGTAGAGGTACCAGCAGAAAGTCTACCCATAGTATCTAATGCGACTACGCCAATTGTTCCTCTACCGGCATTTTCCGAAGAGACAAGTTCTGCTTCTGCAACCACCCCAGCCATAGATTTTTGAAAATTTCCTTGACGTTCTTCTAACCATTCTTGCAGCCTCAATTCAGTCAAGGCATTGAAACTAGGTACTTGTAATTCCCTAGCTAACTCTGCTGCTCCATAATCAGACAAAACCCTATCTGAAGATGTCTGAAGAAATTGCGCTAAATCTATAGGATTTTTGACTCTTGTAACATTAATGACACCGCTAAAGCTTTGAGCATTTCCATCCATTAAAGAAGCGCTCATCCGAATTTGACCATCAGATTGCAATACTGAACCAGTACCAGCATTAAAGCGTGGTTCATCTTCAAGTAAATTACAGCCTTTTACCACTGCTTCATTCGCACTAGTACCTGATAAAAGTAAAGTGTAAACTTCCTCTACTATTTGATGGAGTGACTGACGAACTGCATTTAATCCCCCTTTACCTTTGAGAGAACTACCAGCTCCACCATGAATAATTAATTTTGGTTGCACTTTTGATGTCATTGGTTTATTAGCCCCTGATTCTTTAACTAATTTTTAGGATTTATTGTATCTTTTTTAACTTCTGAACGATGACGGCGACAACGTTCCGAGCAATATTTCACATCATCCCAGCAACTTTCCCATTTCTTACGCCAGGTAAAGGGACGTTGACATACAGGACAGATTTTCGTTGGTAAGTCAGATTTAGAACGATTTCGTCCCATACCAATTGCGTGTTTTAAAAGAAAATATATTTTGAAGTTGGAAGATAATTATAACTGTTTTAGGGTTACTAGTGTGGGGTCATCCCCCTTTTAGGATAATTCCTAGGTATCTTACGGGAACAAAATTCAAAATTTAAGAACTATCTATTTGCTGATTTGGAAAAAAGAAAATGAATTAAAAGCTTAATGCTACTCTCACAAAGAAATTTTGGAGCAATCGTAATTGAAAGTATGATTTTGGTGGGAGCTTAAAGGGTCACGAAAAGCAATGATTGAAAACATGAATAGAAAAGTCTTAAGGAACACGGTATTGCTATAGATTATTCTGTAGATTTATTTTTTGCAGCTAGAGATAATAATAGACGACTAACTAAACGACCATCTGGTAACTGATAGAAATGTAGCTCATCACCTAATTGTTGAATTATTTGCTGACAAATCAGTAAATTTAACCCTGGAGGTTTTTCCAGAGTTGAAGGTGCAAGAATATCTAAAGAATTATAGTCATTTAAATCTTCTAGTAAACCAAGTTCAATTACACCGTTATCCGTAATTGAAACTTCCAGAAAACTTTTATCCTCCAAGCGACGACACCAAATGTCAATTCTGCCCCCAACTTCGGAGCGATCGCAAGCAACTATTAAAATCTCATGAATAACTAGTTCAATTTTTTCGATGTCACCAATTAAAAGTAAGGAAGATTTGAAATTGGGTATGTAATCTGAATCATATGAGTTTTCGCTTACCTGTTGACCTAAGCCATGTACTCCTATCCACAGCCTTTTTTCTTTAATTAAAAAATCTACTTGCTCTAAAGATTGTTTGAGTATGGCTGCAATTGGTTTTTTCTGGGGATTATTTTGTAAAGTCCATTTTTCCTGTTCTATTACTCCTGTGACTGATGATGCTGTCTGCTCGAACTGTCTGAGGAGCTGTTGGTAACGCATATTCACCAATTTATTCCCAGTAACTTCTAATTCTTGAATTTTGTGAACCAGGGAAGACGTATTGGTTTGATATTCTTCTAATAAACGGTGTTTGTACCAATTTATCTGCTGTAAATTTTCAGTTTTTAATTTTAGGGTGCGAGCAATTTGCTGTTGACGACGAGACCATGCTAACTGACAAACTAGAGTTTCTACTGCGCTCAAACTTTGTTCTGACCAGCGTCTATCATGATAATCGGCAATTACTAATACCCCTGTCGGTTCATGTTTTGATGTAGTACGTAAAGCGATAATTAAAATTTCACCAATTCCAGAACCATGCAGCCATTTTCTGGTGTCGGGAAGCAAATCTTTGACTTGTAAGCTAAACAAACCATCAGTTTGAAAAGCCCAGTGTACTAAAGCTTCATTTTGTAGAGGAATTACAGCATCAGTAGAAAATCCAAATTTATGATCGCTATTAACTCCAGGAATTATTTTTGCTACACTCTCTCCAACTTTCCAAGTCAGTAATAATATCAAGGGAGAATTTAATACGGAAGCAATTTGCTCCATTGCAACTTTTTCTAGATAATTTTCTCCTTTATCGGCGTCATTATTTTGGGCTGATTCTAGAGTGCGCAGACATTGATGAAAACTAGCTAATATTTGCTGACGTTGCTGATTCATCTGATGCAGCTGTCCTTGTCTAACCACCACACCTATTTGTCTACCTACAGCTTGAATTAACTCTTTTTCCAAACTATTCCAAGAACGATGAATATCGCTACTTACCATCAATAATACAGATGGAAAATCATTGCCCAAACAACTACATACAATAAGCGATCGCACTCCTAATTTTGTCAGGTCAGAACGCCAATTATAAAGTCGTAAATCATCTTCTATATTCTCAATGTCAATAACTGAGAATGAGTTTTTTAGTAACTGTAAATCAACTTCTTGGATTCTACTTAATCCAGATTCTAAATCTTGCTCCTTGTGAGATTTGTCTTGATAAAAAACTTGATATTTGCTTCTTTCGGAGTCATACTGTAAGACAAAAAATTGATTTGCACTTAGTCTTTTTAAGACTTTGGCTGCACAATCTTTCAAAATTTCTCCTAAATCATCATCTTCACAAATTCCTTTGAGAAGTCCAGTATTCATCTGAGCATCTTCTTTAACTTGCTCAATAGTACTTTCTATTTTTTCAACTGGTGCAACCAGGGAAACTAAACCCGCAGCACCTCTGACAAAGGTTTTCTGTGTTTCCCCCCAAATCCTAGAATCTCTATCTTCCACTGCTAAAAAGCCCAAAAGTTCTTTTTGCCAAATAATAGGAGCTGCTAACAAGCTACGAATATGCAAAGTTTCCAGTATCTTGGTTGTGAAATGACTTTTTAGGGAACTCCGACCTTCACCAACGAAAACTATTTGACCCATTGCCAGAGTATAGTAAAAATCACTTAAATCCTGGATAGTAATCTTCTTACCCTTTTTTTGTGAAAATTCTTTTCTGTAATTAAATTTGCCTTTACTACTAAATCGTTGCCAGAAATAGCGACCTTTGCGTTCAAACCAGTAAATATTTGTCCGACTTGCACCAATAAAGTCTTGGGTTGCATATACCACAGCTTCCAATCTTTTATCCAAATCGCTCAAGTTACGTAGATTTTCTAGTAACTTGACCATTGGTTCATCAGCACGCTTAACTTGCTTATGCCGCACTTCTACATCGTGTTGATGGATATTAGCTGCTAGCTGACCTACAATTAGCATCAATTTTGCCCTAGCTTCGCCAGCAATTAGGTATCCCCAGCGTTTAGATGCTAATAAAACTATTCCTAAACAACGTTCTCTATGGTGGATGGGTAAAATAATTGTTCCTTGCAGGTTGTTTTTTTGAGCGACTTCTCGCCATCCTTCAGTCCGCGTCTCTACTCTTAAGTCTGCTACACCCAAAGGACGCTGCTCAATAACTACCTGCTCTAGTAAATCTCCTGAACTAATAACTAAACGCTGTGTAAGAGGGGTTGTGTCATTACCAGGAATAATTCCTCCCTTGCCGTGCAAAATATGATTTAGAGGGTCATAAAGGGCGATCCAAATCAGACTGTACTCAAAGTTCTCTTTGAGATAAATAATAGTTTTGTCAATTAAAGCATCAACATTGTCCTCTTCACGGAGATTCTGGAGAATGTGCCCCAATGAAACAATTTGATGTTCGGCGGCTGTGAATTTTTGTGGCTGCCTCATCAGAATAAATAGTCAACATAGCTTGCTAATATATAAGATGCCCATATTGGCACCGTAACTAATACGTTTTATGGTGTCTAGACGAAAATTCTCAAAAAATAAACACAATTGGATATTTATCAAGCCATATTACGTCCAGTTTTATTCAATTGGCTCAAAGCCGACCCCGAATGGCTACATAACTCTACAATTAGTAGTCTTAACTGGATTAACCAAGATACTCAGGGTCGATTGACACATCCTTTAAGAAACTATCTTCGGAAAAATCTATGTCTATCTGAAAACTGTCTGCGACAAAATCTATTTGGTTTAAGTTTTCCTAACCCAGTTGGTTTAGCTGCCGGTTTCGATAAAAATGGTTTAGCTGCTGGTATCTGGTCAAATTTTGGCTTTGGTTTTGCTGAACTTGGTACGGTAACTTATCAAGGACAACCCGGTAATCCTTCACCTCGACTATTTCGTTTACCCTCAGATAAAGCCGCCCTCAACCGTATGGGATTTAATAACAATGGTGCAGCAGCATTAGCCACTCATTTATCCCAAGAACATTTTCGCGAACCTTTAATCCCGATAGGAATTAATTTAGGTAAATCAAAAGTAACTCCGCTCCCAGAAGCACCACAAGACTATTTAGCAAGCTTCCGTTTGCTGAAAAACTTAGGGGATTACTTTGTGATTAACGTTTCCTCACCAAATACTCCAGGATTGCGATCGCTCCAGGATGCTTCTTCTCTAAGTGCAATTTTAGAAGTAGTACAGTCAGAAAATAATACAAATAAACCAGTATTTGTGAAAATATCTCCTGATTTAGAGTTAGAGGCAATTTCCGAAATCATTCCCTTGGCTCAAACTTATAAATTAGCAGGAATTATTGCTACGAATACTACAATTCAACGAGATGGATTGCAAACCAAAATAATTACCAAAACCGGTTTATCACCCCAGGAAGAAGCTGGTGGCATTAGCGGTGCTCCAGTCCGCGATCGCTCCACAGAAGTAATTAGATTTATTTACAGGCAAACCCAAGGGAAAATCCCTATAATTGGTGTGGGAGGAATATTCACAGCTCAAGATGCTTGGGAAAAAATTACTGCTGGTGCAAGTTTAATACAGGTTTACACCGGTTGGGTTTATCAAGGACCATTGATGGTACGTCAAATCCTGGAAGGTTTACGAATTAAACTTGCAGAAAATAAGCTAGATTCAATTTCTCAAGCTATAGGTAAGTCGCTAAATTCCCATTAGAAGTTAAAAATTTCAACTTCAAGATATTCTTTGGAAATTTCTCTGACAAGGAAACTTCAAAATACTTGTTCCTTGTAAGGTTCCGGTTACGAAATTTAGTGTTACGCAATTCAGAACTATTACTTCCAAACCTCCTAGGCTGGGACGTAAAGGAAGGAACCATTTAAAATCGATAAAATGCTAACTATATCAGAATTTTGAATTTTCCATTTTGAATTTTCCATTTTGAATTACCCGCTTACAGCACTAGCGGGATGAACCTGTAGAAAATTTCTACAGGAAATTTCGGCAAAGAAGTCAGGGAGCAGGAAAAAATGAATAAAATTCCTGCATACCCTATTTCTCTATCAGACTTAATTGGAATTCGACCAATTGAAAACTTCCACCTCCTAAATTTCACATTCTTAAATAAGTACTGCAAACTAAACAGTTTCATTCTCTTCAACTGGGAAAAACTCCTTAGTTGATTTAGAGAAAGTCCACGCTATACCATCCGGGTCGCGATCGCGAGACCATTCCGGAAATTTTGGATCGTTACGACGCTTATAAACAGTACTGGAGTAAACACCCAACCTTTTCGCAAGTTCGGATTGAATTAAGGAACCAAACAGAAGCTGCTCTTCTAAAGGTTTAGTGTGAGAACGGTCTATTGACTCTAAATTTTCTTCTTCTGAAACTAAATCAGATTTTTCTACACTTGCTTGCTGTGTTGAAATTTCAGATTTTGCCTCAACTTCTGACTCAACTTCTGTCTCAACAGCTTCTAATTGAGATATTGGTGGTGCCAAAAGTTCTGTACTAAAGGAAGAAGATACTTTTGCCGGAGATTTTTCATACTCCGGTTCGCTGCCGTCCAATATACTTCCGAGAGTACTGGAAGTAATAAAGTGATAAACCTTATTACCATCTTTTTCATCGAGAATACTAGCGCCAAATTCCTGAGCTTTTGTCTCTAAATAACGCTGTGCTTTTGCTCCAGAAAAATTTCCCTGGATTGATAAGTCTATAGGTGTGATTCTGCCCTGATTTTGCTGTATTAGCTGATTAAACAAAGGATTTGTTTTATTACACCACTGTTGCCATTGATAGGTCTGAAATAGCCTTAAACCTAGCAGTAAAGCCAAAGCAACCAACCAAATTCGCCAAGTGTTAATAAAGAAAATAATCCCGATCGAAATTGGCAAAATCAGAATCAGAAAACTTTTGCCATAACTTAAAGATGTTTTTTCACTCATGCCCCTATTTGCTGAAATGTGTAATTACAAGAACTTAGAAAATATTACTATCTTTGCAAAAATTGGGACATTTGTTTGTAGCGATTGCTGATTCTTCATTATTTTTATACTGTCAAAAATAATTTTAATGAAGTCAGAATAGTTAATCTTTAGGCAAAAATGGCAAAATTAAGGCAAAAAAAATTGTAGCTTTTGCCTTAATTTTTTGCCTGATTTATTTTAGCGATCGCCAGCGAAAAGAAATATTTGTTTACAATCTGACCGTGTACCGACGACTAATTTTAATTCTGGAAACTAAAAATACATCTTTAGAGCCTCCACTTCTGGTCATATTTTATTTAGCAAGATACAAAAGTTAACAGCATTAAACTGACAGACTTTCTCCAAAGACAACAAAAAAATATTATTTCTCTTGACATCACATAATACATATACTACATTGGTAATACAGAAGGAAAACAAAGCCAAACTAATAGAGGTTAACTGAATTTCTTCCTGACATATTTAAGCTTTGCTTGCGGGGGTAGCTCAGTAGTAGAGCAACGTAAAACATCCTTACTCAAAACTTACCCGTTACGGGACGAAGAATTAGGATTATCGCCATTTAAGCCGTTGGTCGCAGGTGCGAATCCTGCCTCCCGCACCAAAATTAAGTTTTTGCTTCCATTTTATTTCTACTAAATTTTGTTTCTACATAGAAGCTCATGCAGAGGTAGCCAAGTTAGTTAAGGCAGTGGAAGGGTATTTACCCATATTCCTTGGTCAATAACTTACCCGTTACGGGACGACGAATCGAGGTTTATCGTCAATCCATCATACGCAGGTGCAAATCCTGCCCTCTGCGCCAAATTTATCGATATTCAAGCAGGTTATTTCCAACCAGATTATTGTGAAACATATATGTAACAGGTGGCGGAAATTAGTAGACGCGCTAGATTTTCCTTGTTCAACATTTATTTGCCCATCACAGGACGAAGAATTAGGATTATCGGGTTCTAGTGACGAAAGTCGTGCAGGTGCAAATCCTGTCCTGTTACACCAAAAGTAGCAATCAAGGCAAGTTAAGTATTTTTATCTAGGAAACTAGAATAAAAATTTACAAATTTAAATATGTGGCGAGTAGCTCAGTAGATAGAGCGCTAAACATCCTTGTTCATAACTTACCCAGTACCGGGACGAAGAATTGAGGGTTATCGTCTGTAAAACGAGAGGTCGCGGGTGCAAATCCCGTCTCGCCACCT
>JBHJJE010000087.1:0-27839 GCA_050042865.1 Mastigocoleus sp.
GAGGCAAAGGTAATCTAATTTGAAATAGTGTTGATTTTCCACCTGTAACAAACGAACGAATAGTAGTAGCATTAGAACAATCTTGCTCTAACTCCCGTTTCCCTGTCTCTAAAGCCGTATCTCCTATAATTGTCGGGTAAATATTCGCTCCAATAAATTTCCCCGAAGATTGACCGCTAGTTTGAGAGTTCCAGTACACTTGAGTTGGTGGCAGCAAAGAACCACTTGCTTGCTGTTCGTATGGGTCATAGGGAGCAACAAAATCTGCTAAAATTACTGATAAATAGAATATTAACAGTACAATTGCTCCAAACCGTGCCAAAGGATTTTTCTTGAGTCGATGCCACCAATTCATATTATTTATCTAGCTATTGGTTTTAAATGATGCATTATAACTTACAAGAGTATAGTTTCTTCTTTACATTTTTTTACATTAACCCGTAATAGTAAGCGATCGCCCATGAAGATTACCTATGTGCGATCGCTTCAAATCACAGTTATTAAATCAAAGTTATTGAGAATACAGTCCATAAGACCTAAAATGGTGTTTAAATTTTTATGATATGGTCTCCTCAAATTTTTGCTGTATATATGTGTATATATGTATAAGATTTATAGGTTTTCATCACCTCCTCAGACATATCTGCTCCTAATACCATTTATTTATAAATCTGCATTTCATTACTTATTTTATTTCCCCGAAATAACGGAGTTTAGAGAATCTAAAATTAAAATCTTGCTTGCATCTTTCTTTCCTACCAATCCCCACTCACCACTCTCTTGACCAACTGCTGGTTTTCCACAGAATAAAAAACAAAGCAGCAGATATAACAGCACTCAAATTCCATTTAACAGCAGTTTTAATTAAATTTAACTTTTTCAGAGACTGAATATTTGTAGTCTGAGTTTTAATTAGTTTTTTAGCTTGAGAAATTTCCGATAAAACTTGGGTCTTCAGTTCCTGTGGGTCTTTATTGTTCGAGCTTATACCTTGAGTATTCAGAAAATTTTCTATCTGTTGGGGACTGACAGTTTTTAGTTGCAGTTCTAGACTTTGTGCACGATTAATTTGCTGTTGGGAAATAGCATTAATTTGAGCAAAATTTTGCTTATTTAAACGAATAGTATTCATAACTCCTAAAGGAATCATCAGAATAAATAATATAGCTAATAAAAAACTTAGCCAAGATAAAAATTTTAGGCTCCATAACTCCCAATTAGAACGAGAAAAGCTTTCTCCATAAAATATTAAGAATAATCCAATTAATGGCACTGGAACTCTCTCTACAATCCCACCCATAGTTTTAAATTCCCAAACTGCATCCATAAAATTAGCTGGAATAAATAATGCAATCCAGTCAAATAGAGACATTGCTAAAAGACCGTATCCAAGTATTCGTAAAGTAACAACAGAGCCTTCATGAGTGCAAAGGAACTGTTGTAAGTCTTGAATTTTAGGGATAAACTTGTTGCTATTTGATTTTGTCATTTTTTATAAGTTTAATAATATTTTGATAGTCAAACAGTATTAAAAAGTGAATTCAGCTTTAATATCAGAGGATAAGGCTAATAACTAGGAAAATTATGTTTCCAGTATTCGGACCAATTTAACCAAGCTTTTTCGAGAACTTCCTGAGACTTTGTTTCAGTTATTTTATTTGATGGTGAAGATAAGGGTATAGATAAATGTGCCCATAAACATCGTCTTTTCACCAATTCCTTTTCACCCAAAAACCAGGGTAATAGATTCTCCCAAATATTGGTATGTGACTGAACTTCATGAAATTGTTCGGCTGTAAAAGTAGTATTTTCTTGATAATTAATACAAGCACTTAGATATGCTTGTTGTTGATTAAATCCAATCCCGTAATAACCATATTTTTCTTGATAGCGTATATTAACAGGTAGAGAATTATCCTTATAATTTTTTATATGTTGTTTGACATCACCGTCATTTAGATAACGCATTTCGATATTTAAAATTAATTTATTTTGCTGATATTTATAGTGTCTTTGAGATATTAAACCTGGCAGTTGATCTGCTTCTGCAATAAATTCATGGCTTCCTCTAAATTGCCAATTCGGTAAAGGTACTAACTCTGGAAGAATATATTTGTTATTGCCAAAATTATCTTGAGGAGGAGTCAAAACTATTTTACCTAATATCAAAAAAGCTCCAGTAAAAGTGATAGCTAGGAACGGCATACGGTATTTATGCCAAATTGATGTATTATTATAACTACCATGATTAGCTAAAAACTTGTTTTTATAATTCATTTCTATTAATTACAAACCAGCAAATACCTGAAAATAGCAGCACCGCTATCATGGAAAAAATCAGCGAACCATCACCATGATGCCAAAAGTCAAAAATCTGTTTATTGTTTCCTTGAGCAACGACTACAGCCATTACAGCAACTCGACCAGCATTGACAACAAAACCAATACTCATAGCAAAGATTGGCAATAAAATTTTTGATCGTAAATTTTGAGGAAATATCAATAGAAAAAGCAACGCAAAACCTAACATTTGAAAGACAAGTTCAATCCCGGAACAACCACCAGCAACTTCTATGCTTCCTGTAGGTAAAAGAATATCAGTTCCAGAACGCTTTACATCAAAACCGGTATACCAAAGTAGAAAAGCAGTAGCTTTGGTAGTAAATAAAGTTATATCTATTACCCCAAAGGGTAATATACTCGTAATTGTTAGGACAAATAGGGCTAATAGTTCTCCTCGATACTGCTTTAACCCCTTAAAACCAGAAGCTATCAGTGCTAGACCGAAAGCTAAAATAAAAGGTGACACATATAGAAAATTACCCAAGCTAATCATTGATGAGCTTTTTAGTAAAATTAAAACAATTAGCGATAAACCAAAAAAGCTAGGAAATATTCCACTATTTAAATTGAGTTGATGACGTTTATCCCAAATCGAAAAAGATATAGTTATCCAAAACAGAAAGCTGATAGCAAAAAGATTGGAATTATCTGACTTCCACGCTAAAGTCTGATGAATCGTAATAAGTACTACTCCTATTGCTGACAACCAAAATTTTTGATCCTTAAGTTGTACCAGACTAAATGATTGGATTAATTTCATGTAAGGATAAATTGATTAAAAATTTGCAGATACTTAAATTCCCAATTGCTTAAAAGTCAGAAATCTAGAACCTAATTTTTCTAAAAAGATTTTTTAATGAATAAATTCATGAATATGACTAAAAAATAAAATAGATAAATACAGTCCCCCTGGATACTCCTACGGAGAATTAAACTACATCCATGGAAAAGAGAAAAAACATTTAAACCCATCGATACCCCTCGGGGGAAAGCAAGCTACATCGATGGGGAATCATGCACGCAATACTGGAATTCCTCCTTTCCCTATAAGCAATTCCCGCAGGGTAGGAGGTATGTCAAAGTCTATTAGACTGCAAAGGAAAAGTCGGAAAATAAATATTTTTTCGTTTTATACATTTTTCGACTTTTTTCTTTTCAATCTCTGCTGTAAACCCATAGATAAACCCATACCACCCGCGGTAATTACACCCAAGATAGTTAGTGGTTCGGGGACTCGTTCACTAGGAGAATTGGCAGTTCCGACACCCGAATCAGTATAAAAATTCTGACCCTTATTTGTAGAGTCACTATTAGTTAAATTTAAGCTTGCATTATTATTTCCACCAAGGGATTGTGAAGAATTTGTGACTTGTGCTCTATTCTCAGACCCGTAGTCAGCAGAAGAATTTCCGTTACTAGGTGTGGGATTCTGTGAGAGAAAGGTCAAATTATCTTCTGTAACCAGAAAAGTCTCACCGCTATTTTCATTAAATCCTGGTGTGACTCCATCTAGACTTGAAGTAGTATCAACGTAGCTAAGACTAGCCGCTTGTACCGGATTAGTCCCGTAGTTTATAAATGCCACTCCCGGTACAATCATACTCAAAATTGCCAGTGCTCTCAGGCTGATTTTACGTAAACCTACTATTAACTGATTATCAGTTAAATTTGCTTTTCTAAAAGGAAGTGTTTCCAAAGCAATCGTAGTTTCTTTGGTATCTATGTTTCGCAACTTTTTCTTAATTCTCACTCTTGTCATTTAGCTCACCACTAGCTACAGATGTATATATAAATAAATTGATAGGTAAAGTTTAATCATAGATTTACTTATTATCATAGATTTGTTCATTAAATAATACAAATTAATTATGAAGCGATAATGAAGCAATTGCTTCGTTCTTATAAGTTAAAAATATCTAAAGTTAGATTATTAAGATGATAGCTGCTGTATCTACTCAATAAAAAATTGACTTTTTGATACTCCTGTTTATATTTAATTTTTAATATATTAAGAGTGCCAAACTCATTCAATATTTGTTCTTACTTTCACGCCGTATAAACTCTATTGAGCAATCTAAGTGTCTCTTCTATAGAGAATAACAATAGCTGACATAATGAAATCAATATTTTTTCCACTTACTTAAATAGTATAATTAAATAGTTATCATAATTTGCGTAAAAATTTCAGAATACCTATAATTGGTGAATTATGAATTTTTAAATTGTTTGATATTAATTTAATAACTATGTTCAATCAAATTATGCCTTCGTGAAGGCGTTATGCTTGGGTCACATTCTTGAATCTTGCTAATTATACTGAGAATTAAATCTTTGTACAGCAACCTCCTCCGCAAATTATTTTTTCAAAAATCTGCGGAGGATTCCTATATCAGGACTAAACTTCTGACTCTTTAATGAGGAGAATTACCTTGGATACGAATTGCATAGGTTAATTTTTGTGAACCTATCCCACTATTCTGAAAATACTTAAGTAAGTCGGTTTTTAAAAACATAACTATATTTATTTTTGTAAATACTCTCTAATTCAAGCTAAATTAACCTTTTTGATTTAATTTACATTCTGTTACATAGTTTGATTTATTTCCCCTGACCTACTTAGACTCAAGAGCGAAAATATTATTATTGGGATAGATTAGTGGAATAGATTCGTATTGATAATTTTTAACTGATTTGAGAAAGCAAGATATTGTTCTTAGAATAATTGTACCCGTATAATTCTTTCATCAAAATTATTGCCAGTGCTAAATGCTTTATCAAATTTCAGATTTTGTTGACTTTTACGTCTACCACGATGAATGAAATTACCTTTGAAAGTACCTTTGAAATTGTATCTAAACCTGGATCTACCATGACGTCTAGAATTACGTCTAAAATTACGTCTAGAATTACGTCTAGAATTACGTTTAAAACTTCGTCTACCGCGATGTCTAAAATTAACATTTATTAACTCAGCTTTAGTAATAGTAGCTGGTCTTGCTTTAAGGGCTTGTGCTGGTTGTGTATTAACTGCTGATAAGACAACACTACCTAAGAATACCATTGATGCCATTGTGGAAGCTGCTAATTGATTGATTTTATTGACTTTCATGATTCACGGTTCCTCGCTTATTGGTTTGTGCTCCTGTTCTTGATTACTAATATGGGGAATCATGCTGAGTAACTAGTGATTGGTAACTGAGGTGAGAGTAAGAGTTATCTGAGAAAACTGAGAGATAAACCTAGGCTGAGCGTAAGCAATTATGTTAACCTCAAAAAACTCCGGAGGGACTTGTTCATATTCCTTTAAAATATTAATTGCTGGCTTTATGTACTTTCCGAAGGGATAGGCATTAACTAACTTGTTATGGATAATATGTTTCAAGGGATTGGGGTTTTACGTGGGGAAGTATTGGAAGAGAAAGAGGAGGAGAAGGAGAAATTTTATATCTCCATCAAGACACCCACTTCTACAAAAAAATATCAGCTATTCTTCAGCCCACGTTACCGTAGGTCATGGTACGCTCTGAAAGAAGAAATAAAAAATAATGGTAATAACCAACGACTAATTGTTTATCCTAGAATTCTCCATTTACCAGGAAGAGACAAGCCACATCAAGTCCGATTTCAGCTAGTAGGGTTTGATAGTGGTTCAAATGAAGGTGTGGCAGAATTGGCTGATTTTGAATTCAAGCTCGCTGGTAAATGGCAATTTATTGCTGTTTGTAGGACTCCAGTCGTCAGTATCTATAGGAACTTTACTGAAACCGATTTAGAATATTATAAATCCTTAGAACAAGATAAACGTAAACGATTTGCGAGCGCATCACATGTTCCTTTACTGTGGAGAGATGCTCCCGTTCCTCCGTTCCGTTTTAATCCAAAATTAGAAAAGGATCAACAAGGGGAAACATTTTTTGTGAAAATCAAAGCCAAATTTTTACCAGATAGGGATTTGTTTGGTTTTGACAGTCTAATGGGTGTACCGACAACTGAGTTTCCTAAATTTATTAAGTTTAAGGATAAGACAGCTAAGCAAAAACCTGGAAAGAAAAAACCAAATCCAGAAACTAAGCAGGATAAAGGTGATAAGCCATTTAAGAAACCAGTAAAAGTTAAGTCTCCTTAAGTCTAAGAAGAGTTTGTATTAGTCGCTCAATTATTAACTTATATGAATAAAACTATCTGACAATCTACATTGTGAACATTCTTGTATCACAACGTCGTTTTTTCAGTTTTGCATTTCACTTTCAAGATAGTGACTTATCAAGATAGTGATTTATGCTTCCCTATGCCTTAAATAGGGTTTGTTGAAAAATTTCAAAGGTTAAGGTAGGGAGGAAGGAATATTTTTATACATATTTTTTCTGAATTTTGTTACTAAACAAAATTTTCATTTTTTACATTGTCTAGTTGCTTAATTTTGTCTAGTTGCTTAATTTTAGTAGGTTTTGGTAAAGGTGTTTACGTTTTTTGCTCCACTCACAGTTGAATAAACGTCCTTAGGGATTTCCAGAAAATAAATACCCATCTACCTAGTTGTTCCAAGAGTTTCCGTAGCAGTCAACGGGAGTATACTCCATCAACGTACAAAGGGAGGGTATTGCACCAGACTCGGAAAAACTTTGTAAATTTTCCCTAGGGATATCAAAAAATTAAATTACTCAATTCCCGCATCTAATACAACTATCAGATTTTTTCTCCCTCCGCTTCCCCTGCTTCCTCTGCTCACCAAAACGATTGATTGATTATTTTTTTAATTGGAAGTCCCCTATCCCGATATTTTCAGGTTAATTAAACCTCTTTGGTTAAAACTTGGCTAAAGGCAAAATCAGGTGCTGCCATAACGTAGATAATGGTAGGAAGGTTAGCTGTACGGACATGCATTTTTTCATAATACTGAGTGAAATTACGGTCTGTAGGAGCAGCCATTCCTAAGAATATGACATCGGCATTTTGGGATGATTCGTGCAGTATTCTTTCAAAGGGACGATTATTTGCAACTATTACGTAGGGTGTCGCTGATATGCGCAGTTGACGAAGCATTTTTTCTAAATTTGCCCTTGCATCCTCTGCTCCTGCTTCATCGGGAACAACTAGCTTTAAAGATATGTGAGCATTTCGCCATTCAATTGTAGAGCGTAACATATAAGCAAGCAGTAGCATCAAACTACCATTTGCTTGCATACCCCCCCACCAAACATCTATTGTGCGATTTAACCCAAATCTTTGATCGGCGTTTTCCCGTAATATCATAACGCTACGCTTAGCGTAATAAAGTTTTTGAATCATCTCACAGTAGCGATCGCGTCTGGTTTTATCTTCGCTATCTCCCAAAAGTATAGTGTTTGGTATGAGTGAACCTAATCCATAAGCTTCCACGAGCTGAATCATACCTGCAAAAGGATCCGGTGCTGTGACGACCCTTACTAAGGCTTTTACCTGCTGCTTTTTCAAGCGATCGCTGATTTTATCTTCTAAGTCTTTTTGCTGGGAAAGGTCTCGTGTACCGCTAGGTAAGACGCTTGCAACTGTAATGAAACCTCTTTTATGAGTTAGTGCATTAGCTAATTGAATCAGAGACCAACGCTTGCTAGGGGAACCAGAAAATACTAAAATATTAGGTCTCCAGTTTTTAGTATCTTCACCACTTTCAATCTGATAAATACCTGCCCTCAATAAAGCCATCCAGATTCCTCGACGAACATCTCCCCAGGTAGTGGTTAGTTCTCGCTTCTGGAGCCAAAAGAAGATTCCTAAGACAATGATACCTGCAACCAAGGTAGCAACTGGATTAATCAGCAGCATTACCCATAAACAACCAATCCCTCCCAAAAGAGACCAAATCCAATGCACCTTAAAACTTGGTCGAAATGAGGGACTCTGCAAAAATCCTTCAATGGTTGCAGAAAGATTCAAAACTAGATATGTAGTTAGAAAGAACATGGTTAGTACTGGTGCAATTAAGTCTAAATCACCAATACATACAGCAGCGATCGCAACGCTCAAGGTTACCCAAGTTCCCAAACGGGGTTCATCGTTCTTACCACTACCTCTTCCTAAAAATGACATCCAACTGGGAAAAATCCCATCTCTGGCTAAGGCTTGTAATACCCTAGGGGCTGCTAAAATACTTCCTAAAGCACTAGATAAGGTTGCTCCCCAAACACCAAATAATATTGCCGGTTTCCATAATGACATCATTTTCATCACTAACCGGTCTGTAACTAAGGTTGCTGTATCGGCACGCATGGCAATCAGGAATGGTAAACCCATGTAAATTAGGTATCCTGTACCTACAGCGGCTAAAGTTCCGATGGGTATAGAACGACTGGGATTACGTAAATCTCCTGACATACTTACGCCAGACATAATACCAGTAACTGCCGGGAAAAATACTGCAAATACTCCCCAGAAGGGTTCTCCATTGCTGGGTATATCCCATCCTTGGGGCGTGACATTAGGCACACTATTTCCGAAAATCAGACATACCAAAGAAAGAGCGATCGCTCCCATAATGATATACTGAGCTTTGACTGCTATTTGTGCAGAAGTTAAAGCCAAAATAGCAATCAGAATAGTTACTCCTAAAGCCACATAGGTCTGATTGAGATATCCAAAAGTTTTTACTATACTCTCAGCAAAACCAATAGTATAAAGAGCTATTGATAAAGCTTGAGCAAAATAGAGAGAAATACCTACTGCTCCTCCGACTTCAATTCCCAAGCATCGACTAATCATATAATACGCACCACCAACCCTCACCTCTCGGTCTGTAGCGATCGCGCAAACTGATAAGGAGGTGAGGAAGGTGATGGATGTAGCAAGGGTAACAATTAGTAAGGTACCTACTAACCCAACATTTCCGACAACCCAGCCAAACCGCAAATACATAATCACACCCAAGATGGTCAGAACTGAGGGTGTATATACTCCACCAAATGTTCCTAATCCAGGAGATTGGGTTTCTGATTGTTTTGAATCTTTGGAAGGTGAATCATTTGGTAAATGCTGTTTAGTTGGGAACTTCATTATTAATGCATACTCCTTAAGCAGTTACTTTTAGCATCTAGTCGTATCATTTTAGACGGAATCTCAAAATATTCAACTATCAACTGTTACCAGTTAATGCAACCTGCTAGCTATTAAGCTGATGGATTAGGTAAGGTTTTAACAGTTATCAGTTATCCATAAAGAGTGATGCAACCCTTTATAGGGTATAAGTCCCCCACCAATTGGTGGTAAGCGTTGGTGGTGAGTATAAATCCCCCACCATACGTCTTGATAACTGTTCACTGTTCACTGATTTAAGGGACTTGCAAAAAATCAATCATCTAAAAAACTTAGTTCCTTAGAGTTAACTCGAAAGCATTAATAAGGTTTTTTAGTGTCACGTACAACCAGTGTATTGTGAAAATTGGGTAACACTGGTAACAAATTAAACAAAATTTTTAAATGTCAATATATCTAAGTAATATAAATCGTTCTATGACCAAACACTCAACCTGAAACCTGATTATCATGAAGTTTGATGCGATCGCGGAAATACGCTGGTTCATTTGGAAAAATTTATTGATGTTAAGCTATTCTTCTACTGCTCCCAATGCTTTGAGCGAGGATTTTTGCTCGGGGGTCAAACCAATTGCACCCGTGATGTTCATCTCTGCATATGGTTTATTGCTCAGGGTTTTGATGCATTCTCCTGTTTGGATATTCCAGATTTTGATAGTTTCATCGTAGCTACCACTTACTAAAAATTTATCATCTGGAGTGAATGCTACTGATACAACTCTATTTGTATGACCTGTCAAAGTTCCAATACATTCACCAGTGCGAAAATCCCAAATTTTTATTGTTTGTTCCAGATTACCAGCAGCAACGAAACAACCATCGCAACTGAATTTTACTGATGTGACTCCACAGTGGCTATCTTGCAATGTTTGTAAACATTCTCCTGTAATGATGTTCCACGTCTTTACACTACCATCTTGACTACCACTTGCTATAATCCTAGCATCAGGAGATATGGAAACTGAGGAAATGCGGGAGGTATGACCTGTCATTGTCCTAATACATTTTCCTGAATTAATATCCCATAGCTTTATAGTGCGATCGCTACTAACGCTAATTATAATTTTGCCATCACAACTAAATGTAACCGAGTTCACCCAATCTGTGTGTCCTTGAAAAGTTTGCAAACACTCTTCAATAGACACATCCCATAATTTAACAGTGTTATCAAAACTACCACTAGCTAAAGTCTTACCATCAGGACTGAAAGCGACACTCGATACTGAGCGATGATGAATATGTACATTTTTAAAAGTTTTAATACATTCTCCGTTATCAATATCCCAAATTTTAATAGTGCGATCGCCACTACCACTTGCAATTGTTTGACCATTAGGACTCATAGTAATTGAGCTTATCCACTTATTATGTCCTTTAAAGGTTTTTAAACAATCTCCTGTAAAGATATCCCATATTTTAATGGTTCGATTGTTATTACCACTAATAATTGTTTTACCATCGGAACTGGGTATTACAGATACACTCCAGTTACTAGAACCTTGTAAAGTTCTTAAACATTCTTTTGTATTATTATCCCAAAGTTTTATAGAGCAGTCGTCACTACAACTTGCCAATATTGTGTTTGTAGAATTAAGGGCAACTTTTTCCACTTTAGCATTATGTGCTTTCATAGTGATTAGACATCTTCCCTCATCAATTGACCAAATTTTAATAGTATGGTCGCAACCTGTACTGTAAATAGTTTGGTTATCCTTACCAAAAACTAATGAAAGAATTGCATCGGTATGTCCAGTAAGATTCCTAATACATTTTCCTGTATTTATATCCCATATTTTTATTACTTTATCTGAACCAGCAGTTGCGAGAAATTTGCTGTTATGACTAAATATAACTGAAAGGACAAGATGATTATGTTCTTGAAAAGTTTGGATACAGTCTCCAGTGAAAATGTCCCAAATTTTAACAGAACAATCCGAGCTACCACTAGCTAAAATTTGGCTGTTTGGAGCTATTGCTACTGTCCACACGTAAGATGTGTGTCCTAGTAAAGTATTGAGACATTGTCCTGAACTTACATCCCATAATTTTATTGTTCTATCATCACTACAACTTGCAAGGATAGTACCACTTGAGTTAAAAGATACTTGTCTTGCTTTATCAATATGTCCTCGTAAAGCTTTAAGACATTTTCCGGTTTTTGAATTCCATAATTTTACAGCGCTTGAATCACTGCAACTAGCTATAATATTGCCATTCGGGCTAAAAGCAACTGAATGAACCCAGCCATTGTGTGCCCTAAAGTTTAAAATTTGTTTACCTGATTCTACCTGCCATAAGTGAATTCCACCATCAGCATCACTAGTTAGCAATAATTTATCATCCGGACTAAATGCTAAAGAAATAACAAAGCTAAAAGATTTTTTGAAAGCACAATCAGCGAAATTTGTCTTTTGAAAGTTAGTACAACGCAAGCTTGCATTTGTGAAATCTCCTCCCCTAATTACCGCACTTGATAAATCCTTTCCTTCTAAACTTGTTTCATCCACCTTCACCAAAACTGTAACAGCATTCCCCCCAACATAACCAACCTCTTCTTCCTTCTTCCCCTTTGTCCCCTCAATCACCTCTAACAACTTCTCAACACCGCTTTCCCTATCAACCATCCCTACCAATAAATCCAAAACCGCTTTCGTCAAAGCTGTTTTCCCAACTGTTTCATGCAATCTTTCTAAACCCTCACTTTTAAAACCTTTCAAAGGAATTATCTGATGATTTAACTTCCGCTTTTCTACCTGTAATTGACAGTATTCTGTCCAAGTATATTCCTGTGGTTCTGCGTTTTTATCTATACATTCCTCATTCGGTCGCACTACTTCCAAGAAGTCTCCAGCTAACACCCCTAATTCTGCTGCAAACTTATAGGCAACAAAAAACTCTAACAAAGAACGATGGGCTGGTGTATAATCTCCTTCTGCATTCCTTACCAGCATTGTCTGACCCATCATATCGTGTTGCCAGTAATCCAGGTCTTTTTCTTCTCTGACAGCTTCACCAAATAGATGTCGAATTCTATCGGGGAATAAACGATAGTTCAGACTCATCTTATCGGTGGAAAGCATTTCCCAAGCGATTTCACAAAGGAAATACATCTTATCTGCTAAAGATGTAAAGGTGCGATCGCTTTTAATATCTCTTTCCATTTTCCGACGTACTGCATACAGGTAAACCCTTGACATATCTACTGGTTTACCTGCTTCAATATCTGGTAGTGCTTCTAGAATGAGGTCGCTCATTACTGGACGACGTGCTAGGTCTAGGAGTTGGGGATTATTCATCACCTTGTCAACGGTGTTGGTATTTGATGCGTTGGATAATACTTGTCTTATCTGTTCGTCGTTGAATTTTTCTAATTCCAGGACTTCAAATTGCGGAGATTCCGCAGTTAAATCTGCAACTGATGCTCTTAATTCTGCATTTAATAATCTTCTACCCTGCTTTGCTTCGGGGAAATGTTCGCTACGACAGGTTAATATAACTTTTGCTCCGGGAACTACTACTTTCGCAAGTTCCCAAAAGTTATTTATCATCTGCTGTTTATCTACCCTTGCAGCCATTTCATCAAAACCGTCGAAAATGAGTAATAGTTTACCCATGCGGTTAAGTTGTTCAAATACGGACATATTTAAACTGATTTCGTGTTGGGAGAAGAAAAAACCAGCCATGACGTTTTCTACATCCAAAGCTTTGGCGTAATCTCGCAGTAAGATAACTAAGGGTAAACGAGGACGGGTTAATCCTCTTTGTTTTGCTTGTTGATATTTCTGTAGTGCATTCCAAGCATAGTGGAGTGTAACCCAAGTCTTTCCGGTACCAAATTCTCCCAAGATGGAAAGATGTTCTTTTGCTGGGTCATCTAACCATAGGTCAATATATCCATCTATCCAACCATCTTCTTCATCGTAACGGCTGACTCCAATCTTGTTCTTAGTTACTGGGTCATATTCTTCTTTACTACAAGCTAGGGGAACGTATAACTCATCAACCTTACGTTTTTTGACTTCTGTTTCCAACCAGTTGATGTAATTAGTAAAATCTGCGGTTTCGTCAATCAATTCATCCAGGGTGTAACAAAACAAATCCTGATTTCCATCCTTCTTTACTTCCTCTCTAACTGCACGAGATACCCGACGTGCTGCAATTAACCATCCTTCATCGGTTTTCTGAGTTTCTACTGATTCACCTAAAGCTTTGAAATCGCTAATTTCTGCTTCCCCATCAATCCCTCTAACCAAAATCCTGTCGAATCTTCTTCTACCCTGGATTTTGATAATCAATTCAAAGTAATCTGTCCCCCAAACCTGATATTTTTCAAACTGATAACCCAAAGTATCGAACCAACCTTTGAGTTGTTCGTGTAGTTGTATTGCTCTACATTGCTCTTGAGAACTTTGTGGTAGGAGAGGTAAACTACCGCTAATACGAGCTAATTCGGCTTGAATTTCACCTAAAGTTCCTAATTGATGTAACTGTTGTTTAATAGCGTCTAAATCTTGCTGTAACTGGTTAATGCTTTTATCCCTTCTTACTTGTGCAGGAGTTCTACTTAATTCCACCACCTTCAGAAAAACAGCGCTAAATTCAGCCAATTCATGGAGTACATCTACCTCTTCTTCCCTAATCCCTTCCTCTAAAATATTCCAATCATTTGGTTCAAGAATCCTTTCAACTTCTGCGATGAGGATATTAGTATCATCAGCATCAAAAGCTTTGCGAAATGCCTTTTGAATTTTATCTTCCCGAAATAGATTATTTACTTTCATCCAATAGTACTAAACAGCTGACAATAGGTTTGATATCATGTCCAGTTAAACATTTATCGTATCTGTGGGGGCTAAATAATGTCTAATGAGTAATGAGTAGTAAGTAATAACCGACATATTTTCATAGTGGGTTATGTATTAACAAATTATCAGGAATCATATGATTGGTTTATAACCCTTTCTCCAATCTAACATCTACCACAAGAGATTAATGAAAGTGCTTCAGAACGCAACTGTTTCCAACCCACTCTAACTTATGGGGATTCTCTAAAGCTGCATTTGCAAGAATTATGGGTAAATTAAAAAACCAGTCTCTAATGTTCTTTTCCTGAATAACCAATTACTACACTCAACGCTTCAAAATTTCTACGAACAATTTCAGCTAAGGTGTCCCACTGTTTTGAAAAGGTTGCTGATAGACACAGAACTGCTTTGAGGAGAATAACCAACCTACACTATGTCTAATTTACAGGCTTAACAACAACCGTATTCACATATAACCTAACAAGTTAGGTCACAATCAACTTGCAGGAGGTAATTTTACAGTCTTCTCCTGTTCATAAAC
Source organism: Mastigocoleus sp. (assembly GCA_050042865.1). Taxonomy (GTDB): domain Bacteria; phylum Cyanobacteriota; class Cyanobacteriia; order Cyanobacteriales; family Nostocaceae; genus JBCCDM01. The sequence continues at coordinate 14,758 of JBHJJE010000087.1, forward strand.
CTTAACCTTCTGTGGTGCTTTGTTACCCCAACCGTAACGAACTGTGTTGATAATCCATTTTTGGAAGTTATCTATATAGGTAAATAAAACCGGTACCACTACCAAGGTTAATAAAGTTGAAGTTGTAAAACCACCAATAATCGATATACCCATTGGTTGTCGAACTTCTGCACCAGCACCAATTCCAATAGCTAGAGGTAAGGTCCCAGCGATGGTAGATAATGATGTCATCAAGATAGGACGTAAACGAGACACTCCTGCTTCTACAAGTGCTTGACGTTGATTCCGACCCCTAGATAAACCAATTAGAGTGTAGTCCACCAAGAGAATTGAGTTTTTGGTAACAATACCTAATAGGAGTACTATACCAATCAGAGCGTAAAGTCCCAAAGCTTTTTGAGAAACCATTAAAGCAATTAGAGTTCCACCCAAACACAAAGGTAGAGCTACCATAATAGTTATTGGATGTAGGAAATTATTATAAAGCAGAACTAGAATCGCATAAATCATCAGTACAGCTAACCCCAAAGCTCCCCCAAACCGTCCGAAGATTTCCTGCATAATTTCCGCACTACCACTCGGACGTTGTGCTACCCCATCGGGTAAATTTTGCATAGTGGGTAACTTGTTAATTTCTGCGACTGCGTCTCCCAAAGAAATTCCCTGTAAATTAGTTTCCAAAGAAACCTGACGCATTCTATCGAAACGATTGATAGTTGCTGCTCCACTACCGAAACGAATATCTGCAACTAATGACAAAGGTACTAAACTACCATTTTGACTTGTTACCTGTAAATTTTTGATAGTGTTAATATCCGTTCTTTCCTTGGGGTCTATCTGAACCCGGATGGGAATCTGTCTATCTGGTAAATTATATTTTGCTAGATTTGCCTCATTGTCACCAATAGTAGCAAGAGAAGCTGTCCGAGCGATCGCTTGGGGTGTGACTCCCAAATCTGCTGCACGTTGGGGGTCTGGTACGACTAATATCTCCGGTTTGACTAAACTTGCAGAAGATGAAACTTCTACCAAACCAGGAATTTTACGCATTTCGGTTTCCAATGCGATCGCTGTTTTGTTTAATATTTCTGGATTTTCACCTTGTAGTACTATGCTTAAGTCTTTTCTACCACCAACTCCACCTGTACTCTGAAAACTAATTTTTGTACCGGGTACTTGTTGAAATTGGGGACGAAGTTGTTGTTCAAATTCACTCTGAGAAATTGTTCTTTCTTCTTTGGGTTTGAGGTTAACTACTAAGCTTGCTGAACCAATATTTTCGGAAGCAAAGACGCTTTCTACAATGGGATTTTGTTGGACTAATTGAGTTGTTTGTTTAACTGCATCTTTGGTATCTTCTAAGGTTGAACCTGGTGCAAGTTCTATATTAATTGTGGAAATACCAATATCACCGCTATCAATTAAACCTTTGGGTATCATGGGTACCAACATAAGGCTAAAGATAAAGAAAGCTAGAGCCAGACCTAAAGTTGTTATTCTATGACGTAATGCCCATTTTAGTAATGAAGCGTAGGGTTGAAAGCGTCTTTTTGGTAGTGTGGTGGGTGAATTAGTAGATGATATTTTCGATGAGTGATGTGATGACTTATCAGATAAACCAAAAAACTTTTTAAACCTATTTGTTCCAGATTTATTCTTCCCAGACTTATGATTATTCCTTATACTATTTTTCTGACTATCCTCTGAGTGAATATCCTTGAGTAAATAAGCACCCATCATCGGCGTTACCATCCGAGCTACAGAGGTAGAGAAAACCGTCGCTGCGGTAACTGTAAAGGCAAAAGGTTGGAAAAACTGACCCGGAACTCCCCCCATAAAAGCCACTGGTAAAAATACTGCCACAACGGTCGCCGATGTTGCAATAACAGCTAAACCCATCTCAGCCGATGAATCAAAAGCCGCTTGACGGGGAGTTTTACCCATCCCCATATGACGCTCCATGTTCTCAATTTCTACCACCGCATCATCAACTAAGTTACCAATTGCCAATCCTAAACCCAGTAAAGTCATATTATTGAGGGTATAACCAAAGGCTTGTTGGACTGCAAAGGTGGGAATAATTGATAAAGGCAAAGTAACTGCAACAATTAAAGTCGCTCGCCAGTTTCGTAAAAATACATAAATAACCGTTACTGCCAGTATAGAAGCCCACAGCAACTCATCCATGGTACTTTTATAAGAATTGCGTACAGAAGTGGCTCTAGTAAAAATCAAATCTATATTAATATCACCCGGTAAAGTATCCTTTAACTTCGCAACCTGAGCTTTAACACCTTCCTCTACCGAAACTAAAACACTACCAGTACTTCTTAAAACCTCAAATCCAACAACTGGTTGATTATCCAAAGTCGCTGACTGACGAACTTCCCCAAAACTATCTTCTACAGTTCCCAAACTAGATAAAAGTACAGAACCACCATTCGGTAAAATTATTTCATAATTCCTCAGACTATCTACACTTTCAGCACTACCAAGGGTACGAATACTCTGTTCCCCACCACCAATATTTACCCTTCCCCCAGGTAAATTAACATTAACAGCCCGTAATTGGTCATTAACTTGGGTTGCAGTAATTCCCAAGGACTGTAAGCGTTCCGGACTTAGATTAATGCGAATCTCTCTATCAACACCACCCACCCGGTTAATTTGTGCGACTCCCTTCACAGAAAGTAAAGCACGACTAATATCTTGGTCAACAATATTACTCAACTCTTGTACAGAGCGTTCCTCCGAACTCACCACATAAGTAACAATTGCACCCCCCGAAAACTTTAAACGCTGTACAATCGGGTCATTAATATCCTGGGGTAAACTTTGACGAATTTGAGCGATCGCATTTCGGACGTCATTAGTTGCTCTATCTGTATCTACACCCAAGTCAAAGCTAATTGTGGTTGTAGAAATTCCATCATTTACAACGGAACGCAATTCATCAATATTACCTAGACCAGCAACAGCATCCTCAATTTTTTTAGTTACCTGAGACTCAAGTTCTGTAGGACCTGCACCAGGTTGAGTTACCGTAACACTCACTGCAGGAATATCAATATTAGGTTGAGTATCAATCCCTAAAGAAGTAAAGGAAAACCAACCAATAATTGTTAAAAGTAAAAATATAACTATCGTGGGAATAGGACTTTTTATTGACCAAGCAGAGACATTCATATTATTTTGTTATAGAAGAGTAGTGAATTATGAATTGTGAATGGTGGGTGAATTGTAAATGGTGAATGGGGAATAATAAATGAGTCACAAGTTCAAAATTACTGACTCCTCACTTCTCACTATTCACCCCCTCTTAACTTGCACATTTTACAAATCTTATATATCAAGGGTTTTAGAATTTATCGAATAATGTACTAGTTTAATTTGTTGCAAAGTGGAGTTAAATTTTGTAGCAAGATCCTCACAAGAGCGAGTATGCAGGAATTTTGTATTTTGAATTCCACAAGGTGGGTCGGTTCGCTCACTTCTCACCCCTCCCCCTCATTCACGACTCTCACCTTATCCCCATCCTTAATATATCCAGCACCTTTAAGCACAACTTTATCTCCAGTCTGTAAACCGCTTTTAATTTCTACCTTTCCACCGTTGATAATTTCTCCAGTTGTAACTTCACGAGCGCTAACTATGTTATTTTCGGAAACTACGAATACAGTAGCGCTATCAACTGATTTCGGTATTAATGCTTTTTGGGGTATTCCTAGACCATTGATTGTAGTGGTATTAATAGATGCTTGTGCAAACATTCCTGGTTTTAACTGTTTTGCTACTGGTAAGGCAATTTTGACTATTGCTTCCCTTGTATCGTTCACAACAGGTTCTATTTGCACGACTTTACCGTTTATCTGAACATTATCGTTCGCTACTGATTTAACCTGGACAGGAGCACCTATTTTTACCTGGGAAATCTGAGTTTCTGGTACTTTCGCTTGTAACTCTAAATCTCCATTCTCAATAATGGAAAATAATTTTTGAGTACCACCGACAATTGTAGTTACCTGGGTTTGTGGAGGAACACCCGTTACATCACCCACTCTAGCTAATCTTTGAGCAACAAGTCCTGATACAGGAGCACGGACTACGGTTTGTCCTAATTGGGTTCTCAACTGTTCTATACTAGCTAAACCACTACGAAGGTTAGCTTCAGCACTCTTAACTCTTGCTTGAGCGCTCTGAATTGCAGCTTTGGCACTACTTATACTAGCCTGAGAACTAATAACATTAGCTTTTGCTCCACTGATATTTGCTGCTTCTACTCTTACCGCTTCTCTGGAAGTTGCTAAAGTTGTAGCGCTAGTATCTAATTGTTGAGTACTAATTGCACCACTTGCAGCTAACTCCTTATTGCGATTATGATTGCGTTGCGCTTCCTGGAGTCGAGCTTGTGCTTGTGCTAAATCAGCCCGTCTTTGTGCAACTGTAGCTTGACTAGATAGTACTCCTGCTTTACTTGATTGCAAAGCTGCTTCTTGGGAACTTAAATCAGCCTTTCTCGCTGCGATATCAGCCCTCCGGGATTCTACATCAGCTTTTGCTTGACGGATTTGGTCTTGAATTAAAGAATCATCTAATACCGCCATAACCTGTCCTTTACGGACAAAATCTCCCTCTTTGACCAATACCTGCTTTATCAGCAAACCATTAGTCTGTGGTAAAACTGGAGTTAGATTACGAGCAGCGATCGCTCCTTTCGCTGGTAAGTTACGAACAATACGAGTAGTTTCTACAGGAACAACCGTTACGCTCATGCTAGAAGCAATATTTTCTGATGTATCCTTGGATGTATTATTAGCTGCTTGAGCTGTTTCATTTGTGCGATCGCCTGAATTTCTACTTACAAGTTGCATTCCTCCAAAAGCTAGAATCAGCCCTAAACCAGCACCAATCATTAAGGGTGTTACCCAACTAGTCTTAGCACGGCTTTTTGGAATCTCTTCTACAACTAAATCTTCCTCAAATTTTTCTTCAAACTTTTCTTCAAGCTTTTCTTCAAATTGCGAATTGTCTTCTTGAACCATACCCACACCTCCGCCCTATTTTATTACAGATAAATTTTTAGTTAATTTTTATTGAGTTTTATAAAACTATAATAACCATTATTTTGTGTATTTTCTTTAACAGAAATGATCTTTATCTAATGTTGAATATGTTAATTTCATCATCAGAGCGACACAAACTGAGTGTACAGTTTGTGTATGTTGAGCTCTGCGTCTCATAGAATTACAGAGGCTTTACTCTTCGATGAAGCTTCCTCGATTACTTGGGATTTCTGTCAAGTTAGCTTCATCTTTATTTACTTTGAGACTTATTCAAGGTCGTTTCAGTTTCCGGGAATTACAAAAAAGAAGCAGAAATTACGTATCAATCACATATCAATTATGTAATTTCATCATTGCGACGGTATTTTTGTAATCTCCAACCTTGATTTTTTCAGAGTAAGTACGTAAAAGTTTTCAGCAAAATCAAGGTGTGACGGTCTACCACTCTTTCAGTATACAAGGGTGTGTTAGCTATCAATCCAGAGGCACCACTCATAGAACTTTGGTACGTTACGCTATAAATACTTAATTTAGTTTAATCAGGAATTACGCAATGAAGATTTGTCATTGCGACCGAAACTTACTCTGGAGAAGCATGAGTCAAGCACGGAAATGCTATGGGTTACTCCCGGCTATACTTCGTAAACACATAGTTTCGTAAACACATAGTATTGCGCTAGGTAATGTAGTGATGGAACTACGTTACTTTTGCGTAAATCCATTAATAATCAAACCGGATTCCTATAGATTGTAATTTATAAGAATAGAAATTATGTACAAAATGATTTTAACCTAATTAATTTATAGTAAGACGTTATATATTGATATATTTTGGGAATTCTAAAATAGTAGATAAAGTACTTACTTACTTATTTACCTATTTACTTATTTCTTTTGGTTTCATTTAATTTTATTTATAGTCATTCTAAAAAGAAAATATATGATAGTCATTTGTACTATCTATAAGGTTTTGGGGTCTACACTAAGTCTTCTAATATTTAATAAAACCCTAATAAGATACGGGAATTAATTGGAATGACTATAATTTGATTTTGATATATCCATGACTTACGAAAATCCTAATTTCAAAAGGATTGACAGGTATTTCAGTATCTGAATCACTTGAGTAATTATTACTGCTGCATAAGTCCAAAAAATTTTTGATTACTAGAAAATGAGGTTTTTATCTGAAAGCTGATTTTACTTGCAAATATCTTCCAAAAAAGTAAAAGAGAACTACATTATTCGATAAATATCACTATCAACAAATATGTTTAATGCCACAGAAATTTTAATTGATGAATTTGTTAAACACATAAGAGAAGGCTACCATCGAACTTACGGTTGTCTGAAAAATGATTACCAAGATATTATCGCTTGGGTAGGTAATATGGCTTTAGAAAATATTGCCAATAGCGATGCACTCTACCACAATGTAGAGCATTCGATTCTCGTGACTTTGGTAGGACAAGAAGTTTTAAGAGGTAAACATATTCGTGAAGGTGGAGTTTCTAGCGAAGATTGGTTACACTTCATGATTTCTTTGCTGTGTCATGATATTGGGTATGTCAAAGGTGTTTGCAGACAGGATATAGAAGCAACGGGATTATATGCAACTGGTAATGGTTCAGAAATGATTTCCTTACCCGAAGGTGCTTCTGATGCAAGCTTGACTCCTTATCATGTAGACAGAGCAAAAATGTTTGTTGAAGAACGTTTCGGAGGACATAAGCTCCTAGATTCAGAAGTAATTAAGACAAATATTGAACTGACTCGTTTTCCAGTCCCAGTTGCAGAAGACCATCAAGATACTAAAAGTTATGCAGGTTTAGTACGTGCAGCAGATTTAATTGGACAAATGAGTGACCCACGCTATCTGAAAAAAATTACATCCTTGTTTTACGAGTTTGAAGAAACTGGAATGAACAAGATTTTAAAATATTATACCCCGGCTGATTTGCGCAATAATTACCCGAAGTTTTACTGGAATGGGGTATATCCCTATATCCGAGACGGATTACATTATTTATCTCTAACTCAGCAAGGAAAACAAATTATTGCTAATCTCTATTCTAACGTTTTTGTTGTAGAACATGAAAAAGCACGGGATGAGATGCTTTGCTTTGCTTAGCTCATAGATAATAAAAGGAAGTAGATGAAAATACTATCAGTTTCATCTACTTTTTATCATTCGCTAGATTTTGAGAAGAACATATACAGCCTTTTCCGGAAGCGTGAGGTATACTCATATCCTGAAGAGGCAAAAAATAGTGTACCTCATTAAAATCCAATCTCCTGTAATTCTAATGCTACCGACTTTAATATTATTTAGTTAACACATATCAACTTTCTCATATATTATAAAAATTTAAATTAAATAAATAAATACAAAATACAAAAATAACATGGAAATCGCAACTTTCGGTGCAGGTTGTTTTTGGGGAGTAGAAGCAGCTTTTAGTAATTTCACAGGAGTTGTAAAAACTTCTGTTGGTTACATGGGAGGACATTTTGAAAATCCTTGCTATTTAGATGTTGCAGCTAGAATTACTGGACATGCGGAAGTCACCCAAATAGAGTACGATCCCTCTATAATTAGCTATGAGGAACTACTGCAATTATTTTGGAAGATTCACGATCCCACTAGTTTAAATCGTCAAGGTGCAGATAGGGGAGAACAGTACAGAAGCGTAATTTTTTATCACACTCCCAGACAAGAAAAAATTGCTAGAGATTCCAAACAGAAATTACAAATGTCTGGAAAATATGACAAGGACATTGTCACACAATTGAAACCGGCTTCTACTTACTGGTTAGCATCGGAAGAACATCAGCAATATTTTCAGAAGAAGAATTGTTAAGTATTGTAAATTTTCGCTGTAAATATAGTCAGATCACATTAACTACTTTCCTGTTAGCGTCTTAAAGGTAGATTTTTCGGTTACATTGATTCACTTAAATTATATATTTATTGGGATATTTATTAGATTGTTTAATCCATAGGTACTTTTTTTCTCAAACTTTAACTTCTACTTCCTCTACCGTAATTGCAGGCTGAATAAGATTTTTGAGTGGTTAATTACCCTTCGGGAATTCTTGTTCTAAGAAAGGTTATACTATAAGTATGGCTTTTAAAACCCACAAAATCTGATAAGATATAAAAATAGTTATAGGAGTAGCGATCGCCTGGTTGATTGATTAACTTGAGAAATTTGGAATTGCTGCTTGCTTAGAAAGAGGTGCAAGTAAAGGTTAGTCATTAGGTTTGAAATCAGTTTATCCCGATATCTTTGTCTACGACCGCTTCTCTACGAAACGTTAGCTATGCCGGAACGGCTTTACACGCGACTCTCCCCTTGGGATCATCGCATCTGCAATCATAAATTTATTTAGTAGGAATATTATTATTTACTATCTCAGTCATTTGGAAGAAGTTTTATATATTTGTTCGCAATAGGCTATATCTATACAGTCTGTTTCTGTATATTTTCGTAATTTTTTTGTCAGGGATCAATCGATAATTAGTCTAGACAATTTGTCTGCATATCTATCTGCTTAGAAATATATCTACCTAAAAATGTATATTGTAACTATCAATTGATGAAAATCAGGGAGATTCTGTAACAATTATCGAATTATCAATTTTGGTTCTGTGGATATGTTGAAAAAATATTATGTTCAGTATCAAAAGTCACAAGCATTGAGAAATAGCGTACATAATACTTATCAGCATTAAAAAGTAATGACAAATCATAGACAAGATAACTATTCAACAAACACACAGCAACCTGAACAAGAATTGTTGGATTTAGTTAATCAATGGCAAAAATCCGCTAGTCATTCTCAGAGAATAAGCATTCTCAAGGAGATTACTATATACATTAAGTACCCCAGCAAACAGAAACCTGAAAAAATTAGTGTCCGGGAAATGGCACAGACTGTAGATATACTCCTAGCTAAATATCCGGGTATCCTGAAAATCACCAAATCTATGTAATGCCTTATTTTCTTAAATATTGATTGTATCCATAACAGGACTTACGCAAGTGTCAAGTCGCTTCGCTCCAATTCAAAATTCAAAATTCAAAATTCAAATCAGTGGGTGCTTGAACCCACCACTGATTGTAGACCACTGAATAAGATTCAGTGGGGGCTTTTACCCGAAATTAATTAATTCAATTTTTTAATTCTTCAAAATGGTCACTGTCTTGGTGTTGGTGCATAACACCAGAAAACTTATTATTGCCTACATAATCTTGGTGAATCCTATATGATTTATCTTCTTTAAAATAATTTAAAATCACTAAAAGCATCATAGTAAATAAAAAAACGCAAATTTCTATATTTTGACCAATAGTTTTAATGACGACTCAATAGTTGATAATATAAGAAGTCGCTTCACAAAAAGTTAACAACTATATTTATTCAAAATCATGGCAAGAGATTTACGGGGATTTATTAAATTATTAGAGGAAAAGGGACAATTACGTCGTATTAGCGCTTTAGTGGATTCGGAACTAGAAATTGCTGAAATTTCTAACCAAATGCTCCAAAAAGGAGGTCCTGGCTTACTATTTGAAAATGTCAAGGGGGCTGATTTCCCTGTTGTGATCAATTTGATGGGAACAGTAGAAAGGATATGCTGGGCAATGAATATGGAGCGTCCCCAGGAATTAGAGGATTTGGGAAAAAAACTGGCGATGCTACAGCAACCAAAGCCACCCAAGAAGATATCTCAAGCTATAGATTTTGGAAAAGTTCTATTTGACGTTGTTAAAGCTAAACCCGGAAGAGATTTTTTCCCCCCCTGTCAGCAAGTTGTAGTAGAGGGAGAAGATGTAAATTTAAATAAATTACCTTTAATACGTCCCTATCCTGGTGATGCAGGCAAAATTATCACTTTAGGATTGGTTATTACTAGAGATTGTGAAACAGGTACACCAAATGTAGGAGTGTATCGTCTCCAACTGCAATCCAAGAATACCATGACCGTACACTGGTTATCAGTCCGGGGTGGTGCCAGACATTTACGTAAAGCTGCTGAGAATGGTAAAAAATTAGAAATAGCGATCGCTCTTGGTGTCGATCCCCTAATTATTATGGCAGCAGCAACCCCTATCCCTGTAGATTTATCAGAATGGTTATTTGCTGGTTTATACGGAGGTTCTGGTGTCAAACTGGCGAAGTGTAAAACCGTAGACTTGGAAGTCCCTGCAGACTCAGAATTTGTTTTGGAAGGAACAATTACACCAGGAGAAGTTTTACCTGATGGACCCTTCGGCGACCACATGGGATATTACGGTGGGGTAGAGGATTCACCCCTAGTGCGTTTTCAATGTATGACCCACCGTAAAGAAGCAGTATACTTAACTACATTTAGTGGTCGTCCCCCCAAAGAAGAAGCCATGATGGCGATCGCATTAAATCGGATTTATACTCCTATATTGCGACAGCAGGTTTCAGAGATAGTTGATTTTTTCCTACCAATGGAAGCTTTGAGTTACAAAGCAGCAATCATATCTATAGATAAAGCCTATCCGGGACAAGCAAGGAGAGCAGCGTTAGCATTTTGGAGTGCATTACCCCAGTTTACCTATACTAAGTTTGTCATTGTAGTAGACAAGAATATTAATATTAGAGACCCGCGTCAGGTAGTATGGGCAATAAGTTCCAAAGTAGACCCTACTAGAGATGTATTTATTCTTCCTGATACTCCCTTTGACACTTTAGATTTTGCTAGTGAAAAGATTGGTTTAGGGGGACGCATGGGTATTGATGCTACTACCAAAATACCACCGGAAACCGACCACGACTGGGGTGCACCATTAGAATCAGACCCAGAAGTTGCTGCAATGGTAAAAAGACGTTGGGCTGAATATGGTTTAGATGACCTAAAGTTAGGAGAAGTTGACCCGAATTTATTTGGTTATGACGTGAAGTAGAATTAAGGATGAAAAATTGAAATTTTGTTTGTAACGCACGATTATGAGCAGCTTTGGTGCGTTACGAACAAAAGTTCTAACCCACCCTACTGTGATGGCAAGTTTAAAATAGTGAATTAGAAAATAGTTAAAAACCTTATGAATTCAGGCTTTAGATTAAAATTTATTGCCTCATTTTAGCCTTGAGATTTTTCAGGTCATATTTTATATCATGTCCGGATAATTAGTTATTATTCCCGCATCTGTGGGAATAACTAGAAATCATCTTTCCCCCTGCTCCCTGCCCCCTGCCGTTTTTATTATAAGTGTTTAGCCGGATATCATATTACACCCAGTTAAAAGCGAAAACTACCTTCTAAATATAAGTCGAAAATGTTACCACTCAGACCGAATCTAGTCTTCCATGATAGATTATTTTTAGATGGACTATATCGAAAATTTAACCCATAGGAAAAATCATAAATACGATTGCTTAAGCCCTCATTAACATTATAAAAATTTTTCCAGTAAGCTCCTAGACTCCAATTACGGTTAATTGAACTATCTATATTTAAGGAATATGCAGTTTTGGGATTTATTTCTAAACTACCAGAGAAATTTAAACCATTTTTAAATCCGAGATTTGCCTGTAGCATTCCTGTAGTTCTCAAATAAGAACCATTATTAGCGATGCTTAAGCCAGATGAGATACCGTAATTATAAAATCTATTCTGAAAATAAAATGAGTGATTAAGATTTAAATAAGATGGATTTAATGGGTTACTATGACTATTTAAATTCAGTTTTAAATTATAGGAATTACGACCTACTGATTTAAGTTTTCCATTCTTATCACGATGGCGAAAAGGCTTATTAATATTGAATAATCCATTTAGATATAAGCCAATATTCGGCTCTTTTAAGCCCAAATTATTTTTTTTCACATTAAATGCTGATTGGGAATCAAAATTACCCCATAATCCGGAATTGAAAGCATAATAAAAGTCCGCAGAAGTACCGGAAAATGATACTTCTAAAGCTGGTAGTAGCAAAGAACCTTTAAAAAAATGAAATTTATTTCTTATCTCTCCTATCTGGGCTAATTCAATTCTATCTGAAGCCATATCAAAACCACTAATGTTCAGTGGTACCATGGTAAAATCAGAGGAATTCCAGTTATACACTAATTTCTCTTCTTCTCCATCTTTTAAGATAACTTGTAATGCAGAAGAACGATTACTGGGATTAATTCCTGTTTTCTCTAGGGGAAACTGTGTACCAATAAAATTTAGTTTGCCAAAATCCTGATTAGATAATCGAATTTTTGATATGTAAGTTTGTCCTTCTATCCATTGTGTTGGTTCGGATTCAATAAATTGAATAAATCTGCGATAGTTACCAGCAGTAATATGCCAGATACTAGAATTTTTTGGTCTAATTTGACTGTTAAGGGTTAGTTTTCCCGAAACGTTATAAATACTGCTATTGAGATTGCTAAATAGTAAGTTCTTGTTTAAACGCTGGTTAATTTTTTTTCGTTCTTGGGAATTAGCTTTGGGAGTTAACTTAACTAAACTTTCTTGTTGCTGGTATCGTAATTTTGCTTCCTGTAAACTATCTTCTATTACTTTTGGTTGGAATAGGGTAAATAAACCGCCTAATGTTAGACCTAAGCTAGAATGAATTGTTTGAACTTTATCAATATTTAGCCTTGTAGGAGAAAAATAAATAGATAACCCTGGATTTGTAAAAATATTGTGGTAGGTAGCTTTTACCTCATTTTCATCGTATTGTAGTAAAGTCTGATTACGAGGATTACTCCAATAAAATCTCTGCCAACTATATTTATCTTGAGTTTCTGTCCTACTTAAAAATTCTGGTTTTCTTTGTCCTAAAGAAACCCAAAATAGAGAATTCAGATAATAAATGTCTCTTAAGTTATCATCCAGGAATGGATTGGGAGCATCCACTTTTGGCAGAACTACTCAAATAGTAAGTAAACCATTAAGATAAGCACAGCGAACAGAAAGAATTTGACTTACACTTTCAACATTCCATTGCGCCCCAGAAATTTTAACCCTTGCTCCAATTTGTTTAA
>JBHJJE010000088.1:0-37595 GCA_050042865.1 Mastigocoleus sp.
TAGATTATCTGTCCACCACAGCTTTAAGTTTAAATAGCGGTAGTATTGAAGATAGTGTCGGAAACAGTGCAATTCTAACTTTACCCAACCCGGGTAATACTGGTTCCTTGGGTGATAATAAAGCAATTATTATTGACGCGATCGCACCTGAAGTAAATAATATAGTCGTCTCACCTGTAATAATTTCCGATTCCACAACCAGTTTTAGTCTCACGGTGACTTACTCGGAAGATATGGATACTGATACCAATCCCAGTATCACCTTCCCGGTAGAAGACCCTACTAACACGATTACATTTGATAGTGGAAATTGGGATGATAATAAAACCTACACCGCAACTTATACTATTGCTGATGGAAATCAAGAATTAGCTGATATTGATGTCAGAGTAGAAAATGCACAAGATGAAATTGGTAATCTTCAAACCACTTTCACGTCAAATGATTTATTTAGTATTGATAATCAAAATCCAAATGCACCATCTATAAATACTTTTACCAGTGATACAGGAAATTCTGGTGATGGTGTCACTAATGATAATACCTTAATTATTAGCGGTAATGCTGAGGAAAACAGTAGTGTCGAAGTTTTCCTAGATGGTGTTTCTATCGGTTCTGTAGCTGCTAGTAATTCCGGTGTTTGGAATTTTGATTATACAAGTACAACTTTAAATGATGGTACTTACATTTTTACCGCCAAGTCAACCGATAATACAGGTAATATCAGTAATATTTCTTCAAATTTAAGTGTCACCGTAGATGCTGTAAATGATGCACCAGTACTAGATAATACTGGTAATATGATTATTAGCGCGATCGCTGAAGATGATATCAATAATAGCGGTACTCTGATTACAGATATTATTAACAGTGATGGGGATAGAATAACTGATAGCAATCAAGATGCTGTTGAAGGTATTGCTGTTACAAGTATTGATAATAGTAATGGTAAATGGCAGTATTCTATTAATGGTAATATTTGGAATGATTTCGTTAATCCTAATATTAACAATGCCTACTTACTAGCTGCTGATAGTAACACTAGTATTCGTTTTGTACCTGATACTAACTATAACGGTACTGTAAACAACGGTATAACTTTCCGAGCTTGGGATAAAACTAGCGGTAATAATGGGGATATTGTTGATACTACAAGTAATGGAGGGAATACAGCCTTTAGTAGTGGAGTAGAAAATGCTGCAATTACAGTTAATTCTATTAATGATGTTCCTACTGTTGAAAATGCGATCGCTGACCAATTTACTATTGAAGATAATCTCTTTACCTTCCAAGTACCTGCAAGCACTTTTATTGATGTTGATACGGGAGATAATCTTACTTACAGCGCTACATTAGCAAATGGAAATCCACTTCCAAATTGGTTGAGCTTTGATACTGATACTCAAACTTTTAGCGGTACACCTACAGATAATCATGTTGGTGATATTGAAATAAAGGTTATAGCGAAAGATACGAAGGATGCAACAGTTGAAGATATTTTTACTTTAACTGTAAGTGATAACGATATCGACCATACTATTACTGCCGATACAACTTCAATATCAGAAGGTGATAGTGGAATTCAAACTCTCACATTTACCATTACTCGCACGGGAAGCATTAATCGAGCAAGTACTGTAGATTATTCTATTAACGGAACTGCAATTAATGGTAATGATTACAATAATATTAGCGGAACTAGTGGTGCAACAGCTTTAAGTGGAAATATTTCTTTTGAGGCGGGAGAATCTGAAAAAACAATTACTGTAGACTTATTAGGAGATACTCTCAATGAAAGCAATGAAACTATTCAAGTAAGTCTTTCTAATGCAAGTACTAGTGAGTCAGGATTTGAAACAACTATTTCTAAAAACTCAGCTTCCATTGCGATCGCTGATGATGACATTTCTACTTTAAGTATTTCAACCACCATAAATGCATCAGAACCGAATGTAAATGGTTTATTTACAGTTACTCTAGATAAAGCAAGTGATACAGATACGGTTATTGATTATTTAATTAGTGGTAGTGGAATTTCTGGGGATGATTACAAACCATTAAGTGATTCAGTTACCATTCTTGGGAATCAGAAAGAAGCAACCATTAATCTGGAAGTCATTGATGATGATATCTTAGAATCCTTAGAGACAGTTATAGTTACCTTAGATAGCGTCACAAATAATAACAACATCAATATCGATAGTATTAATAACACTGCGACCATAGAAATATCAGATGATGAAACACAATCGTCTATTTCTATCAGCGATGTTACCGTAAATGAAGGTGATGATGGCAGTACTATCGCCACTTTAACAGTTCAAATAGAAAATGCTTCCAATTTACCCGTCAGTGTAGATTATACAACTGCTGATAACACCGCGATCGCAAATCAAGATTACCTTTCTACAACAGGTACTTTAACTTTCCAACCAGGAATTACTAGTCAAACTATAGATATCCATGTCTGTGGAGATTATTTAGATGAACCCAATGAGAATTTCTTTGTTGATTTTAGTAATTCAGTAAATGCTACTCTCAACAACACACAAGCAGAAATTACTATTATTGATGATGATACCCCAGGAGTTACCATTACTCCTCTCAATCAAGACTTTATAACCACTGAAGCTGGTGGATCTGCAAGTTTCGATATTGTTCTTGAAAGTAAACCCATTGCAAATGTCAGCTTTGGTATGACTAGCTCGAATAATAGTGAAGGAAGTCTTGCTAATGACAGAATTATTTTCACCCCCAATACTTGGAATGTACCTAAAACTATTTCAGTAACTGGTGTAGATGATGCAGTTGCTGATGGAGATACTGTTTATCAAATAATAGTCAGCAACGCAACTAGTCTTGATAGTAACTATCATAACCAACCGGGTATTACTTTCAACGCAATTAATATTGATAATGAACAACAACCGCAAAATTCTATTAATGGAACATCCAGTTCTGAAAATATAACTGGTACCGATGCTGGAGACTTTATCAATAGCGAAAATGGTAACGATATCCTAATTGGAGGTAATGGTGGTGATGTAATTGACAGTGGTAGCGGTAATGATAGGGTTTTTGGTGACTTCATAAATCAAAATGGTGTAATAAACGGTAATAACAGCGACATTATTTATGCAGGTAGTGGTAATGACATAGTTTATGGAGGTACTGGTGATGACTGGTTGTATGGAGAAGACGGAGTAGATCAAATCTGGGGTAACGACGGAAACGATCGCTTATGGGGAGGTCAAGATACTGATTATCTCGAAGGTGGTGCTGGTAATGATACTTTTGTTCTAGGAATTGGTGAAGGTACTGATATCATTCAAGATTTTCAAATCAATCAGGATGCGATCGCTTTGAAGGATGGTTTAACTTATTTGGGTTTAACCATAAGTCAAGTAAATGAAGATGTATCTATTATTAATAATTCTAGTAGTGAAGTATTAGCTATTTTAAATGATGTTAACGCTGCGGATTTAAAATATGATTCTTTTACAAGATTTTAATTTGAGTAAATTAATTTTAATAACTTAAATTCAAGAATCTAAATTGCAAAATATAAAAAAATACTTTTATTTTCATTTGTTTTGATTTATGAATAACTATTCAGGAAAAGGGTATTTGTAATGGGTTTTCTAAAACTAATTAAACTAATCCAATATATCTCCCTAATATTAATCTTGGAAAGTCTGACCCCAAGAGTATGGGATGAAGCAATGACCCTAAAAGGGTCGCGCGTTGACGCAGTCTCTCCTAGAGAAGCGATCGCAAAGGAAACTTTAAAAATTTCCCCTGATGAAGCAAAAAATAATCTTATAAAGAGAATAATTACAGCTTCTGAAAAAGATAAACAAACTAAAATCACTCAGGAAGTTAGTCAGACAGATATCAATCAAAACGAACTGACAAAACTCCGCTTTCAACCCCGCTTCGGTGTAAAATTTACCACCGGTCCAGGTCTTGGTTATGATGGTTCTTTCACCAGCTTAGAAGGTTTTTTACCAATCCTGCAAACCCCTGGAAATTCCTTATTTTACCTGGATGGTAAACTCCTCTTATCTACTGATGATTCTTTAGTAAATGGAAATATTGTCTTAGGTCATCGCTTTTATAGTAAAAAAGATAAGCGGATTATCGGTACTTACTTCGCTTTCGACTCTCGTAATACCAGTGAAAATAAATTCGAGCAACTCGGAGCAGGTTTTGAAACTCTAGGAGAAACTTGGGACTTTCGTGCTAACTTTTATGTCCCCATAAACAACGTTCGTCAATTAACAGATGAATCAATCTTAGAAACAGTTTCTCCCCTATCTTTACCCACTTTCCAGGGTAACTTTCTAGTTCAAAATCAAACTACCCAAAGACAAATAAATCGTCGTTTTGAAGCTGCAATGTCCGGTTTAGACTTCGAGTTGGGAATGAAACTCGCTTCTCTAGGAAAAACTGGAAATATACGCGGTTACGCAGGAATTTACTACTATGACGCTCCCGGTACCAATAATATAGTCGGTGGGAAAGGACGTTTAGAAATCAATCCTAATAATAATTTAAAACTAGGACTATCACTCAGTAGCGACGAAAAATTTGGGACAAACTTAGCACTCAGTGCTGGAGCTTCCCTGGGTGGTAAACCTTCTAACAATTCTAACAATAAACAAAATCTTTTAATCGCACGTTTAACTGAGTCCGTTGTCAGAAACACTAATATTATTATTGACTCTCAGATAGAATCAGAATCAACATCTCAAACCCAAACAGTCACCCTAACAGACTCAACAACTGCACAACCTTTGACATTTCAACACGTTAACTTAACAGAAAATAACGGTGATGGAAGCTTTGAAAACCCCTTCAATGATATTAACCAAGCATTAAACACCGCTCAAAATAACCATATAATTTATGTCCAAAGTAATAATAACTCTGAAAGTTTGGGTTTCACAATACCTAGTGATGTCCAGGTTTTATCAAGTGGTATTGAGCAAACCATTAACACTACCCAATCAGGAATCATTCAACTACCCGGTTCCAACTCCGGTATTTTACCAACCATTACCACAACAGTCATAATGAGCGATCGCTCGAAAATCTCAGGATTTAATATCTTATCTACTGATGGTCCAGGAATCTCCGCAAATAATGCTTCTGATTTTACTATCGAAAATAATGCGATTGCTTCTCAAACTAATACAGCTATTGAGTTAGAAAATATCGGTGGAAGGGTAACAATCGCTAAGAATACTATTGAAAATTCAGCCTTTGGTGGTTTATCTGTGAATAATAGTCTTCCAGGGCTTGATTTAAATATAAATGAAAATATAATCACAAATATTGGAACAGCTGCAACTAATAGCAATGCAATCAACTTAGAATTTAATAACCAAGGTGATGGGATTATTAATATAGGACAAAACCAAATTATCAATAATCAAAATTCAAATGGCATTACCAATGGAATTGAAATTAAACTATCAAATAGTGCTAACCGCACTCTTAATATTACAGACAATATCATTCTTAATAACCAAGGTTATGGGGTAAATCTCAGTTTAGAAGACGAAGCAGCAGCAGTTCTCAATATTCAAAATAATCAAATTAATAATAATCAACTTAGCGGTTTTAATGCATTTCTATCCAATAGTAGTAATGCTGAAGTTAATATATCTAATAATACTTTTGACCAGAATCAGATCAGAGGGATTGAATTTCTACTCTCTAATAATACTAATGCAAATATAAACATTGATAGTAATATCATTACCAACCATCAAAATGAAGGTATAAATTTACTATTAAGTGATGTATCTACAGCCATAGCTAATATTATTAATAATAGTGGAGCTAATAATAAAATCAATACTAACTTAAATGGGATTATCGCTAACGCTACAAATGATTCTCAACTACGTTTAGTAATAGATTCAAATATCATCTCTAATAACACCTCTAGCGGTACGATTATTCAAAGTTTTAACGCAGCAAATATATTTACCAGCATTAACTCTAACTCCTTAACAGGAAATAATTTACAGGACTTAGAAATCAGAACCTTTAATAACAGTAATATTTGCTCTCAACTATCAGATAACTTCATCAACCAGCTATCAATAAATGATACATTAGGTGGTAGCATTCAAATCGAACAAAATAATCTGACTAATAACTCCATAACAACAAGTAGTATTAACGGTACAACAAGTGTACCTGTAGTTACCTGTAGTTTTTAAAAACAAGTATAAAAATTATTTCCATACATTATATTCTTTGGTAGATTCACAATACGGTTTGGAAAAGCAAAAATTTACTTGTATTGGAAGAATTGAAAAATTGGGGGACTCTCCTCCAAACCCCCTCCAGAATGTAATAGTAGGTAAGTGAGAAACCTTTTTGAGATATTATGAGTAATGAGTAATGAGTAATGAGCAATGAGCACAAAAATAGTGGACATGACATCATATCTTTTCCGCTTAAGTAAGTGGGTATAAATAAAGGTAACTATGTAACAGATTGTAAATCAGCTTTAAACTCTTACCCCGACTGCCGATTGCCGATTGCCTACTGCCTGTCTTAATGACAATTTTCAACACCAACCTACTTACATTAGAATTATTAAATACATAAGTTAAAAAAAATTGGATATCTCCGCGCTTTTCTCCGCCTTACTCCGCATTTAAAAATATATAATTCAAGTGCTTAATGGATTTGATATCAGAACATAGCTCAATCAACATACTCCTCTAATATTAACTACTCCCCAGTTTCCTGATAAGCCATTCCATTAGCTTCAGCATAACGATGCATGAACCGCATTACCCTCTCCCAATGGTCATCTTGGTCTATTTCAACCCCACATTCTACCCGTTGTAACTCATCTCCCTCATCACCACCAAAAATAAATCGGGTTGAACTCGGTGTAACGTTAATATCTCCTTCTTCGTCGGTCAACAACATGGAATTCAAGGACTGTTTTGTAAAACTGTTAATCCCTTCTACCGCTTTCAGATTCTTAAATATTAGTAAAATGCTACGAACTCCAGTACGAGCATTTCTTCGCAAACGTACATCGTCAAGTTGTTCTGTAATACCAGCAAAAAATTGAATTGTAGGAGTGGTAGATGACATTTAAATTATTTTTTCTTCACAATTGTTTTTACAAAGTTCTATTTTGATTAAATCTTAGGACTCTGTAGGAAAATATAAGGCTAAGTGCAAGCAGACTAAGTCTTGAGAATTAACTATGTCTTCAGAATTTACGCAAAACCCTATTTTTTATCACAAGTGCGTAAGTCCTAAATCTATTGCATTAACATTAATAAATTACAGGACTTACGTGATTCTCACAAGACTCGAATGGTGTGTGACACCAAAAGCTCTATTCTTACGTTAAAAATCGATCAAAGTATCACGTGCCCTTACAAAAAAATGTCAAGTTGCGTAAATCCTAAATCAAATTAATAAAGTAAATTAAATCAATAGATATTGAAAGATATCTAATAAAACTTATCTTTGTTGATTAGGATAATAATACTGCGTATTAACGCCTGGCTGCCGATAATTTGGTTGCTGATAAGTTGTTTGCGGCACTCTATTGTTATACTGACTTCCAGGATTGACGTATAAGGGAGATTGATAATAATTACTGGAATTATTGACTGGATTTATTCCCGTCTGGGGAGTACTAATAGATGGTGCAGATGTACCAGTACTCGGAAAGTTACTATTAGGTGTCGATGGAGCTTTACTAAGTTTTGCGTAAACAACCCTAGAAACCGAGTTAATAAACTTTTGAGCACTCGAATTATTTCGAGGACGTACTACCATTGTTGAGATAATATAACGTTTACCTGATGGTAGATTAACTAAACCCACATCGCCTATCATCTTACCAATATTGCCCGTTTTATGAAAAATAGTTGCCCCTTCACCTAACCCTACCGGTAACAAGTGTCTGCGGGTATTTCGACCCATAATATCTAAAATCCTATCCCGCGATCGCAAACTGACTAATTTACCTTTATCAATTTGTACCATCAAGTTACCGAGTTCAACGGGTGAGGAAGTGTTTGTCCCTTGAATATCGGGTAATTGATTACGAATAATAGTACTAACTAATCCCCAACTACGAAAACGTCGATTTAAAGCTTCTATTCCTCCCATCCGGACAATTAACATATTAGTTGCAGTATTATCGCTGATAGTCATCATTTTATCTGCAACTTGTATGGCGCTAAATTTAGTACCCGGAGATTGAAATTGCATATCACCAGAACCCTTGGCAATTGTATCCTGGGTCATGGTCAAAGTCTCCTCAAGACTGATTTTACCTGCATCTACGTCCTGAAAAAATGCAATTAAAATTGGTATCTTAATGGTGCTAGCAGTAGGAAAAATTGTGGAACCATTTAAATCTACGTAACTACCGTTATCTAAATCCAATACAAAAATACCAGGAGTCAAATTAGGATTAGCTACGAAAAGATTAGTTATTTCTGCTTTCAGTGAAGTTATCTCCTGACCCAGTATGAGGGGAGAAACTGAGAAATTATTTACATTTTGTCCTGACTGGGGGGACTCTCTAACAATAGCTTGCGAACCAGATGAGTTGATGCGGGTAGCTGGATCTAGTAACGATAAAGCTGTGCCTACAATCGCACCAATACCAACTCCTACGATTAATAAACGTAACCCATATAAAATAACTCGTGCACCCGGCTTTAAACGAGTTCTTTTAGAAAGAGTAATTTTTTTCCCTTGCTGGGGTTTACGTATTCTTTTTAACTTTGTATTACCTTGTGATGGGTTGACTCTTCTACGGGGAGTCTCGGAATTTCTAACCGTGGGAGAGTTAGTTGGGGAACGCTGATCATCGTATTTGCCCTTGGTATAGGGTGAGGTCCCGACGACTCTGTAGGTTCTCGAAACTGGACGTACCAGAGATGACCCTTTCGGCAAGGGTGCTTTTTTACCACGTGATATTGCTGAACTACTATTTACTTTTTTTACTCTACGAGAACGCGAACGTCGATTTTCAGGTTGACGCTTTGATAAAGGTGTAAATTTATCAATAGACTCTGACACCGCTACTCCTTGTGAGTCATTCGAGTTTACGTCCAGAAGACTCCCGCATTAAAGTTTACGAGAAAGGGAACTCCGATTTTTAATACAATGCTACAGGTTTTAATTGGTAGCATTTTTGTATATAGTTTAAGCTAGAAATCGTGGCTTTGGGGATAAATTTGTATATATTAAACAATGATTTACAAGATGTCACTATCTTTTTGTAACTTAGAATTTAATTTCGATGAATCTTTGGTACTTTTTTGTGAAAGTGCCCAATCAACCTGTCGCAATATACCCCGCAACATCGCGACTTCTTTATTTTGTAATTGTGAGCGATTGTAAAGTTGTCTAAACTTCCCCATGCGGCTGGTTGCAGTGTGAGGATGTAGATAACCGATTTTCAACAGTAATGATTCTAACTGCTGATAATACGCTTCGACAACATCTAAAGGTGCTATATCGTACTTTATTTCAGAAATATCGGCAAATAATTTTTTATTTTGGTCATAGTTACTCTGTTCTGTAACGACTGAATTTTCTGTGACCGATGTTCCTTGGTCGGAATATATACTATATTCATGACTTTGAAGATTATTACATTCTCTTAATTCGTAGCAGCAAATAGAAACAGCAGCAGCTAGATTCAGAGACGCGTATTCTTCATTCGTGGGTATTTTGATAAACCTTTGAGCGTAATTTAACTCTTCGTTGCTCAGTCCTCTATCTTCTCTACCAAAAATTAATGCTGTAGGTTCATTTGCAAGTTCTAATAACCACGGTAAAGCCATTCGGGGGGTTTCCAGAGGAATATTCCAATCACGGGTTCTTGCAGTAGTTGCGATCGCTCTTTTACATCCCTGTAATGCTTGGGGTAATGTATCCACAATTCTAGCGGATTTGAGGACATCATCAGCATGAACAGCCATTTTTAAGGCTTCTTCTTCCAAATAGTCGCACTGAGGATTAACTAAAACTAAATTACTTAAACCAAAATTTTTCATTACCCGCGCAATAGAGCCAACATTTCTTGCTCCTGCTGGCTCCATCAAGACAATTTTTACATCACCGACTGCCATAGAAAATTATTATTTATCAGCAATGTTTGTAATTTTAAAGGTTATTTGGTCAAAAAAGTTATAACTCTTTTCAGGAATAACCCAACATTTGAGCGATCGCTATAGATATACTAAAAACGGTTTAAAGTTTTCATAGCTTTCAAAGGTAGGTCATCATGTTATTTGAGACAGGAATTTCCTGAACTTAAAAAACTCCCTTCTTTATGGACTAATAGTTATTTTTATTCAACAGCAGGGCAAGTAAGCGCTGAAATTATTGAAAAGTATATTAATGACCCACATCACGGCTAAAAATATTCAAGGCAATTGAAATTGCCCGTGTCCGTGTTCCTCCCCTGATTAAAAATCTAGGGGTTTCCTACCTCCCGATTCTTACTTGTGATTTCCATGAATAAATTTACCATCCTTAATTAAGGTATCAAGAGTTGAGCGAAGTCGAAACTCATCAAAGAGGGTATATTTTTTGTCAGAAATCACCTAAACAGCAGCGACCGAGGAATTCACCTCTTCTCGTACTTTATCCACCACTGCACTGATATTATCAGAATTCAACCGATAACTTAGCGGATGTGCGATTAATCGAGCCGTACTGTGATATAAAGTTGCAATTTCAATTAAACCATTTTCTCTGAGAGTTTTGCCTGTAGAAACTAAATCTACAATCGCTTCTGACATTCCTGTAATTGGTCCTAGCTCCACAGAACCGTACAGAGGTATAATTTCTATAGGAAAATCAAGACTTTGAAAATACTCACGGGCACAGTTGACATATTTAGAAGCGACTCTACCATGGGCGGGTAAATTCAAAGGAGATTTGTAAGGACTATTTGCCTTCACAGCAACGGACATCCGACAATAACTAAACCCTAAGTCAACTAATTGTGCGACCTGCGGCTTCTTTTCTCTTAGTACATCATAACCAACAATCCCCAATTGAGCCTGACCGTATTCTACGTAAACAGGTACATCCTGTCCTCTCACTAATAAACCCCTAGCCTTACCGCTAGCATCAAACATTTGCAGTTGGCGATTTGTAGAGTCTAAAAACGCGCTAAAATCCAATCCTACTGACTTTAGTAGACGGATGCTATTTTTAAGAGGTTCACCTTTTGGCAGTGCGACGGTAAGCATATTATTTATGTTAGATAATTTTCGGCGTTGGATAGTTTAGTTATGGTACTTCAGTAACTTCTTGAGAAATATCTACACTTTACTAGTTTTGGACTGAGCTAGTTTTAGATTAACTAGTTTTTAACAGATATTAATCAACCTACCATTGATTAGCACCTGAAATAATTTTGGTAAACAGTTCTCATTGAAATAAAATGAAAATTCTGGTAGTTGATGATGAGACAGAATTAACTCAACCTTTAAGCCGGGTACTAATTCGCGAAGGTTACAGCGTTGATACTGCTTATGATGGTATCAATGGCGATCGCATGGTGCAGACTGATGTTTATGATTTACTAATTTTAGATTGGATGCTGCCAGGAAAAACAGGTTTGGAAATCTGTCAAGATTTACGTGATGCTGGTAGAAATACTCCTGTACTATTTCTTACGGCTAAAGATACTCTTGATGACCGGGTAGAAGGATTAGATGCTGGTGCTGACGATTATATTATTAAACCTTTTGAGTTGCGAGAACTACTGGCTAGAGTTAGAGCTTTATTACGTCGTTCTAGTACAGAAAACGTGGACAGTAAAAGTTCAAAAATAGCTGTTGCAGATTTAGAGTTAGACTTTGAGAATCAATTAGCCTATCGTCATGGAAGAATTATTAATTTATCTGAAAAGGAGGCTACTTTATTAAAGTATTTTATGGAAAATTCAGGACGGTTATTGAGTCATACTGAGATTATGCAAAATCTATGGCAAGCGAATGAGCAACCTAGTAGTAATGTTATAGCTGCTTTAATTCGCTTATTACGGCGTAAAATAGAGTTCAGGAGTGAAAGTCAATTAATTTTTAGCGTTTATGGGAAAGGTTACAGATTTGGTCGGAATCCAAGTGAATAATTAGTAATTTCTAATTATTCACTTTCTTGAAGTGTTGTGTTCATTTTGGATTGTTAGTCCTGGATATGCTCTCTTACTTTCCCAAGCTCCCCCCTAGATTTTGCTGGTTGTCAAATGCACTGAGATCGCAACCTTCTTTCAAGAGGATTTTAGCGGTTACTCAAACAATTATTCCTACACCAACTATGTAAATATTTTTAATTCTCATATTTTCATTGAAAGTCAATATAAAAGTCTAAGTAAATTGATATATAAATCGGTAGTGAAGTCTCCTTAAATAGTTGCCAATATAAATTAATTATGTAATGATTTCATGACATTGACACGCTGATTATTTTTGTTATTTTCTGATTTATAAGTTTTACTAATTCTGCGTGATTATTACTTATAATTGAATAGTTGATGAAATTTATCATTCATAACCTGTATCGTAAGGAGTTAACTATTGATAACCTTTAGTATTTAGTAAGAGTATTTCGCAAAACTAAGGAAGCTATACTTCCCAGGAGAATAACTAAAGGGGGATAGATGAAGTACCCGTCACCAGCGATCGCCTCCGCATTTTACACAACCAATTTTGATATAGGAATAATTTGAGGCAATAATTATATTAAAAATATATAAATTGAACTAAATTTAAATCAGTACTTTCACCTACATTAGTAAGGCTGAATATATAAATGCAAGTAATTTAATAAATAAAAATAGGTAATCTTATACCTTTGAATATAAGACATGATTGAAATATATAACTATTTTTTGCGGCTTTTTGTAAATCCAAAAAGACAGCAACTATATAAAAAAATAAAGGAATACACCTTCATCTATATAGGTAACCTTATTTTCGGACATCGGTCAACTCGATATTTCATTTATTTCAAAATTATTTACATTTTTGATCTATTTCAACAGAAAGTTACGAAAAAAATAAATTGCTGTATACCTATATATAGAGAGCAATTGAGATTATTAAACACTACTAAATAGTAAATACTTCTTTGGAAAAATTCACTTAAGGGTAGATAATGTTTGTGCAACTGAAGTTTCTTCAAAAATTGCTGTGAGTACCAAAACCAAAGAAATTGTCGAAGTTTATGGTAAGTCGAAGGCTACCGAACACTACTTATCACCAAGCAGACGTGATGGAGTAAAGATTGCTTGGGAAGAACCATTTTCCTGTATGGTTTACCAAAAAGCAATCCAAAAAATAGGATACAAGCCCGGTCAATCTTTACGAGTCATAGATGTAGGATGTGGAACTGGTGATGGTATAGCCTTGCTAACCAATTCTCTGATGAAGAATTCTGGTTTCCGCTTAGAAGATGATATTGATTATCTTGGTGTTGATATAAGCCAAGAGATGTGTGATGCTGCGACTTCTCTGAACATAGGTCGCAAGAATGTCAGATTTGCACAAGGAGATGTACGTCAGGGTCTTCCTAACGAAAACTTTGACTTATACTTATCTTGTGGCGTACCTTATTCACACCTCACTTCTGATGAGCTACAAATAGCCTTAGAAAACATATTTACTAATATCCAACGTCAAAATAAACAGTCTGTAGTTTTAATTGATGTCTTAGGTAGATATTCCATTGAGTGGATATCCAAATGGGGGAAAAATCGTTGGGATTATAGAATGAACTTCTTCCAAAGTGATGGAGAGGCTGATTTCACACCAATGAGCTTTTACTCTGCTGAGGATCTCAATCATTTGATTGACCAAGCATCTGCAAATGTTAATCTAAAACCGAAAGAAGTTGAATTTTTCGACCGTTCTATCATGACGGGAAGACATACTTCCACTGCGGAATTTACACCAAACCTGCCTCGTTATCGCAACCTGGTGAATAGCTTAATGAGTCCGGATAGAACTACTGATTTTGAGGAATTAGTATTTAAGCTAGATGTAGATAATGCACCAGAGGAGATATCTAATTTCTTTAAAAATTTCAGCGTCTACTGGAATCAACTCGTAGCTGAAGCTGCTCAAATTGCTGGAAAACCAATTAGTCGCGGTTATATAAATTTACCACCTGAGTTTCAAAACTTTACATTCGAGCTTCAATACTTGATTGATAAGTCTTCAACAAGAGATATTCGCGCTAGTGTTATCGAACCAACATTAGCTAAATATTTACAGCGTTTAGAGTCATCAGCACAGCCAGGATTAGGGATTGGTCATACTTTGATGGCTTTGATTTCTTTCTAATTGATATCTTTATTTATCCCACTAATAGATTGCAATAACCCGGTCGGGGATTGCGCAAAGCGATGTGTGTAAGCACCCACACCTGCTATTGATTGCCGTTACTTCCTCTTTGTTGTGTCTGTCATAGTTGATTCTGCGGTGACTAGTAATCTCCGGTGATAATCTCCGGTCAAAATATTTATTTGCTCGAAGATTAAGAACAAAAAGTATTAATTTTTCAGCACAAAATATTTGAAATAATAGGATTTCTATATTAGTGGGATAAGTTTATAGTTTTTAGCTTCCTAAAAATTCCCAGTTAACCTTTTATTCTTGACACCTTCGATATTACTAGTTATGTCTAATAATTAGTAAGTTAGACTCACTAACTAACTCAAAGTATCTATTAACTTTATTACTCTCTCTTTAATGCGATCGCGTATCTGACGAAATTTCTCTACCCCTTCTCCTTCTGGATCGTCTAGTTCCCAGTCTTCAAATATATCTCTAGTTAGCCATTCGGGTGGTAAGCTTACCCCACATCCACAAAGAGAAATCACAGCGTCGTAGTCTTCGGGGTTAAAATCACTTAGAGGTAAAGAGGTCTGACTACTAATATCAATACCAACTTCAGACATGGCTTTTACAGCTAGTGAATCTACGTAACTAGCCTCTAATCCAGAACTAGTGACACTCACCTTACCCTCTCCCAAATGACGAGCAAATCCTTCTGCCATTTGAGAACGACGAGAGTTTTTTTTACAGACAAACATGACTTTTTTCATGACCTAGGTTCCCTATATAAAGATAAACTTCAAAAATAGATATTAGAATAAAAATATTAGAAATATCAGAAGATAAAATACAAAGATAAGTTACGAAAAGCAGGAAAATTTTAGGAAAGGGTTAAATAGTCTCAAAAATAACCTGTATCTTTTTTTACTTAATCAGATTAAACCTAATAATTTGCAAAATGCCTTAGTAGTATTAATTTTTTGATAAGTAATTTGATAAATAATTTCATAAATAATTTGATAAATTACTTACTCACTAGTTTTTGCTTGCGTTCACTGTATCTATCGGTCAAGTAATCAATTTCTTCTCGTAGTAGTAGCGTAAATTTATATAGTTCTTCCATGACATCAACCACTCTATCCCGATAAGATGAGTCTTTCATTGTTCCGTCTTCATGAAATTCCTGGTAAGCTTTGGCTACAGAAGACTGGTTCGGAATAGTAAACATGCGCATCCAGCGTCCTAAAATTCTCATACTATTTACAGCATTGAAAGACTGGGAACCACCAGAAACTTGCATTACTGCTAGAGTCCTTCCCTGAGTAGGTCTAATCGCTCCTATACTTAAAGGAATCCAATCGATTTGATTTTTCAAAATTCCTGTGATATTACCATGCATTTCAGGTGATGACCAAACTTGACCTTCAGACCACTGGCTTAATTCTCGCAATTCTTGTACTTTCGGATGAGTTTCTGGTACGCTATCCCTTATAGGTAATTCTCTAGGATCAAAAAACTTAACCTCAGCACCAAATTCAGTAATTATTCTAGCTGCTTCTTCTGCTAACAGACGACTGTAAGAGCGCTCTCTGAGAGAACCGTATAGAAATAGAATTCGCGGTTTGTGACTGTACCTTGTCATTTTTAGGAAACTTAGTATTGTTTACTACTTGTTACGTTTGAGCTAAATTATTATACTTACCTAACATCCCTAAATCCGTTAGATAATAAGCCATAAACGATTACTGCTAATTGTGCTCCTACAATCGGTGCGATCCAGTATAGCCAATGATATTGCCATATACCACCTACAAGGGCTGGACCAAGCGATCGCGCGGGATTCATGCTTGCACCTGTAATTGGTCCGGCAAAAATTGCTTCCATAGCTACTGTTAAACCAATCGCTAAACCCGCAAACCCAATATGTGCACGACGGTCTAACCCAGAACCGAAGATTACTAGCATCAAAATAAAAGTCAAAACAATCTCTAAGATTAGAGACTGCCACCAATTACCATTTAAAGGTAAAGTCGCACCCAAATTATTAACATTTCCTAAACTAGTTCTTAGTAATGCTGATGCTGCGATCGCGCCTAAAGATTGTGATGTAATATAAGGTACAAGCAACTTTTTGGATAGAAAACCACTAGTCCAGAATGCTAAAGTTACAGCAGGATTAAAATGCGCACCGCTAATATGCCCTAAACCATAGATTAATGCTGCAACCACCGCACCAAAGACAAAACCGATACCCAAATGAGTAATTGCACCTTCACTTAAAGTATTAACTATAACTGCACCAGTACCCGCGAATACTAAAATAAAAGTACCCACACCTTCAGCAAATGCTTCTCTCCAGCAAGAAATAAATGTTCTAGTCAAAGATTTATTTAAGTATTTACTTAAAAGACTTGAATTTAAGTAAGACGGAATGCCCGATTTAGGCATAGAGCTTTCCATAAATATCAAAAAACTATTACATGTAAGAGAATACATCAATAAAAATTGATGTGTCAATATGGGTCTAGTACCTAATTATTCGTTAATGGTTAAGGATTGATAGCAAAAAACCGTGTTCATAGGTTTATTTGTATCTTTTGCAAATCTTCTAAAGCTTCCCTAGCGGATTGATACCTGTTGCTAAAGTGATAACATACCATTGTGTCTATAATGGCTGTCAAGGTTTTGCTAGCTTGGGCTTGTTTGTGCCACATGATATTTCCTGTATCTGGGTTTACAGGGAACTGCTGGGGAGGTATTCCGGTCAGAGCTTGTATAGCTATAATTCCTACAGCGTAGATATCGCTAGAGAGACGGGGATGTCCTGCAAATTGTTCTGGGGGTGTGTAACCTTTTGTACCAATTGCAACTGTAGCTAATTCTGTATTTTCATTATTAGATGGTTGCATTTGCTTAACTGCACCAAAGTCAATTAGTACTAAATGATTATTTTGCTTATTTCTGATAATATTGCTAGGTTTGATGTCTCTGTGAATTACCTGATGTTCATGGACGTAAGCTAAAACTTCCAAGATATCTGCAAGCATTTCAATCACAAATTTTTCGTTATGCTGACCTTTTACGGGGGATAACTCTTCTTCTAAGGAACGTCCTCTAATAAATTCTTGTACTAAATAAAACTCTTGATTATCCTCAAAAAAAGCCAATAATTCTGGAATTTGAGAATGCTTTCCTAAAATTTCTAATATTTCAGCTTCAGAATCAAATAATCTTCTAGCAACTTCCATAAATTTGGTATCTTGACGTGCAGGCATGAGTTGTTTAACTACGCAAGTAGGATTACCTGGTCTTTGAGTATCTTTTGCTAAATAAGTACAGCCAAAACCACCTTTACCGAGAACTCTAGTAATTTGATATCTACCGCTCAATAAAAATGATGTTGAGAAAGTTTGCAGGGGTTCTGGATCATGAAAAGTATCTAATTTTTTACCTGTATCTGCCGAGCTATAACCTATGTTCCCCATAGTATTGAGTTGTGCGATCGCTCCGTGGGACCCTTTTAGGGTCATCGCTCCCATCGCTTCTTGTTGTTTTTCGACTTGCAGAATCATCAATTTAGTTTGTGACTGGGTGCAGTAAGCTAGGTAGCTCATCGTGGTAATAGTAGATAGAAATAAAGAAATTGCTGCCGGGACTAAGGGTATCCATCCAGATTGAAGAAAAATAATGTAGCAAAAAATAATTAAACTACCAGTAACAATTATACCTGCAACCATAATTATCCCTGGATGTTTTAAATGCCAAGCCAAAGTAGCACCAATTCCAGCCCAAAACCAAATCCATAATGCTTCAAAATGTTCTGACAAATACCAGATAAAACTGCGTTTATCTAAAATAGCACTGATAATTTGACTTGCGATTTGAGCATGAATCAATACTGAAGGGGTTCGGTTTGGGAATTCTTCTGAAGTTGTATAGGGAGTATCAAAACCAGTATGTTTACTGCGGGCTACAGTACCAATTATGACTAATTTGTCTTTGAATATAGTGGGTTTAACTTTCTTGTGAAGAACTTCAGATAAAGTAAATTGTTGAGCAAGCTTTTTTGGGTTGCGATAGCGTAACATGATTTGATAACCACGGTTATCAAGTTTTTTATAACTTCCGGAGGTTTTTTGCAAAGCAGGTAGAGAAATATTACCTAATTTATAATGCTTTTCATCGATAATGCGAAAATCTATATTTGATGGTAGGTAGTTATAAGCTAAGGCAGTAGCAAAAGAATATTCAGTCTTACATTTTTTATCTGATTGAGGATTCGCAAATAGTAAACTACGACGAACCACATTATCTGAATCAGTGACAATATCTCCGAAACCAATATTTTCTCTGGGAAAATTAGACATTGGTGCAATTTCTTGATTTCCCATACTGCTCTGGGTACAGTCAACAATTACATTCTCAAAATTTTGAGCATTTCCTATATTTATGTCTGCGGAACTTTCAATATTCAAGCCTATAACTTTTGGCTTATGAGACTGTATTTTATTTAAAAGCTGATTAACTGTATCATTAGAAAGTGGATATCCATACTTTTCGACATCCTCTTCATTAACTTTAACAATTACTAAGCGTCGATCCAATGTTTCCACAGGACGCATTAACGTCATTTGGTCATAAGCAATTAGTTCCCAACGCTCTAACCAGCGAATTTCCCTTGCTCCCAATACTAAAGCTGTAACTCCTGCGCTACTGATAATAATATTTCCCAACCAGTCAAATATAGGAGTATTATTTTGAGGAATATTATTTTGAGAAGATACATTCTGATTTATATTTAAGTTAACCTCTGATTCCTTATAACCAATAAGATTACCTTTACTTTCAAGCGACTGTGTAGATGCTTGATGGGAGTCTATAACTTTAGAAGAGAATTTAGAGGAAAATCCAGAGGATTTAGTTTTGCCTAAGCGTTGAAGAAATTTTGTGCTTGTTAATGCTACACGAAGTCTTTCAATTATTCGAGTCATTACAGCATGATATTTTTAATTAGCTTTTAGTTTTTAATTCTTGGGTTTTAGTTCTTGGATTTTAGTTCTTGGGTTTTAGCTGTTTTTGAGTTAGTTAGTTTTTAAAAATATTTTCCAACAAACTTAATTAGATAGACTTATTAAACAAATCAATTAAGTATAAATTCCATGGATTCATAGTAATATCAATCGTGTTTAAAATTAATAGTGTAGTAATTTCGATATTCAAAAAATATAAAAAGTTTAAAAAAGTTTAAAAAACTTCAAAAAATTAAATATCGCAATCAAAGGTTCTGGGAGCAACCCTTTGATTTTCCCTTGAATAAAACACATGAAGGACAGGAAAAAGACCTGTCCTTAAAGAGAAAATTAAGAATCTTGTAAAATTGTCTTGGAAACAATACGAGTCTTTTTACGATCTGCCTCTGAAAGGTCTTCCCCAGACTGCAACTGAGTAGCAGATGTTTGCAGAACCGTTGCAGCACCACTGTCTCCCATTTGCAAAGCTGTTTTAGCAGCAGTTTGTAATAAAGTTGCAGCTCCTGCGCGATCGCCTTGTTGTAGTTTGGTTTCTGCGAGTTGTGTTTGACGATATTTTGCAAGTGCTAGGATGTGCTGCTGTACTTTACTATCAATTGTGGCTTGGTAAGCGGAAGTAACATTTATTTTTACAGGAACCATCTCAGAAGTTAAACCTGTTTGATTCCCAGAAGGATCATCATAAACAACATATATTTCTCCAATGGTTTGTCTACCTTCTGGTAGCTGTCCTAAATACATATTTGTTAAGATTACCCGTTCGGAATCTTTCATCAAATCCCCCAGACGTACAGAAAAGCGACCGTCACCACCTTCTGACTGAATCGGTAATTCAATGGTGTCTGGAGCAACCTGCGCTATGGGTTTTAACTCTGCTAATCGTACCCGTTGCATCAGCGAGAAATGGAGATAAGCATTGGTCAATCCTACAGTTTGAATACGGTTAAATGACTGATTAAACTTATCTTCAACCTGGTCTGGTTTTTGGATATGGGTTAAACTTCCACCACCAGCATCAGTAATTTTTTCTAAAATATCTTGATTCCAGTTATCCCCAAAACCAAAAGAATTTAAAGTAATACTGTAGCTTGTAGCTAGTTGTCCAAACTTTAGACAGCGTTGATTATCTCCATGTTCGTTTTCTCCATCAGTTAGTAAGAATGCTTGGGAAATTGTTTCTCGTTTTCCCTTCGCTAACTCTTCAATACCTAAACGTAACCCCTCATCAATAGATGTTCCTCCATCAGCACTTAAACGGTTAATTTGCTGTTTGATTTTGTTAGGATTTTCTACTGCTTGATTTGAAACTAGTACCTTAGCTCGATGGTCAAAGGCTACCACACTTATGCGATCGCTCGGCTTTAGTCTATCTATCAAACGGATAGCAGCTTTCTTTACTGTTTCTAGGGGTCGTCCGGTCATTGAACCGCTATGGTCGAGAATTAAACATAAATTTAGTGGTACATTTCTATCCATACTATCTGCTACAGCAGAAATGGAAACTGCCAACTGCCGTTGGGAGTTATTTTGATTCGCATCTAAATTTACATCGTTCAAAATTGGTTGCAAACTAACCTTCATAACCTATGCTTCCTATGAACAACTTACATATTCATAAATAACTTCATATTGAGACATCAATGCTACGGAAAACATAATTGCAAAAATAAGTTAATAATTAATCTTTATAATTAATATTTGTAATTTATCTTTAAGTTATAAAATAATTCAGACTGATTATAAATCCAAGCTTTAGTTCGTTGTGAATAATAAATCCTATTTTGGATTTTTTTGGATTATAAGGCTATGGAGACTAAAAAATTACCTTTAAGTGTTGTTTTTCTTTATACCTATTTATCATCCTCATTAATTAGCTTTGCCTTCTCTTTCCTCTCGAACTTCAATAAATATAGTGTGACTAACATAGTATGACTAAATTCATTCGCACCTAATCCTCTTCATCATAGAATAGTTTTATGGAATTAATTAAGAAATTAATTAATAGAGTAGCCCAAACCTTGTGGGGAATGAGCTACTTGTTCAAAGAAATACTGCCAACAAGTTAATATTCCGGATACTACAGTAGCATCCACAAGTTGGCTTTGAATCTAGAGTTTTACGATTGGAGGTAAAATGATCGCTATAGCTACAGCTAAAATTGTAATCTTAATTTTTATATCTGCATCTTGGATTTTAGTAGATACAGCGTTTCGCTAGAGAATTAGGGTAGTTTGATAAACGAAGAAGATACTGTCTTACATGTTAAGGCTTTTATCAAGGTATTTTCCGGCGTTGTGCCCAATACTCTTACCTCCATTGGAATTAACCCTTCACCATACTCCATCGAAGGTATTGAATTTCTGCCCAAGTCTCATTCTGCTGAAATGCTTGAGCAATTTTAGACCAGGTGATTCGAGAAACAATAGAAAGATTATATTTCTTGGGGTCAGACTCTGAGCAAAACATTTTATATGCCCAAATGGGTTCGCATCCAATAGTTCTAGCGATCGCAATCCAATCAGCTAGTGAAAGTGAAGTTACATCCCATCTAGATGAAATCTCGGATGAATTAAGAAGACCTGTTGGTTTAATTGTTTGAGCTAATAGCATATCAGACCTGTGTTGAAAACTGTGGAAGGAATATCTCCATCTGTCTGCCTAAAGGCGCAGTTAAGCTGAAGTGATGGAATACACCAATGGTTTTACCCTATATTTTGAGAATGTCAAGAGTAATTATTTGGGAAGTTTCTACTTTTTTACCTTTTTGAGGAATTTAATTAATCAATCTATCGAAATTGACACTTTTTTTATAATTCTGTAAACCTATATAAGGCATCACATCGAGTCCAGATAGGGAGAATAATTGACTTTTTTAGTTGCTGAATTTGACAATTAACCCTTTTCTGTTACAAAAGTTAATATTGTTATCTGAATAACCACAGTTTTTGTTACATGTATCTCAAAAAATGTAGTTAAAAGAATTGATTATTGAACGCCAAATGAATTTAAATTGATTGGAAATATTTATTTGGTATTTTAATTAATCTTGCCTTTGAGGATGATTTTGACCACAGATATTTAATTTGAGTCAATTTAAAAGCTGTATATTCAGCGATATCTAATTTAAAATATAACGAATGCCTTGGGTGAATATCCGGAAAAATTGAATTAATCCAAATGGAGCCAGCAAGTTCTATAGACTAGGAAAAGTAGATGATATATTTGTATTTTAGACTTATCCTGAAATAGTCTTGCCAGATGAGAAAATATCAGAAGTAAATTTATTCAATCTTTAAATAGTGTTTTACATGGGGAATCACCCTTAAGTGCAGCAATGTTATTAATAACTATAGCCATCCTAAAACAAGTATTTATGTATACTGTTTTTGCGCTTGAATTTTAATCTGGAAAATAAAAATATTTATTGTTGTGCAACACTAAAAATTTATCAAGCTGTTTTTCGAGGAATTGAAAACTGTGCGTAATCATATACAAGATTTACAAGGTTTAGAAATCACCACAAGGGAACTACAGCAATTAACTAATTTACCTATAAATAATAAGCTTTTTGTAATATCTCAGTATTTAAAAATACTACTTATTGATTTTATTAAAAAAGTCAAAGGTCCGGAAGGAGCGACAGCAATTTTTATAGGATTAACTGTTTTTATTGCTAGCTATATTGTTTTTGATGTATTTGTAAAAATATTTGCTGCTTGGTTATTTCTTCCTTCCTGGTTGTCATTTATTATCTTTTTTGGGCTCGCAGGGTTGGGCTGTCAGCTAGTTTTATATTTTATATGGAAACAAAGGAATAAAATAATTCAAGAGGAAATGACATTTTCTTTAGAGAATCTTTTACGAGATGTTTCAAGGTATAATGCAGTTGTAAAAGCTATCTACATAAATGACCAGATACAAGCTGCTGGCAATCAAGAAGCTGCGATAAAAGATAGAAAAAAGGTTATTGAAGCATTAAGGCTAACGAGAGCAGATTTAATTCGGGCTTTAAAAACAGAAAAAATTTTGAGAGAGAATAAAAACTTTATTATTAGCAATACAGAATTATTTGCTAATAACTTAGCAGCTTTAACAGCAATCGATTTTACGGAACAAGCTACAGAACACGGTCGTTTACTTAATGAAGCTTTGCAGATTGCTTTAGATGTACAGCATGAAATGAGAAATTTGCAGGAGCAACAGTAGAAGTAAATATAATTATCAACTCATAATGGAATAAATTAAATTAAATTAAATTAATTAAATAATAATTTAGAATAATTTAGCTAAATTTTATTTTATTTCTACTACTTATTATTCAAAAATTAAAACTTAAAGTATATTAAAAACCTATTGCAAAAAAACATTATTAAAATATATTAGGACTTATGCAAAAGCCACCGAAATAACTCCGTCCGAGACCGTTTGTGCAGCATATCCGTTAGGACTTCTGGATAGGACTTATGCTTCCCTACACTACATTTCTGGTCGCAATGACAAATCGACCTTGCGTCAGTCATGATATGTAAAGAAAATTTCTAAAAAATCAAAAAAAAATATTTAAGAAGCATTACTTAGCTAGGATATAATTAATACTTAAAAGCAAATGTTTAAGTTATTAATCGTTTTTATATTGACAAATAATGAACTGGAAAGAAATTGCTGGTAGTTGGGTAATAATCCCATATCAGCCTATTGGTATTGTTCATTTTCTCGGTGGCGCTTTTGTAGCCACTGCACCACATCTCACTTACCGTTTAATACTAGAATATCTGGCACAAAAGGGCTTTATTGTAGTAGCAACACCATTCATAAACACCTTAGACCATCGCGCGATCGCTGAGCAAACATTACTCAATTTTGAACGCGTACTGGTTCGCTTAGAAGATAGAGGTATAATTGGTAAAGGTTATTTACCAATCTACGGTATGGGACACAGTATGGGTTGCAAACTACATTTGCTCATCGGTAGTTTATTCCCTGTCAAACGTGCCGGAAATATTCTAATATCTTTTAATAACTATGCGGCTAAAGATGCTATCCCATTAGTGGAGCAGTTAAACACAGCTATAAACGTTGAGTTTACCCCTACACCTAGCGAAACCAACAAGCTAATTGAAAAAAACTATCAAGTTAAACGTAACTTACTGATAAAATTTAATAACGATAACATAGATCAATCAGTAATTTTAACGAATATTTTACAAAATATATTTGGTGAAATGGTTGTATCAAAAATTATGAATGGAAATCATCTTACTCCCTTAGGTCAAGATATTAAATGGCAGCCGGGTAAAGAATTTAATCCTATAGATGCTTTAGGACAATGGTTTAGACAGGAGGTTTATCGAGATTTAAATGAGTTAAATCGCACTATTGCCTTCTGGTTGAATCCAGTCTCAACTCCTTAATTATATCGCTCCATAGGAGCATTAATCTAACTGTAAAATTCTCATTTATCCCAGTCTCAACTCTCAGGTCACTGAGTAGAGCTTACTTTTAATGAAACTTATCTTTATATTTGTTATGAAAATCTTAATAAAGGGTATTACTAGATTATAAGCATTAGTAAAATTATCAATTTTCACTTTATGTAGAACATTTATCTATCAATAACAGCTTTCTCATATCTGGGTAATGACACGATTGTTTTTACCTTAAGTAAAATTGAGAAAAATATTCTGCGTACTTGCCTACATTCATCTGCTGCTTATATGTATAGTGGCTTTTAATTTGAGTGGAGTATTTCATAAGTGGAATGTTCTACATTGTCTGCTCTCGTTTACTTTACAGTTTGCCTGTATATCAACTTTAGTCATCCTTTTGGAGACTTTACGCAATTAATACTTATCCGAAATTAAAATTTATTTCTTGAGGACTTATGCAAATTCCCCAAGGGAGTTTGTTGAATTTTCAACATCCCGAATGTTTAAATTATCGTTGTGACTACGTAAGTCCTATTCTTTAAAACTAGTTATTAGGATACTTATAAATAAATGCTAGCTAGCTTTCAGAGAATATTATCTGAGTAACCACTGTTTGATCGCAGCAATGTTTACTTCCAATGTTAATGTTTACTTCCAATGTTAAAGACGGCAACTATCTCATATGTTTCAAATTTTAGTAATAGATGACGATCGAGCAGTGCAAATTCTCCTAAAGCGAATACTGGAGAAACAGGGTTATGAGGTAGTTGCTGCTGATAACGGTGAAGAAGGTATTTCACAAGCGCTAATTTATTGTCCAGCATTAGTTATTTGTGATTGGGTGATGCCGGGTTTAAATGGGTTAGATGTCTGTCGATACATTAAAAAAAGTCCAACTTTATCTACAACTTTTTTTATACTTTTAACTTCTTTAGACTCAGTTGCTGATAGAGTTAAAGGTTTAGATGCTGGGGCTGATGATTTTATTACTAAACCTATAGAACAAAATGAATTGCAAGCAAGGGTTAGAGCCGGGTTACGACTTCATCAGATGAGTCAAGCTTTGAAAGCTCAAAAACAGCTTTTAGAAGAGGAACTAGCAGAAGCAGCAGAATATGTATGTTCATTACTACCAACACCAGTTTCCCAACCTATAGATATTGATTTTCGATTTCTACCTTCACGACAATTAGGTGGAGATTGTTTGGACTATTATTGGTTGGATTCAGATTGTTTAGCTATTTACCTCCTTGATACAGCAGGACATGGACTCAAAGCAACATTACCTTCTATTTCTGTACTCAATTTACTGCGATCGCGTGCTTTAAAAGATTTGAATTACTATCAGCCAAGCGAAGTATTATACGCTTTAAATAATACGTTTCAAATGAATTACAGAAACGATAAATATTTTACTATTT
Source organism: Mastigocoleus sp. (assembly GCA_050042865.1). Classification (GTDB taxonomy): domain Bacteria; phylum Cyanobacteriota; class Cyanobacteriia; order Cyanobacteriales; family Nostocaceae; genus JBCCDM01. Next base: position 26,244 of record JBHJJE010000088.1, read on the forward strand.
GGTATGGTGTTTACAATCGAATAAAAAGACAATTAACTTACTCTAGTGCTGGTCATCCACCAGCTATACTGCTATCAAATCACTCTGAATCTTCTGATAAGAAAAATTTTCGTAACAGTGTGCCTGATATAAAGTTATTAAGAACAACTGGTATGCCTGTAGGGATGTTTCCAGAAGCTCGCTATGTAGATGAGTGTTCTAATATTGAAAAATCAAGCATTCTATATATTTTTAGTGATGGTGCTTACGAAATTACAGATGCTCAAGATAGTGTTTGGGGTTTAGATTCTTTAATAAAAATGATTGCTGGTTCTAAGCATTCTAAAGAGACAAAATTAGATTATATTATTGATTATTTAGTGAAATTAAACTCTCAGAAAAATTTTGAAGATGATTTATCTATCTTACAAGTTTGTTTTGATTAATAGTTATACTAATATTTGTAAAAGGTATTAAGCCCAATTTTGAGAAATAATTGGGCTTGATAAGTGGGTGTGCGAAATTATTTGTGTCATTGCGAGCGACAGCGTTAGCTAGCGCTATAATACATAAACGCGTTAGCAGTCTCCGCCAGGAGAAGCAATCGCAATAATTTGAGATTGCTAGTCTTCGACAACGCTTTCAGCGAACGTTTCACTCCGTCCCACTCACAATGACAAATGCACAATTAATTTTGCCTAAATACTTAAACATATACAGTATTAATTTTACTAATAAATAAATAGCTCTAAACCCGGGAAAATAGCGCTTTAGTTGAATGAAAGCTAGCTTCTCATTTCAGGTGCATCGTTGAGAGTATTTGATTTTTCAGTATATTTGCATTTCTGTAGATAATTGGAAATTATGTAATGACAAAAGTATATCTTAATTGACTTTTACCTTAAGATTTTTAACAACAAAATTAAATATTTTAAGTACTGGATAATAAAGTTTTATGAAACTCATCTCGATTTGCGAATATTTCAAATACTTTATCCATACCGGTAAGCTCAAATAGTATCCGAACTTGTTCATTTATAGAACAAATTACAAGCTTTCTTTCCGCTGCTCGTAGAGTTTTAAAGGACAAAACTAAAGCTCCTAAACCCGAACTGTCCATGAATTTAACATCTTGGAAATCAACTAGTATGGTTTTAGAACCACTTTCTAGTAAAGAAGTAATCTCCTCTCGAAACTCTTGTGACTTAGAAGCATCAAGATTCTCACCAGGTTGGACAATTGCGACTTGTTCTATCATTATTTCTCAGTAATTTTTACTATAGGAAAATAAATACTTCTCGGATTTATTACACACTAATCATAATTCATTTTAAAAAATGTTGCCAGATGAAAATACTGAAAGATAGGTTGAAAATTTATACGCATTTTCATGAAGCTTTGAATACTCAAATTGACTATAGGCTTTGCCTCTAAATCAGCTTAATTTAACTTTAAGTTAACTAATAAATTTTACATATAAAATAAGTATATAAATTTTAAATCAGTAATATGATTACATTAAATATTGAGTATTTCTTTAGATAGATATATCTATCAATACTTTCATATATTCACATTTATACTAACTTCAAACATGCTCAAGAATTCAAAAGTCCTACAGCAATCAATTATTATTATGATATAAGAGTCCCTTAACTTACATCTAAAATTTACATATATTAAATGGTGTTTAGAAAACTATGGAAGACAATTAGAAAATTATCAATTATATTGATTATATACGTATTAAGTATTCAGTAGCAAATAATACTATTTCCTCTTTAATTCTTACATTATTACTTATACAAGTACATCTGAAAACCTTGGAATATAAAGTATAAATGATTTATATAAATCATTTATATAAATAAATAAATAAATAAATTGTATCTTTGAATATATTGTTTTAAAGTCAGTTCAAGTTAAGGATGCTTACTTAATCGTGAGTATCTTAAAACGTAAATATATTGACATATACTGAAATCAAATAACCTTGTTATGAGGGTTTGAACTTCTCCCGAATAATGGTTATTTTATATTTTATAAGTTTCGATGTGAAACATCCAGAACTACTCCATTCCAAATGATAGAATCATCAATTTGTCTTTCTGGACGTGAAGTCGCTCGAATCCACTTTGTCTTACCATTCTTATGTACAATTTTTCCCTCCCATTCCCAAACTTGTAAAGATTGAGCAGATGCAGCAATAGAGTCCGCAAATTTCTCTTGTTGCTCCTTGTGAATAGCAGATACTATTAAACTTGCATCTGCTTGAATTTCATCAGTTGTAAATCCAAATAAATGATAGCAGCCAGAACTTACATAGGGAAAACTTAATCTACCTCCAGCTGTCATTTTAAACTGATAAAGCATTCCTGGTAAATTTGCTGATATGCGTCCGAACTTACTTTGTGTTTGACGTAAAACTTCTTCTATTTCCTTGCGTTCGGTAATATTTTCATAGCTTCCCAAAATACCAATGACATTACCTTTTTGATTATGTAATGGAATTTTACTAATATTTATCCACATTTTTTTTGCCGTTTCTTGCTGTTGTACTTCTACTTGATAGGGTAATGATTCTGTCAACTGCATTAAACGAAATTCATTATTTAGTTGTGTCTGTCCCTTTGATAATTTCAAATCGTCATCTGTTTTACCAATAATATCTGATGGTGAATTCCAACCAAAAAATTTAGCAAAATTGGTATTACAACCTGAATATACAAAGCTAGAGTCTTTCCAAAAAATAAGCTGGGGAATATTATCAATTACTATTCGTAATAAATCCTGAGATTCTCGCAGTTTATTTTCTACCTTTTGACGCTCCTTAACTTCTTCACGGAGTTTTCTTACTGCTTTTTTTAATTTGACTGTACGTTCTTCAACTCGGACTTCTAACTCTTTATAAAAACGAGCTAAATTAACCTCTAACTCCTTACGTTCTGTGACATCTTGGAAACTTCCTAAAATTCCGACAACCTCATTATGGGAATTTTTGAGAAGAACTTGATTCATTTCTAACCAGCAGGGTTGACCATCTGCTTGCAATCGTCTGTAAGTATTACCGTACTCAGGAATTCCAGACTCAATAACTCTGCGATCACTTTCACGCAACCATTTTATATCATCATAATTCCAGAATAATTCATAATCGCTTTTACCAACTATATTTTCTGGAGTCTCAACTCCAGCGATCTCAGCAAAAAATTGATTACAGCCTTTATAAACAGAATTACAGTCCTTCCAAAACATTGCTTGGGGAACACTGTCTATAACCAATTCCAGTATTTTTTTGGACTCTTGTAACTGCGCTTCTATTTTTTTATATGGTTTGACTCGCTGCGTAATATCCCTTATTTGAGTCATTAAAAATTGATTATCTTCTTCATCAGTAAACAGACATTTTTTTATAGATAAAAAATGCTGCTTACCATCTTTAGTTTTAATTGATTCTTCACTTTCATCCATCACACCAGTAGAAAAAACTAACTCATCTTTTTCCCATAAAAAATTAGCTTCTTCCTCAGAAAATAAATCGTAATCTGACTGACCAATTGCTTGCTCGTAAGTCAATCCCAAAAACTCACAACAAGCATTATTTAATAGCACCCATTCGTGCTGGCGGTTTTTGATAAAAATTGGTTCTGATATACTCTCAAAAACTTGAAATAGAAATGCAGCAGAGAAATTTTCCTGCTGCTTATTTTGGTTGGTTTTGTTCTCTATTTCCGAATTAGACAAAGACTCTGTACTACTATTATCCTGTTTCATGACCAAAGTTCTTTTTACCCGGTTTTAGCCTCTGACGAATGTTGTCACAAGAAATTGATAATACCAGCAAATTTATTTATATGCCTTACAGTATAGATATTCTTGACTATACATAACAAAAGGAAGTTCCATTCGCTAGACTATCCCACCAATAGGTAATGTCTTCAGTATAAGAAAAAAAGCTAGTCAAGTAAGTTGGTGATTGATAGAGAAAAGAAAGTTTCTTTGTACTATCAAAATGTTTCTAACCTTTATTGCTAATGCTGTAAGGCAATAAAATAACATTAGCATTAGATAGATGACCTTACCCTGCTTATTTGCCTAATAATAGTATTCCCAATATTGTTATGTTCTCAACATTTATGAACAGGAATCTTACTAATGGATAATCAAGGGTTACTTGGCTTTGCTCTGAGTCTTTAGGTCTTAATTTTTATACTAATTTTTTAGAGCAATTTTAAAGAATTCAACGACGACCAATCTGAATAACCTCACCATCAAAGGTTGGTACAGACATTACAAATGGATCGGTAGAATAGGTTAATGCCTGTTCTTCTAAAATTCCAATTGCCACTTCCTCCCCCATGCGCAGGCTATCATAATAGTCACTAAAGTAGTGAACGCCAGCCATATTTCGACCAATAGAAATATTTGCTGCCAATTTATTTAATTCTCCCTCTAAAGTGAGAAAGCAGTCTGAGTCATATTGAATTAATTTTTCTGAAGATAATTCTTTACCCTCAGAGGAACAAGATAACTCTGGTGTACGGAATGCGATCGCTTTATCTTTAGGACAGTTATTATCTCCGGAACTATAACGTTTGAACTTGATTTGTGTTTTTATCTCCCCTTTTTCTTTGACTGATGTTTCCGCTAGTACTGCACTAGTATCAAAGAATGCTTTGAGGATGGTTACACACGCTCCAGCTACAACTGCATGACCTGCTCCATAAGCTGGGTGCATGGGTGAACCTTCAGGAAAAGCCATTGGGAGTAGATAGGAATCTGCACCAGTACCATTTGCTATGGTACTTAAAGTACTCTTGGTATCACCATTGTCATTCTTTTCTAAAGCTTGTCTAAAGGCTCCTATCTGATCAATCAATGTTGGTGGGACTGAATGTGCTGCTGCATCAGGTAAGTTGTTAGTCGAGTATAATCTTTCAAGTTCAATCCGTGCAGCTAATGCTTCAGGTCTCAATCGTATATGATTATTGAACTTTTGGAAGCGAACAGCTTTCAATGCACGTGTTGCAACTTCGGTAACTAGATTGAGAATATGAGGACCACCATAAAGGGCAAAACCACCAGCATTCCGGGGTGTACCTGTATTAAGTGCTGTTAAACCTACTACACCCATTCCAGACAGATGATTAAAGCCGGGATCGAAAGGAGCTCCCATATCTAGTAAGACAAGACAGGCGTTTAGGTAAGCCTGATACAAAGCATCATAATGGACATAGGTTGCCAAATCACGAGGAGTTGATATAAAGCGACGTCCTGGACGCTTTGGTGAAATTGCCACAGAGCCATCAGATGAAAGATAAGTCTCTGGCTCTTGTTTTATACCGCGCTGAACCTGGATATAATTATCCATGGTTACCATATAATCTTTACGGGGTTCTGCAATTGGCACCCTCTGATCTATCTGCAAGGCTCCGTAGTTAATTTTCCCTTCTGCAATCTTACCACCGCCATTCCGGTCAAGATTACCGATGAGTAAAAATTGAGAAAGATACGGACCAACTTCTACCCCAGGAGAAGAACCCCGGAATACTGTCTGTATATCAAGTTTTCCGTCAGAATTTACTTTTCGGGGTCGTCCAGTTTGATTGCGAATATAGTCCAGGGAATTTAGACGACTTATAGAATTTGCGATAACCCCAAGGGGGTTGCGCGAAGCGATCGCAGGATTTTCTCTATATTTTTCAAAGTCATTGAAAGGCTGGTCTCGTAAAATTGCTAGCTCATAAACTTCAGCCATTTCAAAAATCAGTTCTGGATTTGCATGACCATTTGCATCCACTAATCCAGGTGCAGGAGGCATAGTTACAGCTTGTGCATCTGGTCCTTGTAGCTCAAAAACAACACCTGCAGTTGGAGCTTCCCACTGTCTAACTTTTTGATTTGAACTGTCATCTGGTTTTACAAAATAACCTGTTTTCTTATATACAACTTCAAATTTTGCTCCGTGACGTACTTTATCTGAAAACGGGTCTATAAAGCCATCATCGATTGCACGACGAAACTCTACAAAATCTTGTGGTTCATGCAATAAACCGGTATCTGGATTGTGTGGTAAGCCTTTGGTAAATGACATAAAATAAAGGTCGCCAGCATACCTTTGTTCATCTCCATTTGATTTATGAGTTGGGTACTTACGACTTCTGGCAAGTTCTGCTGCTTCTAAGCGTATCGAATATGATTTCTGTTGACGTTCGGACATAAAAAATTACCTATAAGAAAGAGTGTGAAAATAATCTTTAGAGTTTGTTGCAGTCATTCAATGACCGAACAAATTTAATTTAATTCAATTCAAATATAAAAAATAATTTAGACTTTAACATTACCCTAGAGGGTAATTTTCCCCACGCTGTTATTCTCTAATAACACTGATTAATATCTTGTGTCTATCTGTATAAGCTATAATATTTCCCAAATAGAAATCTCTTCCTGCAGCAGATGTATAAACATTAAATTTAAGGTCTTTACAGGTATTCCAGATAGTACATATTTGTCCCACAAATTAAATATCCAAGACATATTTAAGATAGATAATTAATTTACATTTCTTATTGATTTACAATCTTTGAAATATATTAAAAATATTAAAATTTGTATACTCAGTTATAAAAATGCGTAGTATTATTTGAATGTAAAATATGTTTTGAAAAACTGATTTAATTTATTTTAGTTTCTCTAATTCTTGTCTCAAACAAGAACTACTTTAGCTCTATATAATAATTTTTCGTATTGACGATAGCCAACATAGCGGACTTTTACCTTATCTCCAGCTTGTGCATTTCCTTCTAAAAGCTGATGTTCTTGAGGATTGTAGGAAAGTTCTAATCCTACTTCACCAATAGTGGTAATATTCCAGTGCTGTAAAAGTTTCTCTAAGGGTTTCTGTACTAATGGTACTAAAGTAGCTGCACTTAATTGGGGATTTTCACGGGCTTTTTGAGCGGCTGTAGGAAATTGCAGCAATAAAGACTCAATTATCTGTAAAGCGGAGTTTTTCCACTCTTGTTGTAATATTTCTGCTTGCTGCTCTAGTTTGTCTTCTAGTTTGGAATATTCTGCTTTCAAAGCAATCACCCCTGGGTTCATCGCTTCATCTTGAGATTTTGGAGAATTCGCACTTGTTAAGTTTTCTAAACTCTTCCTAGAAGATTCTGGAGAAAATGTATCGAGCAAATCCGCGATCGCTATTTGTAGTGTTGAGGATATCTTCAATAGTGTATCGAGTCGCATCTGTGAAATGTCTCCTCTTCTAAGTTTGAGGATTTGCTGTTTTGATACACGAGCAGCGATACTTAAAGCTTTGAAGCTAGATATCTTCGCTTCCTGCATTAAAGCTTGTAATTGTGGAGTAAAGTCTACATTTTTTTCTTCAGAAGCCAACCTGAGTTACCTACTATTTTCTTTTATATCAGCATTTTATTTTATTTCTTTTCTTCTATTATATTTAAATCTGAAAAAGGTAGGGGCATTAAAACCGATACTGTCCCTACCTTTATTAAAAAAGCCAATGAATTATAATTTTCTAGTATTGAGTACAAAACTCAAGACCCATGGATTATGTTTCTTTTGTCTTTATCTTGTAGTGCATTTTTACTCTTCTAAGAGACTTCTCAACATCCAAGCTGTTTTCTCATGTACCTGCATTCTTTGGGTTAACAAGTCAGCAGTAGGTTCGTCATTCACCTGCTCGACTATAGGAAAGATACTTCTAGCTGTTCTAGCTACCGCTTCTTGTCCTTCCACAAGTAAGCGAATCATATCTTTGGCTTTAGGAACACCGCTTGTCTCAGGGATAGAACTTAACTTTGCATATTCGCTATAAGTTCCCGGAGCAGGATAACCTAAAGCACGAATTCTTTCAGCAATCATATCCACAGCAAGGGCAAGTTCGTTATACTGAGTCTCAAACATCAAATGCAAAGTTTGAAACATCGCTCCTGTAACATTCCAATGAAAATTGTGAGTTTTTAGATACAAGGTATAAGTATCTGCTAGTAAACGAGATAAACCATCCGCGATTTTAGCTCTGCTATCTTCATCAATACCAATATTCACCGGTAATGTTTGATTCATTTGAGTTGCCATAATTTTCCCCTAATTTATTTGATATTCGATAATTGGTAATGGGTGATTAGCAAGTAGAAGAAGTATAACAAGTCCCTACCTCACCACCTTACCTCAAGCCAAATGCATCTTTAACACGCTCCGTGGTGCTTTCCGAATTCTGGCTAAAACGGTTTCCTGCCCTAAACGCTGACAAGCTTCATAGCGATGACATCCAGAAAAACCGTAATATTCTCCTTCTACTTCTAAAATATCTATGGGTTCTTGTTGTCCAATTTCTGCAATTGACTCCATCAAAGCTTGAACTTTTTGCGAGTCGTTATGTTGAGGCAATGGTCGCTTAATTTGACTTAGTGGGATTGCTTCTACTCTCATATTTTCAATCTTTTTAATTTTTACTCATATTTAATTTATCTATTTAAATCATACTCGTTATGAGTTTGTTTAGCAAGTGGTTCGTTAATACAAAAAGAGCGATAATAGTATTGTTAGGTAGCTAAACACACAGCGATTGCAAAATGCATTACAAATGTTGGCGATTGCTATCAAAACTTTACGGTTAGCAGAATTAGGTTTCCATGAAAATTTGGGCTTGGCGTATTTCTTACACTACATTGACAGCATTTTTTTTACTGGGACTGACTAGTACTTCAGTTCAAGCAAAAAGTGCTGAAGATATGGAATTAAGGATAGGGGTAGTACAGAGATTTGGAAACGAAAAGAAAGATCAGCTTTGGTTAGAACCTGTTGAAGGGGATAACCTGCGTCTTAATTTCAAATCTAATGGTAAGGAGCAGACCATAGTTACCGCCAACCCTATAAAGTTAGAAGTAAATATGATGACTTTATCGGAGACAATGATAGATGAGCGAGTGGTTTTAGGTACTTTTCGCACCTTTGAAACAGCCGAAGACAGTGCTATAAAATGGCGTGAGCAAGGTATTGAGGTGGAAATAGCTCAACCAGAGCGCTGGCAGGTATGGGCAAAGCGGGAGGTGTACAATACTCCATTGCTGCGCCGTTTACTCTTGGATAACGTCAAAAAATCTGGTCAGAAAACAGCCTATGTCAAGTCAAAAGTCACTAATAGTATTCCTCGTGTTAGCTGGGTTAAAGATAATATTCGTTACAACCGCATTCATATAAAAATTAGTAGTGGTAAAAACTTAATCCGCGTTAAGAAGAGTCAGAATTCCCGGAGAGGAAGGGTATATCCGGGGGATTTACAGATACAGCCTAATGCTTATGGGAGCTATACTTTAGTGAATGAAGTACCCTTAGAGCAGTATTTACGCGGCGTTGTTCCCTATGAAATTGGTAGTAAATCTCCTGCTGCGGCTTTAGAAACTCAAGCTATTATTGCCCGTACCTATGCTTTGAATAATCTACGTAGATTCGCGGTAGATAATTATCAACTATGTGCCGATACTCACTGTCAGGTTTACTTTGGAATTACTGGTGCAACCCCGACCACAGATAAAGCGATCGCTGCGACTAGAGGTATGGTATTGACCTATGAGAATGAGTTAGTTGACACGCTATATTCTTCGACCACAGGTGGCGTAACAGCCTCATTTACTGATGTTTGGAATGGTAAAGACCGTCCTTATCTTAAACCAATTATTGATGCACCCAGTCAGATTTGGAATTTAAGCGGACAGAATTTATCAGATGAGGATAATTTCCAACGTTTCATAAGTCTGGAAAAAGGATTTAATGAAAGCGAGCAAAAATGGTTTCGCTGGCGTAGAGAAACTAAGATAGAGGATATTACCAAGGGATTACAAAAGTTTCTGAAAGTCAAAAATAGTCCTTTTGCTAAGTTCAAGGTAGTTAAAGATATTCAAGTTGTCGAACGTAGTACTGGTGGAAGAATTCTCAAACTAGCTGTTGCAACAGATATCGGCACTTTTCACTTATATAAAGACGAAGTACGCAGCGCTTTTGCTGCACCAATTAGTACGCTTTTTTATCTACAACGTTTGAATAAAGGAAAGCCAGGAACTTGGGGATATGCTTTCATTGGTGGTGGATTTGGACACGGAGTCGGATTAAGTCAGGTAGGAGCACAAAACCTGGCTCGATCAGGTTGGAATAACGCTAAAATCTTGGAATTTTACTATCCAGAAACTAAACTGCAAAAGTTAACTCCACAACTGAGAGCTTCAATTGCTGGAGAGAGTTAGTTTACAGGTAATTTCCACAGAGTTCCTAGATTTGGCGATTGCTTCTCTATGAAAGACTAGGTCTTAAGCGTTAGCTATGCTGCCGGAACGACTTTACCCGCAACCCCGACCGGGTTATTGCCAATTCTACAGGAAATTTCTGCTCATCTAACTGAACACTGGTTTTTAGATTCTAAATTATTATCTTAGGTTAATTAGTTCGTCCTATCATTAAAAGTTGATGAATGAACTACAGTGAAAAGTAATATATGGCTACCCAAGATACCATTTTCGGCAAAATTATTCGCCGGGAAATACCTGCCGATATTGTTTATGAAGATGAACAAGCATTAGCTTTTCGAGATGTTAGTCCCCAAGCACCTATTCATATTTTAGTGATTCCCAAAAAACCAATTCCTAAACTTGCGGATGCAGATTCGGATGATACTCAATTATTAGGACATTTGTTACAAACAGTTAAAACCATTGCTGAGCAAGAAGGACTTAGCAATGGATATAGGGTTGTAATTAATTCTGGTAATGATGGGGGTCAAACTGTCTACCATCTACATTTACACATTCTTGGTGGCAGACAAATGAAATGGCCTCCCGGCTGATAGGTAATTTCAGAAATAATAAATTAAGGAAGTTGCCTGATGCTTTGACAGTAAACACTTTAGGATATCGCGCAACTTCTTTATTAGAATCGAGCTTCTTTGTTAAGCGGGCAAGTCCTCTTTACATATGAGAGCACCACAAGCAATGTAAATTGCATCCTTATATATTCGTTAACTGCGAACGGTGAGCAATAAATTCAGTAATCAATATTGATATGCGAGGAGCCTAAAGAATTTTAGACAGAATTAATATTACATAATCAAAGCAAATATTATTTATAAGTATGTCTAAAGTTAATTTTGTTTACAAAAGTCAATAAATAATTTAGATTATATTCAGTAGGCAATAAGTCCTACGTAATTTATTCAACGCAATCATAAAACATGACTACTACCTTACAAAGACGCGAAAGCGCTAACGTATGGGAAAAGTTTTGTCAGTTCATCACCAGCACCAATAACCGTTTATATATCGGTTGGTTCGGCGTACTGATGATTCCTACCCTATT
>JBHJJE010000089.1:0-27786 GCA_050042865.1 Mastigocoleus sp.
CTAAAACTTACACGGTTCTTTTTTTTGAAAGTGCAAGGATTTTAGACATCTTCGGTCAATAATCTTGCACTTGTTTGGTGAAAAAACTTTGTAAATCTTTATCTGGCAGTACTTTCATTTTCTTTCAGCAAGCCCTAACTAAGGTTTGAAAAGCTTCAGAACGTGCAACAAAATCAGTTTCGCAATTAACTTCTAAAAGAACACCCACTTTACTACCAGTATGAATATAGCTTTCAACAATACCTTCAACTGTTGGACGTTCACTTTTACTCAGTGATGCGGTCATAATATTTTTTTGACGCAACCATTCAATAGCTTTCTCAAAATTACCATTATTTGCCTGTAGGGCTTTTTTACAGTCCATCATTCCTAAACTCGTTTTTCGACGCAGTTCTTGGACTATTTTTGCAGATATATTAGCCATAATATTCGATTGTAGTAGACATAGATGTTCTCAGAAATGTTTTATTTTAATTTTTGTCCTAAGAATGCAAAGAATAAAGCATGGAACAAAACTTATGTAAATACGCGATAAAAAAGTTAAGCTTAGGGCGATCGCTTTAGAGTTAAACTAATATTAGTTACTTTGCTCAATTACTTTTAAATCTGGTTCTACCCAACTTTCACGAGCTTCCCAAGACATCAATAAATCTCGACTGTAGTATTGCAGTGCTAAATGTTTATCGTTGTAAATCTCAATTAATCCATTTGCTAACTCTAATAAAGAGCAAATTTCTTGATTAATTGATATACAATTACGCACTAAGTAAAACCAAAATAAAGTCAAAGTATCAGGGTAACCACTATTTTCAGTATTTTTGATACCTATAGCAGTATTGTAGGATTGAATGCGATCGCAAATCATTTCAACTGCTTCTCTTTCCTGATAATGAGCTAGATACCACAATGCAACACTCAAATGTGCAGCGTGATTCCATTCACTACGGGGTAATGTGCGATCGCTAAATGCACTTACCAAAGTTTCTATTTCAGACTCGGAAGAGTATTTATAAGCTTTATTGGTAATTTTACTGGTCATATATGGATTATTGCAAAGAAATTTTTCCCCCCACTGACTCCAACTGTTTTTTAATATCTTCAGCTTCATTACGGGGGATACCTGAGAAGATTGTCTTTGGTACTGAATCTACAATTTCTTTTGCTTCTTTCAAACCTAGACTTGTTAGATTTCTTATAGCTTTGAGAACTTCAATTTTTTTAGTAGTTGGAACTTCTTCAAGAACAACGCTCAACTCAGTATCTAATTCATCTTCAATAATACTAAAATAACCAGAGTCATCAATAAATGATTGTTGAATTAAAGGATTTAAGGAAGCATTAACTTTAAAAGTATCTTCAATTTGTTTAACTAAATGGGAAGTTTCAGTTAAATTTAAAGTTTTTAACTCTTCTAGAATAGAAACTATTTTATCTGACATGATGGATACCTACTTTTTATTTATTATCACTTTTTGAATTATTTATAACCAACCTATAATGCAATAGCAATTTTAATAGGTTAGATAGAAGCTAATAAGTAAGAAGGAGTAATTATTTGTAAGATGTATATTGATTTGTACAGATATTAAAATCGATCGATAACATGGTTTACTTTAGCCTAATTCATCTTAAATATAATTCAACCTACTGACTTATCACTTCTAAAATATATTATTCTCAATCAAGATATAACATTTACTGAAGATTTTCTAGTTTCTTGATGATGAATTTAATTTCTTTTTTATTACACTGCTTTTTACTAACTGCAAAAATTTTTCTACCGTATGTTTTTTGAGCTATTTTATAGTTAATGTTTGCTCTGAATAAAACATCCTTAGCATGATAGATATTATCATAGATGGATTTAGGGAATTTTTGAAAAGTTATGAGATACCAAATACCTTTAATTTTCCGGTATTGATGATAACTGTTAATGATTAATACATCATCATACTTTCTCGTAACTTTTCTTTGTACTTCTCTAACTAAACAAAGAATTCCTGTATCCGGGTGAACGTATAACTGCTCATATCTCCCATAGGATGGTAGAGGGCGATCGCGTTCGGATTTTCTATAGGGAATTCCGTCAATCAACACTACATGAAGCTCTACAAAATTCCATATATGGGAAAGAATATGTTGTCCAGAAAGTCCCTTAATATTTAGATTTTTGCACAGTTCACTATAAACATCATTCCAAGGTTGTCCGATCTTAGAACACAACCATTTATACAAAGGTCTGATATGGTCTGAAAAACACTTAGTCTTGTTTCTAGGTTTGATAATATAAGTATTGAGCAAACCATCTTCTGTAGCTTCTTGGGTAATTTTTTCTAGATTTTTCTTGTAACCGCTACACTTTTTTAAACTAATTCTCCATCCGTTACGAGGACGTTCTATAACTATTTCTCCTAAACGATGTTCGCTCATTTTCAAACTTACTATCTAAATGCTTATGTATTTCTATGAAGTTGAATTCTGTAAGATTTATTTTGTTATGAAATCTACATACAACAGGCATTTTTTTGACCTCTATGTAAAATCAAAAATAATAATAATTAGAACAAGTAATTTTAGAATATCTCTTAATTTTTAGACTTTATTTAAAGATATTTAATGTAGAAGTGTAAAATACGTTGTATTAAATATCTTTTACATAAGAAATACTGGTATTTTTCTTCTCAAAACCCAAAGATTCATACCACCCTAATGCACCATTCGGATTATCTACATCTACACTAAGCTTTGCATTTTCCACACCAGAATTTCTGAGTCGATGTAAATTGCTTAACAAAAAAGCTTTTCCTAAACCCATACGACGAAAATTTCTTCGTGTCCCTAAGATATGTATCCAAGCATTCTTAATTTGATTTGGTAATATAAAAATCTTATTTTAAATTCCTAATTTCTGAATATTTTCTACATAAGCTTGATAATTTTTTTCATCAAAAGTAACAAAAATTATTTTTTCTAAGCCATGATTTTGGTTTTCACAAAATTTAATTGTTGATTCAAGTGCTACCCGACAAGCTTTATCTATTGGATACTTATAAACTCCACAGCTAATTGCAGGAAATGCAATTGTTTTAATACTATTTTCTATAGCTAACTGTAGGCTAGATAAATAACAAGAAGCCAGTAGTTTTGATTCATTTTGATTCCCTCCCTTCCAAATTGGACCAACAGTATGAATTACATACTTAGCTGGCAATTTATATCCTTTAGTTATTTTGGCTTCTCCAGTATGACAACCGTTGAGAGTTTGGCATTCTTTCAATAATTCTGCACCTGCTGCACGATGAATTGCTCCATCTACACCACCCCCACCTAACAAAGAACTATTTGCAGCATTTACTATTGCATCTACTTTTAAGGTTGTAATATCTTCTTGAATAATTTTAATTGAATTTTTCATTTTATTTTTTATTAGTTTTATTTTAATTAAAATATATTATAAATATATGAATATGAATACAAACATTTAAGTATAATCGTAGCTTTTAATATATTCCTTATTCAAACTATAAATAAATCCTAAACGCAGAAGATATTCAGTTCTGATACGAAGGTCGAACATTTATATTTTCCTCTGCTGATTATGTAATCTACATATTACATAAATAATACAAAATAATCAAGAGGTTTCGATCTTTTTTTATCCAATTTTTTACTTCATATTTATCTGTATCTAATTACAGATATATAAAAGGTATAAAATATATAGCTACAAATCTTGTAGCTATATATTTTGATGACTAAAATCTTGTACTTTAAACAGAATATAAATTTGCGATGGTGCCTTAGCACCCACCGTAAGTGATTGCAAGTATTGTAAAACTAATGGGCAAGTATTTTAGAGATACAAACCCACCAGTAACTCTTGTGTTTTATCTTGGGTGTAATATAATTTGCTTAACACCAATAAACACATTAATAAAATGATATTCTATTGAGATTTTGCTCCAGTTTATAGCAGAAAATATATTTGCGCTCCATTTGCATCTTTCTACCTATTAATTGTTTTAATCGCCAATTAGAGAAGTACAAGCTCGTGCTTCTAGCCACAGGTCATAAATAAATGACTCAATATTGTTATCGATTGTAGTCACAAAAACACCACTGATATCTTCGCAATTATAAGAAAGCCAAGAACCTTGGATGCTTACCTCCATATATTCGCGATCGCACGCGCACAAGGTAATAATTTCTCTATCATCTTTTTCCACTTCCTTTTGAAGTTGTTTAATATCAGGTAAATCAACGGGAAGTAAGAAAGATGCGCTGCTAGGTTCTACGCATAAACTTTGACCAATCCGCAATGCCAAAATGACTCGTCCTTGCACCCAATCCTCTAGAGATTGAGAAAGACATTCTAAATTAAATGTAGTTTCTGTATAAGTTAATTTCAGCATTTCTCATGCTCTCATAAGTTATTCGATGTCTACTTATTCCAGGTCTACTTGCACGTTGTTCCAAAACTGTTCTGCAAATAAAATAGTTGGATGAATTGGAGCTTTAGGTAGAACGCGTAATTTCATACCAATTTCTTTCAAAGTTTTATCCCCTTTGCGTGAATTACATCTTTCACAAGCAGTAACTATGTTATTCCAAGTGTGTAAACCGCCCTTTGAACGGGGAAAAACATGGTCTAGAGTCAAATGTTTTCTAGCACCACAATATTGACAAGTATGATTATCTCGTCGCAAAACTTCACGACGATTAACAGGAGGAACTTTCCATATCCGCTCTCTTGCAGAGATTGTTAAACGGATATGTTTTGGCACATAAAGCACTAAATTAGGTGAATGAATTTTCCATCCGACTTCTGTCGCCCAATTTAAAGGTTCTGCCTTATTGTTAATAAGTAATACAATCGCTCGTTTAATATTCACCTTAGAAATGGGTAAGTAATTTTGAGAAAATACCACCACAGAGTTTTCTAAAATTTTTTCTGGACTTTGCTTTAAGTTTGGCTTTGAGCTTTGTTTTGAGCTTTGTTTTGAGCTTTTTTTTGGGCTACTCACGTCTTGACTCCTCATAAATTAACCCCCACTTCTACTTTTGTGTGAAGCGGGGGATTTAAAGTTCGACAGTTTAGTCCTTTAGTCTTTATCCGTGTACAGTATGAATCGGCCTGTACCCCCCACTCTTATTTTTTGGTTGTGGTGCTTTATTTAGCACTATTGTTTCTTGTAAATAATCATAATCACTCTGGAATTGTGCAATCGAACATCTATTTGAGCCATTTGTACCCATAAATACAAACTCCACCTCCGCAAGTGCTAATTCCCGACTTATGTAGTGACGAGAGAAATACACATGGTTGGAGATGGAGTGGGCTAATATCACAGAAAATTTTACCTAGAAATAAAACAACTTATTCAATCATTGCTATAAACATACTACACTTGTATTACTATCCTGTCTATAGTTTATTTAAGTCAAAAAGGAGATTCAAATGCATACAATTACTCGTACCCCGACCACTGACATGGAAGTTACCAGCATTCGCTTGGAGCGAGAATTAAAGGATAAGCTCAAGGAACTCTCAGGGAATCAGGGGTATCAGGCGCTGATTAGAAATATTTTATGGAATTATGTACAACAGAAGTCAGGAGAGTGGAAACCACGCTTCTCTCAGGAGGATATTAGAGCTAGCATAGCTGCAACTGCCCAACAAGAAGAACGTTGTGTACTTACAGGACAAATAATTCAACCACAACATCCTATGCTACTAGGACTTACAAGAAATGGCGAAATGGTTCCCTTAAGTGTCGAGAGTTTAGCTCAATAACTCGCAATAGCCCAGAAATTTCTTTACTTGTTGGAATGCATTCTAGTTCTATATATTTTCAATCCACACTAGAATGCATTCACAGCAAAAACAATCACATTACATCTAAAAACAAATATTTATCATAATTTTCTTCTATATAAAGTTTTACAATATCTGTTCATTGATGATACATTCATTTACTACAGCACAGCTAAAACAGAAAAATAGTATACAGTGTTTTATATACCTCAGAGGGGGTATGACAACACTTGACATATCCAATACTTGGGTCTAGTAAGGTAAGTGATTGTACTTGATTATAGGAGTTACAAAATACTTAATAAATTGCATCATACCCTTCCTAAATAAAAAATAAGACTTTCTCAAGCTTCTAAAATTATCTAACTGAAATATCTCACAGTAAAGTTCACCGCTTAACTTCTCTAGTAATTAGATTTTCTCTGTAATGCTCTTGAGGTATATTACTTAACTGAAGATAAAGTTTTAATAAAATAAATTTAAAGTACTAGTTATTTACTCTTCAGTGGTAATGCGGAATACATTCATAGGTTTTTTGTCGTAAATCCAGAGAAATTACGGTTTATGTATGCTTTCAAGCAAGATATTCTAGGTCAGAAGTTAGTGAAACGAATAAGTTCTGGTAATCGGAAACTTATTTAATTTAATAGCTATATAGCTTTGTTATTTTATTTACTTATGTAAATGTGATTATTTATATGCCAAAAGTTTGGTCATCTGAAGTAGAAAAGGGCTATAACAGGTGAGGAAAAGTTTTTATAGAAAAGCAGGGTCAATGAGGGTGCAGCAGCTATCATCAAGAGTTAATCAGTTTCCAGGAGGTTGGGGGAACAAAAATGGGGTCATTATCCAAGATTGTGCCAATAATAAAAGAACCAGTATCGTCACAGCCACAGAACTCTGATGAAGTGAATCGATTACAAAAATATCCGGTCAAGCTGATGCAGCATGAGCAAGATTCTGTCCGCCAATTGGCGCATAAAATTAATCAGGTAACTGCTGAAGCTTCTTCTGCGAAAAATATGTTGCAGGAGATAGCTCAATTATTAGGTTTGGCTTTTGAGGTTGATTGTTGCTGCTTGGTCACAATGACTGATGAAGGTTCTGGTGAGGCAATTACTGCAAATTGGTGTATTCAGGAAAGTTTAGAAGATATCGCCTCAACAGAACTATTGTCAACTGAACAGTTGGGCAAACCTGAAGTACAGTGCGCGGCTGAGCCTTTTACGATAGATGATATTTCTGTCATTGAGAATAGTTTGATTGTTGGATGTCAGCATTTGAAAGTAAATTTGGGTTCTGTTTTAGCTATACCAACCCGATTTGCTGGTAAGAATAATGGTGTTGTCATTTTGATAGAGTCTAAACCCCATACTTGGAGTTACTCAGACAAAAAATCACTTCAGACAGTTGCTGCAAGTTGTGCGATCGCTTTTGCACAGGTCGCACAGTCTAATCTGATTGATTCCCAACAACAATATGTACAAACCTGTGCCCAACATCAAAGCTTGATTAAGCAATTGACTTTGCTAAGCCGTTCTAACCTGGAGCTAAATCAGATGCTCCAGCTGATAGTATCAGCAACAGCAGAGGCAATTGATGCAGACCGTGGCTTCTTAATTTTATTAAAGTATACTAATCCAATTTTTAGAAATCGTTCTAAAAAGGTCATTCCCAAGGCTAAGGCTAACGTTGTTGCAAGTTGGTCTGAGAATTTAGAAAATTGTGATATTGAAGAACTAGCATCTCTGGAGAAAGAGTCATTTTTGCTATCTGATTGTGGTTTGTGTAAACGTGCCTTCAACGATAGTGGAAAAGCTGTGGTTATCAACGATAATACTGACAGACGCAAAGACACTTCCACCATCGCACCAGTATTTGCGATGAGCATGATGTCAGCTTTGCTTCTAATTCCATTAGAAAGTCAAGGTAGGGTATTAGGATTCCTTGCTTTCCAGCAAAAATTACCCCGGTGTTGGCAGCCCGCAGAACTTAATATTGTAGAGATGGTCTGTGCACAAATTAGTAACACCATAATTCAAACACAGACTCTGCGACAGGTTCAAACTTTAGTTGAAGAACGTACCGCACAATTGCAACGGAGTTTGGATGTACAAGCAAAACTTTATGAAAAAACTCGTCAGTATGTCCAGCAGTTACGGGAATTAAACGAACTCAAAGATGAGTTCCTGAGTAACCTCAGCGATCGCCTGCGTTATCCTCTGACTAATATGCGTATGTCATTACGCTTGTTACGTAAACCAGCAATAGAGGAAGAGCAAAAAAATAAGTATTTAGACATTCTTGAACAGGAATGTACAAAGGAAATCAACTTAGTTAATGACTTACTGACATTACAACAATTAGAAAATCGTCAAGAACCTCTACAGCTTGAAAGTATAAATTTAAATTCTAAAGTTCAAGAGTTAGTATCTACATTTGATAAGCAATTAGCAGACAAAAGCTTAAATTTAATATTAGATTTACCAGAAGAAGAGCTAACGCTACAAACAGAGGTCGAAAGTTTTGACCGTATTCTCAAAGAATTACTATCTAACACTTGCAAGTACTCCACTCATGAAACAGATGTGGGGATAAAGGCTTTTCATAAGTTAGACCAACAGATAGACAGAATAATTATAGAGGTAACAAATGTAGGGCGTGGTATATCTGAAGAAGAAGGAACCTATATTTTTGATAAGTTTCGTAGAGGAAAGGGAAGATGGACTCCTGGCACAGGTTTAGGTTTAGCCTTAGCTAAATCCCTTATACAACACTTGAGCGGTACCATCTCTGTCGAAAGTACAGCTATAGCTGATTCTGAACTAAGCAAGATTTGCTTTACTCTTGACTTACCGCAATTTTCAGAAGATGTCGAAATCATAAATAGAAAGTGACTCAACAGCATAATTCATCAAAAGAACTAGATTTGTACTTTCAACAAACTCAGTTGGAAAGTATCAAGGTGGAAGTGAAAAAGATTGCTGAACGAAAACGGCAAATTTCCGCTCAAACTTATATTCCTCAACCAGTGGAAAGTGTATGGAAGATTCTTACTGACTATGAGGCTTTATCAGATTTTATTCCTAATCTTACTTCTAGTCGCCTTTTAGACCATCCTGAAGGTGGTATTAGGGTAGAACAAGTCGGCTCTCAGAAATTACTCCGCTTCAATTTTTCTGCTCGTGTTGTGCTTGATTTACAGGAGCACTTTCCCAAAGAAATTAGTTTTAATTTGGTGGAAGGGGATTTGAAAGAATATTCGGGTAGTTGGCTATTGGAACCTTATACAGATTTACAATCAGTTCCACAAAAATCTGGGACTCAATTATCCTACATTGTTCAAGTTTTGCCTAAACGTACTATGCCTGTGAGAATTATTGAAAAACGTCTTAGTCAGGATTTACGCTCTAACTTACTGGCTGTAAAGGAGCGGATAATAGGACTAATGGATTAACAATATAGCCTCTGCTCAAAAATGCAATCAAATCAAAGAGGCTAGAAAAGAATATAAAAGTTTTACTCAACCTACCTAATCTCAAATTGAAATTAAAATTAACTATCAAATAACTTTGAATTCTAAGTACCCCCAGGGGAATTCGAATCCCCGTTACCTCCGTGAAAGGGAGGTGTCCTAGGCCTCTAGACGATGGGGGCTTAATCGGACTTTCAATAATTTAGCGAATTTTATTAGGAGTGTCAATAGTTAGAAAAAAGAAAATTAGATAATTCATTCATTTAGGATTATCCTGTATGGCTGATTAATTATAGACACTACTTAAGACTGGAGCGGTAAACATCTAGAAATTTAAAAAACTGAAATTGAGAATTTCTAAATTCCAAAACACATCCTTATTGCATCTAAGGTATTAAATGAGAAAATAGGAATTTTTGCTCACCTTCTGAAAAAAATATTAAAAAAATATTGAAAAAGTTCTTACTTATTCTATTCTCACAATTACTAATCTTTATGAGGGGGATATTAATCCAAATTTTAGCCGGCAAAATTGTTGACTTACAAGCCTAAGAATCCAATTCTAAAAATCAACTGCGAAAAGCCACAAAATTAATATAATCTTTGGAATACAGCCTAATCGGATAAGCAAATTCATGGGAACTAAAGTCTGCTCAATTTAGTGCTAAAGTGCTATTCACTGACCAAACTAGCTATTGTTTACACAAAACTCTTTCCTGTGCGGGAAAAAACTATTATCAATAGCTTTATCTTAGCTGCGCAGGCAGTACAATGATTTGATACTTGAGGTTAAAGTAGGAGAAATACTAAATGTCCTAATATCCAGTACAAATATATTAACTTAAATATGTATTTTCACTCATATGATCACATTATTTAGAGTATAAAAACAAATGTAAAGATTTTTTGCTTGATAATATATATTAGTGCAGTTAAAAACAGTAAATTTTACAATTCTTAATAAAGGATTTTGAAATACATGGCTCAAAATCTAAAATATGGAAGGATCTTTTGAAATCACCCTGCAAATGGTTATTGCCGTTGTTGCAGGAATTAGCGCTCAAGTAATAGCAGCCTACTTAAAAGTGCCTAGCATTGTATTTTTGCTTTTCTTTGGCATTTTATTTGGGTCAGACGGTCTTGAACTTTTACATCCCCAAGTTTTAGGAACTGGGTTAGAAGTAATTGTTGCTCTTGCAACAGCAATTATTTTGTTTGAAGGCGGACTTGATTTAAATTTGCGAGAAATGGGTAAAGTTTCCACTAGTCTGCAATTGCTTGTGACCCTGGGAACTTTTATAACCCTTTTAGGAGGGGCAATGGCGGCACATTGGTTGAGCGAATTCCCCTGGAATATAGCCTTCTTGTATGCTGCCATTGTTGTGGTAACTGGACCGACAGTGGTTAGCCCTCTGCTAAAGCAAATTAAGGTGGATAGACAGGTCGCAACCCTATTAGAAGGTGAAGGCGTTTTAATCGACCCTGTAGGGGCTATTTTAGCCGTAGTTGTTCTCGATACTATTTTGAACGGCGATGCGGGACCAAGTAATGCGATCACTGGTTTATTCTTGCGTTTAGGGGTAGGAGCAGTAATTGGTGCTGGTGGTGGTTGGTTGATGAGCGTTATTTTTAAACGCGCCAATTTTTTATCTTTTGAGTTGAAGAATTTAGTTGTATTAGCAGGGATTTGGGGTTTATTTGCGCTTTCTCAGAATATCCGTAGCGAATCTGGTTTGATGACAACAGTAGTAGCTGGGATTGTCTTTGCTAATTCCTCAGTACCTGACGAGCGACTTTTGAGGCACTTTAAGGGGCAACTGACAATTTTGAGTATTTCAGTGCTATTTATTCTTCTTGCTGCTGATTTGTCTATTGAGAGTGTTTTCGCTTTAGGTTGGGGTAGTTTATTTACAGTTCTGGCATTAATGTTCATAGTACGTCCTATAAACATTTTGCTGTGTACCTGGAATAGCACTCTTAATTGGCGACAAAAGCTATTTTTAAGCTGGGTTGCACCAAGAGGTATTGTTTCTGCTTCGGTTGCATCACTATTTGGTATTTTACTTACTCAACGGGGTATTAATGGTGGTGATGCAATTAAAGCTTTGGTTTTTCTGACAATTATTATGACAGTGGTTTGTCAGGGACTCACCGCAGGTTTTATAGCCAATTGGTTACAAATTACATCCAAAGAGGCAACTGGAGTAGTTATTGCTGGATGTAATCCTTTAAGCATGTTAGTCGCTCGCTTTTTCCAGGAGCGTGGAGAGCAAGTAGTCATGATTGACACTAATAAAGAAGCTAGAGAGAAAGCAGAAGCTCAGAAACTCCAGGTGTTTACTAGTAGTGCCTTCGATGTTGCAGTATTAGAGAAAGCTGGTTTGAGTTCTATGGGGACTTTTCTTGCTGCGACAAGTAACGGTGAAGTGAATATCGTTCTAGCAGAACGTGCAGCAGAAGAATTTAACCCTCCCCGTGTTTTGGCTATATATCCAAAAGACCCTGAAACAAAAAAGAACTCGACGAGCAGTAATAAGGTTAACCAGGCATTTGTTTCTGACTTGGCTATAAAAAGATGGAATCAGTATCTTAAGGAAGGACAAGTAAAGTTAGTCAAGACCACTCTAAGTGAGTCAGAATTTGTGAATCAAAAGAAACTTATTCAAGAGTACATAGACTCAAATGAATTAGTACCATTACTCATTGAAAGAAATGAACGTTTAATTATAGTACATGCTTCCTCAGATTGGGAAAAAGGCGATCGCATTATTTATTTATTACACGATCCCCGTCCCAATCTGCTAAAACGTCTCTCTGGAAGCAATCAGTCAACCCGTTTGGCTTTAGAAGAGTTTCCCCAAGCAGAAGAGTTATCCCTCTCGAAAGCTATTTCAACTGTTAGCAAATGATTTATCTGTGGGTGTAATTGAGTTATCCGGGGTTGCTGTTTGTTTTTCTTGCCATAACAAACTAAATAGATGGGTTACAGCCAGAGCGATCGCAGCAACGCTTAGTAAATAGCTATGAATAGTGTAAAGATGCTGTACGGTAGTGGAGTTAACTGCACCACCGGTCAATATCTCTCGCAACTGAATACCAATGAAAGGAATAGATTCTATGGTGCCTAATTCTATATTGAAGCGCCAATAACCTGTTTGTGTCCAGTTCAGAATCATGGCTGTCCAGTCTAGTCCTATAGCGAGTAAAGCTAGGAAAATACCGCTAATCCATGCACTTAACCAACTTTTACGGAATTGTCGTCCTAAGAACATGACGACAATTTGAACTAGAGCAATAATAATTACCAAATTACCGGCAGCATTATGAGATTTACGAATTAGCCATCCGTAAGACACTTCATTTGTAATCCATTCTAAAGAGTTATAAGCACCACCTGCGGTAGGCTCATAGTAAAAAGAAAGTAGAATTCCACTACCACCGGCAATCAAACTAAAGGTCAAGATTACTAGTGATAATATAGTCGCGACCCTCCGTAATACGAAATTTTGCCTATCTTTCTTTAACAGTGAAGATTCCATATATTTCTGTTATGTATACTTTTATTACGATTGTAACTAAGAAATATTAAGAAAGCCTAGGATTACTTGTCTATATATTGAAAGTGATAAGTGTTGATATTTTCTAATTTCTTTAGGATTATCAATGGCTTACAGGGAAGTTCATTCCGTATAGGTTGAAAAAATGTTAATTTTTTGTATACCTTTTATGAGAGATATAAAAAATATTAGTATTTTATTTCTTGTACTATTTTTGTACTATTCTCCCCCTGCTATTTCAAGTATTTAGTCCATAGTTGCAAGTATTGAAGTGAACCATACCAGTCATTAGGGCTTTTCGGAGAATGTGTTGCACCATCAATGATTAAATTCTCTGCTCCTTTTAAATGAGCAGCTTCTACAGGAGTAATTCCATCACCCCAAGTGTTACCATTGCCGCAAGTTTGTTGATAACTACTAAAAGCGAACCATTTTCCCCAACGTCTTTCACCAAAGATAGTTTTTCCTGCTACACACACGTAATTTATATGGGAATGAAAAGCACCGGGGTAGTGTAGGTTAACAAAATCTATACTTTTTCTTGTCCATCGTTCTTTACTTATATGTGGTGTTCCTAAAGTTACCAGACTAGCAACCTGTAGATGAGCTTTATTAGATGAATAATTGTTTAAATAAGGAACATTACCAAGATAGATGCGAGCTATCCAACCTCCAGCAGAATGACCGATGATATTAACTTGGGAGGTTTTATGAATATTTATCGTCTTTTCTACAGTCTCAGAAAGTAAATTTAGAATAGGAACAACACCTTTTTTACCTAGAGTTCCAATCCAATTCCCAAGATTCACTGGTACGGTGACTGTAGGGAAATCATTGCCTTGTAAAGATTGCTCTAGCTGATAATAAGAACTGGCATTTTCTAGATATCCAGGAATAATTATGGTGGGTAAAGGCATTAGGAAATAGTAAAGGGTAATAGTTACACAGATTTTAACTCTATAATTGCTTTTTATATGGAGTTCGTAATTTTTCTATGTCATCAGGGAATAAACTCAATAAAGGATTACTTCTACGATAAAATTTGCGATAACGCCAAGTGTAAGATACTTTATTATTACCCTGGATATTTTCGATAACTATCGATATTTTGCCTAATTTATTTTTTGAATCATTCTAATAGTTTTGTACTTCAAAAGATTTACTACAAATCATCTGTATGACAAAGCAAAATATCTAAAATTAACATAGAACTAATTGCTGATATGATGTAGTTAAAGACTTGGTGTCTCTCCTTTTTTATCCTGAATTAAAGTTTACTTAACCAATAAATGTAAAGTTTGCAATTTTACTTTAAGGATAAAAACTAAATGGGATTATAAAATTTTATTGTACCTATGACAAATCAATATTCTCTAGGTTTCATTAGCAAATCTCAACATTTTCAAGAGATGCGATCGCCGATATATTGGAAACATCT
The DNA here is from genome assembly GCA_050042865.1 of Mastigocoleus sp. Lineage (GTDB taxonomy): Bacteria > Cyanobacteriota > Cyanobacteriia > Cyanobacteriales > Nostocaceae > JBCCDM01. Next base: position 14,286 of record JBHJJE010000089.1, read on the forward strand.
AACAAAAGAAAAACTCAAACATCCCTTAATAAAGGAATATATCTTTGAGAATGAGTTTGGATATCATACATTTAAAAAATCAGCCGATACTCATCTTGTTCAATTAGGTTATCAGGTTCTAGAAAGAACTAAATTACTTAATTCAAGTGATATAGTTATTTCACTCAAGCCAACAAATGAATGGGAATACATGCGTCCAGGAGCTACATTAGTTGGTTGGTTTAGTCATCTCAAACCCTCTCTCCAAAATTCGATAAATATACATCTTTTTGATATTAGTAAGGCGAAAGTTTGGATTGAAGGACGACAGCAAAAATTACTTTACAAAAATGCTTACTTTGCCGGTAAATGTGGAGTTATTCAAACATTTAAAGAGCTACAAAGGTATTCTTATTCTTCACCAGCCATTGCTCAGGAAGAACGATTAGCTGTAGTTTTGGGTTATGGAAATCTTGGCAGAGGTGCTACAACGGAGTTACTTAAACAAGGTGTTGAAAAAGTTATAGTTTTTACTGAGCGTCAGCCTATTAATGTTAAGTCTAAGGTAAAAAACGTAGAATATCGGCAGATGCGATATGACACCAATAATACTTATGAAATACTTCCTGGAGGCTCACGGGAAGCTTTGATAGATGGTATTTTGACTCAAGCAGACATTATCGTTAATGCAACTGTTGCTGCTGATTTTGAGTCAAAATGGACATTTATTCCAGAGAATAAATTCAACCAACTTAAGCTCAATATGGCATTTATTGACCCTGTACACAAACCTGGACATGGAGCTTATTTTACTGGTACGACTCAATTCCAAAAGCCACTTAAACAAATAAAAAAATTAAATCATTTCATATGGTATAACGGCTGTAATGCTATGCCAAACTACCAACCCTATGAAGCTTCTAATATTATTTCAAGAGCACTACTAAGTCATTGGGATGAACTTTTAAGAAGTATTATTTTTGATAGACAAAAAAATTAAATCATTAATTTAGTAAGTGTAATTTAGGAAGTCTATTTTAGTTTTAAGGATGAAGATAAAAATTAAAAAAAAATTAAAATCAGAATAGATTATAATAAGATGTGTTTTTTCTGAGACACGTCATTTTCAGCGATCGCTTGAGTAAACAGTCATATTAGTAATAATAGATATGAGAGACGCAGGATTTCTACGTCTCTACAGATTTGCTATTAATCAGCCTGGATGATAAATATTAGCAATTAACCTTTGATAATAGCTTCACCACGACGGTAGAGTTCTCGTGCATAATCGGTCCAAGTTCCTTGTCCCCAGTAACGGAAACAACTGGTTTCTACTAACATCACGTAGAGTAAAGCTTCTTGATAATCTTGTCTTTGGGTAACTGAAGTATCTTGTTTTACTAAAGGGTCGTATTTCTGATGAAACATCGCACTGAGTTGATTCATGGGTTCGAGAACATTTTCATAACCCTTCACCCAACTCAAATCATCTGTCCAGGATGCACCATCCATGTTGAATTGGTGGTCTGTTTCTTTTAACTCTTGAATTGCCTTTTCGACTGCTTCTGATGTCGCTTTATTTGAATCTACTCGCAACCAAATTTTATGTTGCTGTACTGCTTGACAGACAGGGTAATCCTCTGGATTGACTCCTGCGGCTTCTAGTAGTTCGATATACTCGGTACCGTTAAAACCAACAATACCAGAAGTACTATCTTTAATATCATACCAGACAGGTTGAAAATCCCGGGCAAATTCGTTCATCATCACCCCACCGTTCTCACCATCGGCTATTTGAGTTACGCAGCTAGGAACGCTAAGGTTAGTAATTTGTTGTTTACCCATTCCTTTTGCTTCATGGAAAGGTTGCATTTGGGCAACTAATTTGGTGTCTGAACCCTGGGTCTTAATTAATGCTGTAATACTTACGATTTCTCCTTGAGAATTGCGAGCTACTAAACGGTTGGGTAGGTATTTATCTTCGTGATGCAAATCTGAACCATCCAAGCGTTCTACAGAGTGTTCTTGCACCATTAACCATTTATAACCGCATTCTTTCAATGCTTTGATATATTCATATAAAGTATCAGGATGATTGGGTAAATGCATTTCAGGTGGTGAGAAACCTTTTACTCGCTTGAGTGCATCGTAACCGAACATCGCTGCAAAATAATGTTGCCAAGCTTGGATTTGTAATTTGATATCAGGAATGGGAGTAGAAGGAACTACTGCATGAGACCACATTGTACCCAGCCATTCTACATGGGGTTGATATCTTTCTTCACAGGTAATACGTTTAAGATTGTTGATAACGTCTTCTCGACCCATTTGTAGTAATCCCCATAGCAGATTACCAGAATAATCCAGCATAATTCGGGGATTACAGCCGTTGTCAACTAATTCGGGTATCCAATCACCCATACGACTGTAGCACCAAGCAAAAGTCCCAGCATTGTGATTATCTCCTAGGTCGGGATGCTCGAACATATGTTGTAAATTACTAATAAGTTCGCCGTTTGCACCACCTGGAATGGTAGGTTGATGCATATGTAGGGCACAAGCAAACCCAGCCTTAATGTCATTTAAATTAAGGTTGCTCTTTGGTAAAAATACTGACTTCGTATGCTGAACTAAGGAAGTGATTTGAGCCTCTGAACCACAGATATTTGGCAGACCGGACTTGGAAACAGGCAGATGAGAAGATGGTACTGTTGAAATCATCGGATTCCCCTTTCTACTCGTGCACTTGTGCGTACAGTACTGCACAAATTGCGAGTGTTAATTATCTTTTACATCATAAATTATTGGTGTCACTAGACTATTATTAATAGTGCTTTTTCGCTTTAGGACTGGAAAGAAATCTTGTTTGACTACTTACCACACAAGGAAATAATTTAGGACTTAGGCTTTAATAATTTCTAGAAAATAAAATAACCCATCCTAAATTTCCCTAACCACATGAAAGAATAGGGAATTTCGTAAGTTTTATAAAGCTGTTGCGTGTTCGATATGGGCTAAAGTTATGATATAACCCTAGTAAGCTAAGGCTTAAATGAAGCTAACAAATCTCTGTTGTGTAAGTCCTGAATTAGTTAACGTGTCACATGTCCCTACAAGAAAAATATACCGGTTGTGTAAGTTCTAATTAATAAAATTTAATTATGTTGACATTGTGATTTTTGTTATTTTAAAGGGTTCCTGCAATATATTTTGCATTAGATTTTACGTCTCTACAAATCATCAGAGGAAATGAAAATAATCACTAGTTTGATAGCAACTAAGATAAATTCTAAATATGATTCCATAGAAATTATTTTATAGATACTAGTTTGAATCTTATATAAAAATATAAAATATTACCTTGAAATATTTAGGGGATGATTCAGGTAATGTTATGAAGCAGTTCTGATAAATATTAGAACTGCTGTTTTATCTTTTAGTAAGCAATATTTTTTTGACTTTTTCAATAATTTCATGTAAATTTATATCGCTTAACTATAAAGATGATTAATATCGGGAACTAAACTTATCAGCATATAATTCAGAATATATAATTTCTACGTAAGTAGGAAGGAGTAATGACTTATAAGATATATATCCCTTTATAAAGGTATTAAATTCTTGGACAGCATGGGTTACGCTATGCGCTACCATCCTACATGTAATTCAAGCCACCTACCGAGAAAAGTTAACACCGACAGCTAACAGTTAATTCTTGCTTACGATCTTAATTCTATTAAAGTATAAATATATTGTGTTATGAGTATTCTATTTATTCAAATATTAGCTCAGAAAAAACGTCTCTCATTAGCTATTACAAGCTTAATAGCTACTGGGATTTTAAGTGGTTGCCAGAATACGCAGTTAGAAAGCAAGCAATTAATTTCAAATAATCTTAATCGCGAAAAAGGCTCTGTAAGTATTTCGGGTAATACCTCTTTTTCGACTGCTTCTATTTCTAATTCATTAAGTACTAATCAAAAGAGAAAATCCGAACTAGAAAATATAGAAAATCAATCCGATAATCAACAAAATATTTATAATTCACTACAATTATCTCAAACATCATCTACTTATCAAGTTATCGATGAATTAAAAAATTACAAGTATACTGTTAATGGTAAAAATATTCTTTCTAGAGCTAGGCTTCCCAAAACTAAAGTAACATTTAATAAAAAAGATTTGTTAACTGTTTTAATTAACACTAGAAAATACTTTCAAGACCACTCTTCAGCAGATCCAAACGTTTTGCGTAAAGGGTTACTAGGTACTAGAGGAGTAACGATACCAGATGTATTGAGAACTCTAGATTTTATGATTGTAACTTTGCAAGAAGATATTGCAAATAATCGACCTTCTAGATTAGAAGATCCAAGTTTCATTAATGAAAACTTTCGGGTGATTAAATGGTCTGCGTATAATCCTAAATCTCCCAGAAGAAAAAGTTTACGTATCACTAAATATGCAGTGTTTGCTTATCCCGGTTCTCGTCAAAAAACTTCTATATTTAACATTCCTCTGTATAGTTTGAAAGATGATAATCCAGACAATAAATTTTATACAAAGTATACTAAACAGGATGTTTTATCAGGTATTTATGAACCTGGTGGAAAAGAATTTGGCAAAGTTGATACCTTGGCTTATTTGACGAGAGAAGGCTTGGAAGAGGCTTTGATGGAAGGCACTGTTTTGGTAAAATTTCCTAATGGTAACAATGTCTTTTTCAATGTAGACCGAAGCAATGAAATACCTTATGTTAAAGGTCTTAAACGTACAGCACAAAGGCGTTATTGGTATTTTAGAGAAGTTAATGCTATTAAAGGTTATGGTTATAAGATAGACCATAAAATTCCTGTTAAACCTGGTGTTACCTTTGCTGGAGATGTATTAAATATCGGCTTAGGTAAAGTAATCGTTATGGAATATAACAGGAATGGGCGAAAATATTTAAGAATGGGAGTATTAGCTGATACAGGTGGTGCATTTTTACCTAATTTATATCAGCTTGATTTTCTTGCAGGTATTTATCCAAATAAACAGACCTTTAAGAGGGATATTAGTAAGCTTCCGACTTATGCCAAAGCTTACTTTCTAATCAAGAAATAATTGTGTATAAAAGTTTATTATTCAAATTCTGTAATACTCTTTTAGCAGATTCGCAACAGAATTTGTCAGTCTAGTTAAATATGCACTCGCTTTAGTTTTGGGTTGAGAAATTCATGGATTGATTGTTTTACTGTTGATTTTGAAATTGCTGGGACATAGAAAACCTGTAGCTTATATATAAGATGCTAACTTCTTTAACAAAAGCTTTTACAACTACAGGAAGTTGTAAAACTCTACCCCTTGCTATTCACTAGAAATAGACATATTTGTAAAGTATCTATTTTTTCACAACAACCCTTAACTAAACTGTATTTACCTAATCTAAGAATGCTTTTTTACTTTGCGATCGCAACTTAAAGAATAATACTTAGAAGACAAAATTGGTCGATTTACACCATCATGAAAGTATTAGGAACTCGGAGTAATTGATTAATGCATTCAGTTCAGGAAGCGGAAGCAATTATCTTTAATTTAATTAAAGCTTTCAATCATCAAACTGATATAGAAACGGTAGATTTATTAAATGCTGATGGACGTGTTTTAGCTACTCCTATCACCTCAGAACTAGATTTTCCTCACTGGGATAATTCGGCGATGGATGGTTATGCTGTACGTTATGCTGATGTAGAAAAATGTACCGCAGAAAAAGCGATCGCTCTAGAAATAGTTGAAGAAATTCCCGCAGGTTATCAGCCCCAGTCTACTATTCAATCGGGACAAGCGGCTCAAATTTTTACGGGTGCAGTTATGCCCCCAGGTGCTGATACTGTAGTTATGCAGGAGAATACTCGTAGGGAAAAGAATCAGGTTTTTATTACATCTACACCAAAATCTGAAGAATTTGTTAGAAAGCGCGCTTCTTATTATCAAGCAGGTGAAGAGTTATTATCAGCAGGAATTACCCTCAAATCTACAGAAATTGCTGTTTTAGCAGCAGCACAGTGTACTCAAGTTCAAGTTTATCGTCGTCCTCGTATAGGGATTTTATCAACTGGGAATGAGTTAATTACCCCGGAACAACCATTAAAACCTGGACAGATTGTTGATTCTAATCAATATGCTTTGAGTGCTTTAATCAAAGAGATGGGTGCAGAATCTCTGATTTTAGGAATTATCCCAGATGAAAAAGCAGCATTAGAAAGAGCTATTGGTAATGCAGTTAATAATGCTGATGTGGTGATTTCTTCTGGTGGTGTTTCGGTGGGAGAATATGATTATGTGAAGAACATTATTGAATCTTTGGGAGGCAAGATTCAAATTAGTTCTGTAGCTGTTAAACCAGGTAAACCCCTGACTGTGGCTAATTTTCCTAACTGTATATACTTCGGATTACCAGGAAATCCAGTTTCTGCACTGGTGACTTTTTGGCGTTTTGTACAACCTGTAATTAAAAAGCTTTCTGGTATAAAGGATAGTTGGCAGCCAGAATTTTTACAAGCTGTAACTTCACAAGATTTACGCTCCAATGGTAAGCGGGAAACTTATTTATGGGGTAAGTTAATTCTTAAAGATGGTTTGTATCAATTTCAGTTAGCAGGTGGCAGTCATAGTTCTGGTAATTTAATTAATATTACCCAAACGAATGCCTTGGCTTGTTTAGGTGTGGGAGAAAGTTTAATTCAAGAGGGGAAAAAGGTGAAAGTTTTAAGGGTAGGTTAGTGGGGAAGGGTGAGCTTTGAATTGATTAAAATAATCATGAACTCATCTAATGACTAATAATTAATAATAAAAAAATTTAAAATGTATGTGAGTAAAAATATATGAGTAAAAATCAATTTGATGCTGGTGAATACGTAGACCTAATGATGTTACTTTTAGATTGGGATTTACCTGATGAATATCGTCATGGGGTAGTGGAAAATTTTCAAAGAATTGAAGCGATCGCTCAATTGGTCAATGAGTTTTCTTTACCAGATAATGTTGAAGTAGCATCTGTATTTGAACCTTGAACCTTGAGCCTTGAATCTTGAATCTTGAACCTTGAATTTTGAACTTTGAATTTTGAACCATGAATTTAGATTCAGCTAATGCGGTTGAAATTGCGGCTGCGGTTAGGGATAGTAAGGTTAGTGCTCTGGAAATTATTCAGGCTACTTTCAAGAGAATTGCAGCTAGAGATAAGGAGCTAAATTGCTTTACTGCAAAAATTATTTCATCAGCTTTGGAAGATGCAAAAATAGTTGATGGTCGAATTGAACGAGGTGAAAATCCTGGTGTACTGGCTGGGGTTCCTTTCGCTGTGAAAAATCTCTATGATATTGCTGGTATAACTACTCTTGCAGGGTCAAAAATTAATGTCGAAAATCCTCCTGCAACCCAAGATGCGACGGCTGTAGCTAAACTGAAACAGGCTGGTGCAATACTTGTAGGTACATTGAATATGGATGAGTATGCTTATGGATTTGTAACAGAAAATTCCCATTATGGTGCGACTCGTAATCCCCACGATGTAACTCGCGTTGCTGGTGGTTCCTCTGGGGGTTCTGCTGCTGCTGTAGCTGCTGGTTTGGTTCCTTTAACCTTGGGTTCTGATACTAATGGTTCTATCCGGGTTCCTGCTTCTTTATGCGGTATTTTTGGTTTAAAACCTACTTACGGTAGATTATCCCGTGGGGGTGTAGCTTTATTTTCCAGCAGCTTTGACCATGTTGGATCATTCGCGCGATCGCTACAAGATATTTCCACAGTTTTTGATATTCTGCAAGGGGAAGATGAACGAGACCCAGTTTGTACGAAACATCATCCTGTAAAGACACAAGATATTTTATCTGGAGAAAACATTGATGATTTGAGAATAGCGATCGCTGATGATTATTTCACTAAAAAAGCAGACCCACAAGCTTTAGAAGCAGTTCAGAAAGTTGCTGATGCTTTGGAGACAAGTAAATATGTTTCTATCCCAGAAGCTCATCGTGCTCGTGCTGCTGCATATATAATTACTGCATCAGAAGGTGCAAATTTACATCTAGATAACTTGAGAGAGCGTCCCCAGGATTTTGACCCAGAAACTAGAGATAGGTTTATTGCAGGAGCTTTAATTCCTAGTAGTTGGTATATTCAAGCTCAACGCTTTAGAAGTTGGTATCAAAATAAAGTCAAAGAAATATTTGCCAATGTAGATGTAATTATTGCTCCCACTACACCAATCCCTGCACCCAAAATAGGACAAAAAACTATGATTCTCGATGGAGAAGAAATCTTAGTTCGTCCTCATCTAGGTTTATTTACACAACCTTTATCTTTTATAGGTTTACCTGTTTTATCTGTACCAATTTGTAATCCCAATACTTTACCAGTAGGGATACAATTAATAGCTGCACCATACAATGAAATTGCGATATTTCGTGCTGCTATGGTTTTGGAGAAAAGAGGAATAATTTCAGTTCCAGTTGTGGGATGGTGAGTGGGGAGAGATGAAAGGTGAGTGATGAGTGGAGAAATTTGGGAATGTGAGTGATAGTTATTATTTCTTCACAAATTTACTGTTTTTCACAATATCATATAACTTCGATTCAAATTTTTTCATACAAGCTGACCAATCAAATTCAAGAATGGAAGGACGAGCATTGTTGGACATTTTCTCCTTTAATTGAGGGTTTTCTAGAATTTGAATGATCTTATTTGCAAAGTCTTCGGGGTTATTAGGTTCAGCTAAAAAGCCGTTTTCACCCGGTGTTACTTGCTCTGCTGTAGAAGGAGCGATCGCTGCTACAACTGGTGTCCCAGAAGCTAATGCTTCATTGTTTGTAGTGCAGAAATTCTCGGTAATAGAAGGGTTGACGAATACATCTGCACGAGTAAACCATCCTAAAAGTTCTTTTCCATGAGATTCACCCCAAACAGTTACACCTGATGCAAACTCTTGAGCACGTCGATTAATTTCTTCCTGTAGAGGACCACTACCTACAATTACTAAATGTACGTCTTTGATTTTACTAGCAACCAGAGGATATATGTCTAGAAGTTGACTGACATTTTTTTCAGCAGTAATGCGTCCAATAAATAATAGGGTTGGTCTATGATCATTAGGAATGGGATTATAGCTAATATTTTCAGGTTTAAATTTTTCACAGTCAACACCTTGATAGGGAAAATATTCGCTACGCTGACATTTCATTGCTTCGTATTTAAGAAGTTGTTCTTTTGAGGAAAATAAGCTCAGGTCGTAAGACTCACTAAATTGCTTAATTAAGTTGGGAATGAATGGACTAATTAAACTAAATAATCTACTTCCTAAGTAATATTCAATATAAGCAACAATATCAGTATGAAACAAAGATATTATAGGAGTTCCTGTTTTTTTACCATATTCAACAGCAACGGGACGACCATAACCCTGTAGGAAAATTGAATATATCCCTCTCATCTGTGCAGCTTCTTCTACTAATACAACATCTGGGTTAAACTCTTCTAATAATTCCGTATCGCTCCAATGTCGATAATTTAGAGGTTGAGGAAGAGACTTATAAAATATGAGTGGTTTTGTAGGAAATGCATAGTGAGTAAAGTTAGAATACTTTTGTAGCTCCTCTAATCCTGGCATAGGACGTTGACCAACATTTGGGGGATACTGACTATTAATTTGGGGATGAATAAGCAGTACTTCATGTCCTTGTTCTAAAAACCAACGCGCTCTTTGATGTACTGCAACAGAAACTCCTGTTAAAAATGGTGCATATAATCCTGTGGCAATTGCTACACGAAGATGAGGATGTGACATAATTAGATACAATTAAAATTGTATAGGTATTTAGTATGAAGAGAAAAAAGAGAACTGATGCCTATACTTTATATTTTTAATAAATTCTACACAGTCATAGGAATTACATACTCAGACTTCAAAAAGCAATTTTCTGTCACTAATTATTGTCAGCTAGAAGTTTAAAATATCCTTTAAGAATGAAGATTCAATAAGATACAAAACCTCTTCATTACCAAATTTAGGTAAATCAAATCTACATTTTTCGCTCTTTGGTTCGGAGAAGGGCAATTTTAACCACAGCGGTCACTAGGGAAAAGTTAGTTTATTCATATTATTCACTTTCCATTCCTCAGAAATATTGAAACAGGATTGATTAAACTGAATTGATTAAACAGGATTGAAAAGTTTACTCGTTTTCTCTTCTCTGGGTTGTATAGCGGTACGCTTTCGGGTTAGGACGTTTTTTCACAAGAAGAAAGACTTGGGGGATTCTCCCCCAAACCCCCGATTGAAGTGACGTGGAGTCCCCCAAACCCCCTCCAAAGCCGGAAATATACAAATGTCCTAACATATCCTAGTAGTGCTATAGTAATAAATATGTTTTGAAGCAACAAATTTTACTCTTTCGACATTATTTTTTCAGTAAAAGTAATATGCTTTTTGGTAATAGAATCTAATTTCGGATTGAATTATTTATAATCTGCTAGGAAAATTGTACTCCCACCTCATTCAGCAGATTGCTCTTAAAATATGTTGGTTTTATTGCTTCTTATTTAATAAAGAGTACCGTCTTTCAAGGTGAAGAACCTACCACTCTCATTCGTTTTAGCAACCAAATCATCATCTGGATAATTCGCTTCATCCTCAGGGTGACGGTTTCCTACTTCCAAATAAACGGCAATATTTTCAGAACGGTTAATTAAATGATGTGCATCCTCTTCCCCAGCAGGAAAACCTGCACACATACCTGGTGTGAGGATTTGCGAACCTATATTAGTAACCAAAGTTATTTCCCCTTCGAGTACATAAATAAACTCATCTTCATGAGAATGAAAATGTCTGAGTGCAGAACAACTTCCAGGTTGCAATTTCACAAGATTTACTCCCAGGTTTTTCAAACCCGCAGCATTACCTAACTTTTGTTTCATCCTTCCTAGAACCCTATCTTTAAAAGCTTCAGGATAAGTTGAGGTATATTGAGTTGGTATCTGCTGCGGATCAATAATCATTATATTCTTCGCCGTCGTTATAGTTGGAGTCGTTTAAAGATTATGAAGAATTGAGAAATACCATGCTTGTCAGAATACACACAATCTATCAAACAATCTATCAACCTATTCTAATCCCTCTTCCTCTGTTAAAGATACTGTGCTAATGTCTTAGTTAAAGTAGTTTTAGGTACTGCTCCAACAACTGTATCTACTTGTCTACCACCTTTAAAAATCATTAGCGTGGGTATACTGCGAATACCGTAGTGACTGGCAACAGTAGGATTTTGGTCTGTATTTAGCTTCACCACTTTCACCTGCCCAGTATACTCGGTAGCAACTTCATCTACTACGGGAGCTACCATCCGACAAGGTCCACACCAAGGTGCCCAAAAATCGACCAGTACAGGAACCGTACTTTCTATAACTTCTTGTTTGAAGGTGGCTTCTGTGACTTCATTAATGGATGACATAATTGTCCCCCTTTTTTAATCGTTGATTCGGTATAATCGAATAAATAAAATATAGTATATTTTTGTGAGATAGTGCAACAATGAGATTCCTCTATCATCCAGATCGGAAAGATATGTCTTTACCTGGAGTATTATATGCTTTGGGAGACCCTGTACGGTTAGAGATTGTTAGGCAGTTAGCACAGAAAGGAGAGCAGTGCTGTGCGGACTTCGATTTTGCTATTTCAAAAATTGGAGGAGAAACCAAAGCGATCGCAAAATCAACCATGTCAAATCATTTTAAAATTTTGCGGGAATCTGGGGTAGTTCTGACAAGGAAGGAAGGTACACAACACATAAACAAGCTGCGTCAGGAAGACTTAGAAGAATTATTTCCTGGTTTGCTCGAAGCTGTATTGCATTCGGCGAAACCTTTAGCTGTATGTAAAGCTGAAAGTGTGAATGGAGTGGCCTCACAGATTTAATTACTATTTAATTCTACGTTATCTGGAGTAGAGTTATTCCTAAGTTAAGTAAAATAAACTTAACTGCTTAGGAGGGTGTGGTTTTTGTCTACGACCACTCAAAACCTTACTATTAGCTAACAGATGTCAATTATGATTTATGTCATGCTCATGCTCATCATCTCAGGCAATTAAAAATCAGATAATTAAAAGTTTTAGAATAAATCCCCAACAACAAAAAATCTTCGATTGGAACGAAAGCGATCGCTTCATAATCTTTTACGTTCATTGATAGATAGGGCGCTGGTAGTAGTTTGGCGACTGTCTGAATCAGCGGGAGCAAGCCGCATCATATTGCTCTGGAATAGTCTTTTGTACCTCCATAAAAACGCTATGAAAGCTGAGATGTTCGGAAAAAATTGTTCCGCTCCCTCAATTATCCGATCCAGATAATCGGCTCAAGAAATCTGTGTGATATTTGTGCTCCATACCCTGTAAAAGAAATTTCTTTCACCATATCCAAAATTTGATTACCCTGCTCTCATCAGGGTCACGAAAAATTTTTTACCATTTTTCCAATATCACCTTGACAAAATATGAACAAAACTCATATATTCATTACATGAGCAATGCTCACTTTTCCCCATAAGCAATTTTTAGTTTTGTGTGGAAAATAAGAAATTCTAATTGATTTATTAGGTGAGAAACATGATGAATTCTGAAATTATCCAACTGGAAAAATCGCAAATTAACAAAGCTTCTGAAATTCTGGCAGCTGCATTCAAAGAAGACCCATTATTTCAGTACGTTTTACCCCAAGAGAGTAAAGATAAATTATTATATGATTTATGGAAAACCATCTTGCGGTACTCTCAACCTCGTAGCTCTGTGCATACCACTCCAGAACTTAAAGGTATTGCAGTTTGGATTCCACCAGGAGAGTATCCCTTAAATCCCCTAAGATTTCTGCTCACAGGATTGTACAAAATTCTTTTCCAGATTGGCTTGAAAAGAATGAGAAAGTTCACCATATTCACCTTACTTGAGGATTTTCACAAACAAGATATGTCTGTACCCCATTGGTATCTGCTTGGTTTGGGGGTTTCACCTGAGTATCAAGGACAAGGAATTGGCGGTTCACTGATTCAACCGATCCTCAAACAAGCAGATGAAGAAGGCTTACCTTGTTACCTGGAAACTGACACCCCTGGAGCTGTTCGCTTTTATCAAAGACATGGTTTTGAAATTCTCAGAACTAGCGAACAACCCATCGAGTTATGGACAATGAAACGAGAACCTCTTTCTTAGTACAACTGCTACTTAACCGATCCATAGCTTTGCAAATAGCTCAAACTCAGTCGCTTGGTTTCTTTTATCAACCTTTTACGAAAATCAGGACTTTGTCCAAAAGATAGCCACATCAAATTACCTATTGCTTTGACCATAACGAAGGCGATCGCTTGATAATCTTCCACATTCAATGATGGATAGCGTTTCGGTAACATTGTTGCGAACATCTGAATTAGCCTATCATCATCAGCGTCATTTACTTCTGGCATCCTTGCTTGTACTTCCATAAAAACAGCATAA
>JBHJJE010000090.1:0-34701 GCA_050042865.1 Mastigocoleus sp.
CCGTCTAATTCAATTGCTTGAATAACTTTTTGACGCAAATCATAACTGTAGGGTTTAGACATATATCTATCAAAGATTTAAGCTATACATTCAATAATCCTAATCAAATTATATGTCCTAACTTACATGGCTATTGCTATAATTCAAATATTCATCGCGATTCTTCGTAGTGCAACTTTACTTTACAATATTTATTAATATCTACAGAATTTGAGTATATAGTCTGCAGAAGTTTGAGGTTGTTCTAGATGAGGAACATGACCGCAATCTTTAATCCAATAAAGCTGAGAATTCTGTATCAGTTTTTCAAATTGAGTAGCATCAGAAATCCCGAGAATTTTATCTGTGTCTCCCCAAAGTATTAAAGTTGATTGTTCAATTTTATAAAGTTCATTTTTAAGAGAACTATAGCCACCACTTTTTGTAAACGAAATTAAAGCACGACTCCAATTCAAGCTCTTGAGATGTAGTGCTGCACAATTTTTAGCGTCCAAGGAGGCAAATTTTGTATTCTTATAAGCTGCTTTACTAATGTTTTGTCTAATTTTAGAATTACTTAAAAATTTAGTAGCTAAGTATCCTAGTGGGGGGAACATAAATTTTGAAAGTGAGGAACCATCTGTTAAACCAGCACTATCTAATAAAACTAACTTCTTGACTACTTCTGGATAAGTTAAGGCAAAGTCTATAGCTGCTGCTCCCCCCATAGAAGCACCAACTAAGATAACAGGTTGATTAATCAATGTTTTCCAAAAATAATAGAGATGAGTTTTAATATTATTAGAGTTAAATTGAATACCATCAACTCTATGAGTAAATCCAAAACCCAATAAATCAACAGCCCAAGTTTCATTCTCAACGGCAAGTAAAGGTAACAAACGGCGAAATTCTAGTACTGAGCTATCAAAACCATGTATCAGTAAAATAGGAGTGCCTTTATTACCATGATGTACATATGATGTGACAATCGGTTTTTCAAGCAAAGGTGTTTTAATACTAGTTTGTTTGATTATTTTTGCAAGAGCAATTGAAGTTGATTCTGTTAACTGCTCTACTTCAATGGGTAGAAAATTGGGAAACATGAACACCAGTCTAAATTATAAAAAAATTATAGTAATTTCTGAAAAACCTAATGCTAACCTGAGTTCGGGATAAGCTGGAATCCTCATTGTGTGCTTGCTTGGTTTTGGTATACGCGAATATTTTTGTTTTATTTCAGCCATTCACTGTTGAATAAGGATATGTGTAAAAGCAACTTGATAAAGTATGTTGCTAAGCTTTAGCCAAATCAAAGGCTCCAATAAAAAAGTTACGCAACTTATTTTTACATGATTCCTAAACCTGACTTTTCCCGAACTGAGGTTAATCTTATCAAAACTTATGCAATCAGTTTTAATTTGAAGACTAAACTTTGATGTTATTACTACAAGGAAAAAATATATCAAAAAAAGTGAAGTTAATTATTGGCGACCATTGCTTTTCTTAAATAGACTAGATACGTGAATCATAGCAAGGTGAACTTATTCATCTTAGATATACTACCAAATACAATAAATCAATAAATTCCCTAGAATATCCCTTTTACAGAAAATTTTATCAATTTAAGTGACAAAAGCAAAGTATAATTATAGTTACTAATACCTTCTTATCTGGAGATAAAATTCATGCCGGTAGCAGTAGGAGTTATAGAAACTCAGGGTTTTCCTCCAGTACTTGCAGCAGCAGATGCGATGGTGAAAGCTGCTGCTGTAACCGTTGTCCAGTGTGATAAGTCTGAAAGTGCTCGTTTTTTTGTAGCAATTCGAGGACAAGTCGCTGAAGTAAATAGGGCTGTAGAAGAAGGGATTAAGGCTGGTGAAGGTTGTTACGGTGGAAAAGTGATTACATACTATATTGTGCCAAATCCACCAGAGAATATTGCAAGCATCTTACCAATTCATAGCACTAGTAAATCCGATCCTTTCTGGATGTTTGAAAATAGCAAATAAGTCCTGAGTGAGTCTGGTAAGTTATAGCCTGTAAATATTTATGCTGAAGTATTTTTTATTTAACTCTGATAAACATTGCAGGGTAAACTATTAAAAAGTGTTATAGATTCATACAATAATTTTCTATTCCCACTAACTACGTTCGTTGATATAGGAGATAGCCAATGCCACTACAGGCAGTTGGATCATTAGAGACTAAAGGTTTTCCTGCTGTACTTGCAGCAGCAGATGCGATGGTAAAAGCTGGAAGAGTCACTCTAGTTGGTTACATTAGGGTAGGTAGTGCCCGTTTTACAGTTAACATTCGTGGTGATGTCCAAGAAGTGAAAGCGGCAATGGATGCAGGTATAGAAGCATCAGAGAAATGTTATGGTGGGACTTTAGAGTCTTGGGTAATTATCCCTCGTCCTCACGAAAATGTTGAAGCTGTTCTACCAATAGCTTATTCAGAAAGTGTTGAGGAATATCGACAAGCAGTAGAAAATCCTATTATAGGGCGCTCTAATGGAAGGTAAAATAAAAATTTATATACTATATTCTTATTAAGAAGTATATGGTAATTAAATTACTGGATTTTAGCTGATTTTCTAGTATTTTGAGGTTGAAAAATTGTAGATGAAAGTTTTTGCCGAATTTCAATTTTGTTTAGACTCTAATTTTCTAACATAATTTTTGTAAAAGTACCCGCAGGGGTACTTTTCAAGTTTTAGTAATTTATTGAAAATAATCATATCGCATAATATTATGTCTGCAATTATGTTCCTGATTTATCTAGGAAATAAAATTTCAGATAAGTGATCGGTCAATGTAACTACGCTTTATTTTTATAAATATAAAAAAATAAAAGTTCCCTAGTATGAGTTTTATGTGTATTTTTAATTTTTCATGAAATACTAATCATAGTTAAGAAGAATACAGTAGTATAAAAGTGTCAATTATAAGTTGATTATGCATATACTTTTGAGAGGTGAAACTTACTATCTTCTTAAATCGTCTTAACTTATAAGTTCCCTTAAGAATAAACTGTCACAAGATGCATTTTGTACACTTGAAGTAGCTTGTATTTTCTATTTTGAATCTAACTACTCAAAATAACCTTATTTTTATAAATTTATTTATATGCGTTTGCAGTTTACAAAAATTAAAGGATAGAAAATGTTGAAAATAACTCCAAATGAAATATCTTTACGATTAAGAAATTAATAACTTTTGTTGCTATTTTGAATGACTTGCATAAGAGATGATGTTACAGACGTAATTAACTAAGGAAGTTGTATAACGGACGATTTCACGAATTAAGACATTGGGGGCAACTATCAGTCTCAATAATAGAGAACAATAAGCGGGGTTGTATGCAAATATTAAAACAGGGTTTTGAGGAGCGCAATCTTATGTCAATGGTTGCGGAAAAAATCGCAAGTGTATGGAGGGATAAGTTAACTTCCGAATGTCCCAGTCAAAGTGTTGAAAGTAGAGAAGAAATCATCCTTTGGTTACTAGGAAATGATCTGAAGCGATTTGATTATCTTAACGGAAAAGAGTTGGCGATCGCTAAGCAAGCAATGGAATACAAGTATCGAATTTTACAACAGCGATATTTAGGAGTAGGAAGAGAAAGAGCTTACCGAAATCTAATTACCAGATTAGGTAGTTTAGTTACCTTACGAAATAAAATCCAAACTTGGATTGCTCTAAGTCGCGATCGCCAGCGTAAAGTATTGGATGTATTGCAAGAAGTTATCCAAGAACTCATACAAAGCGATAACTATATGCGCTCTCAGATGGGTTTTATTAGTGAAATAACTAAGGATGCTCGTCTCAAAGATGCTTTACTATTTGCTAGCATAGAAGAATATTGCTTGCGACCAGTACGGAATCAACCATTATTATCTTATCGGTTTGTAAATTACTTGCGGCGTTCCCAGCGCGGAGGTCTGACTCAAGTTCCTAGTAAGGATTTGATTAGATTAGTCTCTGATGAGATGGCAGCTGATGACAGCGATAATACAGTTAGCTTAGTTGATACCCAGGTAATTGCTGAATATGAAGAAGAAGAGCAACTGCAAGAACAAACTTTGCAACGTCAAGAAGTACAACAGGAATTTGAAAATTATCTTAAAGAACAGTTAGGAGAATATGCAGTTGAGTGGTTGCAATTGTATTTACAAGGTAAAACCCAAGATGCGATCGCAAAACAGCTCAAAAAACCAATTAAGGAAATATATCGTCTAAGAGAGAAGATTAGCTATCATGCTGTAAGGGTATTTGCCCTCAAGAATAAACCAGAACTAATTGAAAACTGGTTAGGAACGTCTTTAAAAGAGCATAATCTTGGTTTAAGTCCAAATCAATCAGAACAACTAGAATTACAAATTACTCCTTTACAAAAACAAATTCTTGATTTACGCAGACTTGGTAGAGCTATGGATGAAATTGCTAAACAAATAAATATGAAAACTCATCAAGTCATGGGTGAGTGGACAAAAATTTATCTAGCCGCTCAAAATATTAGAACACAAGAGTGAATGTAATGCTAATGAAAGCTAGAGTTGTGGGACTGTAATCATAGTCCACAACTATAATTGCTTTCTAGATATATCAACTTAACCTATGCTTAGAGTCTGCTGAAAAAGTCTATAAAATAAATTTATAAGTAGGCACAGCTTGGGAAATAACAGATTTATCGCTTATTTTTCAAGTTTGTTTAGAAATTCATCATACAAGTACAGAGCTTTATCCACATCAAGCATTATTATTTCCAGTTTATTTTAGCAAAAAAGCCTTATCTGATATAAACTATAATTCTATTTAGTAAGTCTTACTTACGAGTGTATCGGAGTAATATAAGAGTACTAATGATTTCTGATTTTAAGTATTTATGTATAAATTAAGACTAAAATACTAAAAGATATGATTTACGCATTTTCCTTATGATATGTAAGGTAAATTTGCAAATCAGTGTAAATTTTATTAATTATTGCTATTGCTATTATCTCTAGCAGATTATGAATCAGCAGATTAGTATATAGAAATACATTCTTTCTTACTGCTTATGTTGTCTTCAGAGGACAAACCAACTGATAAAGGAGTAATCGGTCAGCAAAGAGACTCCGAAAGTGAAGGAAAATTTCAAAAAATTAACCGCAAACAAATGTTCGGGTTAATTGATACTGTTTTACCCTTTGAAGCTTGTTTATACCATCAGATACTTCCACTCAAGCTGGAAAACAAAAAATTATTACTGGGTCTTGTTAACCCGCAAGATGGTATAGCGATAAGTTATGTTAGCAATATATTATCCCATCTTGAGATTGCGATAACAACATCTATTATTTCTGCTGATGTTCATCGTGCAATTCTTTCTGCTTATCTTAATTACAAAAATACCTCGCAATCGCAAGTTAAAGCTGGATCGCAATCATCAGAGTGTAATAAAAATGAGAATGATACTACACATAGGATTACAGTAAGTAATTCTTCAAATTACTCTTCAAAAACCCAAAGTAGCCCTACTAGCAATAACTTACACCAAAACAAATCACAAAATACATCTCATACTAAAGACTCCACTTCTTCGACTCACATTTTTGATAGTCATGCATCAGATTCAAATGTGGGAAAAATAAGAAAGAGCAGCGCGGGAAGATTAGAAAATGACATATCTTCCCTATATTTACCAGAAGTAGAAACTCTTACTCCAGTAGATACATTATCAGTTCTTCCTCCCAGACAAATATTAGAAGAATTGCTAGCAAGAGTATTGGCAGGAGGAATTGGCAGACTCTATTTAGAAAGAAGACCTTACCAAGGTAAAATTTTATGGAGTCAAAATGGGGTCGTTCAATCAGTTTTAGATCAGTTATCTTTGTCAGTTTTTCAAGGCGTACTCAATGAGCTAAAGCGCTTTACCGACATACCAGTGAAGACAGTTAATGAAGCCCAACAAGTAGAAAAAGAGTACCTTTATAATCAACACAAATTACTTATACGGTTGCGAGTAATGCCGGGAATGTATGGGGAAGAAGCAACTCTACAAGTTCTACGAGGAGCTGCATTAAAATTTTATCAACAGCAGCAGGTATCGCGTTTAAGTAAAGATGCTTTGGGAATTTCTCAACAACTTTGCTACAAGTTGCACCAATTACAATCAAAACTGTTACAAAATCGTAGTAACGACCCTAGGACTATAGAATCTTTAGAAGCTTTAAATAGTTTGCTAGAAAATTTAGACCAGCACATTAAAAACCTTTCCCGTAAATGACTGTAATAAACAAGTGTAGTAAAAAGATATTGCTCTGCTACCTTACTCCTAATCCCAAGTTTGATAGTTCCAGCTAGTGACTAAGAGTTTTACTACAGAGAAATGGCTGCTATTGTTATTTATTCGTCAGTATAAGCCCTGATTTCGTTCTCTAACTGCTTATGTTGTAATAGAACTCAAAATTAGTCAGTTAAAGAAGGATTGATATTTTCATTGAGCGTAGAACAACGGTAACCGCTTTCCCCGCTCTAAGACGGAGTATATCGATAGTTAAAGTTTCTCATAGAAATTATGAGAAGCCAACCTAGAGCTTGTTAATGCATTCCTTAAAAGCTAAAAGCTGATTACTAAACTTTTTGATTTATTCTACTATAACTTCCTTTGCCGAATTCTATTGGTTGTGGATAATTTATGCTGACAACAGTTTTTAGCGAACATTTTCCCTTGCTGACTACAGCTAACCCCCAAACTTTGGAATGGTTGCTTAATGTTGCTACAGAACACGAATATCCTGGTGGTCGAGCCGTTTTGATGGAAGATTCCTGGGGTAACGCGGTTTACTTCGTAGTACATGGTTGGGTAAAGGTTAGACGCACGAATAGTGAAAATTCCCGTGCTGTAGCTATTTTGGGACAGGGTGACTTTTTTGGAGAAATGGCTATTTTAGATGAATCTCCACGCTCGACCGATGTGATTGCTCTTTCTCGCGTTAAGCTACTGAGCATTTCTAGAGAACGCTTTGTACAAATATTATTTAAAGATCCACAGTTACATCATCGTATGCTGCAACTGATGGTAAAAAGACTGCGACAAACCAATATGCGTTTAGAAATGCGAGCTGCACCTCCTGCTGTTAAACTGGCTCATAGTTTAGTTACTTTGAGTGAAAATTACGGTAACGAATCTAGTAGCAGTAAAGATATTTTTAACATTCCTTTTCAAGATTTAGCTGATATCACAGAAATCAGTTTAGAAGAGACTCGCAAAATTATGGAAAAATTAGAAGAGAAGGGATGGATAAAGTTTGATATTCAAAATCAGTTGTTATCCCTGGTTAATTTTAAACAGTTAGTGAATTTGTCTAGCAGGTTTTGAATACTCTAAAAGCAGAAATGGTAAGTTAGTTAGTTGTAAGTTATGAATTATGCATATAGAGTTAATACTTAACTTGTCGCAAGTAACTTCTTATTGAAGATGACTGAAGCAACCGCGTCCCGTTTTGAGCCAGAAACACAACCAGCGTCAGAAAAAATCCATTACTATGTAGCTATGCCTCAACCAGAGAATCATCTGTTTGAGGTAAGTTTGCATCTGAGGAATTACTGTGCAGAATATTTGAATTTAAAATTGCCTGTTTGGACTCCAGGTTCCTATCTAGTGAGAGAATATGCCAGACACTTACAAAATTTTACGGCTTGGACTGGAGATAAGTGTTTAGAATGGCATAAAGTTAGCAAAAATTATTGGCAAGTAAAAATAGATACTAGCGAAGAAGTTTTGATTCGCTATCAGATTTTTGCTAATGAATTGACTGTGAGAACAAACCACTTAGATGCGACCCACGGCTATTTTAACGGTGCAGCAATTTTTTTTAGAATTCCCGAATTAGATAAGCAAGAGATTTACGTCACTGTCAAACCACCAAAAGATGACTGGAAAATAGCTACAGGATTGAAAACAGTTCCAGAGCAAAGCAATACTTTTCTCGCTGCTGACTATGACACTTTAGTAGATAGTCCCTTTGAAATTGGTACTCATCAACTGCATCATTTCCAGGTGATGGAAAAACCTCATGAATTAGCTATTTGGGGACAAGGAAATTATCAAACTCAGCAGATGATTGCTGATATCAAAAAAGTTATTCAAGTAGAAGCTAAAATATTCGATGGATTGCCCTACGAACGATATTTATTTTTACTACATTTATCTCCTAAAGCCTCTGGTGGTTTAGAACATAAAAACAGTACCTCTTTAATTTATCAGCGTTTTGGTTTTCGCGATCGCTCTAAGTATGAGCGCTTTATGCAGTTGGTAGCTCATGAGTTTTTTCACCTGTGGAACGTTAAGCGCATTCGTCCCAAAGCTTTAGAAGTTTTTGATTATGACCAAGAGAATTACACTCCTTCTCTGTGGTTTTGCGAAGGTACTACTAGTTATTACGATTTAATTATTCCTTTCAGAGCAGGAATTTATGATGCTAAAGTTTACTTAGAAAATTTAAGTAAAGAAATAACTAGGTATGAAACTACCCCAGGACGAAAAGTACAGCCAGTAGATGAATCTAGTTTTGATGCTTGGATTAAACTATATCGACAAGATGCAAACAGTCCCAATTTTCAAATTTCTTATTATCTGAAAGGGGAACTGGTTTCTTTATTGTTAGATTTAATGATTCGTTCTCGACATCAAAACCAACGTTCTTTAGATGATGTGATGGTAAAAATGTGGGAACAGTTTGGAAAGGAGGAAATTGGTTATACACCACAACAGTTACAAACAGTAATTGAATCTGTAGCTGGTATTGAGTTAGAAGATTTTTTTAATTCTTACGTTCGTAGTACTGAAAATTTACCATTTAACAAATATCTAGAACCATTTGGTTTGCAATTAGTTGGTAATATTCCTGAAGAACCTTACTTAGGTCTTAAAGTCAAAAGTGATGCTGGGAAAGACAAGATTAAATTTGTAGAAACAGATTCCCCAGCACACAGGGCAGGAATTGATCCTGGGGATGAATTACTAGCGATTAATGGAGTACGTGTATCAGCTTTACAATTAAAAGACCGTCTTGGAGATTATCAACCAGGTGACACAATTCAAGTTACAGTATTTCATCAAGACCTACTTCGTAATTATTCTGTGACTCTTGAACAACCAGCTTCTACTCAGTACAGTCTCCAACCGATCCAAAACCCTACACCCCAGCAGCAAGAAAATTTCATAGGATGGTTAGGAACTTCAATAGAAGATATACAGTAATTTATAACGGATCAGGGATTAGAACTGGATTTAGAAACTGCTCTAACCCCAATCATTTTGTATCAATTAGCCATTACCAATTTCCGTGAAACCAAGACAGATAGTAATTATAGGTGGAGGTGCTGCTGGATTTTTTGGAGCGATCGCAGCAGCTAGAACCCATTCTCAAGCAAAAGTAACGTTAGTTGAAGCAACTCATAAACCACTAGCAAAAGTGCGGATTTCTGGTGGTGGAAGATGCAATGTTACTCATGCTTGCTTTGAACCTAGAGGATTAATCCAAAATTATCCCAGGGGTGGTAAAGCTCTAATTGGTGCTTTTAGTCGCTTCCAAGCAAAGGATACTGTAGATTGGTTTTCTAAACGAGGGGTGAAGCTCAAAACTGAAACTGATGGACGAATGTTTCCAGTTACAGATACTTCGGAAACTATCGTAGATTGTTTAATCAAGGAAGCTGATAGTTTAGCTATAAAATTGATTACAGCAAATCCTGTCGTCTCAGTAAGAGCTATAGATAAAAATAGTTTTGAAATAACTCTTAAATCTCAAGAAAAATTACAATGCGACTATTTATTATTAGCAACAGGTAGCAATCCTATGGGCTATAGAATAGCTCAGCAGCTAGGTCATACTGTGAAAAAGCCGGTTCCTTCTTTATTTACCTTCAATATAAAAGATAAACAATTACAAGAATTAGCGGGAGTCAGTGTTAAGCTAGCACGCTTGCGTTTAAACATACCAGATAATTCTCAATTAGAGCAGACAGGACCATTACTAATTACTCACTGGGGTTTGAGCGGTCCTGCTGTTCTGAAACTTTCTGCTTGGGGTGCAAGGATGTTGCATTCTCATAATTACCAAGGTAATTTACAGGTTAACTGGCTACCTTTGCTCAAACAAGAACAAATCAGAGAACAACTATTATCTGTTAAAAACGAATTTCCTAAACGTCTTGTACTTTCCCATCGCGGTATAGATTTTCCCCACCGTCTTTGGCAATATATGGTGACTCGTGTAGGTATTTCCACAGAAATACGCTGGACAGAATTGCCAAAAAAAATGCTGAATAAACTCATACTAGAAATGACTCAAGGAGAGTTTGCAGTTAATGGTAAAGGAGTATTTAAAGATGAATTTGTTACCTGTGGTGGTGTAAATCTCAAAGAAGTTGACTTCAAGACTATGGAAAGTAAATTAGTTCCAGGTTTGCACTTTGCAGGAGAAATTCTGGATATAGATGGTATAACTGGTGGTTTTAACTTTCAAAGTGCTTGGACAACTGGTTATTTAGCTGGAGTTGCAATGGGTAGTTAGTCCCTTTGCTACAAGTAATTTTGAAGATTAGCGATGGTGCATGGGCACCCGTCTTCAGCGATCGCATTTATTTATCAATTTTTCCTCTAGTAAAAAATATTTTTTGCTGCGATAGACAATTTTATGGTAGAAAAAAAATTGGTCTAGAAATTCACAGCTAAGACCGATAAATGAAATTACCATCATTCATACGAGTCAGATTTCAAACAATCATTAACCGAGGTACAATACAAAACATTACAAATCTTGATTTGGCTGTTAACTGTCCAAAAAATAGTAAGAATTGAGAGATTAGCAGCCTGTTTCCCATTGCCTATTAAGTATAAAAGTTGTCGAAAAGATAGACAGAATATTCACTTCAAAAGACACAAAGGTAAGTATAGTAAGCTCTCTGAGCTTAATTTTTCTCCTGGAAGCAAAATATTTGTATCGAATATTAGTATTACAAAAAACTGCATGTTTTGGTCGTTTTAATATTGCAGGTTACTGGAAAAGAAAATATAAGAATAAAGTGATTAACCCGCATCTCTATTCTTTACTCTGACTAGTTTTTATCCATCTTGTCCCTCCGTGAGGTCCGGCTTAGTTCAACAGCATTACCCCGTGAAGCTAAAAACTCTTGTTTGGCAAGTTCAGCTTGTTTTCGTTCGGTTATGTCTCGCATAATATAAACATAACCTTGAAAATGTTCAATTTCTGTTTGAACTTTGGAACATGAAAAAGCTACTGGAATTGTTTTTCCAGTTTTTGTTTGACAAATTGTTTCTACTTCTTTTATTAAAGGAGTTATCGGACCAAATAAAGGTGTTTGAACGTTTCCTCGTTGTTCTATTTCTTCTTTCCAACTATCAACTTCTTTTAAGACTATAGAAATAGGTTGACCACAAATTTCTGCTTCATCATACTCTAATAAAATTTGAGCAGTGCGGTTGATGGTTTTTATTTTTCCTGATAGCGTTGTCACTAATAAAGCATCTGCCATTGATGTGACAATTTGATCGATATATTGCTTGGAAGCAGTTAGAGTACGTAATAAAAGATTAGCTTCATTTGCACCCTGTACTAAAGATTGTTCGAGAAGCATCCGTTCGGTTACATTTTCAACAACTATCAATAGCTCGTTACTAATTTGATTATCTTTGATATTATTAGCAATACAAATATCAATATAAATTGGATTTAAAGCTTTTTTGTTTCTAATGACTCCTTTTAACTCAAAACTATTTTGCTTTCCTAGGATAATATCGTTAGCAATCACTTCAATTCCAATTAATTCGGGAAAGCCCATCCGAACATCTTTTTCTAACCGTACTTCATCAGATTTATCGGCAAGAATATGTATTTTTGGAGATAATTGTATAATTTTCCAATTTTTGTTAACAATTACATATTCAATACTACGTAAAGATAATATATTTGTAAATAAAGAGTTCATTTTATTAAATCATTGAATTTGCTAGAGATTGAAAAATTTCATCAACATTTGTTCCACCTTTAGCCGAACTTGCATAAGTAGAAACAAAATTTTTATTATCTTTAAAACTATAAAGTTGGCAATATTTTTCTAAATATTCTGCATCAATTAAATCTGATTTATTTAAGGCAATAATAACTTTACTTTGGGGATTTACCTTTATAAAAGCTTGAATATGTGCTGAAATATTCTCAAGTGTTTCCGGTCGAGTCACATCACCAACTATGATTGCTCCTTTGGCTCCTTGAAAGTAACTTGCAGAAACTCCTTTAAATTTAGTACTTCCTTCTATATCCCAAATTAATAACTGTAATGTAAGATTTTTTTGTTGCTCTGAAACACTTACTTCTATAGATTTGCGAGAAATTTTTACACCGACAGTAGATAAATATTTATCGCTAAATTGTCTATCAACAAATCTACGAATTAAGCTAGTTTTACCTACACCAAAATCACCGATTAGACAAATTTTCTTTGAAATTATAGACATAATTAATAATAAAAGTTAGCTAGATGTATTAGATTTTATTTAATCACTAATTGATAAATGCTCGCACCCTTGAGGTTCTAAATGCTTAAAGAAACACCAAATAAAAAAATCAGAAATAGAAAAAATAATATTTATAACTAAATTTTAATTTCCACTGATGAAATCGTAAACTTAGTTAGTTATTGATTGTTAATTGACACTAATCGGTTCTAAAATAACGCAGCGTATTAAGTATGAAGGTTGATTTCGATCAATTCCCGGTGGTAAATCAGTTTTATCAACAACTTGTAAACGAGATGGAGAAATTCCCAGCTTAATTAATTCTTTCTGTACGACTTTTGCTCGTTGAATTGCTAGCCTATTAGTTGCTGAAGTATTATTAGGAGAATAAGTATAACCAATCAGTTTTAGATTATGCATTGGATACTTATTAAGGAAGAATTTTACTTGCTTAAGTTTGTTTTCTACATCTTGAGATATTAAAACTGAGGAATTGGGTTCAAAGTAAAATCGTACCGGAATAGAAAGAGGTTTTACCTGAACTATACTAGATACCGTTTCTACACCAGGAATTATTTCAAATGCTTTAGTAATTCTTCTAGCATCTGTAACTCTAATTACACTACCTTCTACAGAGACTTTACCATTACTGTAATCGGCGGAAATTACCGTACCATTTATCTGATTTAAAACTGCGGTTATTCGTTTGACTTCATCTTTAGCTAATACTGGTGATGCTGGTACTTTTACTGGAATAATTTGATTATCAATTTTTAAATCAGTAACGGTTTTAGCTGCAATTTGTTTTGCTTTCGTTTTCAAATATTCATTAGGTACTTTTCCCTTTAACTTGAGTTGATTTCTATCTACTTTGACATCAAGACGATAAACCGATAACTCAGGTGATGAAGCCAAAGCCAATGCTATTTTATTTTCAATCGAACGAATTTTACTACTGTGATATTGCCAAATACCCCAAGGAATAAAAATTATACTCAGAATTGATAAGCTGAATATCAACAAAGGTGAAACTTTACTTTTCTTTGCTTTCTTCTGGTGTTTAAAAATAGTTAAAGGTTCTAACAGCGTATTTATTTCAGCGGGAATTGTCTCCAAATCTCCTTCAAAACTTTCAATAGATTTACCATAAGTTTGGATTATTTTGCTGAGAATTTTCCGCATCAAATCGATAAATTGTTTTGGCGTTTCTCCTTTAATAATAATTGCCAGATAACAGTATCCTGCAACTTCTAAAATTATCTTAAAATTACCGTAGTCAACCTCATCAAGTTCGGAAATATTTCCCGATTGAGCCATACAGTCATTAGCAAAACTGCGAATTGCTGTCAGCATTCCCGCTATCATGTCTGACTCCAGCCTTTTTGAATCGGAAGGTTGAATATCACAAATAACCAAACCCGATGCTTTATGAATTAAAAAGATAGCTTGAGGAGTAAAAGATATCGACTCTTTGATAATTAACTCTGCTTCCGAAACTCCCTGCAATTTAGCTTGAATTTTGCGTTTTATTCCTTCAACACTTAAAGTATTTTCAATTTGTTCGTTAATTGCTTGGATTGTTTCCCCCATATACTTGAAAATTGTATTACCAATTACTGGGTAAAGCGCATCCACAATTTTATCTTGCTCAATTTCAATTTGTTTTTTAATAGCCTCTCCTATAGCAGGAGCAATTGCTTCGGAAACTTCATCGGAATTTATGTTAATTTGTTGAGCGATCGCTACGGGAACTGCACCAGCTAAAGCCTCACCCATACTATCTTTATCTTGCTCAACTCGGTTGCGAATTGCGTTATCAATAATTGGCGTAATTGCTTCTACAACTTCCTGTTTTGATTCAGAAATTTTACGCTTAAAAAGTTCAGCAATATGAGGTAAAAGCAGATTTAGTAATTCATCAGAATCGTAAAGTTGATGGTTTATATTTTTTAAATTCTGTTGAATTTCCGCTAACTCTTCTCCGATTAAAATATCTTGTAACTTTTGAAAAGCAGCAATTTTTTCTTCTGAGTCATCTGTATTTAACTGATTTAGTTCTGACTTCTGTTCTAATGGTATAGTTTGTACCGTAATTTCCTCTAGCTCCCAATCATTTGGTAGTTGAGATTGAGGTTGATGACAATCTAATTTTGCTTCTAAATAAATGGTATTAGAAGATTGATTATCAACTTGAGTCAATTTATTTTCTTCTGTGAAAGATTCCTCATCACCACTAACATCAACAGGTAACACATCATATGAATTACGCACTTGTGACGAATTCAAGGAATTATGAGATTGATTTTTCGCTTCAGTATGATTCTTATCCAGTTGTTTTTGCTTGAATGGTTCGACAATTGATAAATCAATAAGCAAATTAACAAAATTTTCAAGCTGTTTAGTTTCTTCCCGATTTAACTCAGCAGATTCAGACATTTAATCAGTTAGGAGTGAGGAGTTAGGAATTAGGAATTAAGAGTGAGTAGTGAGAAGCAAGTAGTAAGTAATTTTTCTTGTCATAGGGTTTGTTCAACTATCTATTACCTACTTGTGACTAAAAAAATTTATCCCTCTACCCCCTCTCCAAATTTTTCCATTTTCTAGGAGTTGATTTCAGAAGAACCGTTAGAGTGAGTTAACAATTCTGAGAGTTTTTTGTCTGTGTTTGTGAGCATTTTCACGGGATAGTCTTCGCCATTTTCATCTCCTGCTTCTCGGAGCATGGGAATGAACTCTTTTTCTTTAAGTTGCATTCCTAAAGCAAATAAAGTCTCAGCCATATCATCTTTAGAAACTTTGCTTTGTCTCAAGTTAGAGAAACGTCGTTCAATTTCTTCTAAGACTAAATCTCGTAAAGCTAAAACTTCTTCTTCGAGTTGGACTTTTGTCTGAGAAACGTCTTCTCTAATTGATTTGGTTTGAGAATCTAATTCTCGATCTAGTGATTGTACGGAACTGGAGAATTTTCTATTCAATCTATCTACACTAAGGCGTAAATCGGCAGTTTCTTCTTCGTTATTTAAGTTATATAAATTTAGCTTTTTCTCTAAACTTTCAAAACAATTTTTTAATTCTGCTGCAAAGCTCACCTTTAACTGCTCGATATGGGAGCGCATCTCTTGTTGTAACAGGGAAATATCCGATTCTAATTTACCAAATCTGGTTTCATATTCTCTTATCTGTGCCCCAAAAATAATGTCCCGGATTTGGTCGATATTACCAAGACGTTCCCGCACTTCTTCTCTAAGCATTTGAGTCATTGGGTTAATTTCCTTTGGTAGATCTACTGCTATTCAAAATTATTTATAAAACTTCTATTCTTTTTTTAACTCTAGTTTTAAAAGCTTTAAGCAACAGAAATTCTGTGTCTTACAAAGTAATTATTCCCACTTATATGAAGTTTCTATCAGGAAAGACCGATATTTTTCCAAAACCACTCTTTGGGTGAATTTAGCTCCGTAACCCATGTCACGGCATTGTCACATTTTTAAATTAATGTTATGAATATAACAATTAGAATTTATTGCAAACATTGATCGTAATTTTTTCTTAGGTAATTAAATTTGCAGCATTGCTGATTCATAGGATGATTTTTATTAAATTTAAACTAAATAATAATAGTTTCAATTTCTAATTAATCCCGCATTTATGCAACGCCAAGTTTGCAATCTTCTTCAAATTAAAAAGTCTTTTCTTCTAACATCTATCATTTACCATCTGCCTTATTTTTTTTCAGAAGAAAGTTATCATGGTGCATACAGATTTCATAGCATACAAAGATTTGATTGAACAATTTAAAAATTTTACAACAAATCAATACAGTGGCAAATTGGATATAAACTCCTCTAAAACAAAATGGAGTTTCTACTTTCGATTTGGAAGAATTATTTGGGCTACAGGGGGAACTCATCCGTTTCGACGCTTACGCAGAAAATTTAATGAATATTGTCCCCAAATAAAAATTGATGAGATCGAGTTAGAGGCAACTCAACTAACAAATAGACTTTGGGATTATCAATTATTAACTTCTTTATATAAAAAAGAAGAAGTAGATAGAAATCAAGTTGATTCTATTGCCAAAAATCTAATATCAGAAGTACTATTTGATATTGCACAGCAAGCAAATTTTGAAGATATATATTGTATTCGCAATCCTAAAGCTATCTTAGATGTATCGCTTACCTTCATGAATACAGACTTCTTCCTCAAGCGCATGGAAGCAGAGTGGCACCAATGGTCCGAGGCTGGATTAGCTAATTTTACTCCTCACTTATCACCAGTATTATTGCAACCTAAAGAAATTCAACAACTTGTAACGCCGAATGTCTACCGCAATTTTATCAACTTTATTAATGGCAAATATACTTTATACGACTTAGCTATTAAATTAAAATTTAATGTACGTAAAATATCTTCCGATTTATTACCTTTCATCCTCAGAGGATTCATTCAACTGTTGGAAGTATCTGACTTACCTTTATCAGTAAAACAAGTAAAAGCGGTAAGAAATAATATCAAATTGTTACCAAATACAGAATCAAAAAGACCAGTTATTGCCTGTATTGATGACAGTCTCCAGATATGTCAAACTTTGGGGAGTATTATTACTTCAAATAATATGAGGTTTATTCAAATTCAAGATGCTATTCAAGCTCTACCAATTTTAATTGAGAATAAACCAGATTTGATATTTTTAGATTTAATGATGCCAGTTGTCAACGGATACGAAGTTTGTGCCCAAATCAGACGGGCTAATAATCTTGCTAAAATTCCGGTGATTATATTAACTAGTAGCGATGGGCTTTTTGATAAATTCCGTGCTAAAGTTGCTGGTTCTACTGACTTTATGACAAAACCAATAGTTGCCCAAAAGCTTTTGGCTATGGTAGATAAACATTTAGAGAAGGTTACTTGTTTAGTTTAAAAATTTTTTGATGGTCGTCCCCGTCTAACATGATGAGTTTGTTGAATGATTTGTTCTGCAACCCACATTCCGCACCCTAATTTTCACAGATAAGTCAAAAACAGATAATTTAGTAGTATTCTTCAATGAAAATTTCTAGTTATCTTATCAATAAACATGAGATGGTGTTTACATAGGGTATCAAATTGGGTGTATTTCTTATTTAGCTATGGAACGCAAACGTTTAATTATTGAAATGGGCATGGGTGTTAATCAACACGGACAAGAACCCACAATAGCCGCAGCAAGAGCTGTGAGAAATGCGATCGCGCACAATGCTTTACCTGGTGTATGGGAAGTTGCAGGATTATCCCATCCAAATGAAATGATTGTGGAAGTTGAAGTTGCGGTACCCTACCCAGAACAAGTTGATGAAACACAAGTTCTTTCCGTATTACCCTTTGGAAGGAAAAGTCTAAGCGTCAAATCAGGAGGTATGGTAGTTCAAGGAAAAGCCATACCTGAATTGGATGATAAAAATGATGAAATGATAGTAGCGATCGCAGCAGTGACGGTTTTAGTGGAAACAGAGTAGTTTATGAAAGTAATTCGCTTCAAATTTTTGTAAAAATATCAACGACTACTACATATTTACTAAATATCTATGAGACCTTAATTAGGTAGATTATTAGTATGATATTGATTTTATGTCACCAGAAGCAATACAAGAAATAATTGCCATATACTATGCAAATATGGCAGCAATGAATCCTGAAGGTTGGGTAGAGAACTTTGCCCAAGATGCTATCAGTTATGACCCTGTAGGAGAACCACCTTCTAGGGTTTACGAAGGATTTCGAGAATTTATTGGACAGTTACAAGCAGTATTCAAGCAGCTAGAAGCAACAACAGAGCATGTCTTCATAACTGGTGATGAAGCTGCTGTAAAGTGGATTATCAAAGGAACTAGTAAAAGTAATAAGTTAATTACCTTTGAAGGTATTACAGTATTTGAATTTAACAATGCAGGCAAAATTCAAACAACTCGTGCTTACTGGAATCCAGCAGCAATGATCGCTCAATTAAAATCTTAGTTGAGTATTTTCTTTAAGCCCTAAATATTACTTGAATAATCTAAAGGCAATTTAAGTAATATTTATTACATTTTTATCTTTAGTATAAAAATGTAATTGAAAGTATAAAAAATATTTTTATATATCAGTAGTCTTTAAAGGTAGTAGATAGATTTTGGATTTTCTATTATATATCTGAACTTCGGATCAATTCACCCCATACCATGATTATCTCTATAATATTACTTTCGCCAGATGAAAACTGGAAAACTTTGCGATATAAGAGTTTTAGTATAAAGTAATGATGAAATTAATAATATTAGAAAATAAAGCCACAAATTAACTCCTAGTCTAGGTTTTAAATATTGTATTTGTTTTTTTATTTCCGGAAAGTAGTAGAAAATAATTATCCTCAATACAGGAATCTCAAATAGTCCAATCGTTGTATTTAACTTTGTAATTTTATAGTCAAGCATAGCCTATAAATATAATTCGTATCAGGCAATATAAGGTATCAATTAATACTTTTGTTTTAGTGTAAAGTCGTAAAAACCGATTGTGACAGTTGAAAGTGCGTAACTTCAGGAATAAGAATATAGAAATAATTTTTTACTATAAAGTTGTTACCAGCTTGTATAAAAATTTCGATAACACATAAGGATATGGACTTTTAACTTTCCTGAGATTCCATCGAAATCAAGCAGACAAAATATGAAATTTGGCTCAATTCAAAGAATATCTTGGTTGAGTTTGAGAGATGAAGACAGGGGCATTCATCATACAGCAGTTTTCATCTGAGTGAGGTACAGGTCATATCGTTATAAGGTAGGGAGCAGGGAGTAAGGGGAATGTACCTCATGTACTTGCAAAGCGCTGTATGTACAGAGAACTGAAGAAAATAGCAATTTCAATACCTTGTGGTGCACTCTTTAAGTCGGATTAATTCAGCGCAAATATAGCGTTTCACAGATTTCTAAATTGCACAAGGAGAAAAGAAATATGGCGATCATTACAGTTACATCAAAGGCAGATAGTGGTTCTGGTTCTCTTAGACAAGCAATTAATCAAGCGAAAGAGGGGGACACAATCAAATTTTCCTCCAGCCTGGCAAATCAAACGATTAGCTTAGATAAAAGCATCGGTATTCCTAAAAGTTTAACTATCGATGGTGGTGACGCTCCAAATTTAACTCTTAGCGGTAGCAATAAAACTAATATTTTTTGGTTTGGTGTTGAGGGTAAAGATTTAACGGTTAAGAATCTTACTTTTGCTGACAGCTATTTTGATAAAGCTTCCGGTGGTGCTATTTGGGCAAAAGATAATAGCAACGTCCGAATCGAAAATTCTGTTTTCAAAGATAATGTCTCTGATGGAGCAGCTGTACATGCCCAACAGGGAAGTAACATTACTGTAATAGACAGTGAATTTGACAGCAATGATGGAGCAACCATCAGTGACAAAAGTTATAGCGCAGGAGCAATAAGTTTGTTTGCCTACGGTGAACTAACTATCAAAGGAAGTACATTTACTAATAATCAAAGCCTGAGCGGAGGAGCAGTACGCGTTACTGGTAGTGACGTAACCATTGAAGACTCAGTATTTCTGAACAACGATTCCACTGCTGGAGCAAATAAAGGTTTTGTTGATGTACCTGGAGGTGGGGGAGCGCTTTACCTGGATGGAGCCAGTATCCCAGCAGATCCAAGATATTATCAGGGACCACTTCAAGGGGAAACAGAAGGTGGTGCTGTAAAAATCACTAATAGTAGGTTTGAAGGTAATCGTGCTGCTGGAGAGGGTGGTGCGATTATGTTTTACGGTTATGACCAAGACCGTATAGTCATTGAAAATAGTGAAATTATTAATAATGAGGTAATCGAGAACAAGCAAGGTAAAGCAGATGGTGGTGGTTTATGGTTAATGGGTGATATCGATATCAAAGACACCACGATTGCTAACAATCAATCAGCCAATGATGGTGGTGGTTTATGGTATTGGGGAGAAGAACCTGCAAACATTGAAGATACAACCATTTCTGGTAACAAAGCCGCAAACGATGGAGGAGGAATTTACAATCGTCTTTGGGCTTCAGAGACTAATTTGACGGACGTAACTATCAAAAATAATTCTGCAGGGGAAGAAGCAGGGGCAATTTATATCCACAATAACGAAAAAGTGACTACGATCGCTGCAAAAAATTCTGTTTTTGATAAAAATACTTCAGGAGATAAGCAACAAGTTAATCGAGAATTAATTGATAAGGGTAATAATTATCAGTCTCCTAATAGTGGAGATCCTGTAACAGCCGATGTTACCTTTGGAATTCCTAAAAATGCATCTTCTGCAGAACCAAAGCCACAATCTGCGCTCCTAAATGATTCTGCAAATTCTGAAGAAAATAAGGATTTAAAAGAAGTTGTACTTGCTGACAATTCAGATATACTGCAAGATTCTAAAAAAGGTTCTACTGGGCAAGTTATAGAAGAGCAGAATAAATCTGCCAATGATAAGATTTCTGATAGTGATGTAGCTCCTAAAATTATTACTAACCAAGATTCTGATAAAAATCCCTTACCTATTCAAAATTCAGACGTATCACAGAACTCTGATGGAAAAGTTATAGAAAAGCAGAATGAATCTACCAATGACAATATTTCTGATAGTGATGTAGCTCCTAAAATTATCACTAACCAAGATTCTCAACAATTAACACAGAATAATGAACTTCCTTTAACAGCAGACTTTGGTGTAAATCCTAATGTAGAAATACTTGATTTGCGAGATGTCCAGAGTGATAGTCTTATTCAGGCAGAATTTATCGTTAATAGAGCAGCAGCCTATGACAATACTTTCGGTTTCTATACAATTGATGATGAAAGCGGTAGAATCGATGGTCTTTCTCCTAGCGATTCCGGCTATGCAGAAGCAGCAATCAAACAAAGTATAGACTTGTCTAAAGGAATTCCTGGGGGAGAATTGATTGCTCCATTTTTGATTTCTGATGGTACTGCTCAAGAATTTTTGAGCGAAAATCCTAACAATTTTTCACAGGATACTAAAGTCGCTTATTTTGCCTTTCTTGGAGCAAATCCAGATAAAAAAGATCACATAAAGCTACTTGAGCAGAACACAATTGGTTTTGAGGATTTATATGGATTAGGCGATCGCAGTTTCGATGATTTGACTGTAGAGGTAAAGTTTAGCCAGAAAAGCTAATAGCTTATTAAAAATTACAAACCAGAAAATGTTTGGTTTATTGCCTAAATAAATAATTCTATGATAATCCCCTATCTATCAGGGGATTTTATTTTCTAAGCAAGTAAATCAAATCGGAAAAAAGAGTGTGGCAGATAAATATTTAGGGCTTATTGAATAAAATTATAAGCTAGACCAGACAAGGGTTATCAGCATTTTTTTGACCAAATAGGTGCAAGCTTATAATATCTAGAAGATCAAAATCCTTGCATTCTCATGAGAAATTCGAGGGATAAATTTGAAAATTAAGCGATGAAACAGCTTATTTTTCAAGCCGTGCAGCTTCCAGATTTACTTTGTAGACTTTTTCAGCAAACCCTATTTATTTTGACAGAATTAGTATTGCTCAGTCCTTAATCCTACAACAAAAATCCCCTACCTTTAAGGTAGAGGATTCAATTATTTGCTCAAAATACCAGTAACTTAGAGTTAACCAAATTTACCAGCAGTCGAAGCAATGAGGAAGGCTGCGTACGTCAGGACATAACCGACTGCAAAGTGAGCTAAACCAACTACGCGAGCTTGAACGATAGATAGTGCAACAGGCTTATCCTTCCAGCGAATTAAGTTTGCTAGAGGTGTGCGCTCGTGTGCCCATACTAAGGTTTCAATTAACTCTTGCC
Organism: Mastigocoleus sp.; assembly: GCA_050042865.1. GTDB lineage: Bacteria > Cyanobacteriota > Cyanobacteriia > Cyanobacteriales > Nostocaceae > JBCCDM01. The sequence goes on from JBHJJE010000090.1 coordinate 22,362, forward strand.
AGTAACCTCTCCAGGAGATTAAGAACATGAAACCAGTTGCCCAAACCAGGTGTCCGAATAAGAACATCCAAGCCCAAACAGACAAGTTATTCATGCCGTACGGGTTATATCCGTTGATTAACTGAGCAGAGTTTGCCCACAGATAATCTCGGAACCAACCCATCAAATATGTAGAGTTTTCATTAAACTGAGCAACGTTACCCTGCCAAATACCCAGATGCTTCCAGTGCCAATAGAACGTTACCCATCCTACAGTGTTTAACGCCCAGAATAAAGCTAGGTAGAAGGAGTCCCAAGCAGAGATATCACAAGTACCGCCACGACCAGGACCATCACAAGGGAATGCGTAGCCAAAGTCTTTCTTATCAGGCATTAACTTAGAACCACGAGCATCCAAAGCACCTTTTACTAATACTAGTACGGTGGTGTGGATTGCAAGAGCAAAAGCATGGTGTACTAAGAAGTCTCCAGGACCAATTGTTAAGAATAGAGAGTTAGTACCACTGTTGATGGCATCTAACCAACCACCTAACCAAACGTTACCAGCGTTAGGCCATGCTGTATAAGCAATACTATCTGGATTTGATAGTAATGTATCCATGCCATAAAGTACTTTACCTTGAGCAGCTTGAATGAACTGAGCAAATACTGGCTCAATCAAGATTTGCTTTTCAGGTGTACCAAATGCAACTACTACATCGTTGTGTACGTACAAGCCCAAAGTATGGAAGCCAAGGAATAAAGATACCCAGCTTAAGTGGGAAATAATCGCTTCCTTATGCTGCAATATACGGTCTAATACGTTGCCCTTATTCTGCTCGGGATCGTAGTCACGAACCCAGAAAATACCAGCATGGGCAAAAGCACCAGTCATCAAGAATACTGCAATATACTGGTGGTGAGTATACAAAGCTGCCTGTGTCGTATAGTCCCTAGCAATAAATGCATAAGGAGGCAGAGCATACATATGCTGTGCTACCAAGGAGCAAATAGTTCCTAAAGAAGCCAAAGCTAATGATAGCTGGAAGTGTAACGAATTGTTAATAGTGTCGTACAACCCTTGGTGAGGTAGGTTGAACTGACCTTCTGTTTTAGAACCGAAGAAATTCTTCGCGTTCAACATTTCTTTGATGCTGTGACCAATACCAAAGTTGGTACGGTACATATGACCAGCAACAATAAATAAAACTGCGATCGCTAAATGGTGATGAGCCATATCAGTCAACCACAAGGATTCTGTCTGGGGATGGAAACCACCCAAGAATGTCAGAATCGCAGTACCAGAACCTTCGGCAGTACCAAAGATATGATTTGCTGTGTCTGGATTCGCAGCGTAAGCACCCCAGTTACCAGTGAAGAAAGGTGTTAAGCCTTCTGGGTGAGGTAAAGTGCTTAAGAAGTTATCCCAGCCTACGTGAACACCACGAGATTCAGGAATAGCAACGTGAACCAAGTGACCAGTCCAAGCCAAAGAACTTACACCAAACAGTCCTGCTAGGTGATGATTTAAGCGAGGCTCAGCACTCTTAAACCAAGAAAGACTAGGACGGAACTTGGGCTGCAAGTGCAACCAACCAGCAAATAAAAACACTGCTGATAGTACTAGCAAGAACACTGAACCCATATATAGGTCATTGTTCGTGCGCATACCGATGGTGTACCACCAGTGATAAACACCAGAATAAGCAATGTTTACTGGATTACTAGCACCACCTTGAGTAAAAGCATCTATTGCTGGTTTACCAAAGTGGGGGTCCCAAATCGCGTGAGCAATAGGACGGATATGAAGAGGATCTTTAATCCACTGTTCAAAGTTACCTTGCCAGGCTACGTGAAATAGTAAGCTAGATGCCCATAGGAAAATGATTGCCAGATGACCAAAGTGAGTAGCGAAAATCTTTTGATAAAGATTTTCCTCGGTCATGCCATCATGGCTTTCAAAATCATTTCCCATAGCGATCGCGTACCATATCCGACGTGTAGTCGGATCTTGCGCGAGGTCCTGGCTAAATTTTGGAAATTTTGTTGCCATAGGTTTCACTAATCCTCTGACCGTTAGCCATCATGTGTCAGCTGTTCACAAATTCCGAGTTCTGAGTTTTGAGAGAAGTTTGTATTTCTGACAGATGGCTCCGTTTGCTAGAAAAACTTACTTTAAGAGCAGTCGCTCATAGACTCTCAAAACTCACAACCCGCTATCGAAATAATTGCTAGCCCACTGAAAGTATGTGTGCATGGAAGAATGCCCAGGTTGTAGCAATTCCTCCTAAGAGATAGTGTGCAACACCAACTGCTCTACCCTGAGTAATACTCAAAGCACGAGGTTGAATTGCAGGTGCTACTCTCAATTTATTGTGTGCCCAAACAATGGACTCAATCAATTCTTGCCAGTAGCCACGACCACTAAATAAGAACATTAAGCTAAATGCCCAGATAAAGTGAGCACCCAAGAACATCAAACCATAGCCTGATAAAGCACTGCCATAGGAATTGATAACTTGTGCAGCTTGTGCCCATAGGAAATCGCGCAACCAACCATTAATAGTAATTGCACTTTGAGCAAAGTTACCACCAGTAATATGAGATACATTACCTGCGGCATCTACCGTACCCCAAACATCTGATTGCATCTTCCAACTAAAGTGGAAAATTACAATAGATAAGGAGTTATACATCCAGAATAATCCTAGGAATACATGGTCCCATCCAGATACTTGACAGGTACCACCACGACCAGGACCTTCGCAAGGGAAACGGAAGCCTAAGTTCGCTTTGTCTGGAATCAGACGAGAACTACGGGCATACAGTAGACCCTTGAGCAGAATTAGAACGGTAACGTGAATTGTAAAAGCATGGATATGGTGAACCATAAAGTCAGCTGTTCCCAATGTCATGGGCATTACAGCTACTTTTCCGCCAACTGCAACAAGACCACCACCAAAAATATGAGAAGCAGTTGCTACAGCATTAGGAGCAGTATCACCAGGTGCGGCTGCATGGATACCTTGCAACCACTGCGCAAATACTGGCTGCAATTGAATTGCAGTATCCGAGAACATATCTTGGGGACGACCCAAGGCGCGCATTGTATCGTTGTGAATGTAAAGTCCGAAGCTATGGAAGCCTAAGAAAATACATACCCAGTTGAGGTGAGAAATGATTGCATCGCGATGACGAATCATTCGATCTAGTAAATTATCTTGATTAACTACTGGATCGTAATCGCGCACCATAAAGATAGCTCCATGAGCGCCAGCACCGACAATCAAGAACCCTCCAATCCACATGTGATGGGTGAAGAGACATAACTGAGTTGCGTAGTCAGTTGCCAAGTACGGATACGGAGGCATCGCGTACATGTGGTGAGCAACAATGATGGTTAAAGAACCCAACATTGCTAAGTTGATTGCCAACTGAGCGTGCCATGAGGTAGTCAGAATTTCATATAAACCCTTGTGACCTTGCCCAGTGAAAGGACCCTTATGATTCTCTAGGATCTCCTTCATGCTATGACCGATACCCCAGTTGGTACGGTACATATGACCAGCAACTATAAACAGTACTGCGATCGCTAAATGGTGATGAGCAATATCTGTCATCCACAAGCTACCAGTAACTGGGTTTAGACCGCCTTTGAAGGTTAGGAAGTCGGCATATACACCCCAGTTAAGAGTAAAGAATGGCTTAATTCCATTAACAAAACTTGGATAAAGTTCTGTCATCTTACCCGCATCCAATAGGAATTCGTGGGGTAAAGGAATATTATTTGCTGCCACTCCTGCATCCAACAATTTGTTAACTGGTAAGGATACGTGAATTAAGTGACCAGTCCAACCCAAGGAGCCACAACCAAGCAAAACAGCTAGGTGATGGTTCATCATGGATTCAACGTTCTGGAACCATTCCAACTTAGGAGCTCTCTTGTGGTAGTGGAACCAACCAGCAAATAAGAATAAGCCGGCTAGCACTAAACCGCCAATAGCTGTGCAGTAAAGCTGGAATGAACTGGTAATACCCCAGCCACGCCATACATGAAATAGACCAGAGGTGATTTGGATGCCGTGGAAACCACCACCAACATCTCCATTTAAAATGTCTTGACCAACGATAGGCCAAACTACTTGAGCGCTGGGTTTCACACCCAATGGATCACTCAACCAAGCCTCGTAATTCGAGAACTTAGCACCATGAAATATCATTCCACTTAACCACAAGGTGACTATGGCTAAGTGACCGAAGTGAGCCGCAAAAATCTTACGGGATACGTCTTCTAGATCGCTAGTGTGCGTATCGAAGTCATGTGCGAGTGCATGAAGGTTCCAAACCCATGTGGTGGTTTTTGGACCTTTAGCTAAGGTTCTGTCAAAATGTCCTGGTTTTGCCCACTTCTCAAGGGAGGTTGGAACCGGATCTTTATCAACAATAACTCTTGCTTTTTTCTCCTCTCGCTCTGGAGGACTAATCGTCATTCGACCTCCTCTCTTTGATTAAGGATTGAGGAATTTACTAAATCCATAAGTTAAGTTTGGCAACTCCATAAGCTGTAAGACGAAATCCTCCAAGGAGGTAAAGTCACAGCAAAGTACTTATGTGAATAATGCTTTCTGTGTGAATTATAAGGGCTTCACTCCCCCATAGTTAGAGACATTTTAACAATAATTCAAGAACCCTTAAATAAGCATGCCTCATAGCTTCTGACTTTTAGCCTTTTGTCAAAAAGTCAATACTTTTTGTATTATTTTTACAAAGCTAAACAATTAATTTTTTATATACTTATTCTTTTGATGCAAAAGCAGAACTAACAGTAATTACCTGTATGCACTGATATTCGTGCAAATACTTACTCTATAAGGAGTACAGGATTCCATAAATTGATAATATATGTCTATATATGACTGAGTAAAAGTTATACATGACACCTATAATTAAGAAATGTAAAATAAACTTGAAATTTTTTTTTTTTTTGATAAATACCACTTTTTTTTTATAAAAATGTAAAAATTTAATAATAAAATATTTTGCTATCATTTTTTCAAAAAGCATAAGAAAATTCTATCAATACTTATACTTTTTTCTATTATTATCCTTAACATTCTTGCTTGAGATTCTTATTGATTCTTAATATTTTAATGTATAAGTTAGTAAAGCTAACAAGTACATGAAATAAAAAAAGAACCTCCTCTAAGCAGTAGTACTTGAGAACTACATAAATACAAGCTGCAAGACCTTAAAAACTTATCCCCCACGCAAAACTCAAATAAGCTATAGTTCCCTATGAATAGATAAGTTTTTGATTATCTTGACTAGCAATAAACTCTAGACATCAACCTGTCTCTAACTGTATTTCAATTGAATTAGCTGGGGAAACAGCATGAAGTGGTGGTGGATAAAGCATGGGATGCTTAGTAAATTCGTACCTGAAAGGATTAGCATCTTTAAATCTTTAGTTCTTATATTATTAATTTTCGGTTTAAGTTTAAGTGGATGTAGTTCCAAAGCTACAAGCCAAGACGTTATTAGTTTCAGTAAAAATCTTCAGCCAGCTAAGACATTTTCTCAAAATTTTTCCCGAAAAATATCAGAAACCTCTCCTCCGAAAACAATTCAGGAACTGGGAGGAATATTAGATATTTATCAACCCCGTGTAAAAATAATTAGTCCACAGGCTGATGAAGTTGTAGCAGGAAGTGAGGTAGAGGTACGTCTTGATATCAAAGACTTACCTATATTCAAGGATTCTAAACTAGGTTTGGGTTCTCACTTAAATGTGATTCTTGATAATCAACCATTGCAAGAAATATATGACACGAATCAACCCCTGAAATTGTCCGAAGTATCTCCAGGTACCCATACATTAAGGGTATTTGCTTCTCGTCCCTGGAATGAAAGCTTTAAAAATGAAGGAGCTTATGCTCAAACAACTTTTCATATATATGCTAAAAGTGAAGACAATAATCCCGATGAAGACCTGCCATTGTTGACGTACAGTAGTCCTCAAGGTGATTATGGTGCAGAACCGATATTATTAGATTTTTACTTAACTAACGCTCCTTTACATCTATTAAATCAGGATTCTGATAATAAAATAGGGGACTGGCGAATTCGCTGTACTATTAATGGAGAAAGTTTTCTTTTAGATAGTTGGCAATCTCTTTACTTGAAAGGATTTAAGACGGGGACGAACTGGATCAAGTTAGAATTTATAGACGGACAAGGGAATACGATTAAAAATGTCTTTAACTCCACACTGAAGACAATTAACTATCAGCCTAAAGGTAAAGATACTTTATCTCGAATCGTCAGAGGAGAGCTTTCAGCAGAACAAGTTCGTTCTATCGTAGATTCGGAATATGTGAGTACAACTCCTGTATCTGAACCAGAGTTTGAATCAGAAACAGAATTAAAACCAGAAATAGAACCAGAAGTAAAATCTACCGTTGAACGGGAAAAGGAAATAGAACCGGAAGTAAATAAAGAAACAAGAATAACTGAGGAAGCAAATCCGACTCTAGAAAAGACTAAGAGTACAGAAAATAAGAATGCAGAAAAGTTAGAAGAGAATTTATCAGAGGAGAAAAAAGAAAAAGAAATACTTGAAAAAACAGAGAAAAATGATTCATCAGGGAGATTTTTGAAACGTTTCCAGATTTCAAAAGAGAATCAGGACACAGTGGAAGCGGAACAAAACTTTAATCTTTCACCGGTTCCTGAAAAAATAGACACTCTCCAACCTAAAGAAAAATCAGAAGCTGAAATTAAATTAAATCCAGAGACATTAAACTTAGAGCAATCAGACCCAAAAACCAAACCAGCAGAAGATATTCCCCAAACAATAACTAAACAAACATCTCAAGAAATAGAAAAACCAGACAAACCAAAAGCTGACTTAGAAGATATCCCTCAGACAGAAAATCAGCCGAAACTACCAAATCTGGGAAAATATTTTAAACGTCGTGATTCTGTAAGTAAATCTGACGCAAAATCTGACACCAAATCTGAAACTAAAGAGGTTGATCCATCTCTAGTTAATCCAGTAATACAAGTACCAGGAGTAGAACAAAAAGAAGAAGTCACTCCATCTGATAATAACGAAGCACGTCAAATATCTACACCTCAGATGAATACTGAACCTGTACCCGAAATTGAAGTAGACAAACCATCTACGAAAAAAGACTTTGAAATCAAAGATTTTGGTAAATACTTCAAACTTAATAAAGAAACATCACCAGATAAAACACCTGAAACAGAAGTCGAAATAGAACCAACTCCACAATTACCACCTACTCTACCCGAGATTGTCGAACCTCCAGTAATACAACCTGAAATTAAATAAAAGCAAAACACTAACAGCACATCATGACTCAACCTGCAATTTCACAATATGATATTGAGTAAGCAATCAAAAGTTACAATCAGGGATTAATTAAACGTCGAACAGAATGGAGTTAGTCATACAAGAACTATCTTTTGGGAAAATAGCTGTTTGCGAGTCTATACTGCGCTCATTACCTGAATGGTTTGGAATCGAAGAAGCTATTACCCATTATGTGGAAAGTATTAAGAAACTTCCTACGCTCATTGCTGTAAAACAGATGCAAACAGTAGGTTTTCTCACACTTAAGCAATACAATCAATTTTCGGCAAAAATATATGTTATGGGTGTAGTACCTCAAATGCATCGTCAAGGTGTAGGACGCGGGTTGGTGAGAGCATCTGAAAGTTGTCTGAAGAATGGTACAGAATATTTACAAGTAAAAACTATCGGTTCATCTCACACTAGCAAATATTATTTATCAACAAGAAGCTTTTATCATAATCTGGGATTTAGACCCATAGAAGAGTTTACTCAAATCTGGGGAGAAGAAAATCCTTGTTTATTGATGGTTAAAGCTTTGCAATGATTTTGTTTTAAAACCCATTACCAATTACCAATTACCAATTTAAATGTCTCCCGATAAGCATAAGGGAATTCTTCAAATAAGTCGTGCACCTCAATTTACCCAACATTACACTTGGTTAAATACAGATAAACCTTTGTCTCTTAAGAAATTGAAAGGTAGAGTGGTTATTCTAGATTTCTGGACTTACTGCTGTATTAATTGTCTGCACGTTCTCCCAGATTTAAAATATCTTGAACATAAATATAAAGATAGTCTAACGGTTATCGGGGTTCATTCAGGCAAATTTGACCGTGAACAGGAAACTCAAAGCGTTCGTCAAGCTATTTTACGTTACGATGTTGAGCATCCGGTTTTAATTGACAAAAAATTTGATATTTGGCAACAATATACAGTCCGCGGTTATCCCACTTTTGTGGTAATCGATCCAGAAGGTTATATTGTTGCGAAGTTAGCGGGAGAAGGACATCGCACGACTTTAGATAAACTGGTTGAAAAGCTGATTGAAGAATATAGCAATCAAGAAAAATTCAACTTTCAAGAATTCAAGTTTAATTTAGAAAAATTTCAAGAGTTACAAGAATATAAAAATACTCCACTTGCTTTCCCTGGTAAAGTTTTAGCGACACCGGATGGTTTATTTATAGCGGACTCAGGACATCATCGGATTATTAAAGCGACTTTAGATGGTGTAGTTTTAGATATCATTGGTAGTGGAAAACCTGGTTTTAGAAACGGTTCTTTTACCGAAGCTGAATTTAAAACACCCCAGGGAATGAGCTTTGATCAAGTAAACCAGATTTTGTATGTTGCTGATACCGGTAATCATGCGATCGCTAAAGTTAATCTTACAGATAAAACAGTAGAAACGATTGCAGGTACGGGAGAACAAAGTCGCAATATCTATCCACATGCTGGGTCAGCTTTACATACAGCTTTAAATTCACCTTGGGATTTAGAGAAAGTTGGAAATCGATTATTTATAGCAATGGCTGGTTCTCATCAAATTTGGGAGATGAGTTTATATGATAATCCAAATGGGATTTTTAGTAGCAATTTAAATAAAAGCCCGAATATAAATACAAATACAAATATAAATACCAATACAAATACCAATATAATTAGAACCTACGCAGGAAGTGGGGCAGAAGGTTGTTTTGATGGAATACTCACTCAAGCAGCATTTGCACAACCTAGCGGTATCATAACTGATGGTGAAGAGTTATTTATTGCTGATAGTGAAACTAGTTCAATTCGAGGAGTAGATATTTCTCAGACCCCATTGAGTCAAACCTCATTGAATCAAACAGGTTCATATCAAGTAAAATCAGAGAAAACATCAAGTCAAGTCAGAACAATCTGTGGTAGTGGTGCTTTACTTGGTTTTGGTGACGTTGACGGACAAGGAGAAATAGTACGTTTGCAACATTGTTTGGGAATTGAGTACGCAAATAATTTTCTGTGGGTTACGGATACTTATAATCACAAAATTAAATTAATTAATCCCTATAGTGGTAACTGTCAAACTATATTGGGAAACGGTTCACCTACTTTGCGAGATGGAAAAGCTAATCAAAGCAGCTTTCATGAACCTTCGGGATTAAGTATTTTTAACTCTCAGTTATATATTGCTGATACAAATAACCATGCTATTAGATGTGTGGACTTAAATACTATGGAGGTGAAAACTCTGGATTTATCAGGTTTGTGTCCCCCGGATATTTGTATTCCTGATTAAATATTTATATGTAGCAGTTTATGTTTCTTTGGCTGTGTTTTATTGCTCAAATTACGATTTATTGTAGTCTTAATTCACTATACAATGAATATTTTTATTCAAGTTAATATGTAAAATTACTAATAACTTACCAAGAGCTTACATCATAAAAAAGTGTTAGAGAATTATATATATCACATTACCCCAAGGCAAACATGGGAAAACGCCAAAGAATCACAGACCTATCGTGGTGATACTTTAGATACAGAAGGTTTTATACATTCCTCCACCTCTAAACAAATTATTGGTACAGCAAACCGATTTTATCGCAATCAGCATGATTTAGTACTTCTTTGCATCGACTCAAGTAAAGTAAGACCAGACATTTGTTACGAAGAAGCTGATAATCAATTATTTCCTCATATTTATGGTGCTTTAAATATTGATGCAGTTTTCCAAGTAATTGACTTTGAACCAGATGAAGAGGGTTTATTTGAGCTACCTGAGCAGATAAAACTTTTTGCATAAGTAAATGAAGGTTATTTTATTCTCTGTAAATCCCTAAGGAAAGCGGATAAAACAGTATGCATAAAAGCTGAATCTTTCCCTCCGACTTGTAAAGAAATAGATTTAAGCAAAGTGCAAACCCCCAATAAGATTTTATATTCTATTTCATCTTGAATTTTAAGGAACCATTATTCGGAATAAGGAACTTTATTTAAATTCGATAAACTAATTACTCTCTGAAAAAAGATAAATATGTTGATGAATAATGATAAATAAAGTAACAGAATAATAAGGATTTGAGATTATTCCGAATAATGGTTAAAAGGTAATCCTTTGTTCTCTTTTCCCTACTCAAAAGTCAGAAGAAATTTTACCTTATGCGCTTTTAATCTGCTGTAAGTCTTTCAATTAAACTCAGTTTGTGGTAAAGATTAAATCTGCAACTATAGAAAAGCTATAAAAATCTGAAAAATTAGAAATTGGATTTTTAAAGATTGTAGTTGCTCATTGCAGTGACTACTGAATATCTAACTAAATATACATCACATATGTTGAAACTGGCAGACGTATTCTGGGCTTATATTTTAATTGCTATTTCGTTATTATTAGGGCGTTTTATTAGACAACGTATTTCAATACTGCGATCGCTTTTTATACCCAGTTCGGTAGTTGCTGGAATTATCGCTTTACTTCTAGGGAAGGGAGCTTTGGGTGCTATTGTGGCTGCAAATAATCCAGCCTCTCCTTTAGCTAATGGTTTATTCTCAGAAGCAATAATTAATACTTGGAAGCAGTCTCCTGGTATTTTTATCAATATCGTTTTTGCTACATTATTTTTAGGTCAAACAATTCCTGGATTCAAAAAAATTTGGCAGCAAGCTTCACCACAAGCGGCTTTTGGTCAAGTTCTGGGCTGGGGACAATATGTGGTTGGTTTATTACTTACAATTACCGTATTAACACCTGTTTTCAAATTACCCCCTATCGTTGCATCTTTAATTGAAATTGGTTTTGAGGGAGGACACGGAACAGCAGGGGGAATGAAACAGACTTTTGCAGATTTAAATTTTCCAGCTGGAGCGGATTTATCTTTGACCTTAGCAACTGTGGGATTGGTCTCTGGTATTATTAGCGGTACTTTTTTAATGAATTGGGGAAGAAATACAGGAAAAATTACCATTACTCGCAATTCTGAAATTGAACTGGGTATTGGTGAAAATGAAGAAAGCATTCATACCAATACTCCAGAAAGTCCAGATATCAAAGATGCTAGAAAAAGTTTATTCCGCGATTTGTTAATTGACCCCATATCCCTTAACTTCAGTTTTGTAGGATTAGGTATAGGAATTGGATGGATAATACTTGAGAGTTTGAGATTATTTGAGTCCCTCACTTGGGGGAAGGGAGAAGCAGCTTTACAAGTAATGAAATATGTACCTCTGTTCCCAATGGCATTAATTGGCGGTATTCTAGTACAAATTCTGCTAATGCGTACTAATCGTCAATACATGGTAAGTCGTCCTTTAATGGAACGTATCGGAGGTTTAGCCTTGGATATAGTCATAGTTACAGGATTGGCTACAATCTCCCTACAAGCTCTAAGTGCAAATTTACCAGCTTTATTAATTTTAGCGATCGCCGGAATTTCCTGGAACATATTTGTTTATATATTCCTTGCACCACGCTTGATTCCGGTTTATCCCTATGAGAGGGGTCTAGGGGATTTGGGACAATCAATGGGAGTGACGGCTACAGGTATATTATTATTGCGAATGGTAGACCCAGATAACCGCTCCGGTGCTTTTGAGTGTTTCGCTTATAAACAGTTATTATTTGAACCGATACTTGGTGGTGGTTTGTTTACTGGTATCGCACCAACTTTAATCAATAATTATGGAGCTTTGCCAATTTTGGGACTGACATCGGTGATTTTGATCGTTTGGTTAGTATTTGGATTTTGGAATTGCAAACAGTTGAAAAAGGTCGGTGTAGATGTTTAGATGTTTTTGGAAATAGATTAAGAAAAAAATTAATCAAAAATCATCTTTAGATAAAGCCTCAAAATCTAATGTATCAGACTGAGCTTGGCAAATTAGTGGTATATGACTTACCCAATGACAAATCGACCTTGCGTAAGTCCTACAAATAACCAACCCATCGAATTAAATATACTTTTCATCCCGATTAAATTATTCGGAGGGGGTTTGGGGGACGCGCC
>JBHJJE010000091.1:0-16343 GCA_050042865.1 Mastigocoleus sp.
TAATCAACAAATCCCTCAAATCAAATTATCACCAGGATATGGAGTTAATATTTCATTTATTAAACGTGGTGAAATCATCGAAAAAGTGTGGTTAGACAATCCAGCGATCGCATCCCTTGATGTTGATGGTTGTTTATCTGGGCTAGGAAAAGAATGTAACTCTAATGATGGAGCTACTGTAGTACATTTACGCAAAATTAAACCATTAAAATTTAAACAGTTACCCTTCTCAAACAGTAGTTTATTGACAGTCATAACTAAAGGAAATTCTCAACGTCGAATATATCTATTTCGAGTATCAGTAGGGTATGAAGCATCTACATTTCATACGATTGAAATAATATGAACGTCTATGGAAAGAGGCAGGGAGCAGGGAGCAGGGAGAAGAATTATGTATAAAAGAAAAACCTTTGAGTCCCTTCTCCTTCGGATATGTTACACGAAAGACCGAGTATAGCCTATTTTAACGTACTTCCACCTTCTTATAATTCTTTCTCCTGTCGGAGACACTACGTGAACTGCCATCTGCCCTCTACCTTTCAAAGAAACATATGAAATTATCAAACCTGTTATCAATAATCATTTTCGCTTCTGTTTTGATTCCATTCCAAAAACCAGTAATGTCAAAATATGCACCAGAAACGACAGAAGTAGAAACACTCCAATGGCAAAATACTCGTTTACCTGATTGGAATCAAATTACTTTCTCTAATATGCCTTCTGTAACTGATTCTGGTTCATTTAAGGTACCACGATCTGTTATCAATCAGTTAGGATATGACCCATCTCGTAGTTGGTATATAGGAAAAAAACCTGATTCATTTACAATGTTAGGAGATTTTCAGGATTCTTTTGCACTACAAAGCTTCTCCCTCTCTCAAATTGCTGACATCACTAATCTGAATTTGGAAGCAGTTACACTAAATGATTTTGGTGTGATGAAATTTCAAACCCTCGATAGTTTGGTTGATGCAATACCAGAGTTAAAGAAGCTTAGAATATCTGAGGTTGCACCAGTAAATGATTTGTTATCCCAACCCTTATTCACCCAAATCAATCTCAATCAAACTATTGGTAATCTGCTCAGACAATCTCCAAACTTAGGTAAGTTGAGTTTTGAGTCTTTAAATTTGAAGTCCTATAATCTGGATGCAATTCCAGGACTAACTGATACTAACATCGCAAATTTTGATAAATGGCAAGGGGTGTATATTAACGAAATCCCTGGATTAAGCGATGTACCATTTTCTCAATTTCCTAATCCAATTAACTCCACAGGTACGGAAGTAGGAATAGTTGATATTGCTTTTGGAAGAAACGAACAAAAGCGAGATAGAACTATCTCAGGAAGCAACAAGGAAGGATTCAGAGTACCATGCATGAAAGATTGCGCTCATGTAGAGTTATCTGGTTCTCCCTCAGTTAAAGGTAAAGCTTGGATTAGCGGTAAATATCAGTTAGTTAAAGGTGGTAAGGGAATCCTTGGTTCTGTCAATGATGGGAAAGAACCCACGGGAAGACATCCATTTGGTAGTGCTTTTAAGGTCGCAGTTTGGGAGGTATCAGAAACCAAGGGAACTATTTCTCAAGCTCTATTTTTCCGAGTATGTATGCGCAATAGTTTCATTGACTTGGGATGTACCCCTTATATTATTGGTCCAGTTCCATTTATGACCTATCGAGAGAAAGACCCAATATTTTTAGGTCTAACAAATTAATTGTTTATGAATTCATACAACTTTTTAACTGAACAAGTTGCTCCCCTTCTCCTTACACTCCTGCTTCTCCAAAAACATGGCAAGAAATTATCCTAAAATTGAATTTGTTTTCACACAAGTATCATATCAACAACCGATAGAAAAAATATCTAGTTTGTTGAAGTCGGAATCTGGTTTGATTTTACTTGGTTGTTTTTGTGCGATCGCAGTATTCCAATTACTCTCACTCAACAATCATAAAGGTAAAGTCGCGACTAGTTATTGGGGTGGAAATCGTGAGAAAATACAGGCTAAACGTAAAGCTCAAAAGCAGATAGCAAGACCAATTCGCAATTCGGTTGCACTTTATGTTGGTACTCCTCGCTATATTAGAAACTATCTTAGAAAAAGGTGGTATGAGAGTGGTTTAATTAAAAATAAACCCAGTTTATACCAAAGATATTTATCCCCCAATTCTTCACTATATATACCTGATGCTCAAAGAGGAATAGCTGTAATTGGTGCTGCTGGTAGTGGTAAAACGTTCTCGGTAATAGACCCTCTAATTCGTAGTACTTTTGACCAAGGATTCCCGATGTGTTTGTATGATTTCAAGTATCCTGCACAAACTAAAAGAGCGGTTGCTTATGCGATGAAACGCGGGTATCAAGTGAGAGTATTTGCACCTGGTTTTCCTGAGAGTGAAACCTGTAACCCATTAGATTTGTTGAGAGATGAAGAAGATGCTATTTCTGCTGGACAACTGACTCAGGTAATATCTCGTAATTTTGATAAAGGTGTCAATGTTAGCAGTGATAAGTTTTTTGAGGAAGCAGGGGATAGTTTAGTTGAAGGTATTTTACTGGTTACCAAAGCAATAAGAACTTTAACAGGGGAAGATAAATACTGTGATTTAATGATGGCACAGGCTATTTTATCTTTACCTAATTTACCAAAAAGGTTAGAAGCTGCTTCAAAAGAAAAGTTGAAGGTTTGGACTTCTCGACCCCTCTCTCAACTTATTAGTGTCAAAGATTCAGAAAAGACTGCTGCTTCTATTATTGGTACAGCACAAAGAATGTTTCAGCGTTTCCTCAAACGTGATTTTATAGGTTCATTTTGCGGTAAGACAACTCTACCACTGGATTTAGATGGTAAACAGTTAATTGTATTCGGACTAGATAGAAACAATCGAGATATTGTTAGTCCCTTACTTGCAGCTATCTTACATATGATTGTGACACGTAATATTACCCGGATAACTCCCCGCAACGACCCTCTAGTTGTAGCTCTTGATGAGTTACCAACGTTTTATTTACCAGCACTTGTTAACTGGTTAAATGAGGGACGAGAAGATGGTATGGTCGGTATCTTAGGGTATCAAAATATTTCTCAGTTGGAGAAGGTCTATGGAAAGGAGTTAACTAGAGCCATTTTAGGTGGTACAGCAACTAAATTTATCTTTAATCCCCAAGACCCTGATTCTGCAAAAATTTTTAGCGAATATTTAGGAGAGACAGAAATTAGGTTTAATTCTAAGTCTCGTAGTTATGGGAAAGGGGGTGCTTCTCATAGTAGTAATGAACATCATCAAAAACGTCATTTACTAGAGTCTTCACAATTTACCAAAATGGGTACAGGTAGAGCAATAATTATTAATCCTGCTTACACTTGTGGTAATGAAGCATATGTCCCAATACTACAAAAAATAAAAGTTCCTATAACTGATGTTGATGAAATGAACTGGTCAGAAAGTAAATGGGATTTAGTTAAAAAGAGACTAATCAAAAGTAATGCTACACAGGTTAGTGACACCGAGCGATCGCAACAATTTTTAGAACGAAGAGCATTAGCACAAAGACTCTTTCCACTACTTGGAGATGTACCGTCTCCTGCTGAACTTGCAACTATATTTTAATAAATTCAGCAATTCTTATACTTGCTGAATCTAAGTATTTAAACAACTACAATCCCAGAACCTGAAAGCAGCGTACTACCTCTACAAAAGCATGAATATATCGCAACAAAGATTTAGTTCCAGAGTTTCTTTAATTCTAGATAAATATCCTCAGTGGCATTCTAAAGTTATTAAATCGATAAATAAACCTCCTCTCGACAAAGATTACTGTCCGCAAATTCTTGAAGTTTTTGACCAGAATGGATTATTAGCAGGTATAGTTCGCGGTTATTCTTCTTATGAAAGTATGCGCAATGTTGAACAAAATAGTGAATTTAATGCTTGGTTACTTGATGAAGAATTGGTCGTCTTTTATGTCGGTGCAGAGTTAGTGATTAATCGTTTGCAACTATTACAAGGATGTGTTTGGTGAGAATTTTTAATATTGATTCTGGTGATACCAGTGCTATACAGCGACATTATGAAGAAGTGATTGAAGCTCTAATTAAAGCTGCATTAGATATTGAACCAGATACAAACAAAGACCAGAAAATAAAAATATTTGATGGAGATAAATTAGTATATGGTCAAGAAGAGTTGGAGAATAGAAGTGGAAACAATAATTCTTCTGCAATTTATCTAACTAAGCGTAGTATACCAGCTTTATCTTTAAACCCTCAATTTACAAACAAACTATATCAGTTAAGTGCTAAATCTATTGGAGAAACAGTAGAAGAAGCTAAAAATATAAAAGTCGAATTAGATGGCAAGATTATATTACACTCAGATGATAAAGGTAGAGTTATTGTCAACAATTTATCGAATCAGAAAAGTATAGAAAGCTTAAATAATTCACAACTGACTGATAAGGTTGATGATAAAAGCAATTTCCAGTTACCCCAAAGTTCGGGGATATCCTCCAAAATAATCGACAATTCTCAACAAAAAATAAAAGACTCAGATAAATCTTTCCAAGTATCTGGTTCCTCGCAAGTTGTTGAATCGTTAAAGGAATTAGAAAATAGTCCTTTAAAAGCTCTGCTCTCCTCAGAAATTGAACAATTACAATCGGAAATAAAAGCTTTACGTAAAGAAAGCACTTTCTATCAAAGTTTGATAGAGAGGAGATTAAGGCAACCTCATAATACATCATGGTGGCAGCAAACAATCAATAATATTTCTACAGTATTTCATAGTTTAAATTCTGCGGTTAAAATAGGTTTGCAAGAGTTTAAAACAAATTCTATACACTATCAAAGTGCTGCATCTTTGAAAAAATTATTTCACATTCAGACACAACCGGGAGAAAACGAATATCAAACTGACAATTATCATATTTCTCGTAGTGGTTCTTTATATGAAGTAAAAGAACTAGCAACAGACAAGAAAATAATGCAGTTCCGTTCTACTGGTTTAGGAATTAAGGTGGAAAAAGGAGATTTAGAAACAACTCACATTAAAGATATTCATAGTTTGCAAAGTTCTTTTGAAAAAAATGAATCTATTCCTGATTCATTTGCTCCTGTAGGAAGAAAAGAAGCTGAATATTTTGCTCGTGTAGAGAGAGTGGTTAATGCTTTAGTACAGTATGCAATTCTTCAACAAAAGCAAGTGGAAATCCAAGGAGCATTTTCTTACAATTGGAAAGCTAATCCTCATGGAGAAGTAGTAATTGCAGCGAAGGATGGACGAGGTATTTTACTAGAAAAATCGGGGGGAAAGTTCAAAAGTAATTTGAATGATAGAGATTTACTACATTTTGAGCAAGTATTACCAAAGTTCAAACCCCATCAACAATACGATAACCCTCATATGTCTCATCACCGTAAACATTCAGTTGATGAACTTGAAAGATAGCTGATAAATTATGAACATTAATGACTTAGATTTACTAATGAAATCTGATATTCCTGTTATAAACATAACTACACTAATACAGGAAAGAATAAACACATTAAAGAAAATTTATTATCAATGTATGATATCTAGAAATATCCCTATATATTTATGGAATATTGGTTGGGGGTATTTTAAGTGTATCAAATCCAATCAAGCAGAAGAAGTAGTTTTTATAGATGTAGATTATTTAAATTTACAAACTAACAATGATGATATATTTTCTGCTTTCAATGTTATATATAACTATAACAAAGATGGTATATTTATACTTGAGAACTTATCTTCTCTCATTCAAGAAAAATCTTATAATAAAGAAATTAATTCTAATAAGATAGTTTCACAACTAACCAATATTTACTATGACTTACAAAAAAGTAATCAATCGAAATTTTTACTAAATTTAATTACTGACGATACGAAGTTACCAGAATTTTTAAGTAAAATCATTCCAACTATTGTCATAGAACTACCTACGTCAGAAGAAATAATCAACTTACTCAAAGAGATACTATCAATTGAACTGTCTTCAGATTTTAACTACTCTAGGTTATTAAATGCAGTTTCTGGTCTTACTCTTGAAGAGATAGGTAAAGGTTTGAAAATTGCTAAAAATATTGGTGAAAAATCAGATATTGATTCCATATGTCAGTATCTAATTGAGTATAAAAAGAATTGTTTTAGTAACTTAAAATTAAATTTTGTATCAGAACCCAAGGTTACTGAATTTGGTGGCTTAGATTTACTTAAGCAGTATCTCAACCGTGTAAAAACTAATTTTTCTCCTGAAGCACGAGCAGCTTCTTTTCCTCTTCCCAAAGGTTGCTTATTAGTTGGACCACCAGGGACGGGAAAAACTTTAGCTGCAAATGTAAGCGCTAAAATTTTAGGTTTTCCTATAATAAGCGTAGATACAGGTATAATTTCAGGTGTCAATGCAAGTTACCTCAAAACATTACTCCAACGTGTTGAAGCTTGTAGTCCCGTTGTTCTTTATTTTGACGAACTAGACAAACTGTTTGGTACATCAAACTTTGTTGGGGACAATATTAACTCTCAACAAATTTTAGGAACTTTACTTACCTGGTTACAAGATAAGAAGACTAGGGTATTTGCGATCGCAACTCTAAACAGAATTGATCTATTACCACCAGAACTGACTAGAGCAGGAAGATTTGATGAAATATTCTACGTGGGATTTCCTCAAGCTATTGAACGGAAGGAAATTCTCACCATCTACTTAGCTCAGTATGATAAACGTTATCGTAAAAAAACTAGTCTGCTCTCGGAGAAGGAATGGAAGCTTCTTTTAAATAAGACTCTTCACTGTACTGGAGCAGAACTAGCAACAATAGTAGGAAAAGCTGCTCAGGAGCTATTCCACCAAAAGAGAGAGATAAAAATTGGATTATCAGAATTACTTAAACAAAGAGAAGCAATGGTTCCTTTATATATTCGGGATACTGATAGAATATTAGCAATTGAGAATCGTGCAAAATATGTTGCACAACCTGCTTCTAGTATAGATACATCTGAATTTGTTCCTCTTGATAAATCTTTATGGGGTGAAATTTTTTAAGCTTGTAGGATAAAGTAAACAGCAATAAAAATAATAGTTTTCAACTCATAATTATTGCTATTATGAAATAGTATTTTTAGCTAAATTTTATTGTATCAATAGCAAAAATATCTTTATATAAATCGACTTAAAATATTTTAAAAATGACACAGATTAATCAGGCAGAAAAAATCAATCTGTATGATTTAGAGAAAAATTTTAAGCTAAGATTATCAGATGATAACGAGTTTTTCTCTGAATGGAAAAAGGACTTGCCGCAGTTAACAGAGATTGAAAAACAAAATTTAAATCGAGTAAAAGCGAGCTACCTAAACTTGACTAAACGTCCCATGCTTGAGGATATGGTAAAAATGGTTGTGCTATCGCCTCTTTTGAGTGATGCAGGATTTTACTTACCACCTTTTTATTCAACAACTGAATCATCAGTAGAAATTATTAACGAACAGGAAGATTTAAAGATTAGAGGTAAAATAGATGTTCTGGTATTGCAAGACCAGTTATGGATTATCGTGATTGAATCAAAACAAGCGGGATTCTCTTTGGAAGTAGGAATTCCTCAAGCTTTGGCTTATATGTTAGCAAATCCTCACCCTGATAAACCTGTTTTTGGCTTGGTAACTAATGGTGGAAATTTTATCTTTCTGAAAATGATTAGGAAAGAACAACCAATTTATGCATTATCTGATGAGTTCACAATCAGACGTGAAAATGATTTATATATAGTTTTAAAAATTTTAAAGCGATTGGGTCAGTCATTCATAATTTAAGTTCAGTTAGCGGAAATAAATTATTTGAAGAAGGAGAAAGACTATTTAACTATCATAACAAATACTTAATAGCCTAAATAATTAAAATTAAAGCTTACCAGATTTCAGTTAAATCCAAAACGAATCCTGGTAAAACGTCTTCTCCAGAGAGAGTTTGCGGAGATTGAATAATTTCGACTTCTTGATTGGGACGATAGATTTCTATTTGCTTGTATTTACAATTAATTAACCAGCCTAAAGAAGCGCCATTTTCCATATATTCCCTCATTTTAGCTCTTGTATTTTCGATGGTATCGCTTGGGGACATTAATTCGACAACAAAATCGGGACATAAAGGAGCGAATTTTTCTTTCTCCCTTTCGGTTAAGGCATCCCAACGTTCTATTTTGACCCAAGATGCGTCTGGAGAGCGGTTTGCGCCATTAGGAAGTATAAAACCACCGGAGGAATCGAAGGTTTTTCCAAGTTTATGTTGACGATTCCAACCTCGGAGTTGATAATTTAAATCAGAATTTCTATCGCTTGTGATGCTTCCTGTAGGTGGCATAATAATTAATTCTCCTGAAACAGTACGCTCAAATCTCAAATCCGGGTTATTTTGACACAGCTGAAAAAATTGCTCGTCAGTTAGATTGATATTATTAATATCCAGTTCAAGGATTGAGGGTAAATTAATTGTGAGGGGGTTAATCATATCAGTCACAATAGCGTTAATGTATTTATTCTAGTTTTTTCTAAAAATTAATGAAACTTTTAAGTCTTTTTAACGGTTGTGGAAAATTTTCCACAACCGTTTATCTAGTTAAAAATATATCTCTAGTATCAGTTAATTGTCTGACATATTCTCACATGAAGATTGGTGCGTGCAAAAGATGTTAGCACTGCAACAGCTTTTGTATTTCTCCTACTAGCAAAGTGTTTCCATATTGATAGCCACTCACTAAAATTAAGAGTGTACAAACTCTTCTCTGATTCTTTATCATGTATTCTACATTCAACAATGTCTCTCGATAGTTTGAGCTTGTTGAAAATTTTAGCTTTGTTGCTAGAGTGAGTACTCAACCATTTAGATGGTGCTTTAATACATCTCAAGCCTTCTTCATGCTCTATGCGATATTCTCCTGAAGGTAATACTAAAATTTCTAAATCAATACCTTCATTTAATTGGATTGGAATAGCTTGAGCAGATACAACTGAGTAACTCCCATCGAAGTAACAAGGATTAGGAGTAATTGCTTTACCTCCTTTATCTGTAGACAGCAAATCTATTAATTTGTCCCATTCTCTAGGTTTTAGAGACAATCTATGAAAACGTAACCTACCATTAGCTAGAAGTCTCTCTAGATAAGCTACACAAGTAGATAAACTATACACTTGAGTAAGTTCTCTATTTGGTAACTCTACAGTCATAGCTTCCATATCATGATACTTAATAAAAGTATCTACATCATCTCTCGATTGCTCAACAAACTTACCTATTTGTCTTTTGGTCATTACTTGACTCCCATTAGGTAATTGATAAACCCAATATTTATACAGGTCTATATTCCGAGAAGCTAGAATTACTCTCGGATATTCTAAATTAAGTTTGCGATTAATGTAACAATCTTGTTTGTTTTTATCATTATCGGATAAACTCATATGCCATTTGATTCCTCATAAACTGAAACATTCAAATGCAGTTTTTCCTGATGACCTATAATTTCACCTTAATGTACTAAAGAAACGATTTTGCATATCCTTAAGGTCGGATGTACTGAAAATGAATACTCATCTCGAACATGAACTATTCATGTGACAATTAAATTTGTAGTTCTGTCGAAAAAAACACCGTTCGCAGGATATCTGTGGCAAATTTCACCCAAATAATTACTAATATTCAAAGTAGATATTAGTAATCATCCCTGGTTTTTTTGAAAGTAATATTTCGATTTGCGGATTCATTTTATACTAGCTTAAAAAAATAATTTGAAAATCAATTTTCATTGATATCTAAAATTACTCTCTCTACATAAAAATTATCAGCCATATATGAAGAAATATATCAGGCGATCGCACAAAATAATTATTGTATTTTTACGTCAGGGTTATCTGAGTATTATTACTAAGCAATATATATGCCATGCATTTATTTATTGCTTAGTAACTGCATAATAAATTACTTGTAACATTTTAAAATATAGCTATTAAGCAGCTACTTGTATGTCTTAAAGAGAATTTATATTTTATAATCTTTATTGAAAGTGTGTTTTAGATATATCAAAATACTAATTTATTTTGTCATCTGATATTATGTATTATTAAATACAAACCTATGCCTCCTGTACTTATTATTAATAAATATAGATAATAAAAAGATGATAAGAAAAATTTTGACTTTAAGTTTTATTACAACTAGGTAGTACGAAAGAGGATAATTCTCTAACGTTCTAGACTTTGGTCATATATATCTTTCACATAATTTTTTCTGTGTAACGAAAAATATTTTAAGGATTTTGCATGAGGAAAGTTTTCTTGAATAGCAGTTGTAATATCTTTGGAAGTAGCTGTGAATATTCGAGGAATTTCTTTTAATGCTTGCAAGGGTAGCTGAGAATATCTGCTGTCTACTGTTAAGTAGAGAGTTCTATCGGTATGAGGTGTATTTCTTATCATTGCAGATAGTGCTTCAATAGGTGAAGAAGTAATTATCGCATTTGTGGAAGGTTGCTGATAATATCCACCAACACTCAGATGGAACCAACCTTTATGACGTTTACTCTGAGGATAAATATCAAAATTATTCTTGTTCCCTGGTGTATGTAAATATGCTCCAGTTACTTCACCTGATAAATCTCGCGACACAAAAACTATATTTTCTTTATCATCTGCATATATCAATTCTCGTTGATTTAACATTTGTACTAATTCTTGAGGAATTAGGTATTCTTGTGTTAGATAATCTTTCATTCTTTCCCAATTACTTTTAGACGGAGTTGGTGGGGTAAAGATAGTGGGTTGAGCATTTTGAGCTATTGCTAAAGCTTGCCTTGCTGTATATTCTTTAATATCAGGTAATATTAATGATTGGTCAAAGCGATCGCATAACCAAACTACTGCATCATTAAAGTTGCATTCATTGACTTTCATCACTAAATCAACTGCATTATCGTCATATTGCTTGTCTGGATTTATTCCTAATTCATAAGCAACCAAGGACATTGATAAATCTGGTTGATTACCAAGTTTTGCTTTTAGTATTTGTATCTGAGCTTCTAATTCTTGTCTCAATTGTTCGCTTCTAATAGCTGTTTGTTTAAGTTCAGCCTTTCTTTTCAAAATGCGATCGCGTTCATTTAGTTGATGATTTATTGTTTCTACTTGTGGAGTTAGTATTTCTATAACCCTGTTTCGATATGATTCACTATCTTCTTGTGGTTGGGGTTGAGGAAGAGAACTTTCTAAATTAATAACTGAAGAATCTTGATTTACAGCACCGTAGTACTTTCTGACCTTTTCATAAGTTGCTGTACTACCTTTAATACCACGGGATATTCCTAGATGTTTCACAGCGTTAGCAAAACTATCTTGGAGTTGATACATTTTGCTTCTAGTACCAAATAGAGCTTTACAGTTAAGCTTTCCTCTCTCGTCTAAAGGTACTAAATAAGCATGAATATGAGGTGTCATTTCATCAAGATGTAATTGGGCTTGAACTACTTTTTCACCCCAAGAGGTTTGTAACCACTTAACCGTTGCATTTACAAACTTGTTCAAACGTTGTTTATCATATATCCCTGCTTCATTAGGTGCATGAGGACGAAAATAATCTGCACTAGCACTCAATAAGATTTCTACTGCAAGAACCGCATTAGAGCGGATTTTCTGAGAACCTATTTTATCTCTGACTAGAGTTTCTAAGTTTATATAGTTGTAATTATCAATAATGGCTTTATTGGTTACATCCTGATTAGCATTAGGAGTTTCTCTAGTTCTTGCTGTGTGAGAAAAATTAAATTTTAATGCTCCCCAAGATTTGATTTTTTGAATTCTGCAAATTGCAAATGGCATAAAAATATAAATTTCAACTATTGTCAAAGTGAAATTTCAAGGATTATTTCAGAATACTATCTTTCCTTACGTATTTTTTGTCAATTATTAGTATTTTTTTATTCTTTATGTTCAAGTAAATAAACTAATTATTTAAGTATTATTAGATTTTAAGGTAATTGTTTGAGAAGATTAATCTGTATATTCAAATTTTTCTAAGTAATATATGCTTCACTCTAAATACCTATAATGCCTATAATATCTGGGTTACAGGTATTTATGTTTTTCAAGCTACTAGAAATAAGATATTAATCTTAGATATTTTTTATACTACTTATCCATTTACAGGAAGAGCCATGTAAATAATCTATCTGTGGTTATATTGAAAGAATCAGCATTAATTCGCTAACAAGTTAAAAGAGAAGTTCAATTTTTATGCACATAGGATTTGATTTATTAGTTTTTAGACAATTTGAGTATTAGTTTTATTAATTACCCGATTAGAAAATTTAGGGAGGAGTAGAATATCCAGAAAAATATAAATACATCAATTATTAGAGGAATTATTTAAAAGGTTTTATTTTTGGATAAATTGTGTAGTGTGTTTCACTAAAAACTGTGAAAAAGCTCGTCTGTAAAACAGATAGTGAAAATTATGATTTATTTTTAGATTTAACCAACAATCACCATCACAAGAACGATTTACAAGAAATAATAACCTATAAAATGTTCTCAAATCCTTACACAGAAGATTTTACAGCGAATTAATGAGATTTTTTAATGATGAGGAAAAGGTGAGGGAAAATCTATGAAAAATTGACATCAGCAAAAATTATCATCCCCTCACAATACCCTCTGTGTACCCTCAAAACCTACTCAAGAATAGGTTATTCGACATGACGAGAATAAATAGGAAAAGAAGAACTAATTCAGTTCAATTGAATATAGCTGCTGATATTGGTGGTAGTGGACTAAAAGCAATTTATGGAGGTCATGATGAAAAATTAGAAAGTTTATTTATGGAACCAGAAGTAATTTCTATACCAAAGACTGCAATAGAAGACCTATACCAAGATAAATTAGGAAATTGTCAACCTGAAGATGCAGCTTGGGTGGGATGTCATGGGAAATATGTAGCTGTAGGATATTACGCAGCATCACGCTTTTATGCGAATGCTGGTTTGAAAGAACTAAAATATGAACGCGGTTTGTACAAAATTCTCGCATGTGTATGGGCGATCGCACAGAAGTTACAGTGCAGTAAATCATTTAAACTAAACTTAGCTGTACTGCTTCCTGTAGGAGAGTATGAAACCAGAAAAAAATTTGAACATAACTTGCGATCGCTGCTGAAAAGTTATGAAACTCCAACAGGTGTAATGTCTGTGGAACTAGGGAAATTTTCTTCCTATCCAGAAGGAGCAGGTGTATTTTTACTGCATTCTAAAGCTTCCGAAATTAAACACAAAAAAATTGCGATCGCTATGATTGGATATCGCAATGCTTCAGTTTTAATAAGTTATCGAGGAGTTTTAGATAGTGGAAAAACTTCGGATTTAGGAATGGTAAGAATGATAGACAATTTGATGAGTAAGACTAGTGGTTTTTCTGAATCCAAGTTGTGTAGAAGTGTGGTTGAAAGTGGTCATGATATTCATCCAGCACCATTGTATAAAATTACCCGCACTACAACTACAGCTTCTCGCAATCAAGAGGTCACAGAATTAGTATCAGCGATAAAAGAAGCGAAAGCGTTATATCTAGTTAGTTTAATTTCCTGGTTAGATAATGTAATTCCCTACGATGTTGACGAAATCATATTCTGTGGAGGAACAGTCGATTATCTCAAGAAAGATTTGAATTCTCATTATAGAGCAACACCTTGTATCTGGCATGGAGGATTTACCATTCCTGAAGTTTTGGACAGTTATCAACTAGGTTCTCGACTTATAGATGTATATGGAGCATTTTTATATTTTATGTCTGGTCTGAATATTACTAAATCTCAACGACAAGAAATAGTTCGATGAAGAAGAAGAGATTAGACATCAGTATTAGATTTCAACCTTTTTTTGGTACTCCAGAAGAGAAAATTCTTACTTATTTGAAAAAACATCAAATTAATTCTGCTCCTGCTTTAGCAATGCAAGCAATGCGTCCCTACTGGCTACCACTTACTATTTTAGAAGATGAGGAAACTCCTTTCAAAGTAAAACAGCAAATAGCTAGGAATGCAATTAGAGAGTTGTTATTACATATTGAACATATCTCATATTCCTTGGGATTAGAGCGAATTCAAATCTTGTCATCAAATACTCAAGATGCCTTTGCAGATAACGAATTAACAGTTCATACCAGTTCTCATAAAAATCAAAGTTCAGAAAAATTATCTATATCACATTTGGAATCAAATATTGGTAATGGAGAATGGGGTAATTTAGGTTCTTTCGATGAATAGAAGATAGTGTTTATTTTTTAGTAATAAAAAAGATGAAGCGAAAAAGAGGTAGACCTAGAAAATATAAGAATAAATCTTATCCAACAATGGAAGAACAAACACAACCATTAGAAAATAATGGAGAAGAACTACAAATAAATTCAGAAACTGACCAATTTGTGCTGGAAGATTGGGGAGTAGAGTTAGATGGTCATCCAAACCAGGAAGAAGTACAAGAGCATAATTGTAACAATGAAGAAATCAATTCATCATCTCTTCTAATCTTAGATAATGATGTACCAGAATCAAGTAATCATCAGTTATATGTTTCAAATCCCGAACAAACAGAACATGTAGAACAAGAATTAGAATCTGATAATAATTATTTGAGCGATATTATAGAAATATCAAACAGTTTTGAATCAATTAACAATAAAGAAAGCCAAGTTAAACCATACACAACCATTCATATAATAGATGGAGAACGTGGAGGTGCAGGTAAATCTTTTGTTAGCAAAGCTTTGATTGAATATTGTAACTCCATAAATCATGATGTGATAATTTTTGATGCAGATGTCAGTAATCAAGATATCGCTAAGATTTACCCTGGAGTAAAGTCTATATTCTTCAGCGATAATGAAAAACTTACTCAAGCTGCTGATGAAATATTCGACTGTGCTTTTGATAAATCTGTAATTGTCAATTTACCCGCTCAAGTTTATTCCAAGGTAACTGATTGGATAAATAAGAATAGTTTGATTGACTTAGGTGAGGAACATTCAATTCGTTTTGTTAAATGGTTTGTATGTACAGGTGGTATTGATTCGGTTAATTTTTTCCTTCAGTCTTTGGATGACTTAGGAGATAGAATGACTCATGTTTTCGTTAGAAATATGGGTTTATGTGACGAATGGGAATATGTCCAACAGATGTCTGAATTTATTGATGCTGCTAATAAATATCAATTTATCAACATAGACTTTCCCAAATTTCCTTTCTGGGAGCGTAATATGATTGAACGTCTTGGTATTAGTTTCTCTGAAGCTCTTTCACATCCCGATTTTAAAGTTATTTCTAGACAACGGGTCAAAAATTTTCTTAAACAAACCCAAGTAGTGTTTTCACAGACGGGGTTAGTAATATGAGTAACAGCAATGTAGAAACATCTCAAAACCCAGATGAGTTGTTAACAGAAGCATTAAAAGGAAAGAGCGAAAACTTTAAAAATAAGGTACTTAACTTTGCTTTTAGTAGTGGTTTATCTCAAGATGATCCATTATTTCTTCTCCTAATTGCAACTGGACAATTGGAAGTAATGCTAGAAGAAGCACCAGAGACATTGAAAGTACTATTTAAAAGTTGGAACCACGATCTAGCCAATAATTTAGAGAAAGTAGAACAAGTTGCAGTAGAAAGACAAAAAGTTGCAATTGACCGCGCTGCACAAGCATTAATTCATCAATCACTCTTACGTGAAGGTCGAAATATTATCAATTCAGTTCTTCCTGCAAGTGTAGTGTTCTTCCTTATATTCTCCGTTGGTTTTATAAGTGGTATTTTAATGCCTTCTTGGATAGTCGGTATAGTAGGTGGAGGATATACTAAAGTGCAATCAAGTACATTGACGTGGAACGAGTTAGACACAATGAAATGGGGAATGTCTAATGAGGGACAATTTGCCAGAAATATAATGAATTGGAATCGGGGTTATTTAGAGAATGGTGAATGTATTAAGGATGCTCAGAAACTAGATATAGTTTTAACTCAATATAATCGTCAGGGAAAATCAGGATTTTGTCTTGTTTGGACAGTACCTCCAGATAAGCGTAAATTTGCCCCGTGAACCCAAACAATAAAGTTCTAAACTAAGATGTAAACTCATAAACTAGGTCGTAAAGTTCAATACCTTTGCCAAAAAAAGAGGCTACAAAAATTTTGGCAAAATTGGCAAAATAACCGGCACATAAACTTTTCGCTAAAAAGATGGTTTAGACTCTCAAACCCTTTATCCTACGTAAAATATGCTAAAAAAGCCTTGTGA
>JBHJJE010000092.1:0-28571 GCA_050042865.1 Mastigocoleus sp.
AGCAGGAGAAAGCTTTGCTCTATCAGCATTATTTTCTGAAATTTATCTTTGTAACGCGATCGCTGAAATTCCTTCACGTGTCATCAGCTATCCTAAATCGGAGATATTAACAGCTTTACAAACTCAACCTGATTTAGCTATCAGTTTTCTTCAAAATTCGTGTCATAAGAATCATTCTCTGAAAACCCGGTTAGAATTATACAGTATTAACTCTGCACGCGATCGCATTTTACAGTATCTGTTAACTCAAGTTGCAAGTGGCGAAAATAATATTAATTTCGATCGTACCTACAAAGATATTGCTAGCGAATTGGGTTTAAGTCCAGAAACTCTATATCGAAATATTGCGGAGTTAGAAAAGGAAGGTATTATTCACCGTACAGGAAGAAGAATTGAACTGATAACTCCTGAAACATGATTCAAATCATATGCACGTGAATACATAGGGATGTAGTTTTTCACTCTCCCCATTTATCCCTATAATCAGTTACAGAAAAAGTAAGTATGACTATCGTATGGTAATGTAAAAAATAGTGGCGCAATTTACTTGAGACGGGTGATGAATCGACTAAGTAAAGAAGACCTTGCACAAATGAACCAGGAATACTTCCAATCTATGAACAAGCAGAAATTGGTAGAAGTAACTGCAAATCTTCATTCTTTAGCAGTCGAACAAGTAGAAAAATTAGAGAAAAACTCAAGTAATAGCTCTTTACCGCCATCATCCGACGGGTTTAGAGGTAAAAGTAAAATACTACCTTCTGGGGTTATTCAAAGTGTCACGTGCCCCTACAAAAAATGCCAAGCTGCGTAAGTCCTATGGCTAACTGTAATGGATAATTCACAAATGCTGTGTTCAGAATCTTTATTACGGATGAAACCATTCCAGACTCTTCCTCCAGAAAGGTTAGAGTGGATTTGCGATCGCGCCGAACATATTCAGCTTGCTCCTGGTGAAGTTCTGGTCAGGGAAGGTGACTCCCCAAAAGGCTTTTTTATCCAACTTAGTGGTAAAATTACTGTCACTCGTCTCAGTAATGGCACTAGTATGCCTGTTGGTCGTCATGAAAGCCCTTCATTTTTTGGTGAAATCCAGGTTCTAACCGAAGATACTGTCCCTGTTACCCTGACCGCAGATATACATACCGACCTCTACCGTCTTAACTGTCCTGATTTTCTAGAAGTACTCCATAGCTGTCGGGAGTTTGAGAGAGACATATTCCGTACCGTTGGTAAACGTCTGCGGGGTTTGGAGTCCTTTATTAAAACCCGCGAGAAAATGGCTGCTCTGGGTACCTTAGCTGCTGGACTCGCTCATGAACTCAACAACCCCGCAGCTGCCCTTGTACGGGTACTTAAAGACGTCCAGCCAGCCATATTGGAACTCCAACGTATGAATCTGGTGTATGGGAAACAACAAGTAGATGATGAACATACCCAACAATGGTTAGACTTACGCGATCGCGGTTTTCAAGCGATCGCTAATCCCAAAAACGATCCTTTACTTCAAGGAGATCGAGAAGATGCACTTTTGGAATGGTTGGAAGACTATGGTGTGGAAGATGCTTGGAAGTTAGCTGAACCCCTAGCAAGCGGAGAAGTCGATCCAGAAGTTTTAACTTCCCTTATGGCTCGCTGGCAAGATGATTCTACCGAACTGCGGGAAATGGGTATACGTTGGTTGGCGATTTCTTTTGATGTAATGGGTATGATTGAGAGTGGTCTAGATGGAGCTGAGCGCATTTCTACCCTAGTACAATCAATGAAGTCATACTCGTACATGGATCGCGCTGCACAGCAACAGGTGAATATCCACGACGGGATAGAAGACACTTTGCGCCTATTTGCATTTAAACTCAAACATGGCATCCAAGTTAAACGCCACTATGGTGAAAATATTCCTATTATCGGAGCCTTTGGTAGCGAACTTAATCAGGTCTGGACGAATTTGATAGATAATGCCATTGATGCTTTAAGTGAGGGAACTCCAGATGGTAAACCCCCACAAATTACCATTCGTACCTGCCATAAAAGCAGTCGTATCCAAATTGAATTGGAAGACAATGGTCCAGGAATTCCTCCTGATATTAAAAATCGGATTCTGGAACCCTTCTTTACCACTAAACCTATGGGTAAAGGTTCTGGATTAGGATTAGATGTTGTGCGGCAAATTATCGAGAATCGTCACGGCGGTACCCTCATGGTAGAGTCTGTACCAGGAAGAACTTGTTTCGCAGTGTCATTACCTTTGTAATTGATGATACAAATTAGCAAATTTTTATTAAATTATGATGGGTGATTCGCCAGGCATCATATGATACGTTAAATTGTAAGTCTACTTTTCAATAATACTTCCCCAAAATGAATATTATGTATGTGGGTTAATGAGTAAACGGTTATTGTTTAAATACATAGAAATTGTACGAATAAGAAACCGTTAAATTTTTCACAATCAACAGCATAGGGTCTATCTGGTGTAGAAGGAGACAGACTCAATATGGTTGGAATTGGCAGAAATTTAACTATACTAAGTATTGAATGAATAATTGGGATAGACTACCCCAAAACCTCTCCAGAATGTGATTCTAGGTAAGTCGGGGAAGTGGCAGAAAGTTTTTAAAAACAATCAATCAAGCAATAAACTTTGAATAATTTTAGCGATCGCGATCGCTAAAATTATTCGATTTATAAAATACAAAAATATACAATATTTTTACTATCTCAAAAGATTTTTTATTAGTAGTTTATAGACGTAGACAAGACTCATTAAAAAAAATACTATATAACCGCTTCATAAAAATATTTTTTAATCATCTCTGAATAAAAATACTTACGAATCTTTGATACATTTTATCAGATTTTCAAAATATATAATTAATTGTCTTATCTAAAAATACTTAATTATTAACCGGGGAATACCGGTCACCGCAGGCTCCGTCGTTGCACGGCGGAGTAACGGTGACTTAATTAGTAAACATATATCCCAATTGCAAACCTTAATTAAATAATAATGTCAAAGGAGAGTACTGATAATGAAATTTGGTATTGATATCGGTCATAATGCTCCCCCAGATACAGGTGCAACAGGTATTAAATTTGAAGATAATTTAACTCTAGATATAGGAAATAGAGTTATGGATAAACTTAGAGCATTAGGTCATCAAGTAGTAGACTGTAGACCAAAAAACGTTAACTCTGTAAGGAGTTCCCTCTCTCAAAGAGTTAGAAATGCCAATATTTCACCAGTAGATATTTTCGTTTCTATACATTTTAATGCCTTTAATGGAAAGGCTAATGGCACAGAAATATATGCAACTAGTTCTAAAGGAAAAAAAATTGCATCTTCTGTATTGAAAGAAATTTTAAAAATAGGTTTTTTTAATCGCGGTGTAAAAAATGGCTCCCACTTATATGTGGTGAGAAATACAAATATGCCAGCAATTTTAATTGAATGCTGTTTTATTGATTCTGCCAAAGATATGAGTTTATTTGACTCTGAGAAAATGGCAAATGCTATTGTTCAGGGTTTAACTGGTAAACTTCCCTCAACTCCAGTAAAAGTAGTGCCAGATGGTACTAAAAATCCTGATAAATCCGTTTTGAGACTACAGCAATCCTTAAATCGACTAGGCATAACTATAGTTGATGGTAAAAGATTAGCAGAAGATGGAGATTATGGTCCTAATACAAAATCTGCAATTAAAAAATTTCAGAAAATTACCGGTATTCAAATGACAGGAATCGCGGGTAATACTACTTGGGATGGAATCAACCAAATTTTAGCTAAAACAATTGTTAGAGAAAATCATGCAAGTGGTATTGTGGTTAGATACATACAATATCGTTTGGGTGTAGAGATAGACGGTATATATGGTGCTTTAACCAAAACAGCTATTAGAACTTATCAAAGAAATATAGGTTTGTATCCTGATGGGATTATTGGATCTCTTACTTGGAAAAAGTTAATTGGATAGAAAGATTTTTTTATATAAACAGGACTTATATGATGTCCGGTAAATCATCTATAATATGTTCCTAGAGTAAAGCCTAATGGCATAGCTAATGCTTAGGGTTGAAAATCTTCCTATAGGGTTTGAAACGACCCATAAAACCGCTTCGGGAAGGTTCCGCATTTACGTGGTATAAATTTACGTGGTATAAATTTGCGTGGTATAAATTTTCCTCTCTCAATTCAGAAATTGAAAATGGAATATTACATCTTTCACTTTACAATTAAGATTTGTAAATTATTTTATTTTTCTGAGAATTTCTGAGAATTATCGAGAGGGGAAATTATGAATTTAGCGCAAGCTCTGGAACCTATTGCGGGATGGTTTAATAAGTTGGGAACTCCAGAACCCATTGTTCACTGGGGTCATCCGGTAATGATGGGTATAGTAATATTTGTACTGGGAGGTTTTGTCGGTTATGTTGGTTGGCGTGGAAGATTAGCTACAGATGAGGGTATCGTTGCTGAAAATTTTAGCAGTCATCGTAAGTTAGCACCATTGATGTACTTATTTATAGTGCTTGGTGCCACTGGTGGTGTATTGTCATTAGTAATGCAGGGTCAGCCTATTTTGGAAAGTCGGCATTTTGTCACTGGTGTAGTAGTTTTAATCCTGTTAGGAATTAATGCAGTTCTGGCTATAACTAAATTTGGTGGTAATAAATCTGTTTTGCGTACCGTTCATGCCTATATTGGTAGTATGGCTCTGGCAATTTTAGTCGCTCATACAGTATTTGGTTTAAATTTAGGCATGTCTTTTTAAAAATGCAGTATTCAATTGCAAAAATATTAGTATTGCCCAAGTATTGCAAAAATAGATTTGTACTTATAAATTAGTATCCTCTAGACATTTGTGTTTAAAGCGGTTTCTGTGGAAGATTTATTTATTCTGATTATTTATTCTGATTATTTATCCTGAAAGAGACTCCGCCTTTTTTAGAGTTATTTTAGCCATTTGATATTTTTTACCAATACTCCCCATGATTCAAGCTAGTGGCGTTATCATTTGTCTTGGCTATATTCTAGGATTACTTGTCGTA
This sequence comes from Mastigocoleus sp., assembly GCA_050042865.1. Taxonomy (GTDB): domain Bacteria; phylum Cyanobacteriota; class Cyanobacteriia; order Cyanobacteriales; family Nostocaceae; genus JBCCDM01. The sequence continues at coordinate 5,050 of JBHJJE010000092.1, forward strand.
GGTATTCCTTGGGGTGGATTGTCGATACTGATTATTGGTTTTATCGGAGCACTAATTTCCAGACGACTACAAATACTGGCTAGGGTGAACCTAGCTAGAGCGAATAAAAAGCCAGGAAACAGTAAATTACAGCATCAAAAGTCTCATTTACCAAAAACTCCACCAAAACCGATAATTTGGTTAATAGCCGGTTTAATTGGAGCGATCGCTACTTTCTATTTTCAAGCAAGGATTCCCCAACCTAATGAAAATGATATCAGCAAATTTGTACCACAAGATATCAGTAACAATCAGGTACAAATTTATCGCGTCCAAGGTGAGGTCGCAAGTAATCCTGGTGTAACTAGTTCTGGGAAAGGTAAATTCTGGTTGGATACAACTCAGTTAAGTGAAGTTAAAACCCAGAAAACACCTGTAGGTGGAAGTAAAGAAGTCGGAGGTAAATTATATGTGACCGTTCCCTTACTACAAATAACTGGATTATCACCAGGACAACAGGTCGCAGTTACAGGAGTTTTATATCAGCCCCGTGAGGCTAATAATCCCGGAGGATTTGACTTTCGTAAATATCTGCAACAACAAGGTATCTTTGCCGGTCTGAGTGGACGACAGCTTAGTATTTTAGATAAACAAGATAAATGGGGTTGGTGGAAACTACGTCAAAGAATTGTGCGATCGCTCGTGGGTAGTTTGGGAATCCCTCACGGAGCTTTGGTAAGTGCAATGGTTTTGGGTAGTAAAGCTGTTGATTTACCTGGTGATATTCGTAGTTTATTTATTCAAGGTGGTTTAGCTCATACTATAGCTGCATCCGGTTTTCATACTGGTTTAATTCTGAATTTGGTATTAACTCTCACTAGAAGAGCTAAAAAAAGAACTCAGATTATATCAGGATGTATAGCTTTAATTCTTTTCGCAACTCTCACTGGTTTCCAACCCTCTGTCCTGAGAGCAATCTTCATGGGTTTTGCAGCTTTGCTCAGTTTAGCTTTAAAACGAAAAGTAAAACAAATGGGTTCGCTGTTAGTCTCTGCAACTGTTTTACTACTAATTAATCCTTTGTGGATTCAGGATTTAGGTTTTCAACTAAGTTTTTTGGCTACTCTGGGTTTAATTATTACAGTTCCAGCCATCATCAAAGGTTTGCAGTGGGTACCACCAACTATCGCATCTTTCATCGCAGTTCCTTTGGCTGCAACTATCTGGACTTTACCTATTCAACTCCATGTTTTCGGAGTAATACCGGTTTATAGTATTGCAGTCAATATAATCAGTACACCATTAGTTTCAGCAACTACCTTTGGCGGTATTATTACTTCAATGATTAGTTTAGCAGTACCAAGTGCTGGTAGCTTTTTGGCTGGTTTTTTATATTACCCTGTAGATTGGTTAATTAAGCTGGTGACATTTGTCAGTGATTTACCAGGAAATTCCTTTGCAGTCGGTCAAATAGCCCTTTGGCAGCTTTTATTAATATATTTACTACTAATCACAACTTGGTTATGGCGCTGGTGGCAAAAACGATGGTGGTTTGCCGGTTTGTTAGGGTTTTTACTGATATTTGTTCCTGCATGGCAAGCTTCTAGTAGAATGTTTCAAATTACTGTCATGTCTACTGGAGCAGAACCTGTGGTGATTATTCAAGACCGGGGACGGGTGACATTAATTAATAGTGGCGATGAAAATATTGCCAGATTTTCTATTTTACCTTTTTTAAAGCAGCAGGGTGTAAATACTATTTATTCTGCTATAGCTAGTGATTTTCAAGGGAATGTTAAGGATGGATGGATAACTATATTGCAAAGTATACCGGTTCAGAATTTTTATCATTATTTATCTCCATCTAATAAAACTATACCGGTGCAAGTCATTCAACAAAAGTTATTGAAACAAAAGGGTAATTACAAGAGTTTGTCTGTTGGACAACCAATTATTACTGATGTTATGAGCATTCAGCAAATTGATAACGAAATTCCTATCTTACAGTTAGGGATTGGGAATAAGAAGTGGTCCTTGGTAGGCAATCTCAAACCTAGTGAAATGTTAAAGAAAGCTAAGAGTGGAGTTTTAGATTCTACTCAAATATTATGGTATGGAGGTAATGCTTGGAAAGAATTAACTAGTATTCTCAAACCACAAGTCGCAATTATTTCTTCTTATAAGACTAAAAATCAAAAAAATTCGCAGTTAGAATTACAAACAACTCAGTTTTTCTTTACCAGACAAGATGGAGCTATTCAGTGGACTCCAACTACCGATTTTCAAGCTGTTATGCAACCAACTGAGAGTAAGATTTCGATTTTTTAGCCTACTGAGGACTTACGAAAAATAAATATAAATATGCAATTTCATCCTTTATTTCCTATAATTTATCAAGTTTTAAAACCAATTTTTCCTAACTGTTTATGGGAAGGTAATATAGATAATACTTACCAAAGTAAGAATTCCAATAATTCTAAAGATAATTTTCAAGATAATTCTCAAGATAATTTTCAAGATAATTCTCAAAATAACTCTAAAAAGATTGCTCTAAATTTTGATGATGGTCCTCATCCTCAAAATACTCCTGAGCTTTTACAAGTTTTAGAAGATTATCAAATACCAGGGAACTTTTTTTGGTTGGGTAGTCATGTGAATCGCTATCCGGAAATCGCTAAAGCTGTAACTGATTCTGGTAGACATTGGATTGGTTTACATGGTTACGAACATCATAATTTTCCTTTCCTTTCTGCTGACGAATTAAAGAAAAGTTTGGAAAAAACTCAAGCTGCTATTTATCATGCTTGCGGATTGACTCCAGCACAAGTTAGAGATGTTAGACCTCCCAATGGTTTATTTACTCCAAAAACCCTGAAACTATTTCAAGAATGGAATTATCGACCCGTAATGTGGAGTGTGGTACCGGAAGACTGGGTAAGACCAGGGGTAGATACCGTGGTTCAGCGAGTTATGAAATCAGTTAAAAACGGTTCGCTAATAATATTACACGATGGGATTTTTGGAGGAGAAGACGTTGGAGCGATCGCGCAAATTTTAATTCCTATGCTTTTGGAGCAGGGGTATACTTTTGTGAGCGTGGATGATTTTTGGAAGTCCCTTAGGTCAGCCTCCTTTTGAGGAATTCACAATTCAAAATACAAAATTCAAAATGATGACTTTTTTTTAATTGGGATGTTCCCAATTAAATTCCTATGAAAAATCTGGAAAAGCGATCCTGTATCGTGAAGTATGTATTATCATCGTTAATAAGTATAGCGATTAAGCTAAATAAATAAGGGATAGAGCAATGTAGTACTCAATTTCAATCAGGTTTTTAAAAACGCGAATCTTAGCAACTCCGGGTTAGTAACTTTCAACTAACAGCTTTAAATAAGTGAGTTGCTTTTGGTAGACGATTCGCGGATAACTATGAATTGAATCTATAAATTGAATCTGTAGGAATTTAAAGTCATATTGAGAGATTTCCCACAAACCCTGACAAGATTTTTGGGTCGGGTTGTGGTGAGAATATATCAATTGCTGTTTTGTGGGACAAAAGATTTTATTCTGCCTTTAGCGTTGTAAAACGTAACTTTGAGCAGTGTTTTCAAATATTCCTGACGGATTGAATTTACAGACTCAATCTATTGATTGAAATTGTAAAGGTACTAAGGTCATGAGACAAATACATAAGTATCCTCGTACCCGTTATATTCAGGGTTCGAGAATTCAACCAGGAGACGAAGATTTAAATAACGTTCCTTTTGAAGAGATTCAACACAAGTATGTAGTTGTTGAAGAGAAGATAGATGGTGCAAATACAGCTATCAGTTTTACTGCTGATGGAAAGTTACTTCTGCAAAGTAGAGGTCACTATCTGAGTGGGGGAGCAAGAGAAAAGCACTTTAATTTATTTAAACAGTGGGCTAATACTCATGCTGTTGCTCTTTGGGAAGTCTTAAGCGATCGCTATATTTTGTATGGTGAGTGGATGTATGCCAAACATACGGTTTTCTACGATGCTTTACCCCACTATTTCTTAGAATACGATGTTTTGGATTTAGAAAGACAGGTTTTTTTAAGTACCAGGGAAAGAATCAGTTTACTAAGTGGTTTACAGTGCGGTTTACAGTTGGTTTCTGTACCGATTCTATTTACCGGTAAACTAGAGTCTTACAAACAGCTATTGGGTTTCTTGGGTAAGTCAAATTATCAAACCTCTAAGCATTTGGAACGTTTTCAAGATATCTGTTTAGAAAAAGAACTCGATATTGAGCGATCGCTTCAACAAACTGACCAAAGTTCCTTGATGGAAGGTTTATATATTAAGGTTGAATCGGAGTATATAGTTGAAGCTAGATATAAGTATGTGCGCTCTAGTTTTTTGACTACTATCCAAAACTCTGACGGTCATTGGTTGAATCGTCCAATTATTCCTAATGTTTTGCGTGTTGATGTGGATTTGTTTGGTTGTTAGGTATCTGAAAAGCAACCGTCAGATTGGTTAGGACAGGTTCTTATTTCCTCCCTATTCACTATTACCTTCCGAGGGAAGCAGATTGTCCTAACGGTATATGTTTACAGCTACAACTGTATGAATTTATCTCAATAATCTTTTTTAACCTAAAGGGATATAGAGATAAGCACAAATAAACACAAAGTAAATTGAAATAAGGAGTAGGAATAATGAGTTGGGTTTTTCCATATTGTCCTCATGGGGATGATTGGTTTATAGATTGGTTTGGGTTAGAAAGAGATTTTGAGTGGTTAAGAAGACTTGGGAATTGTCCTCAAGATGCGCGTTTTCATGCAGAGGGTGATGTTTTAACTCATACAAAGTTAGTCTGTGAGGCTTTGGTAAATTTATCTGCATGGAAGATTTTACCAAGGGAGAAACGAAGTATCTTATTTGCTGCTGCTTTGCTACATGATGTTGCAAAACCTGCTGTAACCGGAGTGGAGGAAGACGGGACTATTTCATCTAAGGGACACGCTTTACAGGGTGCAAGGATGACCCAAGAAATTCTTTGGGATTTGGGAGTTCCTTTCCACTGTCGGGAAGCTGTTATCAACTTGGTGAAGTATGGTAGTTTACCTCTGTGGTTCTGGGATAAACCGAACCCAGAAAAGTCTGTAATTAGAGTAAGTCAATTTATAAGTTGCGATATGTTGTCTCTCCTTGCAGAAGCTGATGTTAGAGGACGTTACTGTCAGGATAAAAATCAATTATTAGAGCGTATTGAGTTTTTTCGAGAATTTTGTCGAGAAAATGATTGTTTTGATAAACCAAGAAAATTTCTATCGACTCACAGCAGGTTTGTTTACTTCCACAAAGAAAATGCTAACCCCAATTATCACGCTTATGATCATACCCGTTTCCAAGTAACTATGATGTCGGGTTTACCAGGGTCGGGAAAGGACACTTGGATTAGAGAAAACTGCTCCGGAATGAAAATTATTTCCCTCGATGACTTGCGTCGCTCTATGGGAGTAAAACCTACAGAAAATCAGGGAATTGTCGCAAATAAAGCTAAAGCGATCGCTAAGGATTATATGCGCAATGGTCAGTCTTTTGTCTGGAATGCAACTAATATCAATCAGCAGTTAAGGGGTATATTAATTCGTTTATTTAGTTCTTATCAAGCAAGAATACGTATTGTTTATTTAGAAGTTGGTTGGGAGGAGTTATTAGAACGTAATAAAATTCGTATTCATCAGGTTCCAGAGCAGGTACTTTATAAAATGAGGAATAGATTAGATGTGCCGAAAGTTATAGAAGCTCATGAGGTGAAATGGATTTTTGGAGATTGCCAATAAAAAATATATTATGATGGGTCATTGTAGACAAACTCGTCAGAATATTTTCAACAGTATAATTTAAGTAGTTGTAAATTTTATTAAGGCTTAAAAAACAATTTGAGAACAGGTATTTTCATATCTTGCACCTCACCATATAAACCACGGGAATTAAAATTTGCATGCAATAAGGCTACATTATTTAGCTTGGTTTATATTCCTAAATTAAGATTTAAGGCTTAATACTGAGTAATTTATTTATGTAAAAAAACCTTGGTGCAAGAAGTGATTAAGTAGGTTGGTGTTGAAAATTGTAATTAGGACAGGCATTAGGTAATCGGCAGTCGGCAGTCGGGGTAAGAGTTTAAAGCTGATTTATAATCTGTTAAATATTTATCTTTATTTGTACCCACTTACCTATTGATTCAATAGAAGAAGATATAGAAGATATAATAGTTTGTTTTGTTTTCTGATTTTCCTGTTTTGTTTTCTCCTCTTCCTGTTGTGTTCTCTCATTTTCCTGTTTTGTTTTCTCCTCTTCCTGTTTTGTTTTCTCTTCTTCTTTTATAATTTGTACGTTTGTGTATTGTTTATAAAGTGCAAATATAAGTATAGATATAGTAAAAACTATAATCCACATATTAAGGCTAATACTCGTAAATAAAACTCTTAAATAGTTGCTCAAAAAATAACTCAAAGCGATACCAGAACTTATTAGCCAATGAAAAATAATTCCAATCTGATTTGACATCCAATTTAAGATATTTCCGAAAGTAACAATCAAAGCGATACCAGAGCTTATTAACCAATGAAAAATAATTCCAATCTGATTTGACATCCAATTTAAAATATTTCCGAAAGTAATAATCAAAGCGATACCAGAACTTATTAACCAATGAAAAATAACTCCAATCTGATTTGATATCCAATTTAAAATATTTCCGAAAGTAATAATCAAAGCGATACCAGAGCTTATTAACCAATGAAAAATAACTCCAATCTGATTTGACATCCAATTTAAGATATTTCTAAATCCAATCATCGAAAATAAAATAAAATTAACTTCTATCATTAGAATTACGACTTATTTTGTGACTTACTATTTACTCATACAAAACTTATTTTTTTGATTTCGGATGAATTTTATATGTTTAAAAATAAGTAAAATGTTACCTATTCAAGAAATTTACAACCGTATTATTTGGGACACACGGTTAAATGAAGATATTTTTATTATGGGTTTCCAGGAGAGAACTTCGGAAACTGGTATAGGAGAGAAGTGTATTACTCAGTGGTCTGTGAATGGAGATATACCTTGGCATCGTGTCCGCTATGTACGCTGTCGGGGTATGATGGTTTGGGATAGAAAAACTCATTTAGATTTATTTTCTACTGGTAATTTACCTAATTTTGCTTGGAAAAGTGAAGATAATTCTAATTCTCTAAACTCTCAGAATCAAAACTCTGAAAATCAAAACTCTCAGAATCAAAACTCTCAGAATCAAAACACTGAAAGACTATTAGAAGTTGAACTAAAAGTTGAGGCGGTGAAATTCAAGTCTAGGAGTGTTTATAAATATAGTGATTCTATTTGGGAAGAAGTTGATCATTTACCAGAATCATTTAGATTGCAAAGTAAATTGCAAAATCCATTAAAGACACTCAGTATTGCCAGCTTCAATGTACTATATGACCTATTTGAAGCCGATAAAATTCAGACATCTAAGCGGATACCAGCGATTTTTCAACATTTGAGGGAGTGTGATGCAGATATAATTGCAATTCAAGAAGCTACACCGGATTTCGTTAAACTGCTGTTATCAGAGAGTTGGGTACGTGGTAGTCAAGAACCTGTTATGGGTAATGGCTATTATATTTCTGAATCTACTGATGCTAAAAATGCGAAACCTTACGGTAATTTGTTGATGTCACGTTTACCGTTTACTTTGCTAGAACATCGATTATCAGCACAGAAAAGGTTGATGGTGGGTTGTTTCCAAGTTAATAATCAATTATTACAGGTCGGGGTTGTACATTTAACTAGCGACCATTCCCAAAATGCTGCGGAAAAAAGAAAGTATCAACTAACCGCTTTACTAAGGTTTTTAAAAACCCAATCGGGAAGTAGTTTAATTGTTGGTGATTTTAATACAAGGGGTAATCAGTTAGAGGAGATATTACAGGATTATAATTTTGTTGACCTATGGGAAGAGTTACATCCGGATGAACCTGGATACACTTTTGACCCCGAAAGTAATCCATTAGCAGAGTTGATGAGTTTGCAAGGAAAACCAGCTAGGTTAGATAGGATTTTACTAAACTCTCTAAATCATCATTTTAAGGCTGATTCTATCAGTTTATTTGCTTACGAGGCAATACCAAATACAGATGAAGATAAAAAGGGAGATGAAAATGCAGATAAAAATAGAGAACTTTATCCTTCCGACCATTTTGGTATACGTGCTGTCATTAAGACCCCTAATTCTTATCCCAATGAAGAAAAGCAGAATTTAGTATCTTTAACATCTTTAAAGTCTATCCCACCAACTTATAGAAGCGCTATCTTCATCATCCCACCACTAGACGTTTTACCAGCAATTCAAGATATTAGGCGTCTGTATGATGCAAGATATGAAAGATGGATGCCACATATTAACTTAATTTACGGTTTTTTACCAGATTCATATTTTGCGGAAGCTGTAGAAGTTATTTCTCCCATACTCTCTGAAATAGAAGCTTTTGAAATTACTTTGAATAACTTTCAAACCTTTAATCATCGTAAAAGTTCCACAGTTTGGTTACACCCCCAAACAAAACCAGAGAGAGCATTACAGAAGTTACAGACAGCATTACAAAATTTGTTTCCCCAGTGTAATGAACAAAGTAAAAAATCAAATGCTGGTTTTACACCCCATCTGAGTGTGGGACAGTTTTTGAGACAATCTCCTAACCCAACAGAAGTACCCACTGAATTATCCATTAAACTATCTGAATGGAGACCTGTAAGTTTCACAGTATCATCGATTGCCCTAATTAGTCGTCCGGGTGATGAACCTTTTGAAATCAGACAGATTATTCCTTTAGGTGAAGCATCTACTAAAAAAGTTTACAATACAAAAATTTCCCAAGAATCCGACTCTCAAATTAATACCGAGCTAATTAAATTAGTAAATCGTCTAGAACCAGAATTAACTCCAGAACAAAAAGTACAGCGTCAAACTGTCATAGAAATAGTTAAACAAGCTTGTACAGAATGTTTAGGTAAGATAGCAAATTTACATTTACTTGGTTCCGAACGTTTGGGAGTCTCCACTGCTGATAGTGACTTGGATGCTGTTTGCGAAATCCCCAATTATTTAAGTGGAGAAGCTTTTCTCAAGAATGTAGAACAACACTTACAGGGTTTATGCGATTTTACTCAATTGGTCACAGATGCAAGAGTTCCACTCTTACGTTTGCAGCTAGAAAAAATCTCTGTAGATTTACTCTATGCACAAGTAGCTGATACACAAGTAGAATCCGAACCTAGAAATTCTATATTAAAAGATGAAACAAGAAATAGAATAAAACCCGATTCTCCTAGCTTCAAAGCAATAGTAGGATGCTGGGAAGCAGATGCGATCGCTCAAACGGTGGAAAAATATATACCGCTTTCATCTTTCATTTTACTACTACGAGCGGTGAGGGCTTGGGCTAAGTCTCGCTGTCTTTATAGCAATACTTACGGCTTTTTGGGTGGGTTTTCCTATGCTTTATTAGCTGCTTGGAGTTGTCAAAGTTTTCAGGTGAATAATTCTGATATTAATACTAATCTTACTAACAAGATTTCTTTAGAGAAACTAATTTCTAACTTTTTTCAGCTTCTATCAAAACATGATTGGAGTCAACCAATTTCTCTCACAGATACAGGTATTGAGTATAAAGTAAAGTTACCCAATGACTTAATGCCAGTAATTACTTCTATTTCACCCGTTCAAAACACTGCACGCAATGTAACAAAATCAACTCTAAATATTTTAAGTCACGAATTTAAAAGAGGTGCACAAATAAGTAGTAAAGCTATTGCTGGTAAAGGTGATTGGGATTTATTATTTGAAACACCAAATATCAACTTAGATTTCAACAAATTAATCAAATTAGAAATATCTTGTCACAACCAAAAAAACCTAGAAAGCTGTCTTAATCTCCTAGAAAGTCATATCGTAGGTTTAGTTATTGAGCTAGAAAAATTGGGTGTGTTTGTTAGACCTCATACAGAACGAGAGATATTGCAAAACACTGAATATACTAAATTAGGTGTAATTAAACTCAGTATCAATACTCCCCCCAACCTTGATATCAAATTAGTAGAAGAAATAAGCGATCGCCTACAGCGGGTGCTAATGCACCATCGCTTTATCAGTCAGTTTGATCATTCATCCCCGACCTTTTCGATTAAACATTACATTTCTTAAATTACTACTGCATAAAAATTATCATATATTCCCATGGGCGCAAACCTTGTAAACTATATGATCAAAACTTATACCAATTTGAAAAAAGAATGCGACAGATGGATATGGGTTTAGCACTGCTAAACCCCTACGAGTAATTTAATTTATGTGTCGCAAACATTATTGGAATTGGTATCAATTCAATAACAAATAATATAGCTGTCCATTACTAATTGTAACCCCAGCGCGATCGCCTGCTATTTTCCCAGTTCCTACAAAGTAATCTACTCTTCCTGCTCCTTTAATTGCTCCTCCCGTATCTTGGTCAAGAACATAACGACTAACGATTTTCTGCTTAATTTTGCCATTATTATCTGCAAAGGGGAACTTGGAACGAATCATTGCTAAAGCACCCGGAGGCATGAGAGATTTATCAGTAGCAATGGAGCGGTCTGCTGTTAAGGAGACTTGAATGGAACCTTGTGCTGGTGAACCGAAACTTTCCCGAAAAAATACAAAACTAGGGTCACGGGGTATATATATATCTAAATCCTGGGGATATTTCTCGAAATAAGCGAAAATAGCAGGCATATCTATCTCATCTGAAGGTATTTTGCCATCATCTACCAATGCCTTACCAATACTCTTATAATTATGTGCCACATTTCCCGCATACCCCACACTAGTCATACTACCATCAGTCAACTTTAACTTAGCAGAACCCTGAATTTGAATTAACACCGGTTCCAAGCGATCGCGAAACCAAAATATTTCTAAACCCTTGAGTTTTCCCCTAGAACCCTGCAATCCATCTGCACCTTCTAATTCTAAACGTGTGGGGTGAGGTCTTGACCAAGTTTTGATATCAGGTGGTAACTTGTATATAGGGTAGCGAAACTCTGCTGTTGGGACTCGACTTGCTACATAAAGCGGTTCGTAATAAGCAGTAAACAGAACTGTACCTTGATTATCTCTTCCCAAAGATTGATAGAAAGTAAACTCTTTCACTAAAGCAGCATTTAGTTCAGCTGCAGATTTAGACTGTAGTAATAGCTGTCGAAATCTTTGTAAACTTCTAAGAACTCGACTTCTAGTAATTCCGGATTGCTCAAACTTTTTGTAAGCAATTTCTGCGGATCTAGATTGCAAATACTTTAAACTACGGTCAAGAGAAATAATTAAAGCTTGTTTATCAGCAGCTTCATTATTTTCTCCCCATAATTGTCTATCCAAACAAGACATATCTTCCTTACAGCAAGGAAAAATTTGCTTTTTAGTAGGTATTAAAGGAGGTACAGAAACTTCATTTTGGGCAGAATTAGAAACCCTTGCATCTACTATACGCCATCTTTGCAAACGACAATTCGCTGGCGCTAATTCTTGTTTTACCAAAGATAGGGGAAATAATACAATAGATGATAAAGGTAGAACCATAATAGCAACAATGCTCGCGATCGCTAAACGCGACCCTTTTAAGGTTATCGCAATTTTCTTCATTACTACCCAAGTAGATGTATCTATACACTCAGTGTAAATAATACAGAAATTAGTCGATAAATTAGTAAAGAAATTCTGATTTTGCCTCTGATTTATCGCTGATATAGAAATTCGGTTTGATTATTAAACTCCAGTTAGGTCTTTTTGACATGTTTGGGTAGGAGAATATAATTCTTAACAAAATCTCATATCTAGACACAAATATTATCTCTCTTCCTTTTCCATTACCAGACATTAACCCTCATTCATATTGTGATACGTAGCTACCGCAGAAGGAGAAATTCTATTTAGATATCGGAAAATCCAATATTTGAAAATTGTATCTAAAATTACGGGAAATGTGGCAATAAATAAGAAGATAAAGTCATGATTTGCAGGTAAACCCCAATGACGAGATATTCCTTCTAAGACAATCTCCCAACCGTGGGGAGAGTGGAAACCAACAAATATATCTGTAAATAATATAATTATAAATGCCTTGGCACTATCACTTAAACCATAAACCACATGGTCGAAAAACTCCTTAAGTACGGCAATTGAAGATTTACTATAGTAAAGTAAAATTACAAATGCAATTATAGAAAAAATATCAGCAAAAACGTTCTTAACTGCATTTCCACTTTTATGACGATATTCCTCAGCAATTTCTAAAGCTCTATCTTTTAACTGCTCCTTGACATCTTCCTCAGATATTGCTGGTGCATTACTAATTAAGTTCTCAAAAATAATTTTTTCTTTATAATTTCCTAGCTCTACTAAAGCTCTTTCTTCCATCTCATAGTTAAGAAATATATTTTCGCTTTCATTAGTTTTAAAACGGTCAACTAAAGGTCCGACTATCACAACCTTAGATAGCTGATGAGTTAATATAGGTACAATAACTAGTAATAGTATAAATCTGACAGAAATAATAGTTCTTCGTTGAGTATTCCGAAAACTTTTAACTACGTCTTCTTCAGCATTCGGGTCTAACTCCACCTGTAAACGATTAATAGTACTTAAAATCGAGCGTGGTAATAGTCCAGTACTGTTGGTTTTTCCACGAGGTACTTTATCAGCTTTGGATAATACATTTTGTGTCTCTTTTCTAGATATTGTGGCATCAAGTTTAGTAAAATTAGACTGCTTAGGTGTATCTAGAGAACTTAAACTTTCATCAAGAGATTGATATTTTCCGACTATACTGTCAATAATTTTGAGTTTTTCTAAAACTACTGATATCTCAGGAATCTCAATTCCATACTTTTGGAGAGATTTACGGTTAAATTCATTGATGAAAAAGCGGCTACTTTTAAATTCCGTTAACCTCATACGAACATTCTTTAAATGCTTATTGAGGTCAGCTTCAAACAAGTTTATAGCACTACTGCTATACTTATGAGACTGATAATTTATTGTTTGACCGTTAAAATGCCTGTCTTCTATAGCTTTAATTTCTAATGCCGATTTATAAGCCTCATCTAAAGAACGTTGAGGAGTTTTTAAATACCTCTGATAAAGTAAAACTAGAGAAGAATAAATTTTTTGTCCAAAATCAGATTTTTTCATCTTAGGAACTTATCCAAGATTATTAACTATTTTTTAACTTACCAGCGTAGAAAATATGTTCACAAATTCACAGGGAGATATTTTTACTTCATCTAATTCTCGTTGGGTATTTGGTTCTAGTCGTAGTGGTAAAAGTACTCGCTTAGTAAGAGAATTTGTCTCATGGATTGGGTCTGGAAGCAAACCAATCAACAAAAAAGAATTTAACACTACTAAACATCAACCCTCTAATATTGCTCAAACTCATATCAACCAATCGACACCAGGAATTTTATTACTATCAGCGAATAATGATAATCGTCAACAGTTAGCAGATAGAATGACCGCTTCAGTTCGAGATATGTATCCGATCAGGGTAAAGACACCTCTAGGCTTTTTTCAAGATGAGGTCATATTATTTTGGCCTCTACTTATTCAATCATTACAAATTACTGCACAATTTCCTGTTAGACTCCGACCAGAAACAGAACAAGAATTAGCCACAAAGCTTTGGAAATCCCATTTGGACGGAGAATTATTACGTTCTGTGCGATTAAATGAATATCGTTTAGTACGTCGGATTCTAGACTTAATGCAGCTAGCTGCTTATAGCGGTACTTCATTAGAGGACATTGGTAAAATTTTAACAATGTCTTTAACTCCAGAAGAAGATTTTACAAGCCTCAATCCAGAACTTCTGTCTTCTTTGATCCAAGACTGGCAAAAATGGTGCTTGGATAGAGGACTACTAACTTATGGTATTATTACTCAAATTTATCATCAGTACTTGCTGCCAGATGCAATTTATCTTTCTCAACTAGAAAAACGATATCAAGCACTCTTAGCAGACGATGTTCAAGATTATCCAGCGATCGCGCGTCATTTATTTGAAACTCTCTTAGACCGGGGATGTGTGGGTGCATTTAGTTACAATCCAGATTCAAAAGTCCGTTTAGGACTTGGTGCAGACCCAGAATACATGAGATGCTTATCTGAACGCTGTCAGATAGAAAACCTGAGTCAATCTGTATCATTGAGTCTTGCTGAAACTTTAAAAGAGCCGATGGTAGGTCTAGCTACTGATCCCATGCAGTTAATAAGTCTACCAAATACAGTACAGTCCATTCAAACCACTTCCCGTGCAGAATTATTACAGCAAACAGCTCAAGAAATAATAGAAATCATCCAATCGGGAGAAGTCCAACCACAAGATATAGCCATTATTGCACCAGGATTAGATGCGATCGCTCGATACACCTTAGTAGATATATTTAGCAAAGAAAATATTCCAGTAGATATTCTCAAAGACCAGCGTCCCTTGATTGCTTCCCCAGTAATTCGTGCTCTATTAACTGTTCTAGCTTTCGTATATCCAGGTTTAGGAAGACTAGTAGACAGAGATGCGATCGCTCAAATGTTAGTTGTCCTCAGTCGCAAGACTCAAGGTATTCCAGCAGCTAATAGCAATAAATTACCCAATATAGAGCTAGAACCCCAGATAGACCCTGCAAGAGCTGGATTGATAGCTGATTATTGCTTCCAACCCCATCCCGATATACCCCAATTATTGCCAGTCACAGAATTTGACCGTTGGGATAGACTTGGTTACACTGCAACCATTGCTTATGAAAATATATTACAGTGGCTAACAGAACAGCGATCGCAGCAACAACAACGTTTAATACCTAGTCCAATTACTCTGCTAGACCGGACTATTCAACGCTTTTTGTGGAATGGTAGCAATCTTCCTTACGAACAGCTTGCAGTACTGCGAGAACTTTTAGAAACCGCTCAACACTACTGGGAAATTGATACGCGAATTCGACAATTTGAACGCACTCAAAAGTCCGTACATGAATCTCTACAAAGTACTTCCATAAACGATAACTTTACACAGAATCGTCCCCAGCAGAAAAAAACAGTCCAAGAAATATCTCAAGAAATCAAAGACAGAGAAACTCAAACAATAGCCGAATTTATTCAATTATTGAGTTGTGGAACGATTACCGCTAATCCTTATCCCGTAAAACCAATGGGATGGACTGCTCGTGCTATTACCATATCAACCATTTACCAGTATCGTATTGGTAGAAAATTTCATCCCTACCATTTTTGGTTAGATGCAGGTTCTCCGCTATGGTCAAAAGCTGGAGCAGCGACCTTATTCGGTGCACCGTTTTTTCTTAAAAATAGACTAGGAGAACCATGGACAGCAGAAGATGAGACCTTAGCTGAAGCACAAAGAATACAAGAGATATTAGCAGATTTACTGAAGAGAGTTTCCCACAACATCTATCTGTGTCATAGCGATTTGGCAACTAATGGACAAGATCAATTAGGTTCTCTATTACCACTAGTAAATGCCTGTATTCCAGTCAAAACATTAGTTGAATCGTAAAAAAACAATTCTCTACCGTTACTTTACTAAATCTTCTTAAAAAATTAACAAAATATAAAATCTTACCTTGAGAATGTAAAGAGGAGTTTATTATGGTGCTAGGTTTTCGGGTTAGGACGTTTTTCCATAAGACAAAAGATTTGGGGTAGACTCCCTAAAACCCCTATTGAAGTAATGTGGAGTCCCCCCAAAATCCTTACAAATGAGAAATATAAAATGTCCTAATATTCCTAATATATATTGGTGGTGTCATAAGGGACTTCCAATTAAAAAATAACCAATAACTCGAAAGCCATGGAGCAGAGGGAATAAAGCAATAAGCTTTAAGTCCAGAATTTGAGTAATCTATTTTTTACTTTCCCTTAACATAATAAAATGAGGAAAGATGCTTACATAGACCATATTATATATAGAAAATTGAACTATTTTCCCGATTGACTATAATTTAATTGAATAACTTAAGTGTAATTACGGTTATATTTATGTTATTGATTTAATTCTTTAACATGTAAAAATCAAAGTAACTAGGTCAATGAACATCAAAATATAGGAATTCAATAAGGCAAAGTAATCTTTCTTGCTTCTTTATAGCTTTTAATAATGCATTTACAGGGTTTGATTATTCAGTAATTTCCAGTGAAAGCTATCATGTAAAAGCTACATTGTATATATTTTTTTAGTGATACATAATACAATATGCTACTAGCCCCTTAATAACATAACATTTATATTTGATAGATTATCAGATTAAACGCTTTGGTAATAAGGATTGGTGCTTCTCCCCTTAATGACTGTGTATACGGACATCTGGTTCTAAAGGTTAGTTTCAGAATTCAAAGAAAACTGTAGCTCATCAAGTATTAATGAATACTGGATAGTTAGCAATTGAGAACTAGTTTACACCCTGTTAAGAGGTATTGTTCCAATGTCTTCTTTGCCGTCCAAAACTTCATCGCACTATCAAAATTTACCTTCCACTTAAGCAATGACTTATAGAAAGCCAATTATAAGAACCTTAAATCTAATTAAGCATCTATCAATAGCTGCTATTAGCTCAGTCGCAGTCATATCTGCAACCACACAAACCTCTAAAGCTGTGGTACTAACTTTTGATGATATTGAGTCAGTTGAAACATATGGTAGGGTCCCAGAAGAGTACGGTGGACTCAACTGGTATAATTTCGGTTATGTAAATAAATCTTTTCACCCAAACTCCGGTTACGATCTAGGTGCAGTATCTGGGAACTATACAGCATTTAACTGGAAAGCTGATACCGCCGAGGTAAGCGGTGATGTTTTTAATTTCGATGGTGTATCTCTTACTAGTGCATGGAACAATAACTTAAATGTCCTAGTAGAAGGTTTTGCCAATGATGTAGTCAAATATTCTCAGACCGTTGTCATAAATCCTAACGTCTCATCAAGGTTTGACTTTAACTATCAAGAAATCAACCGGCTAGTATTTAAATCTAATGGTGGAATAGATGCAAACCCAGCCGATGAAGACTCTGGAAAACATTTTGCTTTAGATAATTTTACTTTTGAGTTTGCCAAAGTAGGGAATCCTAGATCCGGAAATGGTTCTGAAGTAGTCCCAGAACCAATAACTATTATAGGTTCTCTGGTTGCTGCTAGTTTTGGTGCAATTTTTTATCGTAAATCTCGTCAGCCCAAAAACTGATAGGGTGATAGATGGTGCAAAGCAACCGCCGTAGGCGATGGTCGAAGACCCATCTTCGGTGATCGCGAAATTAAACCTCTTCCTTATCATTCTATAACGGGTAGTCAAAAAATAGAGGTGTTATGGCTACCACCAGATTGGTTATGATATTTCCTATTCATCATCCTCTATTTCCCATTCCTCATTTTCTGCTATCTTTTGCAAAACATCTTCCCCGAACCTACATGTTTAAAGCTATAGCAAAACGTCATTACGTGTTACCCGCACAGTAATTTCGGTAATAACGGTATATTATTGAGCGATTAACTGGGGAAAACGACTCTAATATTCTTTACAATTTTAATTAAAGTAAAAATTGTATTAGATAATTGGCTCAATGGTATTATTTGGATTCGGTAAAAAGAACAGCTTACCTAAACCTGAAGAAGCTTTACCTGGAAGAAATACACAGATGGCAGTACCTGCCACTCACTTTGTTAATAGTAACTCTTTAAAACCTCCATTTCCAGAAGGTATGGAAATAGCAGTATTTGGAATGGGTTGTTTTTGGGGAGCAGAGCGTAAATTCTGGCAGTTAGACGGAGTATACTCTACTGCTGTAGGTTATGCTGCCGGTTACACTCCAAATCCTACTTATAAGGAAGTATGTAGCGGAATGACTGGTCATAATGAAGTAGTGCAAGTTGTCTATGACCCAAAAAAAATAAGTTACTCCGAATTATTAAAAGTTTTCTGGGAGAGTCATAACCCTACTCAAGGAATGCGTCAGGGTAACGATACTGGAACTCAGTATCGTTCTGGTATTTATGTAAATTCCCCAGAACAGAAAAAACTTGCAGAAGCTTCTAAAGCAACTTATCAACAAGCTCTTACAGAAGCAGGATATGGTGATATTACTACAGAAATTTTAGACGCACCAGAATTTTACTACGCAGAGGATTACCATCAGCAGTATTTAGCTAAAAACCCTGGTGGTTATTGTGGTTTAGGTGGAACCAACGTCAGTTGTCCTGTTGGTGTCCTTGAATCGTAAAGAATATTTGCTTTCTAAAAGTTACTTAGGGCTTGCTGAATAAAATTAGAAGCTATACCAGACAATGGTTATCAGCCTTTTTTGACTGAACAGGTGCAAGTTTATAATATCTAGAGGTTCAAAATCCTTGCACTCTGATCAGAAATTCGGGGGATAAACTTCAAAATTAAGCAAAGAACCGGCTTATTTTTCAAGCTGTGTAGCTTCTAGATTTACTTGGTACATAATAATTTCATTTCCAAATGCTTAATTAAGAGCTATAGCGGTCGAAATTACTACTAATATGAGCCTGTAATTAAAATTATTGCTGCACACTTCTCAGTCCACTGAAGTAGACTTTTGCTATCAGCCTGGGGTTTTCAACCCTGGGCGTTTATGTCATTGTCCCAGCTATTACAAATAAAATATTTTCCTTTAATCTGAATTTCCCCTTTAAATAAAAAGTAAATGTATGTATAGCAAGACTTACAGAGATTTTAGGTTTAGGCTTACTGGGTATAATTGAGATGAGTACTAAGCAAATTTATAGCTTCTGGCTGTATTTATGAACATCGCATATATATAGATGTGACTTTCTCATATTTATTTCTATGAAATATTAAAAAAATATTAATATACATGGATACAGTTTTTTAAGGGTAAGATTACCAAGCTCTTATGTATTAAAGCTTTAAACTGCATTTAGTACATAATCTCCGAGGTAATTTCAGTTTCATTTATGTCAACATCCTTGAATGCTATGTCTTAAAAAATACCATTTATAAAGCCGCTAACTACTTAAACACAATGAGTCGCTATTCTCTGGATAACCTAAGATAAAAGCAGAAATTTATTTTAAAATCTACGAAATCAGTAAAGTTCCCTTGGTATATAAATAGTAGTCTGGGAAATAAAATTTACCAGATTTATAGTAAAAAAAGTTGTTTTCTTCCCCAACTTAGTCTGTAATACCATTTCTTTCTTTAGTCTGTGTAAATGAACTTTGTTGTGCTAGCTCCACTCTTCCTTTTGGAGAGCGATTAAACAAAATTGGTATCACGACTCAGAAAATTTAAATTTGAATTGGTGGAGTATTAGAACTAAAAATTTATATTCAAAAATCTAGCACTAGGGAAATATGAGTCAAACAAATAGCAAGATACTAGAAACTCTGCTCAGCACAAAGAAAATCAATACTGATGAAAAGAATGGCTCAGTTAGTTTATCCCAACTCTTACATGCAAATAATTCAACTTTGCAAACAGCTTTATCACGGGTAGTTGATTTACCGACTTTTCGTCAAAATACTGGTTCCCTATCCTCTTCAGAACGACTCCAAATTATAGAGCAAGCTCTTGTATTGCTGGAAGAGAACTACGTTCATCTCAAGCTCAAAGAAGCTATGCATGCAATTGAGCCGATTCAGAAACTAAGATTATTAGACCACCAAATTCGTAATACTCCCGAGGACGAGTTAACATCCGATTTAGATTTTCATCGTCAGATGAGCCGCATTTTTAACTCTATCAGGGATTTACACACAAACTATTTATTACCAAGTCCTTATAATGCTCTTTCTGCTTTTGTTCCGTTTGAGGTAGAGGCTTTTTATGAAAACGGTCAAAGGAAATATTTGGTTTCTCGCTTAGTTTCGGGATTTAAACCCGATTTATTTGAACCTGGCGTAGAGGTACTTTATTGGAATGGGGTTCCCATTGAACGTGCTGTTGAGTTGAATTCTGAACGATTTGCTGGAAGTAACCGAGATGCTCAAAGAGCAAGAGGAATTGCTACTTTAACAATACGTCCTCTAATTATTGCGTTACCACCAGATGAGGATTGGGTGGTAGTTGGTTATAAGACTTTAGACGGACAAGAAAAGGAATTAAAAGTTCAATGGTTGGTTACAAATGCGGGAATCAGATTTGAAAATAATCCTTCAGCGGGTAATCTAAGTGCAGAAGCAACCGCTCAAGGTATCGATATTGGACTCGAACGCTTAGGTCAGACCAAGAAAATGTTATTTGCTCCAGATGTGGTTGATGCTGAAAATAAAGTTGCTCAAATGACAACACCATTTGGTGAAATGACAACAGGATTTGGTGAAATGAATTTTGGGTTAAAAAGTATTTTCCCCGGTGTACTTCAAGCAAGAAGGGTGAAGACCGATTGTGGAATCTTTGGTTATTTGCGGATTCGTACTTTTAGTGTAGACAATGCTGACAGTTTCGTAAACGAAGTAATTCGCTTAGTTGAACAATTACCCCAAGATGGTCTAATCATTGACGTTCGGGGTAATGGTGGAGGATTGATTACTGCTGGAGAACAACTTTTACAGGTATTTACTCCCAGAGAAATTGAACCAGAGAAAGTACAGTTTATCAACACTCCTCTGAATCTAGAATTATGTCAACGTCACGCTCCCAGTGAACTTGACCCGACCTTTGATCTTTCCCCTTGGGTAGATTCCATCAAGCAATCGGTACAAACCGGAGCAATTTATTCAAAAGGTTTTCCCATCACTTCTCCTGTAGCAGCAAATGCGATCGGTCAGAAATATCATGGTCCAGTGGTCTTGATAACAGATGCTTTATGTTATAGCACCACAGATATATTCGCAGCGGGATTCCAAGATCATCAAATTGGTAAAATCCTTGGGGTTGATAATAACACCGGTGCTGGTGGAGCAAATGTATGGACTCACGAGTTATTGAAACTTCTATTTGACCTTCCTTCACCTGCAGAAGAATCACCCTACATTGAATTACCTCAAGGTGTAGGTATGCGGGTTTCTATTCGACGGACTTTAAGAGTTGGGGAACAAGCAGGAACACCAGTAGAAGATTTAGGGGTAGTTCCGGATTTTCTGCACAATATGACCAAACAGGATTTGTTAAACCAAAATATAGACCTGATTAATCGTGCTGCGAAAATTCTTCGGGAAATGGAAGTTTTTCAGTTAGAAGCAGTAACGAAATGTGTCACACCCAGGAATGTCAAACTATTTTTGAAAACCCGAGGAATAAATCGTTTAGATGTATTGATTAACGAACGACCGCAAGGTTCTCTTGACTTCACAGATGGGGAAACCGAGTTAGATATACCTTTGTGTGGAATTAAATCCATCGGTTTAAAGGGGTACGATGGCGATCGGCTTGTAGCGAGTAGGAAATTAACAATTTAATTAACATCAGTTCGGGAAAAGTCAGGTTTATTTAAGCTTGAATGGCTGAAACTAGGCAAACACGTTGACCTATTCCAGAATCAAGGGACAGTATAATAAGGGTTTTAGTTTATCCCGAACTCAGGTTTGGTAGACTTTTTCAGGAAACTCTACTTAGAGGGATGAAAAATTTAGTAGTAATCCCTTTTTATAAATCTCTCCTGTACAGGAGAGATTTTCTAACGTGATTAGATCAGCGAATATTTGTCTGTAGATGTACCATTTAAGAGGAACTCAAAAATCAAAAAATTGTCAGAGTCACTTCTCAACAGCAGCTTTCTCCAGAAGCGGAAAACCTAAATTTTCTCGCTGTTCTACATATAGTTGAGCCACTTTACGAGCTAAACTACGAATTCGACCAATATATCGAGTCCGTTCTGTAACTGAAATAACTCCTCGTGCATCAAGCAAGTTAAATGTATGAGAACATTTCATTACATAATCTAAGCTTGGTAAAACTAATCCTTTCTCACTTAACTGCCGTGCTTCCTGCTCATACATATTAAATAGTGTCAGCAGCATTTCTGGATTAGAAGCTTCAAAATTATAAGTACATTGTTCAATTTCAGCTTGTAGAAAAATATCTCCATAACTAATCCTATCTGTCCAGCGAATATCAGTTATGGCTTCCACTCCCTGAAGATACATCACCAAACGTTCTAAACCATAAGTCATCTCAATGGAAACTGGACGACAATCAATTCCACCACATTGTTGAAAATAGGTAAACTGAGTGACTTCCATTCCATCAAGCCATACTTCCCAACCAGTGCCCCAAGCACCTACTGTTGCATCTTCCCAATTATCTTCAACAAATCGAACATCATGTTCTTCTGGTTTAATACCCAAAGCTCTTAAAGAATCTAGATATATTTCTTGAATATTATTCGGTGAAGGTTTAATCAAAACCTGATACTGATAATAATGTTGAAACCGGTTAGGATTCTCCCCATAACGCCCATCTGTAGGACGACGGCACGGTTCAACATAAGCAACAGCCCAAGGTTCAGGACCCAATGCTCTCAGAAAAGTATGAGGATTTTTAGTTCCTGCACCTTTTTCAATGTCATATGGTTGAGCGATCAAGCATCCATGCTGACCGGGATGCTCTGCTAGTGATTCGCTCCAGAAATTGTTTAAAACCGTAATTACTGACTGAAAATTCACGACAACTCTTCCATTACTGATGCCAAGCATAAACCATTGTTGCTTAACCTAAATCGAATGCGTACTTTTTCATATTTTTCTATATGTATTTCTCACACACCGGATTTATGCAACAAGGATTTGTCCGAAGCGACGGTCACTTTGTTTCGGTTTCCCTGAAAGGGTTATCGTAGACTAGCAATCTCAAGATTTTAGCGTTAACTACGTTATGCTACGCAAACCCAGAGCCTGCTCGATAGAGCTTATACGTTGCTATCGTTCGTCCTAATGGACAGCTGCGCAAACGGTCTCGGACACAATCACGTTGCTTTTGCGTAAGTTTTGACACATATATAAAGATAATTTGTTCTCACTACAGATTTACTCCCATCGACAAGAATCGACAAGAGATGACTGTGACTAAAACATAACTTTCATTAGCAGACTCAGAACATATATATAAGACATATATTGTCCGAGAACAAAAACAGAAATAGTTTGAAGCTTTTTTTCACTATATTTTCAAATTTCTTCAAGGCAGCAGCCTGCTAAATAAATTTACTCGGAGTCGCAAGAAACAGCGTAAAGCGATCGCATTTCACGACCCTTGGAGGTAATAAAGTACAAATATTGGACAAAAGAGAAAAAATTTAAAAGCTGAAAGTGTTGCGTGTGGGGGTTTTCGTGTGAAGGGGCAAAAAACTTTCACTTTTTTTTGAAAAAAGTGTTGACAGGAGATATTGTTCTCGCTACTATGTATAAGTGCCCAAAAGGGAAGCGCGAGAGCGACGAACTCGGAAGGCGACCGAACCTAGAAAATATAATAGTTT